>JBGSVD010000048.1:0-107086 GCA_041753135.1 Planctomycetaceae bacterium
AATTGCGTGGATGGGTTTTGCACGCCGTGAATTGTCGATCCAACCATTGCCACGTCGTGGTCACTGCAAACAGTCATGCGGGTGAAATCGTTCGCGATCAATTCAAGTCGTGGTGTACGCGAAAGCTGAAGGAACTTGAGACTTCGCGTTCAGGCGAAGGTCACCAGGCCAAACTGCGTGAGCAATGGTGGACGCGGAAAGGGAGCGTTCGGTACTTGTTCGATGACGATTCGCTCGAGGCTGCGATGCGATATACTTTGGAAGCTCAGGATGCTGGTGGATCGAAGATTGATCAATAGTTGGGCATAGGAAGACACCGGAGGGCTTGCGCCCTGCCGCTTCTATTTGTAGCGGAAGGGCGCGAGCCCTGCGGTACCGCAAATGGCAAAAACTTACCTCAGGACAAGTGCTGAAATCGGGACTGGCTCCCGGACAATATTCGATGTGGAAAGAAAAGGATTCGATAGGGGGTAACCAGGGTGACAAAGGCCACCATCTCGATCATCAAAAGTTCCAAAATACGATAAGAATTGAATCAAGGTGAAAACTAAGCAGGGCCAGTTCCCGCCAGCCTACCGTAACGCTCGGCCCGTAGGGATCGGCCCTGCTGACACTTGAGACCGAGCACGATTACTTGTTCTCCTTAGCCCGCTTCTCGATCTGCGTAATGGCCTGCTTGAGGTAATAGGCATTCGAGACGTCGGCCGTCTGGGCCATTTTCTTTAGGTGGGCAAGACTTTCTGACGTGCCGGCACCTCCCAGAATCTCGATGGCCGCACGATGAACCTCCTCATCTTCATCAGAAAGCAGCGGCAACACACTTTCTTCGACCATCGAACCCATCTCTGCCAGGGCATTTGCTGCGTACCTGCGGAGAGACCGTTTCCCTTTGACTTGGGCGATGAGAACCGGTACGGCTTCTTTTGCACGCAGGCGAACAACCGCAGCTCGAGCTCTTTGTGGCACAAAATAATTCTCAGTGTCATTGAGCCCTTCAATAAGGACAGGAACACTGTTGGTGTCACCCCACCATTCCAACGCAGCGAAGACGGAATCCTTGCGCGAACCGTTATCGGTCCTCGACAAACGCACCAGAGCCTCGCTGATTTCAACATCTGGCTTTGTTGGACGCTTTCGACTCAACAAATCCAGTACATCATCCTCTCCAAGTTCGAGTTGTTTAAGAACCTTTGTTCGTTCCTCGCTTGTGAATTCCTTTTGAGCCTCCGCCGCACGTGCTGCAGCGCTTGCTGCGGCGTCCGATCTGGCCTTCTTTGCATCTGCTATCATTTTGGCCTTTTCTTCGGAACTCAGCAGATGAGCCTCCAGTCTAACCGGATAATGAACCTGGAGTCGGTTCTCTCGAACACTCAGACGGCCCTCACGGTGACATCCGTTACGGTTCCGCTTTCTCGATCAAATCGCGATGTTTTCGTTGCCTGAAGTTCAATATGAGGCTCTCCATTTCGAAGCTCATCGGTGAAAAGCCTGTACTCACGAATTATGGTTGCATGACTCTCCGACACGTCCGAAAGGCGATATCTCGAATCGACTGTGAAGGACAGCGGATTTGCGGGTGAGCCTGTAAAGGATGCAGTCAGAAGACTTCCAGTTCTTTTGTGTGACCATTCCTTCTGATCCAATTCGGGAAGGTGGTCGAATAACATTTCGGAAAGGTAACCCAAAAGGTACGGCAACTCATTCGTTTCTCGTATCGCCGATCGACCGTCCACGTCCACCACAGCGGATGATGGTTTCTGTTCGGGTGATGTGACAAACCGTAATGCTCCGACTTGTGGAAATCCCTGAAGAATGCGGCCAGTCCGTTCATTGACAGCAACTGGTTCGTCCGAAGTCCGAGACGAAGACATACCGACATAAAGTGTGGCAAGACTATCGGCGACATTCTTCGTTCGAAGATCAAGTGTAAACCTCTGAATCAGCCATGTATTGTCAGTCAAAGATCTGACTTCAACGGCGTATTGACGCCCTTCGTTCCCAGGCCATTCGTACTTCATCGGATCGTCAGCCGACAATGAAGACGTAACAACGACACCCGCAAGCAGGAAGGCTAAGCAACAGATCATCGATCCTGTTCGCATGTTGATTCTCACCAATCCTGTGGTTTAGAGTCGCGTGATGTGGAATGTGCGAGTGTTTGAACTCGACAGACTTCTACGCCCCAAACAGATCTATCACGGCACCCTGCTGATGCCCGACAGCGGTTAGAGATCGGCCGTCTTCCGTGAGTTCAAAATCATGAACATGCATCGGAGCTTTATCCTGAGCCAGCAGTTTTCCGTCGCTCATATTATAAACACTCACAAAGCCGCTGTTGTCACCACCTGCGGCAACAAGGTAGGCATCACCGGGCCCAAATTGCAACGACTCAACCAGACCCTTGTGTTTGCTGTCTTCAATTTCAAAACGACGTTCACCCGATTGCCAGGCAAAGACTTCGATTCGAGAAACTCCTTCGAGGTGATCAATGTTGCCAACTTTTCCCATGCCACCGACTGCCAGCAAATTCGAATCGTTAGAGAAGGCCAGCGACCGAACGCCACCGATCGAATGCCGCCTCGCTTTTGGATCCCATGTATACATGACCGGTGTTTCAATGGTTGCGGCAATCTGGCCACTTGAGGCGTCTCGCACAAGAACACGACCGGTACGATCGCCTGTCGCCAGCCATTTCCCATCGGGCGACCAGGCAACAGCATAAAGCATCGAAGGAAAACCGTGTGGTGTCTTCGACTCGTAGTCACCCCATGTTGCAAGACATTCGCCTGTTGCGGAGTCCCAAAGCTTCGTCTTCATATCATCGGCAACACTGGCGATTCGATTGTGATCAGGACTGACCGCCAGCATCCGAATCCACTTTGCATGAGCATCAGCAACTTGTCTTATGATGTTACCGCCTTCAGCATTTCTCCAGATCAGCGAACAATCGTATCCGCCCGAGATCAGCATTTCTCCACTTCGGACAAGCCCCATGACGTAGCTGGAATGGCTCACAGTGCCAATCGCGGACGGCTCAACTTTCTCTGCCGAAAGATCGAATTTGACAACCGAGAAATCAGAAAGCCCTGCGCAGATCACAGCCTTGTTACTCAGTGATGCAAGGCAGAAGCCAATCCCCGGCAATGAAAACTGTTTCTGCACCTTGACCACATTGGGCAACGTGTCTGCACCTGGTGAAGCAGTCGATTCAATCTCTGGCGTCACTTCGTCCTGGTTCATATGTTCTTCCAACGTCTGAATTCAAAATGAAGGAGCAACGGCTTTGTTCGTGTGACGTGTCGTCCGATATTCGGCATTGGTTTGTGTCTAAGCCCAATACCGCTCAATGAAGTAAGTTCTTATCTGTAGTGGATCTTGCTAAAGATCTGGAACACTGGAAGTTTGGCAACTTCCACAACCTTTACTAAACGGTATTGTCCTTAAGCCAGCACTTCTGAAATCGGCTTCGATCCAAAATCTGCCAGCGGCACTGGTCGAACGCCAACGGTATATTCATGCTTGTAGTCAATTCCGAGTGCAGTCAGGATCGTAGCAAACAAATCGCCGGCGGACGCTTCGCCCTCAACAACCTTATGTCCCTCGGGATCCGTCTTACCGTAAGCCACACCGCCGCGAATTCCGAGCCCTGACAGACTGCAACTCCAGGCACTGGCAAAGTGGTCTCGCCCCAGACTGGAATTGATCTGAGGCGTGCGACCAAACTCCCCAAGCGTAATCACCAGTGTATTCTTCAGCAGACCGCGTTGATCCAGATCATCCAGCAATACAGACATCGAATGATCAAGATCCGCGCAGAGCTCCTGATGTGTTTCAAAATTCTGACCATGACTATCCCACCACGCTCGCGCCACTTTCACGAACGGAACACCGGCTTCGATCAGGCGGCGAGCAATCAGACACTGATGACCAAACTGAGTTGGTCCGTAACGAGCCTGGACGTCTGCCGGTTCTTTCGAGATATCAAACAGTTCTGCACTGGCCATCAAACCGTGAACGCGCTGATAAGCAGAATTTTGACTATCGACCGAATGGTTCCTGCGAGCGTTTGCAAAGCGTCGCCCCAAGGCGTCTCGCAGCGCAGCTCGATCCTTGTGATCGATCTCCGAAACGGCTTCGAGTCTCTCGATGTTTGGCGGAATCATACTCTCCGACAAAAACATAGGAGCGTACCGAGCCCCGAGAAATCCGCTGGTCCCTTTGCGACGGCCTTCGGTCTCTGTGTAAAGAGAAACATAGTCGGGGACCTTACTTTCCAATCGACCCAGTTCCCGCGCAACAACGGCCCCAAGGTCGGGGTAGCGAATGCCAGGATCTTTCAGGCGACCGGTTTCCATCAGATCTGCACCGCCACCGTGGTCAGCGATCTTTGTGTTGAGCGATCTGATGATGGCCGTATGCTGCATTCGCTGAGACAACTCCGGAAGCAGTTCGCTGATGTGAACACCAGTGGCATTGGTTTGAATCGCGCGGAACGGACCTCCTGTTTTTGCACCAGGTTTTGGGTCCCACGTCTCGAACTGACTTGCACCTCCGGCCAGCCACAGCAGAATCACTCGCTTGTCCTGCTTTTTCAGTTCACTGGCAACTTCCTCCGAACGCAATGCGTGAATCTGTCCCATGTCCGCCGCAAAGCAACCGGCAACACCAACAGCCCCGGCCGTGCTCCACGCGCCGCTGGACAGAAATCCTCTGCGAGAAACAGTGTGCTGAGATGGAACACAAATGCCGGATAACCGATCGAGATTCATGGCGAAATCCTTGTATGAGGAACCAATGCCAGGCAAATGGCGTCTATCAGGTTTCTTACAGCCTCTGGAAGTCTTAATGATTGAACCGAAACTCCGGCCCCGCCAGCAGCGCCCACAGGAGTTGTCGGCGAGATTCATCTTTCTTTTCGGGAATTCTGTTCAGCCACAAATCGACCTCTGTCACTTCCTCGGGTCGAGGCTGTCGGTTCAGCACTGTCTGCCAAAGCAGCTCAATCGCCTGACTCTGATCGTCGACTTTTTTCAGTTGCCCGAGCAACCGATCATCAGAGTCACGCAGAAGATCATTTTGCACTCGATCGTTGTTGCTGAAGAACAACGCTTCGTCGACAGCGATTTGAAAATTCTCTACCGGCTGTTCGAACTGACGCACCCAGCCATTGGCCTGATTTTCGAGATCCGTTCTTCGCTTTGCCCACTCGTCAACATTGTCAGTCGATGGCCAGCTTTCTGAATTTCGAACCACCACCTGCAACGATGCGCTGAATTGTCGGGGTGTCATGGGACGAGCTTGTGCGACAGCAAACGCACTCATGGCCGGAGGCTCTGACCCAGACGTCCATTCACTTGATCTGGCATACGCTTCGCTCAACACAATCCCATGAATCAAACGGCGGAGGTCATAGCCATTGGCGACAAGATCGTTGGTTAGCCATGCCAGCAGTTCCGAATGGCTGGCAGGATTGCCGCTATGCATTTGATCGGGCGGATCGACGAGACCAGTACCCAGAAGCCTGGCCCACGTTCGATTGACGATATTCTTCGCGAAAAAATGTTCCTTGCTGTCGCGTAAAGCCACTTCCACAAATTCGTCGCGCGGACGAAAATCGGGAAGATAAACCTCAGCTTCAACATCCTCGTGTTCTAACTTTCGAACTCTTTCTTCCAGTTGCTTTCGCTCTTCGTCAGAAACCTGCAATGTCCGATCGGCAACGACTTCACCGGTCAGAAACATGAACGCCGCTTTCTTCTCTTCGCCATCGACCGTTTTGAATTTGACCTCACCAAACGGACGCTCGGCCAGAGAACTCACTTTGCGTGTCTGATACGTTCGCTGAAAGAATGCCTGCAGACCATAGAAGTGGTCCTGCTTCCAGTCCGCGACCAGGGGATGATCATGACATTTGGCACAACTGATGTTCACGCCAAAAAACAGGATTGCCGTATCGTTGGTGAGATCATCAAGTTCACGCACGCGACTCTTCAGAAATTGAGCGGCACCTTTGTCTGGTCCGTCAGGTAAATGGGCTTTCATCGTGTCACGAAAAATTGCATCCCACGAACGGCGCTGCTGAACAGCCGCCAGAAGATAACTTCGGAACTCGTCGTTGTACGGCTGGTTCGCTAACAGCGTTTCGTCCAGCCAGTTTCGTTGATGAAAATCGAAGTCTGGAGATTGCATGAACCGATCGACCAACAACGCGCGTCGCTCCGACTCGGGCTGACTGAGATACAGAGTGCGTTCCGCTTGTGTCGGCACACGGCCGGCCAGATCAAGCGTGGTACGACGCAACAGAGTCAGCTCGTCCGCAGGTGCAACAGCCGCGACGCCGGATGCAGCGAGACGTTCGGCGATGTAATGGTCAATGGCCGATGCGACACGAGTCTCAGGTGGCAACAAGTCGGCAGACAGCACCAAATCGGCGCAGCCTAGCGCGAGCAGAAAAAACGATGCAGCAAAGATACCGCAATTTTTTAGGCGGACGGTCCCCATGGTCAGCAGCATGAGTTGCGTTCCTGGTTCTTGAGGCGGGGTAGCGATCGAGGTGGGCAATTTGGGGGCTGTTGAGTGGAAAACCGTTCCAACAGTATGGGCAAAAATAACAAGACCATCGCCGACAAACAATAACGAAGCCGCAAACCAATGCTGAGGACAGGAAATTCCGGGCCTGCTCACCAGAATAACGGCCTCCAGAAACGCCCAATTTGGGGGCGCAGCTCCGGACTTTGATTGCGGTTTGCTGCGCTGATCACAACAACAGTTGTACAACGGCCACGCAACGACCAAGAACGAACGCGGCTGCGCTACTTCACACGGATAAGTTCGACAACGAAATGCAGGGTCGCATTTGGCGGAACAGAACCAGGAGAGCCAGCGGCTCCGTAGCCCAGGCGTGACGGAATCCACAATTCAATCATCCCGCCTTCACCAATCAATTGCATTCCCTCCGTCCAGCCGGGAATCACACCATCGAGACCGAAGGAGATCGGCTCTCCACGTTTGTAGGAGCTATCAAATTCTTTTCCGCTATCGAGCCATCCTCGGTAGTTGACCGTCACCGAATTGTCGGCCGTCGGCTTCTTTCCGTCGGACCGGCGAAGCACTCGATACTTTAGCCCGGATTCCGTCTCCAGAAATTCGGTCGGGGCGTCATCATCCATGACACCCGTCCCGCTCTGTAAGGACTCTTTATCAGTAAACGTGACGGGGGCCTGCGACGAGTAGTTTTCGGCAGCAGCAAACTCACCAGCCTCCTTCATTTTAGACGGTGCCGGGCAGCCCGCAATCGCTGCTGTCAGAACAAGAGGTACGCATCTCCGTGCGACTTTATGGAAATCCATTTCACAAGACCTTGCTATCAGCAATTTTGACTTGATCGAATTTGAGGCCACGATTTTATCATGGAGACACGGCAAGCGGGAACCCTCGCGAGGGCAAATAATGTGGCTTCGCTCAGGGTTTGCCAGGAACGGCCTATCAACGTGCAGGCGAAAAATCATTGACGGCCAAACCACAACCAGATCCATATTGACCGCATTAAAGACATTTTTTGGCGATCTGATTGTGACCACGTGAGCACAATCAGCCATGAGAACCGACCTTCAATTGGCCCCATAGCCAAAGATGACATCTGAATTCCGTCCGATATAATGCGCGTCATTCTTATGGCGAACACTTGCAGGCACGGCACAGGTCCAGGCCGACTTTGTCTTAGCCGTCGTTGTCTTAATAGAGAACAATTGAAACAATGGATATTCAGATCAACGGGGAGTCGCGACAGATTCCTGCATCATGGACAATAGCCGACCTGCTGGCCGACCTGAAGATTGAAAATCGCTACTGCGCTGTTGAGCGTAACCGTCAAGTGGTGCCGCGAGAACAGCACGCAGCGTGTCAACTTGAATCAGGCGACCAGATTGAAATCGTCACACTTGTGGGCGGCGGCTAAGCACGGAAGACTGCCCATGCAGCTTAGAACTTGAATTTCAAA
Organism: Planctomycetaceae bacterium; assembly: GCA_041753135.1. GTDB lineage: Bacteria > Planctomycetota > Planctomycetia > Planctomycetales > Planctomycetaceae > SXXK01. The sequence goes on from JBGSVD010000048.1 coordinate 8,000, forward strand.
ATTGAAGACATGAGACTTTGCTCTCGTGCCACAATGTCAATGCAACATATCTGACGATCACTCAATCATCGCCGCCTTTTCGCTCAGCACTGCTTGAGAAGACCTTTATCGCCGTGCCGTGGAATTCACTTCTGATTCTCGGCAAACCAACGCCATTGAAAGTGTAATTGCAATGACCACACTGCCTCCTGACAAGCCGCTTGTCCTGGGAACTCACACGCTGAATTCTCGCCTGATTGTCGGTACAGGCAAGTACACAACATTTGAGCTGATGCAGGAGTGCCTTGAAGCAAGCGGCTCCGACGTGATCACTGTTGCCGTTCGACGCGAGCGACTTGTGGATGCCGCTGGTCGCAACATCCTGGATTTCATTGATCTGAAGCGGTACACAATTCTTCCGAATACTGCGGGATGCTTCAACACGGAAGACGCGATCCGTGTGGCGCGTCTGGGACGCGAGATTCTTCGAGGGCTCGAAAATCCGGGAGCCGACTGGGTGAAACTGGAAGTCCTGGCCGATACTCGAACGTTGCTGCCGGATCCTGTGGCGACTGTCGAAGCCTGCCAGCAATTGGTCGACGATGGCTTTCAGGTGCTCTGTTATACCTCCGACGATCCAATCACTGCTCGACGCCTGAAGGCGGCTGGAGCCACATCGGTCATGCCGGCCGGAAGTCCGATCGGCAGCGGCCAGGGTGTGTTGAATCCAAACAATATTCGAATTTGTCTCGAGTATCTGAAAGAGAACGATCCTGACTACCCGGTAATCATTGATGCTGGCGTCGGCACCGCCAGCGATGTCGCCTTCGCAATGGAACTTGGCTGTGACGGCGTCTTGTTGAACACCGCAATCGCCAGCGCTCGCGATCCGCTGAGGATGGCGGTTGCAATGAAGCAAGCCTGCGAAGCTGGACGGCACGCCGTCTTGTCAGGTCGCATACCGAAGAAATTGTATGCCACGGCATCCAGCCCGACTGAGGGCGTCATTAGCCGTGCGCTTGGCTGATTTATTTATCTGAGTTTCTCTCGAACCAAATCTGCCATCTGAATTTGCGATCTTAGTCTCCTTGTCTCTGACTGCGCCGGGCTCATGACTATCAAAACGTGCTTCTTCGATATGGGCAACGTACTGGTCTATTTCTCGCATGAAAAAATGTGCCAGAACATTGCCGATCTTTGCGGGTGGAGTGAAGCTCAGACAAAGACCTTTCTGCTGGACGAAGGCCGACAGTGGAAACTGGAACGCGGCGAAATTACCGAAGAACAGTTTCACGATGATTTCTGCAAGGCTGCTGATAGAACGCTGGACATTGATGCCCTCCGTCATGCTGCCGCCAACATATTCTGGCTCAATGAATCCATCGTCCCCGTCTTGCACGAACTAAAACAGGCTCGCGTCAGGCTTGTACTGCTTTCCAATACCAGCATTACTCATCTGAATTTTATCGAACGCAATTATGACGTCCTGAAATTGATGGACGACCGCGTCACGTCGTTCGAAGCTGGAGCCTTGAAGCCAGAAGATCACATCTTTGAAGTCGCGTTGTCAAAGGCGAATTGCGATCCAAAGGAGTGTTTTTACACCGACGACATCCTGGCCTACATTCACAAGGCAGAAACGTTCGGCATCAACGCTCGTCTTTACACAACAACGGAACTACTCAGAGCGTCACTGACAGAACTCGGAGTTTTGTCGTAGACTTTTAAGTCGAGCGGCAGATGAAATTCACCAGCACGCAGCGCCAGCAAGTGAATTGCCCGACTCAGTCGCGGATGGCGTCCACAAAATAAAGCGGGACGAATCCGAAGACTCGTCCCGCTTTATATGTAAGATTGTCAATAGCCCACTGTGCTTACTCGCGAGGGCGACTCAGGAGTTCCTGAAACTCAAGTGCAAATTCCTCATCGCCAGTCAGACATCGATTATTCATAGCCAGAATTTTTCGGATACGTCCGACGGTCAACTTCGCTGGTCCAGTCAGTCGCAACACCAGATCGTCCGGATTGAATTGCTCCAGTTCTCGAATTGAGTGGATGCCAAGAAACATAAACGCCTCTTTAGCCTGCATATCGTTTTGGAAAACAACATCCAGTGGAGCATCGATCGGAATTCTTGAGCGTCCCAGCTTTCGAACAGGCTTCGCGTCTCGGATGCCGGTCGTAATGGTCGCCTTTCGGACGCCCTTTTTACGAGCAGGACTTTCCGCTTCAACAACGGGAACCTTAACAACGACCGGCTTTCGCGGAGCGGCCGGCTTCGGCACGGGTACCTTTGCGACCGGTTTCTTCTTAACCACATTACGAGCCACTTTGGACGTGGATGAGGCTCTAGCAGCTGATTTTGCGGGACGGGCTGCTTTTTTTGTAGCCTTCTTCTTCGCCATGAGTGCAGATCCTTTGTTCAGCCAATAACTTTAATTCGATCGCTTACCAGCTCTCTCACAAAAGCAAGACTATCAGCCGGTGCTCCGCATGATACTCGCCCGTAACGCCGTGTTACCTCACCAGGCCCGGATGTTCCTCAAAAAACGCTCGAAGGATATCCTGCTCGTCCTGCGTCAACAGTCCCTCAGACCCCAAGAGCACATTTTTCTGAGCGTGCCAGCGGCCGACAACTTCCATCAATTCTTCACGGTTTTCGCCGCAATTCTGTTCAATTTCAGATTCAAACCATGGGCCGGGATCCCCAATTTCCTTTAATTCGCGAAGGAATTGCGTTTTGACCGGTCCTGCCCACGAAATCTGAAAGCAGCGAACCTTGGAATGAAGCCAGACATCCGATTCTGAGGAAAGTCGCTTCGGGCCGCGCAGGGCAACATTCAGCGAATGGTTTTTCTTGTCTGTCGTTACCTGGGCTAACGATTCATAGGCCGCATACAAAACCAGGTCGTCGAGCAGGTCGAGCGAGGAAGTTGACTCGTTCTGGATACGAGACCATGTTCTGAAGAGAAATTCCAACTGAATCTGAGGAGCGGTTCCATTCAACATCGGAAAACACGACATGAATCCAATGCGAGTGCCGAAAAGCGACTCCGGATCCAGCGAATAGCGAAGAAGGCTGTCGAGTGTTAACACAAATGCAGATCGAAGTGCCGTGTATGTGATTTCGCAATCAGGAGTAGATCGGGAGTCAGTAGTCATGACCGGGGTTCTGTCTTCCGGAAGGTCGAGAATGGTTAATAAATTTCGCTCGCGTTGCCTATGTGAGCTATCCTGACACATTTTCCCTTCGACTCAATATTCCATTCAGCAATCGCTGGAATAGTGATGTTGCCGAATAGCAACCAATCAGCACAATTTCGGCGAGGTCGTGTCTTCAGGAACAACGATGACAGGCCAGCGGCTGTAGCGTGATACAAGATTTGCTGCTGTCTGATTGTCCACAAAGATAAAAACCGACTCTTTGCTGAATTGCAACAGATTGACGTCTCCGACCTTCCGCCATTCCCGTTCCGCATAATTATTGGTTGCCCCACCGAACGACACTTTCTGAAAATAGGGCTGTTCTTCCGGAGTCAGCGTCTTCCAATGAGGAGACTCTCCATAGGTCACAGGCCGAGCACCCGCCTGCTGTAAATCTGTTTTCCGAATAGCAACACCCCACGGCTCAAAGTCATACCGATGGCGATGACGACGGAAGATTCGCCGCTCACGAAACTCGCGAAGGGGAACTTCCGTAAATGCGACAACCGAATGCCGACCACGGATGCCTTCAGAGGATGCCAGCAGCCTTCTGTCCGAGATGATCCTCAACAGCGACGCCATCGCAGACCGTTCGGCCGAAGCAGTCTGAAGAATTAAAGCATCCAAGTATTCTTCTGAAGACTCGCCTGGCCACGGTCCCGCTTGCGCACGAGTCCAATGGAGCAGCCAGTCTTCGGGATCCGATAATGGACACGAGGTGCGATCTTTGCGACTTGATGGTCTACCGGTCCTTCGAGTATCGAGGAGTGTTTCGGAACCATCACGATGGATCGCGGTTTCGGGATTGATCGGTTCAAGAAGCCACGGCACCCATCCGTCTGACAGATCTGCGACAGCCGTCGGAAGTTGCATATCGGCATCAGCAGCAATCAACACAGGCGTGTCGCTGCGGTCCGCATCCGACAGGTGGAGATTCACCAGACTCGCAACATTTCCGTTGTCGCGACAAGAAAGAATATGAAGCCGATTGGCCGCAGCGAACAGAATTCTGTCACCAAGTGGAATGTGTGAAAATTCTTTCAGCGGAAACTCGGAGCTTTTCTGGTGCGACAACTGCAATCGGCCGCCATCTTCCGACGCAGGTATCGTCGGGGACACCAGCACATTGAAAACCGAATGAAGCTGCGACGGTTCCGTTGGCTCTCGTGCGGGAACCAGACTTCGGCAAACACGGTACCACTCCGCAAGATCACGAAGTGAATTGCCTTGCGAAAGCAAATTGATTTCAAAACGGATCACCGGTCGGCAGAATAATTGCGCAGCCCGCGAAACGGCATCACTAGCCGCCGTGGTTGTCGCAACAACAACAGCTTCTGACTCAAGCTCGCATTGCAGAACCACGGTACGAAGGAGGTCGAACCACCACGTTTCCAAATCCAGTCGCTGCCTCAATCGAGATGTTGCGATCGAGATTCGGCGAGGCGAAGGAACACCGTCTGGAAAGAAAAACAGTCGATCTCCCAGCCATCGCCTTGAACACTCTTCAGGAATCCAAGGCAATCCTCGCGTCAACGTTGGCTGATTCCTGCAAACGTCCGAGGTCTTAATCGACAAGCGCCAATCGCCAAACAAGAGTTCACCAGATTGATCGACGAAAACCGCTCGAACACCAGACAAATGCCATTGCTGCAACAGCGAAGCAATAGTGAAGTCTTCATCCGATGGCATCGCTGGCCTCAGTCAGTTCTCAGGAATTTGATTCCTTGAATACCGTATCAATCGCCAATCCTGCGGCGAGCAGCAAAATGGCTTTGCCAGCCGAAGGCTGCTCGTTAAGGCTAATCACATAACGGTCGGCCGATGTAAACATTTCCTTCGCCCAGCCCGCCCACTGTTGAGAGATCTTTCCGATTTCGTTCTGCTGTGGATCCAGAAATCGAAAGTTGCGTCCTTTCCAGTCGCCTTTGACAAGGGCGATTTCGGTTCCGTTTGCATCGAAGACTCGAAACGCGCCGCCAAGCGAAAAGAACTTGCTCTTGAACCAGCCAACGATCTGCCCATTCTCATCTAAGACGTTGACTCTCGCATTGAACAGCGTCATTCCTCGTTCGATCGAAAACAGGAGATTGGACTGGTTCTCGAAATCCGCTCCCTGATAGACAAAGACTTTTGTCGGCAGGAGTTTCTTGTTAACCAGAAATCGCAGAACCTGAATCATCGCCCCCGGCTTTTCTTTAGCGATCCCCAGTTGTTCCTGAGTGTCCGGATCAAGAATATCATAGGTGTCCGAGAATTTCAGGAAGCCAACATGTTCACGAATGTAATACGCCTGTCGATCAAGCATGAATAAGCCTCACATGGTTCAGGACGACTCTAAAATTTCAAAACGCAGCAAACAAGCCTGCAGATTCGCCGCCGGGTAATACTGTTGACGAACTGAATGGGAGTGTACAATCTGCCCTGCAAAGAATTCAATCTTCCTGAGTGAGCTCGAAATGTTGAAGACAATTCTCCTGATGCGACATGCGGAAGCGGAACATGGCCACACAACTCTGTCCGACTTTGATCGCTGCCTGACAGACGATGGTTGCGAAACGGCACAGCGGACTGGGGCCTGCCTCAAAGCCCTCGGTATTCAAATCGATCGGATCGTTGCCTCGTCCGCCATCCGAACCCGTCAAACAGCCGAATTCGTGGCTTCCGGAGTCTGTCCAGCGGCAACCATGGTCTTTCTCGACGGACTCTACAATGCAACGGCCGACTCCTTTGCCTCATGCATTCGAATGGAGTCCCCCGTTGAAGAATCCAGCGTACTTGTTGTCGGCCATAATCCAGGAATCGCAGGATTGATGTGCCACTGGGCCGAACAGAGCCTCAGCGTCCCACCGGCGACGCTTGCTATCTATCAGTTGCAGTCATCAGACTGGACCGGCATTCGTCTTTCTACGTCTTCGCCCCCTCAGCTTGTCTGTATCGTTCAGGACGGCAAAGTCCTCAGACAGGAACCTTCCTTCAAGAATCCATTGCGGTTTGAAGAGTGATCCCCCATGACATCACCCGGGCATTCTGAAGACCTGCTTTATGCGATTGCAATGTCGCTGGCTGATGGAGTCGGTCCAAAGATTCAATCCGCGTTGCTGCAACAATTCGAGACTGCTCGAAATGTGTTCGCTCAACCGATCGAAGCGTTGATGAATGTTCGAGGCGTCGGAACGAAAACGGCGAAATCTCTGACCGACTCCAGTTTGCTCACGCAGGCACAAAATGTTCTGGAGGAATGTCGTCAAATCAATGTCGACGTAATTCCTCAGGGAAGTCCCGAGTATCCAAGGCGACTGCCGGAAATTTGCGATGCCCCTCTCATCCTTTATCGACGCGGCATCCTGCTGCCACAGGACGAACTGGGAATTGCCATCGTGGGTTCTCGACGCTGCACAGCCTATGGTCGACGGAATGCCGAACGCCTGGCTGCGGGACTAGCTCGCGCGGGCTTTACCATTGTGAGCGGTCTGGCCAGAGGTATTGATGCAGCCGCCCATCGCGGAGCATTGCAGGCAGGTGGCAGAACGCTGGCCGTACTTGCCAGCGGCGTTCGCGACATCTACCCGCCAGAACATAAAGAACTTGCGGCAGAAATTTCTCAGCAGGGCGCGTTGCTAAGCGAGATGCCCATTGATCAACGGCCGCTCCCTGGGCTTTTCCCCCAGCGCAACCGAATTATCAGTGGACTCTGTCTGGGTGTCATCGTGGTTGAAGCCACTCGAAATTCCGGCGCACTTTATACGGCTCGACATGGAATGGAGCAGGGCAGGGAAGTGTTCGCGTTACCCGGGCAGGTTGATAGTCTCGCCAGCGAAGGCTGCCATGAGTTGATTCGAGACGGTGTCACGCTGGTTCGAAACGTCGACGACGTCTTAAGCACGCTTGGACCACTGCCAATGCCAACCTCGACAAGCAGTGCAGTCACTATTCACTCGCCGCGCGAACTGATTCTGAACCCGCTTGAATCCCAGGTCTTGAATCTTATCAGTGTGCAGCCAGTCCACATTGATGAATTACTGCGGGATGCCGGAATTGAAACATCGAGAGTTCTTGCAACCTTAACAGTTCTGGAGATGCGTCGACTGGTTCGTCGACTGCCCGGCAACCTGTTTGTTCGACACGATTGAATCGACAATGTGTTCAGGTCGCTCTACCCTTCTGGATTCGATCTGAAAAATCGCAGAATAGACTCAAAGGGCGTCTCACAAGTGTCCGAATCTTCCACCGAGCCCATCAGTTGAGTTGTCGCAGAGTCTCCGGCCAACTAATCGTCGGATGTCCCGCGACCCTGAAAACCCGGAGAGGTTTCCAGTGACAACTGATGGATCTGATTTTCACGGAAGAGCCGCAGTCATTCGTTCTTCAGGTGGATCAGATGGTTACCTTTCAACTCCTGGGTCGCAGGCTTGCAGTTTCCGCAAGAAGTCTTTGTGTTGCATGCTCGTTAATCTGCTGCGCAGGCCTTAGCTTCGCGCAGGAGCAGTTGATAGAGCCGATCCCCTCACTGGAAATTCCACCGCCAGTTCCTATTGCTCCACTGGAATCATTTGACTCGACAGCCGAATCTCTGCTGTTGTCTGAATCCCTGGTAACATCTGAAATCACGTTACCAGCGCCGGGTTATTGGATCGTCAGTTCATGGAAATCACCGCAGTCCTTCGACAACGGACTACTTCAGTTCTGTCCCGAAGTGACTCGATTTGATGAATGTGTTGGTTATCGAAATTCGAACTGTGATGAGCTGCAACAATCCCTGATCCCTGGAGTCCCGATCTGCATCGTCGTGCACGGCAGCTTCATGGATTCCCCCAGCGTCTGTCCGGAATCACGCGACACCTGGCGATGGCTGATGTCCGGCGCTTGTGGGATGCCGTTTCAGATGATCTACTTTTCGTGGCCCAGTGATCGCCCACTTTCCGCTCTCGCCAGTATCGATGTGGCGGTTCTTGGGAAGCGAGCCAGCCGTAACGGATTTTATCTGGCAAGCCTGATCAAGCAGTTGCCAGTCGAAAGTCCTGTGTGCCTGATTGGGCACAGTCACGGAACCCGAGTGATCTCCTCTTCGCTACATCTGCTCGGGGGTGGTGCGGTTGAAGGTTACCGACATTGCACTCCGGGCTGTGACGGACGCCGCATTCGCGCAGTCTATACGGCATCTGCCATCGACCATGACTGGCTGAATCCAGGCGAACGCTTTGATCGAGCCCTTTGCTGCACCGAGTGCCTGATAAATCTTACGAATCGAAAAGATCCTGCATTGATGATCTATCCGCTGCGAGGCATCGGTTCCAGCCGCGCGCTGGGGTGCGTGGGATTCACGACAAAAGATCGGAAAGAGCAGGGCGTGTGGAGTGCCAAAACAAATAACTGGGACGTCTCTGCAACAATCGGAGCCGGGCATCTCTGGCCGAATTATGTGAACCGCCCCGGACTTGCTCGAAGTCTGCGGAATTACTTCTACTTTGCCGATCAGCAATAGGCACCATGCCCGGAGAGACGCATTGATGTTCCTGCATGACCCAGGGAACATTGCCAGAGTCACTTACTTTGGAAAGTAAGTATTGACCAGTTCGGCTTCCAGTCTTTGCACTTCGCGAAGCAATTTCTCGGCAGATGATTCAATATCGGCTTTCGTCCCGGACAAAGCCAATAGCTCAAGTGCCTGAGCCATGTCGTAAGCTTTTTCCGCAAGAAAGTATCGCACAGATCCTTTCAGCGAATGAGCGGCATCGCTAACTGCCTGGGGACAACCGGCTTCCATAGAAGAAGTCAGATCCCTGATGCGGTCAGGAAGCGTGTCCACAAACAATCGAGCAAGCTCACAAAGCAGGTCCTGATCGTCGCCAAGCCTGGCAAGTGCGCCGGGCAGATTGCAGCAGGAGTGATTCGTTGATTCCAGGACAATTGCCAACAGTGCTTCTCCTGAGTTTCAATGTTTGCAAAAAAACCTGCAAAAGTCTTGTGATGCTACGAAACTGCAACGAATTCTGAGCCAGGTTCCAACGGCATACAATTCAGAAGTCCACGCAACTCACCATCGATCTCCAGAGTGCCTGTAACTGTCGCATCGGAGAGAACTCGTTTCAGCGTTCGGCAGATTTTTGCGGCCCGGGCTCCACCAGCCACATTCAGCTGAACTACCAAATCAAGGAGGTGACTAATGAGATGAGGCACAGAAGCCGGATCATTCTCAAGAGCGAAGCACCATTCCGAAATTGTCAATTCATCAACCATGGGCTGCTGGAATCTTCGCTGGGCTGTCATCGACAAAACACGGTTGATCGTCTTGACGAGGCTGCTTTCCAGATTGAGTTTCGGCACGTAGCTGGCCGCTCCAGCTTTCAGGGCCTGCACAACCAGTTTTTCAGAACCATAGCTGGTCATCAGCACGACAGGCATCGTGTGTCCGCAGCTCTGAAGATTTTCGATTAACTGCAGTCCATTCATCCCGGGCATCCGCAGATCTGTGACCACGACATCGGGACGGCGACTTCTTGCAAAGTCCATCGCTTCCCATCCGTCCGTAACAGCCGTGATACGAAAAACGGGATCCTGGCGAAGGACCTGACTGACAAGCAGACGTTCCATCGCCGAATCGTCCACGACAAGTATTTCGATGCTCTTTGTACTTAATGCCATCGGGAAATTCTGCCTGAGAATGAGAATACGCTTTTGCGTATGACGGTTCGAAATTCTACTACCCAATTGGACAGGGCGCAGAAATTGATCATCAATACGTACATTTTGGATGTCAGGATTGGTGGGCAATTTCCCTCATATCAAGCCAGGGGCGAGGATCGCAACGAATTCTGAATCCCGAGTTTCACACGATGTGTCAGACGGACCAACAACCAGGCTGACCATTTCCGTCGTCAATTTTTCCAACTCAGCACTGAGCTTTTGAAACGCGAACCGAGCGGGCGGAAGGTTGTTTGTTCGGGCAACGATTTCCATTTCACTCGCGGAGTTCATCGCGTCGGTGGCAAACATCATTCCGCTCGCCCCCTTTAAAGAATGTGCGATGCGGACCGCATTCGTCAGGTCTGCCAGTTCAATCGCCTCATGCAGTTCTTTGAGAAGGTTGGCGGAGTTGGTGAGAAACAACCCGATGACGTTATTCAGGATTTCCGAGTCATGATCCAGTGTTGATTTCAACGCCATCACATCAAAGCAAACGAACTCACTGGACTGCCCCATCGTTCTGGTGCTGCTGATGGTTGCCGACTGTTGAAGTTGTTTTCCCTTTTCAATCCAGCGACGACACACTTCGATCAGGGCTGCCCGCTCAATCGGCTTGGTGGCAAATTCATCGCATCCTGCGGCAAGGCACTTTCTTTCATCTTCCGCCATGGCATGTGCGGTAAGCGCGATGATTGGTCCGGAATATCCGTGCTGCCTGAGTCGTCGTGTGGCCTCGTATCCGTCCAGAAGCGGCATTTGCATGTCCATCAAGACGATGTCAAAACCCAGCGATGGTTGACCGTCTTTCTGCTGCAGCGTCAGCGACGCAAATGCCTTTTCAAAGGCGACTTGACCATTTTCCGCCGTCTCGACGATCGCGCCCGCTCGTCGAAGTATTGACTCAAGGCAATACCGGTTGACGGGATTATCTTCCGCAAGCAACACACGACATTTGAGCTCTCCGCTCTCTGGTAGCGGTCGTTTTTCGACCACGGCCTGATCGCTTAATAAACCGAAGTTTGGCACTTCTGTTTCACCCAGCAGGCCAGTGGAACATGCAACAGTGAATGTGCTGCCCAGCCCCGGCTCGCTTTTGACGCGAATCTCTCCATTCAGAAGATGAGCCATGCGGCGACAAATTGAAAGTCCAAGTCCCGTGCCGCCAAAGCGTCGAGTCGTAGACGCGTCCGCCTGCATGAACGGTTCAAAAAGCGAACAGCATTGTTCTTTTGTCATTCCGATACCAGTATCACTCACTTCAAATTCCATCCGTGCATTGCCGTCAGACGACGGAGACACAAGTCGCACCGTCAGCGTGACATGGCCAACATCTGTAAACTTGATCGCGTTACCCATCAGGTTCATAAGGATCTGGCGCAGACGAACGGCATCAGATGTAATCACTTTGGGAACAGGCCCTTCAGCCAGGGCACGCAGCAATAATTTTTTGGCTGTTGCCTGCGGTTGCAAAGCCGCCATCACTTCACGAATCAGTTGAACCGGCGAAAGCTGAATCAGTTCGATCGTCATTTTTCCAGCTTCAATCTTCGACAGATCCAACACATCATTGATGATCGTCAACAAATGCTGTCCGGCACTTTTGATCGTGGCAAGATGCCCGGAGAATTCTTCTCGACCAAGGCCAGGTGTTTCCAGAAGCTCAGAATATCCCAGAATGGATGTCACCGGCGTGCGTATTTCATGACTCATATTGGCCAGAAATTCACTCTTCGACTGACTGGCGGCATCGGAGTTGATTCGAGCCGAAATAAGTTCATATTCCGCCTCTTTGCGTGCAGAAATATCGGCCATCGTTCCCAGCATTCTCATTGGACGACCGTCGTCATCTCTTTGCATGACACGCCCGCGCGACTGCACCCAACACCACTCACCGTTTTTCTGAAGAACACGAAACTCGGCCTCAAAGATCGATGACCGGCCGTCGAAATGGTTCCGAAGTTGATTCTGCACATTGGCCGTGTCTTCAGGATGCACACGTTTCATAAACGTGTCGACATGTTGATGGAGATCCTCAAGTCGTTCGTCCAGCAGACTGGCCCATCGATCGTCCCAGATTTCTTCGCCCGTGCGAACATTCCAGTCCCATGTCCCAAGTTCACCACCAGTCAGCGCCATATCAAGACGCTCCTGTTTGAATCGGAGCTTTGCTGCAGCGTATCTTGCTTCCGTGACGTCGGTGGCGATCCCCATAAAACCGGTGATCACGTCAGATTTGTCGCGAATGGAAGTGACAACAAGTCTGACTGTCAGACACGTCCCGTCTTTCCTGACATAAGTCCAGTCTGACTCACAATGTCCACCAAGTCTTGCCTTATGCACGAAGGTTTCGAATCCAGCAATCGAGTAACCGAATTCTCGGCTCAGCTCTTCGCTTCTCGATTGCACTTCATCTGCCCGATGAATCATCGCAGGCGTTTGAATACCAATCATCTCTGAGGCCGAGTAGCCCAGCATCTGCTCGGCACCGGAATTGAAAACGGTGATCAATCCATTCATATCCGTTGCAATGATGGAGACGTGAGTTGAGGCCTGCACCAGAGAATGCATGCTCGACCGAGCAAGCGATGCTTCCTCACGAGCCTGAATCTGGTCTGTTTCATCCATAATGATTCCATGCCATCGAACAGTCCCATCAGGCAGTCGGCTGGGCGCAGAGTGTCCGTAAAGCCATCGAACTCGACCATCAGGAAGTCGCGAACGATACTCGTGCCTCCAGGGTGTGACTTCTCGTGCCGATCGCAAAATGGATTCAACAACTGCCGAATAGTCTTCTGGATGAATCATCTCGAAGACTCTGGACGCATCCTCGCGCACGTCTTCCGGAGAAACTCCGTAGATCGACCGCATACCTTCGCTGGCATACGGAAAGCAACTGCTTCCATCGGGGCGAAGATCGTATTGGTAAACAACACCCGGTACATAAGCAGAAATCTGAATCAGTCGACTGTTGATTTCCTGAAGCTCGTCCTGACTCTTCGACAGTACCAGATTGAGCCTTCGTAATTCCAGTTGCGATGCCACCTGAAGCGCAAGAGACTGCAGGTCCGCGAGTTGAGTGGGGGTGATGTCGCGAGGCTTCGTGTCAATGATGCAAAGAGTACCAAGAACAAATCCATCGTCTGTAAGAAGTGGAATGCCCGCATAAAACCTCAAGTGCATTTCACCAACCACCAGAGGATTGTCGCAGGTTCTGTGGTCATTGATTGCGTTTGGAATGACCAGCGGCTCAGCGCATAGAATTGCATGTGCACAGATCGCAGAATCCCGAGGCATTTCCTTTACGTTGACTCCGAACGTGGACTTGAACCACTGCCGCTCGCTGTCAATCAGGCTTACCAGGGCGATTGGTACATCACAGAGCCTGGCAGCCAGTGACGTAAGATCATCGAACACTCGTTCTGCCTGCGTGTCAAGTACACCGCATTCTCGCAGGGCGTTCAGACGCTGTTGCTCATTCTCCGGGATACATGCACGCGGCATTGAGAGTGTTCCAGTTGCATACTGCTGCTAACGAAAACAAGCCGTTAGGCGGCTGGCACACCGATTGACTGTCCTCTGGGTCTGAGGTGTTGCAGCGGCTTGACGTCTTGTCCAACCTGCAACACTAGGTCGCTGGCTTGAAGCCGAAGTACAGTTCTTAACACTTTGTTGACTCACAGGTTGCTCTGAGGTTTTTGAGCGTCATCTGTGGCAGCTTCGCGACAATCGTTCCCTTCCGGGTAGGATTTTAACCAGGGGATTTTCTTCTACGCAAAGAGGAACGACATGATCCCACAACTGGTGCCGATATGCTGCGACAATCTCCAAACTGTGCAGCGCGGTCGCTGACGAACTTCTGCAAACACTAACGAGTCTTACGATCTTTCTCGATCAGCGGCTGCAGGCGAGTCTCGATCTCAGCGGCTTTGGCTTCAGCTTCAGCCAAAGGCAATCCTGCTTTTGTTCCGGGACGTTTATGGCCAACATGACTGAGCCAGGCATCGTGCAGCACTGCACACTTTTCGTTGGCCAGTGCAGCCATTTCCTGGCTGACCGGCACCAACGAATCAACACCCCAGGCCTTCAAAATCACTTCGGCGATTGTTTGATGCCCCGTGCTGTTGCAATGAACTCCATCCGGCGCAACAGTGAAGTCGGGATCCGTCTTGCGCTGCTGTTCCCAGAAGGTCAGGATGGGCGAATGAAGGTCTATCACCATTTCAACGCGATCATTCTGCTGAATAAGCCACTCGGAATACTTCTGAATGACCTGATCGTAGCCTTCATAGACCGCAAACCATGCATACTTGTCCTGGCCAGCGGGCAACAACTTCCCGGCCTTTCTTAAAGGCATCGCGTCGAACGGAGGAGGCGTCACCAGAACCAGCCTGGCTCCGGAAGCATGGACTTTCTCAATCAGGCGGTTAATGCCAGTCTGATACTGCTGAAAACGTTCCTCGCCAAACGGATAGTAGATGCCATCGTTCATTCCGTAACACGCCACAACAACATCTGGCTTAACCGCCGCAAGCGCTCGCTCCAGTCGTTCATGGATATCGGGCCGAGGGAACGGATGATCGGGTTCTGAGAGTCCGGTGCAATTCTCGCTGGGCAATCCGGCATTAATGATCTCCGGCATCGGGTCGGTCGACTGCAGTCGCAACTGCAGCTCAATCGCGTTGACAAACTCACCTGCCGCAGTGATGGAATCACCAAGAAAGAGGATCCGCTTTGCCTTGAGCGGGAACGAATCCTCGGTCGCGAACACAGAATTCATAACGGGTGATTTATGAAACAGCGGACTCAACAGGAGCAGCAGGACAACGAAGCGAAGGGTGGACTTCATGGCAGAATGCTTACTCAGAAATTGCAAATGGTGAACTTGTCAGACATGACGCATCCGCAGTGTGTTGCAATCCCGGCCCTGATTCAAGCATCGAAGTGTGCTGGTGTGCCTGCGCTCCGCTTGTCACACCCTGTTATTGAGCAAACACGCGGATCCGGTTCGTTCATTCAGCCGGTGAACTGTCGGGGTCCGGCACAATCTCAAATGCGCCGATGACTTCCGGTGGTACGCGACACGGTTGCAGTGTTGCGAATTTCACATAGGCCCAGTTCGTGGAAGCGACAGCAAGCTTCTTACCGTCCAGCGGTCGAATCAATTCATATCGACGCACGGAGGTGACACGCTTCATGTCGGCAATCCACGTTCGGACCACAATCTCGTCATCGACAAATGCGGGCACAAGGTATTCAATGAAGTGAGATCTGACGACCCAGCCCGACCCCTGTTCGTAGTAAGCTCGTGTAGGCCAGCCCTGGGCAGCGGAGTGCGCGATGGCGGCATCCTGAAGCCATCGTACGTATTCAATATTGTTCACATGACCAACGCGGTCAATTTCTTCGGGAACAACACGGTGGTGATAGTCGAAAACAGCAGGCATAATTCTTGCGTCGCGGGTTCTGGCAAAGCGGTAAATTCGAACGTTGACGGCACGTCATGGATACCGTGTTTTATCATCACAAGGAACGAGCCACCATCGCCGCTTGAATTTCAGAAAAACACCAGCATCCATTCAGACATCACGCATAACACGGCACGGATTTCCTGCCGCGACGACACCATCAGGAATGTTGCGTGTCACAACACTACCGGCGCCGATCACCGACCGCGAACCAATCGTTACTCCCGGACAAATGATGGCTCCGCCGCCAACCCATACATCCGAACCGATCACAACAGGCTTCCCGAATTCCTGAGTCCGTCGAAGTGTTGCGTCCAGAGGATGCGTGCCGGTATAGATTTGCACCGCCGGCCCAAAGAAACAGGAATCCCCGATCCGCACTTCACAAACATCCAGGACAACACAGTTGAAGTTAAAGTAGACACGTTCACCCAGATAAATATTGCTGCCGTAGTCACAGTAAAACGGAGGCTGCATCCAAACGGATTCTCCACCGCTTCCCAGTAACTCCGTCAACAATCGACGCCTCAAAGGCTGCTCTCGTTCGCGACTCAAATTCAAGTCGTGAAGCAAATCCCGCGCACGTTCACGAGCAGCAACAAGCTCAGGATCCAGCGCATTGTACAGCTCGCCGGACAACATCTTTTCCCGTTCTGATTTCACAAGGAACTCCATTTCGAAGCGGGACGCCATGTGCGAGGAAATCGCTGCCGCGCGGCCTGGTCAAGAAGTGGCCTGGTCAAGAAGTGGCCGGTTCAAGAAGTGGACCTGTCAGGAGATCGCTTCGGCCCGGGGAAAAAAGCGTTTGTTGATTTAACGTAGTCAACGTATCCTGGTCGTCTCTCCACAATGTCCTTCTCCAGTAACGTGACGCCGGAGACCTTCATCAGAAAAAGGCTCATGACGACTGGGGAAATTATCGTCCAGACCGGCGCTCCACTGGCAAAGCTAAACAACCAGAGTCCCCACCAGACGGCAAAGTCTCCAAAATAATTTGGGTGCCGAGTGAGCGCCCAAAGGCCGGAATTCAGGACGCGACCTTTGTTCTCCGGAACAGCTCGAAATCTCGCGAGTTGCCAATCGCCAACAGCCTCGAAAAAGACTCCAAGTCCCCAGCAGAAGATTGCTAATGGACCAATCCAGCGAATCGATTCACGATCCGGAGCCAAATAGGATGTCGTTACAGGCAACGCCACAAACCACAGGATCAAACCTTGAAGAAGAAAAACGATGCCTAGACTTTTGATCCACCAGTTTGGCTCGTACCTGGATCGCATAGCCGCGTAGCGACGGTCTTCATGTGGATCACTAAACACACGGATCGACAAATGGATGCCGAGCCGCGTTCCCCAGAGACCCACCATCGCCAGAAGCAGCGTCTGGGAGTCGTTCAGATTCACATCGGCCGTGAGCCAATGACACAAGGCCGCCACGAGCACAAATCCCGGTCCCCAGAAGGCATCGATGATCCCCACTCGACCGATGATAAGACTCAGAAGCCACACGAGTACAACGTAACTCAGCGCAAGTCCAAGCGTGTTAATCAGCAATGTTGACACAAATCAGCCTCGTTGCCGAAACAAGTAGTGAGACACAAACCATTCACGCCCGCCGCGAAATCCAAACAGCTCGGCGCAGGCCATGAAGAACATTCGCCATCGAAACTGCCAAAGTCGCCAGTCATTGCCATAGGTCAACTTCAGAACACCAGTGACCGCCTCCTGATTCTGATCCATCAGTTGCAGCCATGCGTTGCTGGTTTTCTCATAATGAGTTCCATCCCAGCACCACTGGTTCTCCAGCTGCAGGTGCGACTGATAATTCAGCAGAAGATTCTGGCTGGGCATCATTCCGCCAGAGAAAAAGTACCGTGCCATCCAGCTTGCGTTACCGTCATCCTCAAACAAGTAGGCAAATCGATGATGGCAGAAGATGTGCACGAATAACTTTCCAGACGAATTCAACCAGGAACTGATTCGCTCCATCAGTAGCGGATGATTGCGCACATGCTCGAACATCTCTACGGAAACAACTCGATCGAACCGTCGGTCTGTCGAAAACTCATTGATATCGCACGTCTGAACTTTCAGGTTGTTCAGTCCAAGCTGTTTCGCCCGCTCGGTAATATACTCCCGCTGCGATGCGGAGTTTGACACCGCAAGGATACTCGAGTTGGGATAGGTTTCCGCCATCCACAAACTCAGTGAACCCCAGCCACAGCCGAGTTCAAGGATTTCCTGACCGTCCTTGAGCTCAGCATGTTCGCATGTGCGACGCAGCGATTCGGCTTCCGCCTGGTCGAGCGTTTTTGTTTCATCAGTCCAATAGCAGCAACTGTACTTCCGATGAAGTCCCAGGACCTGACTGAAGAACTCCGCGGGAACTTCGTAGTGTTGTTCGTTGGCTTTTTCCGGAACGCAAGCGACCGGTCCATTCATCGCGTCCCTAAGAAACTGTCGAAACTGTTCAGCGGACTGTTCCAGCGACGGACTCTGCAATTCCCTCAGTCGAGCTTTCAGCAGACTTCGAATCCCAATCCGAACTAAACCATCGGGCAACCTGCCTTTTTCGGCAAGTCCAATCAGCGGTGCAACGGCGTGAATCAGTGCCATAGACGAACTCTTTGCAAACAGACTTTCAGACTTTTCAAGGCAGGCTGAGGAATTGCCCAACACATGACCGAGCGAAAACATCCGATGTTATTTGCATCCCCGCAATTGCGTCACGGAGCACATCGCAAACGCCAGCCTTTGCCGGAAATTTCAAGGACGGACGAAAAACATAGCGGACCTCAGCCATTGCTCCCAACGGTCCCCAGCGTTGAGCCGGGTTTTGCCCACAACACCTGAACGACTCCAATGGCGCGTTCAAGAAAAGCGGCTTCGCAATAGCATAGATAGTATCTCCACATTCGAACGAAGCGATCGCTGAACCCCTGAGCTTTCACGTCATCAAGCCGTTCATGAAAGCGTTCGTTCCAGAGTCGCAGTGTGCGAGCGTAGTGCATTCCAAAATCGTGCAGGCCCAACATTCGGAACGTTGAGTTCTGGGCAACACAGCTCTGCATCGCAGACACTGACGGCAGGAATCCGCCCGGAAAAATGTATCGCTGAATGAAGTCGACGGAATTCTTGTATTGTTCGAACCGCTGCTCCGGCATTGTAATGGCCTGAATCACCATCGAACCATTATCCTTCAAGAGTCGCTCGCAAGTGGCAAAGTACTCTGGCAGGTATTGTCGACCAACGGCTTCAATCATTTCGATGGAGACCAGCTTATCGAATTGTCCAGTCAGATCTCGGTAGTCTTTCTTCAGCACCGTAATCCTGTCCGACAACCCCTGCTCCTCAATTCGCTGAGTCGCCATGCGATACTGTTCTTCGGAAATTGTTGTGGTTGTCACTCGGCAGCCGTACTTGCCAGCGGCATGAATCGCGAATGTTCCCCACCCGGTTCCAATCTCAATGACGTGATCTTCCGCTGATAGCTGAAGAGTTCGACAGACTCGATCGACTTTTTCAAGCGATGCCTGCTCCAGGGAAGTCTGTTCACTGGGAAACAGGGCGGACGAATACATCATCGTGGGATCAAGGAACAATGAGAAGAAAGCGTTACCAAGGTCATAATGTTCATGGATGTTACGTCGGCTTCCTGTCCGCGAATTGCGATTTCGAAAATGCTCCAGTCGACTCATCAGCCCCGCGACACTGAAAAGTGACAGACGGAAACGCTGCAGGACACCTTCATTCCTCAACAGCACGCGAAACAAATCAGTCAGATCATCGGAGACCCACTCACCCTCCAGATAAGATTCAGCCGCGCCAAGTCCGCCTCCAGTCACCATGCGACGGAAAAATTTCGGAGACAACACTCTCAAATGCCCCATCAATTCTGCATTTTCCAGACTCCCGAACCGTTCCGAATGGGAACCGTGTTCCAGCACAACCTGTCCAGTCGCGATCTGCTGAAGATTGTTGCGAAGCATGCGTCGGCAGAATCGTTCGACGAGACACAGCCAGGAACGAAACGGCTTCGACGGAACCGAATTGGCAGACTCCCCTGAAGACACAGAACTGGCATCCGACATCTCTGAAACGGAAACCGTGCGATCACAGGCAAATGGAGATAGTTTTGGAGACGATGATGACATGACTGCAATCCGATGATGAAGACACACACTTTTCTGAATATTGAACACACGCAGGAAATCATTTCCCCGATCATACCAGGCTCAGGATGCGCCGGCGACCCCTGAGGGATGATGGACTGGCGGTTGTTTCTCCGGATGCGGAACGTAGGGCACTTTTTTCCACCAAAGCTTCAGAGCTTGCCAGTAGATTCCTGCCGTCACACTCGCAGTCATACACGGATGCCGGATCAGCGCGCGTCGAAGAGTACGCGCCGACAATTCTTCTCGATGGAGCGACAGTGTCACATCAAACGGCTGGTGAGTTCCTGACAGCCGATCACTGGCCGATCTGGGTTCAACCGTTCCCGCACTTTTGTCATTACCTGAAACCACATGAGTTTCGATGTGAATCGCCAGCCTCTCGCCGGGCTCTGTCATCTGCCAGCGGTATCGCATGTTCATGTCCATAAATGGAGAGACATGAAATTCCTTGTCATTCCACAACGTTCTCACTGAACCACTTT
Source organism: Planctomycetaceae bacterium (assembly GCA_041753135.1). GTDB lineage: Bacteria > Planctomycetota > Planctomycetia > Planctomycetales > Planctomycetaceae > SXXK01. The sequence continues at coordinate 27,985 of JBGSVD010000048.1, forward strand.
CAGGATTAACAGGAGAACTCAGAACATAGCAATGCCGTTCGCCCCAAGGTGTGTTGTGAACCTCAGCCATGACAGTCTGAAGTCGATTGGTGACTTTATCGAAACAATAGAAATAGCTAACCGGATTCATCACGTAGCCAAAGTATCGTAAGTTGGTCAAAAGACGAATTGGTCCGTCCGGACGAAGACCGGTCTGCCTTTCGATCTCATTTCGAACGCTCTCGTCCAACGGCTGCGATGAATCACCCAGATGATCGTCTCGACGAAACCACGCCAAAGCCGGACGCCTGGCCGACCACATGGCATACGGATCGAAAACTTCAGGAAGTTCGGAAAGATCGAGGTACATCTGAAACAGGGAATACCTGAATTCATTTCGCACTGGTACGAATCGTCGATGACGCACAAATCCCGAATAAATGCAGCTATGCACAGGTCACCCCTGACGCTGAAACACATTCGGTATTCGCCGACGAAGAACACAACGTCACATCAATTGCTCCGGTGATATCCTTAACACCATAGCGACGGCAGACAGCCAATGCACTGTTGACGCCATCCTCATGAAATCCGTTCCCCCAGTAGGCACCACAGAAGGATGTCCGATTGCTGCGAATCAATCGAGGATGCAGTGCCTGCATGGAAGCCCGCTCGACAGTAAACAACGGATGAGAATAAAGATGGCGAGAGATCACGGAATCCGGCGCAATCTGATCGGTATCATTCAGTGTCACGCAGAACGTCTTTTCAGACTTGATGTGCTGCAGGATATTCATATTGTAAGAGATCGTCGCACGCGTCCCTTTCTCTTTGCCGATTCGGTAATTCCAGGCAGACCATGCCTTTCGGCATCGCGGCAGGATGGAATGGTCCGTGTGCAGCACGGCTTCATTTTGTTCGTATGGAAATGCCGACAGCACTGTGGATTCCACACTTGATGGATCCTGAAGCAACGCAAGAGCCTGATCACTATGGCAGGCAAATACAACTTCATCGAATTTCGCCGACTCCTGACCTGCAACAACGACAACACCGTCCTGCTGGCGCTTCACACTCTGCACAGGCACACCACTTTGGACTCGATCAGAAAATGCGGCAACCATGCGATCCACATAGCAACGTGAACCTCCAGGGATTGTGTACCACTGTGGCCGATTCGTGAGGCTCAGCAAGCCATGATTTCGATAGAATTCCAGAATGAACTGAATCGGAAAATCAGCAAAGGTACCCGTCGGGCAGGACCAGATCGCAGCACCCATCGGAAGCAGATAATGATCGGCAAATCCCCGGCCATAGCCATTCTCCCGAAGATACTCGCCAACCGTCATGGAGGCTAAGACGCGATCAGAATCCCGAGTTCCCTGACGATTAAACCGCAAAATGTCGGACACCATCCTGAGGAACGAAGGCCTGAACAGATTTCGCTTCTGCGCAAAGACGCCCGGAAGTCCCGAACCAGAATACTCAATTCCTGTTCGATCACATCGAACAGCAAAACTCATCTGAGTAGGAGTGCCCTCAATTCCAAGCTGCTTGAGCAGCGACATGAAATTGGGATACGTTCGATCGTTGTAGACGATGAAACCCGTATCGATACGAAAATCGGTTTCCGCGTTTCTGAACTCAACGGTATTGCTGTGACCACCCGGCCGCTGCTCCGATTCGTAAAGAGTGACCTCATGATGCGGATGAAGCAACCAAGCGCAGGTAAGCCCGGAAATCCCTCCGCCAATCACAGCTATTTTCATGCGAAAACTATCCCTGATGAACCTTAACGAAACGTGCTCATCAACGAAAAACGTCCTTTTATCTTGATGGTCTTGTTCGTTTTAGTGCTAAATTTCTTAGTGACCAGTGGTAGTCGAAGGAAAATCGTTCAAATTCATGAGTGCAACTTTGGCCAAACCGGAACAATGACCTACAACGAACTAAATAACAGATATTCAGAGGGTTCTTCATTTCACGTATTCAGATGCGAGTTAATACCGTGGGCCAGTTCTTTTCACCAAAAGAGGTTGCCGTCGCCCTTGGAGTCAGCGAGTCGTCTCTCAAGCGATGGGTTGATAAAGGTCTGATTCCTGCGGAAAAGACAGGCGGCGGACACCGGCGTCTGCAACTGGACGCGGTGCTGCGGTACGTCCGCGATGAAGGACGGTCTCTGGCAAATCCTGAAATCATCGGACTGCCAGCCGATACGGGGAAATCTGAAGCCACCGACACTGATGTTCCGGCTGAATTTCTCCGCGCTATGATTGCGGGCGACGAGGTTACCGCAAGGCGAGTGATCCTTGACATCTTTTTGAGCGGAATGAGCGTCGCCAGCATTTGTGATACGATCATTTCTCCAACATTCCATCAAATCGGCGACCTGTGGCGCTGCGGTGGTGTGGAAGTCTATCAGGAGCGTCGAGCCTGTGAAATCTGCTGTCGCGTAATGCATGAGTTACGACTTGCTGTTGGACTTGGGCCAGCAGGAGGTCCTAAAGCAATCGGCGGAACACTCGACGGTGATCCCTACACGCTGGCAGCCAACATGGCGGAGCTGGTTCTTCGCGACGCGGGATGGCGAGCAACATCACTAGGGCACATGCTGCCATTTGAAACACTCAGAAAGGCAATCGAGAACGATCGCCCCCAGCTTTTGTGGATCAGTGTGACGTCCATTCGTGACACCGAGCGTTTTATCGCGAATTTCAATGTGCTGTTTGACATCGCTACAACGTTTGGATGCGCGATCGTTGTAGGCGGGCAGGCTTTAACGGCTGAAATCCGACAGTCACTTCGTTACACCACTTATTGTGATAACTTTCGGCACATGGAGGCCTTTGCAAAAACCATTCGACCTCGAGACCGTGCGACTTTGTGATCCGATTGCGATCACCAGAACATAAACCTCATTCGTTCGGTTCCGAAAAGAGTTATCAGACTTCTTATCAAACAGCTATCTTCGTGGCGGATTTGCTCCCGCCGATTCTCTGCCTCGCATTTCAACGTTTGAGATTTTCAAGTGACCAACGAAAACAATTCGTACGACGCAATTTTGGTGTTGTCTTTTGGTGGACCAGAGAAACCCGCTGATGTCATACCGTTCCTTGAGAATGTCCTGCGCGGCAAGCCCGTGCCGCGGGAGCGAATGCTGGAAGTCGCCGAGCACTATTACCACTTCGGTGGAGTTAGTCCGATCAACCAGCAATGTCGAGAGCTGATCGCCGCCCTTCGAACGGAATTGGAAGCAAACGGAATCAGCCTGCCCATCTATTGGGGGAATCGAAACTGGGATCCGATGCTGACGGACACGCTTGTTCAAATGAAGCAAGACGGCATCAAGCGTGCAATCACCTATGTCACATCCGGTTTTAGTTGCTACTCCGGCTGTCGGCAGTACCGAGAGAACATCGCCGAAGCGTTGAAACATCCTGACGCAGCCGGCCTTCAAGTGGACAAATTGCGAGTATTTTACAATCACCCGGATTTTGTTGATGTTCTGACGGAAGTCGTTGGCAATGCGATTGATCAGTTTCCACAAGAACAGCGAAGCTCAGTACGAGTCGCGTTTACAGCGCACAGTATTCCTATGAGCATGGCTCGAACTTCGGACTATGAGAAGCAACTGAAAGAATCGTGCCGTCTTGTGGCGGAGAAACTAAGCATTGACCCTGAGCAGTGGGACCTGGTCTACCAGAGTCGCAGTGGGCGGCCAGAAGACCCCTGGCTGGAACCAGACATTCTTGACCATTTAAGAAACCTGAAAAACCAGGGCGTGAACAAAGTCGTTCTCTCGCCAATTGGTTTCCTTTCCGACCACATGGAAGTCATGTACGACCTCGACGATGAAGCTCGGCGACTCTGTGATTCCGAAGAGATCCAGATGGTTCGTGCGAAAACACCCGGCAACCATCCGCAGTTCATCACGATGATTCGGAAACTCCTGCAGGAACGGCTGCACGGCGGGACACGGGAGTGTGTTGGACAATTCGCCGCCAACCACGACGTCTGCCCGATTGACTGTTGCCCGGCACCCGTTCGGCCCGTTCGCCCTGGCACATAGGCTGCCGGCGTGTTGCTCAGATGTTGCGTCGGAACTGTCGCGAAATCATGAGTACTCGCTACTTTGCCGAGACCAGCGCGTAAAAAATCCGGCGGATGGAAGTCCGCCGGATTTAGTCTCATCCTGCTAACGCAGTCTGGTTTTACTCGACGTCGTATTCGCTCTGCAGCGTCGACAACGCATCTGTAATTTCGCCTTCGTTCAGACCACTGTCTCGGACGATTTCAGCACTTGCAGCATTGTTGCCTGTCAACTCTTTTGCTGTGGCACTGATTCGACCGGACGAATCGTACGAGTAGGTGATCTCGATCGGTGAACCCTTTGGAAGGCTTTGCGGAAGATTGGTGATTCGGAAATCACCAATCAGCTCACACGCTGCTGGATCGATTGCGTCGCCTTCAAGAATTTCCACATGGATTCTCTGCTGACCGTCCGTGTTTGTTCCGAACCGCTGCTTAACATTGTTGGGCAGCGGTGAATTCTTCGGAATCATGATGTGATTGATCTTGCGAGTCCGGTCTTTTGGATCGCTGATCTTGATCCCGAGGGAGTGGGAGTTGACGTCCGTGGTTCGCACAGAGTTCAGTCGCTTCTGAACAGCATCCACGATGCCACCAGAATTCACTCCGTTTCGAGCCTGAAGAATGGCCGCGTGAATTGCTGCACCTTCGGCAACAGCTCGCTCTGGCAACAGTGCTCTCGATGGCTCTCGTTGACAAACTTCACGCAACATCTGCTCAACCACTGGCATGTAGGTCGAACCACCAACAAGAACCAGCTCATCCAGTGAACCGGGCAAAACACCCGACTGTTGAAGTACCAGTTCAGTTGTGTCTTTCGTTCTCTGAAGCAGATCCGCAGTCATGCGTTCGTATTCAGTACGGGAAAGAGACACGGACAACGTGTTTCCTTTGTAGTAGACGCTGATCGGAACCTGCATCTTTGAACTCAGGTCACGCTTCGCATCTTCCGCTTCCTGATGGAACGTCAGCATCGTTTCCGGATCTTCACTCGGGTCCACTCCAAACTTGCGTTTGAATTGTTCCACAAGGTGATCGGAAAGCCGCTTACTCCAGTCAAGACCTCCGAGCATTACGTCTCCGTCAGTCGCCAGAACACGGAAACTTGTCGGCGTGTAACGAACCACGGTGACGTCGAATGTACCGCCCCCAAGGTCATACACAAGGATTGTTCTTTCTTCGGCCTTGATATCGGCACGCCCCAATTCTCCCTTGCTCCAGGCATAGGCAAGCGTGGCGGCAGTTGGCTCGTTGATGATGTCAATGACATTCAACCCGGCAATTCGGCCAGCATCTTGAGTCGCTTTACGGCGCACATCATTGAAGTAATAAGGGACAGTAATCACCGCGTTGGCGATCGGACCAATGATTTTTTCCGCGTCCTGCTTCATCTTCTTCAGAATCAGAGCAGAAATGAACTCCGGGGTCAGCTTCTTATTCTGATAGACCACGTAGAAGTTCTTATTACCCATTTCACGCTTGATCGCTTCAACGATCGATTCCGGATTTGCCACCGAAATACGTTCGAAAGATGGACCAACAACGACTCGGTCTTCGTCAAGCAATACGACGGAGGGAGTAATATCTCGGCCATCCGCATTCTTCAGCACCTGCGGATTGCCATCGTGATCCAGCATCGCAATAGCGCTGTACGTTGTTCCTAAATCGATGCCGACCGTATGTCCCTCAAGAAACTTCATCGTTGCCCTCGGACTCTTCAAAGTGGATTTTGCTGACCTTGGTGGACTCCGTCCGTGAAACGCCGCCCAGCCAGGCAGGCCAAGTTCAGAAAACCTGCCGCCGACCAGACTACATGCGCATGGCTAATCCGGAGATGCATCCGTCCGACAATTCCGGAAGTTTGAGATTGTGTCACTCAATGGATCATGATTCAAGCGGCAGATGCGGCGAATTGCGCACTCCAGGAAGACCTGGCCCGAATTTTCGGCTTAACGAGTCCAGCAGGACGTAAAAACGGGGATTTCCGAGGCCGTGTGTCCAGGAAACGTCAATTCTGTTGATTGTCAGAGTCGTCGAACCAACGACTTGACTGCCAATACCGACTTGCCACCTGGGTCCTGTTCGGGTCAAAATGGCGATATAGACTAATCGGGGTCACGATTGAGTTGTTTAACCGCAATACCGTTCAATGAACGCCTTCATAATGTAGTGGACGAGGCTACGAGTCCCCATGATTCCCTGCAGGAAGGACTCGTGACCTCGTCCACTACGAACTTTATTGAACGGTATTGTGTTTAACCGTCAGCCGGAGGCGTACGCGGATGCCGCCACCAATGTACGTCTCCGGCTAACGGTTAAACGCAATACCCCTCAACCAACGTAGTGGAAGTTGCTAAACTTCCTGAGCCTCGGGATCTTTAGCTACAGCAAACTTCGTGGCTTTTCTGAGATTTTACATCGACATGGAATCTGATGAATCGTTGATTCTTGCGCGGAAGAGAACGAACTGAGCTGTTGTCCTGAATCGAAAACCGGGGAGCACCCAACTTATGGCACGACACAACGACACGATCGTTCGCTCGAATTTTCAGCAGCAGCCTCGTCGTAAGTTTCTAACCTCCACCGGAATGGGTTTCGCTGGACTCGCGATGGGAGCGATGCTGGCACAGGACGGAATCCTCCGCGCTGATTCGGCCGCGGAGTGGCAAGCTCCCGACGGTCGGCCTCATCAGACTCCCAAAGCCAAAAGTGTCGTCTGGCTTTTCATGAACGGCGGAGTGTCGCAGGCCGAATCATTCGATCCAAAACCAGAGCTGACAAAGTATGCAGGGAAGTCGATTAACGAAACTCCTTATGCCGATGTGCAGAATCCAGACAAACTGAAGCTGGCTCGTGTCACCGTGGTCAATGATGCCAACGGTCAGCAACGAAACAAGCTTTACCCATTGCAGGTTGGATTTAAGAAGTACGGGCAGTCCGGAATTGAGTTGAGCAACTGGGTTCCGAATATTGGTGGATGCATTGATGACATCGCCGTTGTTCGCTCCATGTACACGACCGACGACAATCACGGAGCGCAGACTCAATTCCATTCGGGCCGCCATATGCTCGACGGCGAATTTCCGACCCTTGGCGCCTGGGTCCACTATGGGCTTGGCAGCCTGAACGACAATCTTCCCCAATTCATTTCGATGGGGAATCGAGAATACTGGAACGCCAAGGATGGGCATTATCTTGGACCTGCTCACGATGCTGTACCCATTCGCATTGATCCGACTAATCCGCTGGATTTCGGAAAACCAGCCGCTGGAATCTCGTCCCCGGAACAGCGGATCGGGTTTGACCTCGTCGGCCGCTTAAACCAACTGAAAGCGGAGCAATACCCCAATGACCCGGCGCTCGCGGCAAGAATCAAAGCGTATGAGCTGGCGTTCCGGATGCAAACATCGGTTCCTGATACTCTAATGCTGGATTCAGAAACTCAGGCCACTCATCAGATGTATGGGCTTGATAACCCGGAGACGCGTGACTTTGGCATGCAGATGTTGGCAACTCGACGGTTTATCGAACGCGGAGTACGTTTCATTCAGGTTCAGCATGGCGCCGGAGGTGCGGGCGTCTGGGATGCCCACAGCGGACTGAAGTCCAATCATGAAAAGAACTTCAAAGCAGTCGATAAGCCGGTCGCTGGATTGCTGAAAGATCTGAAGCAACGCGGATTGCTCGACAGCACTTTGATCGTGTTTGCCAGTGAATTCGGACGTACACCCGGAACTCAGGGCTCCGACGGTCGAGATCATCATATCTACGGCTTTTCCGTCTGGATGGCGGGCGGCGGCATTAAGGGCGGTATTGTTCACGGCGCGACAGACGAAATCGGCTTTCACGCAGTTGAAAATCGGCACTATGTCACCGATATCCATGCGACCATTCTTCATCAGCTGGGCCTCGACTCCCGACGTCTGGAAGTCCCTGGTCGTAAACGCCTTGATATCGACCATGGCGCGCCGATTGTCGACATCCTGAGCTGACTTCAGTCCCCAATAAAGATCCCCAAAATGTCGCGCTGACCCATGACGACATCAAATTCCGAGATCGATTGAACGAATACCGGGCATTCTGCGTTCATTGGCGCAGCAAAGAAATTTAATGATCTCGATCCACGTGCCGGGCGTTCATTGTCCCAGCACAAAGCTGTTACTCCCTTTCTAATTTAGGATTTCCTCTCCATGGTCCGTTTCTCTGTTCCAAAATCATTGCGTGCGCTTGTCGCAGGCTGTCTATCCCTGAGTGTCGGCTCGACGTTGCTGGCCGATGATCTGCGAGATGCCGCGCCGCCCGGCGCTTATATGGCGATCTATGGGATGCATAACGCCGAACGGGACTATCAGCGACCATTGTATGAAGCCGTCTGGAAAGAAGTTCAGACCACAAAGTTGGTGGAAAAAGTTCTGCAACTCGTTCAAGGCAAAATGGGTGAAGGGGATGCTGAACAGTTCGCCACATTACGCGATGCCTTCCGCGCTGCCATCGCGCCGATTGAATGGGACAAGCTTGCCAACACCAAAGAGGCACTCTACACCCAGAAGTTTCAGGGCCCCATGTCCGTGCATCTGCTTATGCTGCGAATCCCGGACGGCGGGGCTGATTCTCTGAAGACGGCAATTGTGAATTTGTTCGGCATGGCGGCGACGGCTTCGAACGGACAAGTTCCTGTCGTTTCAAAAACGATTGCTGGCGTGGAAATGCAATCGCTGCAACTTCCGGGGCAATTGCCGTTTCCGATTGAACCGTCCGTTGGAGTCAAGGACGACGTTCTGGTGATCACCACATCTCTGGCATTCGCTCAGGAAGGACTTCAACTGCTGAGCGACCCGTCTGCTGTCTCGAAATTCGATGACCCTCGTGTCACCGAAGCACTCAGCCACTTGCCGAAGCCTGAAGACTCGCTCATTTTTTTCGATGGCAAAGCGATGGCCGAGCAGCTTCAGCAGATTCCAGGCTTTATCGAAACGGTAAGCAATGGAAACCCAGAGGCTCAACGTGTCGCCGATCTTATGAGCGACTTGATGCATCAAATGGATGCGTTCGACTATGAAGTGACCGTCGAGTACACAGATGGGTTTCAGAATCGGACGTCCAGCTTTGGTCGATACAACGCAACTGCCGATGAAACCGTGATCGGAAAAATGCTGGGACACCAGAAGCCTTTCGAAAACTGGGCTGGCATGGTTCCGGCGACAGCAACAGGATTTTCGCTCAGTGGCGGTGGCACTTTGCTTCCAATGTACGAATGGCTGATGGAAGAAATTCCTGCAAAAATCCCCGAAGCTCAGCAGGGCCTTGATCAGTTTGCGGCAGTCCAGGATCAAATCGATCTGCATTTGAAAGAAGATTTGCTGGAAGCTTTCAGTGGCGAAATGGCCTCCATTACATTGCCTGGAGCACCAACCCCGTTCGGAAAAGGTTCTCAGTCAGTGCTGATGCTGCGATGCTCCAAGCCTGAACGTATTCAGGAACTTATGCATCGAGGAATGAATCTCCTGAACGACATCCCACAAGTGAAGGCCCAAGGCATTGGCCTGAAGGATGCCGCAGGCCTGGAAGGCTTTGAAGAACTGACTGCCCAGTTCTTCGGGATGGTTGGTATTCGCCCGGTTATTGGTTTCCGCGATGGATGGATGATCTTCGGAAGCCACGCGGCAGCCGTTGAGACCGCGTTTGCCGCTCAGTCAGGCGATGCAGCAAACTGGGGCAGTGGGGATCGCTTTGCTGAATTTGGTCTGACAATCGATGGGACCGTCAACTCCATCAAGTACGAAAACACCGGCGAGAACATTCGTAATCTTGCTCAGGGATTGCAACAGGCAGGCGTGTTCGCTCCTATGCTGATCGGAATGGCTCAAGGTCAGAATCAGGGTGGCAACGGCCCGGATCTGGCTGTCGTTCAGGAAGCCCTGAGCTTGCTTCCTTCGGTTGCCAGAGTGATTGGAAAAATGGACTTTATTGACGCTACTGTCACAGTCAGTCAACCTGGTTCCGAATCAGGTTCCTACACTCGCGACTCCGTTACGCTGATCAAACCACCCCAGGAAAAGAAAGCTGCAACATCCGGCTCAAAGAACAAATAGATCTTTTCGATCCTGATGTTGTCGTAACAACATCTTGCATCGCCCGAGAGACCTCAACGCGGCCAGAAAAGGCCGCGTTGTTTTTTTTGCAGCATGCTTCCAAATATCGAACGCGAAGTTCCGATTTGATCCTTCAAAATGCATCGCCGATTTTCTCAGACGTGCCGCACCCTGCCGTAATTTCAAGGGCGATCAGGCGGCAGACAGAATCCACGCCTCTCCGATTGTGACGTCACGACTTCGTTGTACGAAATCTCATCGACAGAAAATCCCACTCAGGATTTTGCTTTTGAGAATGCTGTGCTTCCCATTCGGAATTGAACAGTACGGCGGTTTGCTCGTATTGATCAACAACCTGTCGGCTTGATGAAAGCAGCTGCAGTTCTGACTTGCAGCCTGGCTTCGGCACAACCCAGCGGGCCACCTTATAGTTAAGCCAGCGAACTTCTGTTTCCGTATCATATTCCGACTGTAATCGAAATTTCACAACATCAAACTGCAGTTCACCCACGGCCGCAAGAATGAGCTGCTTGACCGAACTACTTGGTGTCTGAAAAACCTGGATCGCTCCTTCTTCAAGCAACTGCGACAAACCGCGTTCAAACTGCTTGCGACGTCCGGTATCCGTGCAAATCATCGTCGCAAAGAATTCAGGCGAGAACTGTGGAAGCGGTTCAAAGTTGACAGCAGCGCCTTCGCAAATTGTATCACCGAGGAGAAACTCGCCGGGATTCACCAGGCCGACAATGTCGCCAGGAAACGCTTCGTCCATCGTTTCGCGTTCCTGACCAAACAACTTATGAGCCCGCTTCAAGCGGATCTTCTTTCCCAAACGAGGATGAAGAATTTCCATCTCACGTCGAAAGGTTCCCGAGCAGACTCGAACAAACGCAACACGATCTCGATGCTTTGGATCAAGGTTCGCCTGGATCTTAAAAACGAAGCCGGAGAACTGTGGCCGCGCCGCGGGAATCAATCCGTTCTCCCCCATGCGATCACGCGGTGTCGGACAAAGCTTCAAAAAGCCCCGCAGAAATTCCTCGACACCGTAGTTCGTCAACGCACTTCCGAAGAAGACAGGAGTGATTTCTCCCGCAAGAAAACGATCGCGTTCATACGTCGCACCGGCCGCTTCCAGCAGTTCAACTTCCTCTTTAGCCTGGGCAACAATACCCGGCGGCATCACTTCCGGATCAACTTCAGCCAGTGGCATCAGGCGAGAAGCAAGACGATGAGTATTGTCGCGAGATTCGAAGACGAAAGCGTTACGAGTGGCCAGTTCAATAACACCACGAAAGTCAAAGCCCGTACCAAGTGGCCAGTTGACGGGAACAGGAATAATTCCCAGCTTCGACTCAATGTCTTCAAGAATTTCCAGCGTCGCTTTGCCCGGACGATCGACCTTATTTACGAAGGTGATAACAGGAATCTTTCGAATGCGACAAACGTTGAACAACTTCTCAGTTTGACTTTCAACGCCGTTCGCAAGGTCCAGCACCATGACCGCGCAGTCGGCCGCAACGAGTGTTCGATAGGTGTCTTCGCTGAAGTCTTTATGCCCCGGAGTGTCAAGAAGGTTGACCTGACAACCGTCGAATTCAAATGTCAACACGGTCGAACTGACCGAAATTCCGCGTTGCTGCTCTAGCGCCATCCAGTCGGAGGTGACGGCCTTTTGATTTTTGCGACCACGAACCGCACCTGCGACTTCCAGCATGCCTCCGTAGAGAAGCAGCTTTTCCGTCAACGTAGTCTTACCCGCATCGGGATGCGAAATAATGGCAAATGTGCGGCGGCGAGCAATCTCGCGCGCCACAACAGGATCTGTTGAGGTCATCGGGGTAAATTCAAATTCAAAACATGGGACAGGCTGGACGGGACTGCATTCTCAAACTGCGGAGTGATACGCGTCAGCCACTGCGAACACAACTGCAATCCGTCTGAAGCGGTCGTGTGTCTCGCAGACAGTGCAAATGCAGGCCCGCCAATCTGCGAAATCACCAAATCTGAATTCGTTCGGCTTTCGGTTTGAAAAGCTTATCGCCAGGCTTCACATCAAAAGCTTCGTAGAATTCATCCAGATTACTCACCGGACCGTTGGCACGATAAGTGGACGGCGAGTGCGGATCGATGACCAGTCGACGAACAAGCTCATCCTCACGGTACTTGCGTCGCCATATCTGGCTCCAGCTGAGAAAGAATCGCTGACTGGCCGTGTGACCATCAATCACCGGGCCGTCTGAACTTCCCAGAGACAGGCGATAAGCTTTGTAGGCGATCGCCATACCACTCAGGTCAGCAATGTTCTCACCCAGAGTCAGCTTGCCATTCAGCTTGCGACCAGGAAGTGGCTCGTACGATTCATACTGAGCAACAAGTCGAGTTGTCAGTTCGTCGAACGCTTTTCGATCTTCTTCGGTCCACCAGTTTGTGAGATTTCCATCGCCATCATACTTGCTGCCTTCATCATCGAAGCCATGACTGATCTCATGACCGATCACCGCACCGATACCCCCGTAGTTGGCCGCATCGTCCGCTTCGGCGTCAAAGAACGGAGGCTGCAGAATCGCAGCAGGAAATACGATCTCGTTCATGCTCGGATTGTAGTACGCATTCACCGTCTGCGGTGTCATGCCCCACTCTTTGCGATCGACCGGTTTGTACAATCGATCCACCTCGCGAAAATGGTTCGCTCGGGCGGAACGCATCATGTTGCCGAGCAGATCGTCGGCAGAAATTTCGAGCTTGGAGTAATCTCGCCACTCATCAGGGTAACCAATCTTAGGCGTAATTTTTGCAAGTTTTTCGAGGGCCTTGACTTTGGTTTCATCTGTCATCCATTTCAGTTCATGGATGCTCTTTTCATACGTCTTCAAAAGGTTTCCGACAAGTTCGTCCATGCGACGACGAGACTCAGCCGGAAAGTGCTTCTGCACATAAAGTTGTCCCAACGCCTCACCCAGCACACCAAAATCACCCGCGCCAGCTCCGGATGTGGCATCGACAGCTCTTTTATATCGAGGCTTCTGCTCCGGAACGCCAGCAATCGTCTTGTCATGCAGTTCGAAATGAGCATCCACGAACGACTTTGGAAGGAACTCCGCCGTGGAATCCAGCAAACGAAACTTTGCGTACTGCTTCCATGTTGAGACCGGTGTCTCAGCAATGATGGTTTCCAGCCCCTGAAAATAGCTGGGGGTGATGACGTTCACTTCCTTCAAATCTGCAACACCAGATGCATCGAAGAATGCTTTCCAGGGAAGCTTCGCTGAAAGCTCGGTGAGCTTTTCAACTTCATAAAGGTTGTAGCGTTTTTCTGCGTCTCGCAGTTCTGTTCGCGACCACTGAATCTTTGCCAATGATGTCTCAAGAGCAAGGATATCCTTCGCGGCCGCTTCACCGTCAGGCAGTTCGGAAAGCTTAAACAATGTCGCAATGTAAACGGCTAGTGCTTTGCGAGCCTTTTCATAGTTTTCCTTGTCTTCAAGATAGTAGTCGCGGTCAGGCAGAGTCGTTCCGCTTTGGGCGACGCCCGCCAGGTAGCGTGATGAATTCTTGTCGTCTGTCCCAATGAAGAACCCGATCGGGCCACCAATCCCGATCACACCCGACCGACCAAAGTACTTGACGACTTCATCTGTTGTCGTCAGCCGATCAATCTCAGCAAGCTTTTCCTTCAACGGTGCAATGCCTTTGGATTCGATCAGCGCTTCATTCATATAGCTGCGATAGAAGTCACCGACCTTCTTCGCGATTGGATCGCCTGGATTCTTTGCTGCCTCTTCAATGATCGATCGAATATTCTCGCGGGCAGCATCGTCCAGAGCTGTGAACGAACCGTAGTTGGACTTGTCCGCAGGGATCTCTGTCGACAGCAACCATCGACCGTTAACATGAAGGAACAAATCATCCTGCGGACGCACAGTCGTATCGAAACCATCCGGGTCAATTCCGGAATGCTGATCTGCGACTAAGATTGTCCCTGGCAGCAAAAACATGCTAAGCAGAAAAGTGCGAGCAAAAAACTTCATTGAAGAATCCTGGGTGAAGCGAATGCAAAACGAACGGATATCAACCGATCATGCCTTGAACTAATATTTTGCGTCAGCCAACGGAACAAGCGACTCCCCGAGCTTTTGCCCAGTTGTCCCTCCAGACCATATGTCCCATCAACCTGGAGTTCGGACCGCCATCCACAAATCAGGCAACGACCAACACCGCTGGCTCAACAAAACCTGCACGGCGTCCAACCTCCGACGACTGAGTCGCATTTTGACTCCTCCGATCAGAAATGCCAGCCATGCGGCGAGATCTGGATGACTCGCCAAAAGAATAACGTCGGAACACAAACGTCTGAACCCAGTGAGCAGATGTTAATTACTGGGCGACTCAGCAACGGCCAGCATCAGGATTGCGAACAACCGATCAACCTCCAGTGCAGTCTCGGCATCCATATCCCAGGAGCTCGGTTGCCGACGGCGAACTGACGGAAAGAGACCTCGCTTCTTGAGCAAATATTTTTCGACAGCGAGAAAACCATCAAGCCCAGCCTGAAGCTGAAGAGCAACGATGCCACAGATCGGGAAGTAGACGCGGTAGGCCGTCGCATCGTCTCCACATTGAAGAGCTCTCCACAGCTTAATAATGCCGTCGAGCAGGTCCATTCCAGGCATAGTGCCCGAGATGCCGCGCCTGTAACTGTCGATCAACAAGATTCCTCCTGAGCCCTCAAAGATCCGGGCCTGTCCGGCCGTTGCATCGCGCAGCGCGGATAGATTCGGACCGATCGGAGAAGCTTCGGGCTTGAAAACGATTTTCTCGTTTCCGTATCGCTCCAGCAGTGAAACGCAGACCGAAATCGGAATCGGCTGACCAACGTAGCCGGATGCATCCTGAACAATGACCGCAAAAGAAACGCCGTCAGCAATGCGGCTGAAGTAATCCAGCATACCTGCGGCAGAAAGTCGAGTCGTCTGCGGAGGCACAGCCATCACAGCGTCGCATCCCGCCTTTTCAGCCGCAATTGCAAATTCCAATGCCTGCTTGCCACTTTCTGCCCCAACCGCAGCAAATACGACTCCGCGGCCAGCGCTGTATTCGGCGATCAGCTGCGTCAGCTCAATTCGTTCATCGAACGTGAGTCGAAGGATTTCTGAGACCATGCCGGTCCCCAGGCCATCCGCTCCAATGGTGAATGCCCAGTCGATCTCCCGCTTCAATGTCGCTCGATCAATCCGATCGTCATCGGTGAAAGGCGTATGCACAATCGGAAGAACGCCGTGCAGTGACTTAGGCATAGAAATTCGCTCTGGAAAGAAGTGTGCTGCGGACAGCGGATCGCGCGCGGGGATAACTGTTGAGAATCAAAACAGGAATCATCTGGTCACAAGATCTTCCAATGTTGCGCAACAGAATGCAAAGGGATCGTTGCCTGTTGTTCGTTGCATCCGAACTGCTATCCTCACCTCAACGAATGCAGACAACCAGTTGACCGACACAGAGGATCGATAGATTTATGAACGGCCCCAATTACGAACTGCGAAGAACAAAGCTGCTGAAAAAACTTCGCGAATTGAAAGATCCGGCAACGGACAGTCTTTTGATCACCGGCCTGGCAAATGTTCGCTATCTGACAGGCTTCAGTGGTGACTCGTCCTGGCTTTTTCTGACACCAACGACGTCCGTCATTTTGAGCGACACGCGTTACGAAACACAACTGGCGGAAGAATGCCCCAATCTGGACGCAGAGATTCGAGATGCGGGAAGCACCATCAACGACCTGGCTGCCAAAGTCATTGCGAAAGCAAAGTCAAAACGTGTTGGCGTCGAAGCCGATTACGTGACAATTTCCCTGCAGAAAGCTCTGGCCGAGAAGGTCACGACTGCAGAACTGGTGCCCACCTGCGGACTTGTTGAACGGCTTCGGGAAGTAAAAGACAAATGGGAACTGGAGCAGATCAAAATCGCCATCCGCATTGCGGAACGGGGCATTGGTGTCGTACAGAGTTCGCTTCGGCTCGATCAAACAGAAACGGAAATTCGCTACCTGCTCGAATCGGCAATGCGAGATTTCGGAGCGACAGGCCCGGCGTTTGAGCCTATCGTGGGCGTAGGACCAACGGCGGCATTGCCACACGCTCATGCTGGCCATCGCCGAGTTTCGGAAAGTCCCGTTTTGCTGATCGACTGGGGAGCTCAAACCCAATCAAACTACCGAAGCGACCTGACTCGAGTCTTCATCACATCAAAGCCGACCAAGCAAACTGAGCAAGTGTACAGAGTCGTTCTTGCCGCGCAACAGGCGGCGATTAAGGCCATTCGCCCGGGAGTAAAGTGCTCGGACGTCGACAAGATTGCTCGCGGGATTATTGCCGACGCAGGGTTTGGCAAGTATTTCGGCCATGGACTTGGGCACGGATTCGGCCTGGAAATCCACGAATCCGTTCGGATGAGTCCGCTGTCGAACCAGGAATTTGAAGTTGGAATGGTGGTGACCGTTGAGCCTGGAATCTATCTCCCAGGAAAATTTGGCGTTCGCATCGAGGACGACATCCTTGTGACACCTGACGGAAATGAGGTTTTGTCTTGCCTTCCTCGCGAATTCGAAGAGGCGATCGTTCCTTTCCTTGCATAAATCGGGGCGTTTAACGATCCTGCGTCAACTTTGAAAACGTCTTCGCTGTCCAGGAATCCTGAGCTTTGGGAAAAAGCTGGCTTCCAGCGGCGAAGTGAGTCTATATCAGTCAAGGCGCTGCAAGCGGCGCCTGGAGGCATCTTTTTAAATGGCGAAACCTGTGGAAAACGACGAAAAGGGCGAGTCCTTTGACCTTGATAAATTCCGCAAGCTCTTACAGCTGATGGAAAAGTTCGATGTGTCTGAAGTGAATCTTCAGAACGATGAAGAGTCTTGGAAAATTCGTCGAGGCCCCCGATACGCTCAGCCCTCGTTCACTCAGGGATTTGCACCGGCCCCGATGATGCAGAGTGCTCCTGCAGTCGCACCGGTTGCAGCCAGCGCGCCGGCTCCGGTTGCGGCGACTGCCGCAGCAGCCCCGGTCGGCATTACGATCAACGCGCCAACGGTAGGTACATTTTACTCTGCTGCAAGCCCTGAAGATCCGCCATTCGTCAGCGTCGGATCCGTGGTGAAGGCCGACTCCGTGATCTGTATTATCGAAGCCATGAAAGTGTTTAATCAGATCCAGGCTGAAAAGTCGGGACGGATCGTTGAGATCCTGGTAGAGAACGGCGACGCAGTCGGCTTCAATCAACCGCTGTTTCGCATCGAGCCAGTCTAGAACTAAATTAGCCGGACGATTCTGGTCGTACTGTAGCCCACGGACTCCAGCCATCGAAGGCCGCCAGTCCAAACTGCAGCATGTTTATGAATCGCCTGCAGCTTCTCGTCGAGCATTGATGTGGCAGTGCTGCGAAATGAACCTCGTGGACGGGTCTGAAGACTCGTCCAACCACACTATCCTGGCGAATGGTGCCGGGCACATCGTTTTTAAACTGAGTACTCCATGTTTCAACGAATTCTAGTTGCAAACCGCGGTGAGATTGCACTTCGAATTATCCGGGCGTGCCGGGAATTAGGGATCGAGACTGTTGCTGTCTACAGCGAGGCCGATCGCGGTGCGCATTACCTTGAGCTGGCAGATGAAGCATGGTGCATCGGTCCTGCTCAGGCAGGCGAAAGCTATTTGCAGATCAATCGGATCATTAGTGCGGCAGAAATCGGAAATGTTCAGGCCGTTCACCCAGGTTACGGATTTCTTGCAGAGAATGCACACTTCGCGGAAGTCTGCCGCAGCTGCAACATTGAATTCATCGGCCCACCGGTCACCGCCATGCAGGCTTTGGGCGACAAAGTCAGCGCGAAAGAGATTGCACTTCGTGCCGGCGTTCCATGCGTTCCTGGCAGCGATGGCCTGATTTCCGATGTCGAAGATGCCGTCAAGATTGCTGATCGAATCGGGTATCCAGTTCTGATCAAGGCAACAGCCGGAGGTGGCGGCAAGGGAATGCGAGTCGCCGGGAATGAAATTTCCCTGAGAGCCGGCCTGCAGGCCGCCAGTGCCGAAGCGGAAAAAGCATTCAAGAACGCTGGCGTGTATCTCGAAAAATACGTCGAGCGTCCTCGTCACGTCGAAGTCCAGATTCTTGCCGACAATCACGGCAACGTGGTCCACCTGTGGGAACGCGACTGTTCCATGCAGCGAAGACATCAGAAGCTTATCGAAGAAAGCCCCGCACCAAAGTTGCCGGCAGATGTACGAAAGAAAATTTGCGAGTGTGCCGTAAACCTCGTAAAAGAAGCTGGCTATACGAATGCCGGAACTTGCGAGTTCATCGTCGACAAGAATTTCAATTTCTACTTCATTGAAGTGAATGCGCGAATTCAGGTTGAACATCCTGTTACTGAGCTGGTGACCGGGATCGACCTGATCAAGCAGCAGATTCTTGTGGCAGCAGGCGAGAAACTGCCATTCAGCCAGGAAGACATCAAACACACCGGATGCGCGATCGAACTGCGAGTGAACGCGGAAGATCCGGACAACGGTTTCCGAGGCAGTCCTGGGACAATCACAAAACTACGATTGCCGGGTGGCCCCGGTGTTCGTTTCGATTCGCATGTCTACGAAGGCTACACGATCAGTCCTTACTACGATTCCATGATCGGCAAGTTGATTGTCCACAAACCAACTCGAGAGGAAGCGATTCAATGCATGCGTCGCTGTCTTAGAGAGTTCGTGATTGAAGGCATCGCCACAACACTGCCGCTCGCCAGGAAGATGTTCAATCACGCGGACTTCGTTGACTTCAACATCGATACGACTTTTGTCGAACGAACGTTCTAGCCAGCGGCGATTGCGATGCATCGTGCCTCAGTTTCGACTACATGCAGGCCATCAGAGTCTGCAGTGGCGGAACATAGCCAGCGGAGCACTTCCGCTGTCGGCTCTGACACGCCAGAGTCCTGACTCGGCACAGGCCTGACTCGGCACAGGCCTGACTCAGCACAGGCCTGATTCCTGTCCCAAATTTCAAATCTGAAATCTCCAGAATCTTAAACCTTCAAGGATCAAAACCAATGTCCCACGGCATCAAACGAGTCGCGATTCTTTTCGCTGGCGGCCCTGCTCCTGGCGCCAATGCTGTTATTTCCACCTGTGCGATTTCATGCATTCGGAATGGCATCGAAGTCGTAGGAATCAAGTACGGCTATTCGAACCTGATGGAGTATTCGCCAGCCTCACCACTGATTGAAGGCGTTCACTACAAGAACCTGACAGAAGAATCCCTTCGCCGCACTCGCAGCAAAGAAGGCATCATCATCGGCACGGCCCGTGCAAATCCTGGCAAGCAGATCACATCGCCCGAACATCTGGCCGATGCAGAAAGAGCCGCTCCCCTTCAGCGAGTCTACGAGGCGCTTCGCTCGATCGGTGTCGACGCCCTCGTTTCCATCGGTGGCGATGACACTCTGAAGACAGCGAACAAACTGAAGATGTATCAGGATCGTCTTCCGGCTGATCAGAAGCGGATGCCAGTTGTGCATGTCCCCAAGACAATCGATAACGATTACATGGGAATTGACTTCACCTTCGGCTACTTCACTGCAGTAGAAACACTCGGAACAGAGATTCGCAATCTTCACGCGGACGCAGAAGCCGCTCGAGCCTATTTCGTTGTCGAAAGCATGGGCCGAAGCGCAGGCTGGCTGGCTTACGGAGCGGCGATTTCCGGCGAAGCCAATATGGTGCTGAGCGTCGAAGACATGACCGGCGAGTACCTCACTCCCGACTCCACTCCGAAACGCAAAGTGATGGATATCGATGAGGTTGTTGGCAAGATTGTTCGCATGATGCGATATCGCCAGGAAAAGCAGGGTAAAGAATACGGCGTCGTGGTGCTGGCAGAAGGCCTGGCGGAGTTCCTGTCGGATGACGTTCTAAAGGATGTCCCACGAGACGATCACGGCCACATCTCAGTCGCAAATGTCGACCTCGGCAAAATGTTCGCAAAGAGAATTGCGGCAGAGTTCACTAAGCAAACGGGAATGAAACGTAAAGTCACGGGACTGCAGCTCGGTTATGAATGCCGATGTGCTCGCCCACATGCATTCGATGTTCTGCTGGGCAGTCAACTGGGCGTTGGCGCCTATCGCGCTCTGTGCGAAGAAAAACTCAACGGTGCAATGGTTTCAGTTTCCGGGCAGCTGGATCTTCACTTCGTGCCATTCGAGAAGCTGGTTGACCCTGTAACTCTGGTCACAGTTGTTCGCTTTATCAAGCAGGACAGCGACTTCCACAAGTTGGCGCGGTTCCTTGAAAGCAGCGCGCCAGAATAGCCTGATTACAAAACAGGACAAACAACGAAGGGCTCAACCTTGTCTCAAGGTTGAGCCCTTTTCTTTTTGCGATGCAACCAGCAGACCTGAAGGCAAACATCGGAAGCCATCGATTTGGCACTCCTGTTTCGCCCAATAATTTCCCGTCGGCTCAGGGCTTCCATGCGGAATTGGGCTGTGGCATCTTT
The DNA here is from genome assembly GCA_041753135.1 of Planctomycetaceae bacterium. Taxonomy (GTDB): domain Bacteria; phylum Planctomycetota; class Planctomycetia; order Planctomycetales; family Planctomycetaceae; genus SXXK01. Next base: position 48,687 of record JBGSVD010000048.1, read on the forward strand.
GCGTTCAACGAGGACTGCCAGTCTCGGAGTTTGCCGCGTAGTTCTTCAAACTTCTCTGGTTCTTGATGTGCCAGATTGCGATGTTCCCCGGGATCCGATTTCAGGTTGTACAGTTCCGCATCATCGAACTCATAGAATTCAATCAGCTTCCAGTCCCCATCACGCAGTGCCGCGCCGGGAGTCCATTCTGATCCGTGATAATGCGGATAGTGCCATGCCATTGGACGATCCAGCGCCGGCATGTGACTTTTCAGGGCAGGCACGAAACTGCAACCGTCTGCGGCGCACTCAGGCTTTGGCTCCAACCCAGCGAGCTCAAGAATTGTTGGAAAATAATCCGTGCTTGTAATCGGCGTTTCGCATGTCTTTCCGGTATTCGCACTGCCCGGCGTCCTGACGATTAAAGGGACTCGAATTCCCCCTTCATATAACCAACCTTTCCCAGAACGCAGAGGAAGATTGGACGTCGGACCGGGTCTCTTCAGCGTGCAAAGTCCGCCGTTGTCTGAGGTGAAAATAATTGTGGTTGAATCATCCAGACCAAGTGCCTTGAGCGTCGCAACAACGTCACCCACACTGCTGTCAATCGCCGAAACCATGGACGCATATTGCGCATTGCTTTGTGAGGCATTCGACAGTCCGCGACGTTCGCGGATCGGATCCGCTGCGGCAGGCTGAGCTTCCAGCTTTTTTTCGAAATGACTGAAGGTCTTGTCATCCTTATGAATTGGCGTGTGGACGTCGTAGTGAGACAAAAACAGAAGAAATGGTTTCGACGGATCGCGTTGTTTCAAAAATGCAATCGACTCTTCTGTTAGTCGTTCCGTCAGGTATTCTCCATCGCGGTTCTCTTTCAGGTAGGGGTTCTTCCACGGCGCAAAATATCCAGCGGGTGGCTGACCGTAATGTGCTCCGCCAAGATTCACATCAAAGCCCTGACTGGTAGGAAGAAAGCCTTCACCGCCAAGATGCCACTTCCCGGCAAAGAAGGTCTGATAGCCTGCTTCCTTCAGCACTTCCGCTATCGTGATTTCTTCAAGCGGCAGTTCGTTTCGATCTTCGATTTTCATGAAGCGATGAAACGCATCGGGCTTCGCTGTTTGGCCTGGAATCCAGTCCGTGATGTCAAGCCGCACCGGATGACGTCCCGTCATAATGCTGGCACGAGTTGGCGAGCAAACAGGACACGCGGCATAAGCCTGATTGAACAGTGTTCCGGATCTTGCCAGTGCATCAAGGTGGGGAGTTTCATGAAACGAACTCCCGTAACACGACAAATCTGCCCATCCCAGATCGTCGATAAGGATGAACACAAAGTTCATGCGAGAGGGCAGGGTGGTCGTGTCCGTGGCGAAACCCTTTTCAGCCGACAATGCCAAAACAAGAACCGCTGCAGCAAGAGAAAATCTCATCTCTTCGTCCTGTCAAAATGGTGAAACAACTTTTGCAGGCTGAGCAGGAGGCATTGGCCCAATCCGTCGGCCGCACTAGTCGCTTTGCGAGTCAGGGCAGGATACTTGAGCACGCGACATCAGTGCGTTTCCTCTGGTTCGCGTTGGGAACGCTCTGCTGTGCAGACTTTGCCTGAGCAACCAATCGTCTGCCTAATCTTCAAGGATCGGCAGAGGACTGTTACGCTCACGTTCCATTGTCAATCGCCGCCCACCATCGGAATATTCACAGACATTCAGGTAGGCTCTCATCAGCATCAGACCGCGACCGCACGGTCGTTCGATAAATTCTTCCAGCGTCGGGTCCGGCACATCATCAGGCGCAAATCCATCGCCTTCATCAACCACAACAACACGCATTCGATCGTGGCTAATGTCGCAGCTTACAAAAACCGACTTGTCGGGATGCAACTTATTTCCATGGCGAATCGCGTTGGTGATCCCTTCCTCCAGCGAGAGCCGCATCGCGAAAATATCACGCATGCTGTATTCAAATTCTTCCATCAAAGCAACGAGCTTCTCTTGCGCAGAGAGGCCCTCAGCGGTATTGCTTGGGATCTTGATTTCCAGCTGCACCGGATTTGCCATGGCGACATCGAAGATCAAAGGAAGAGATTGACAGCGAAGTATTCATCAGCAAGAGACAATTGTCCCTCAACCCTGGACATGGTCTTCAGGAAGCCCGTTTAGAACTTTGATAAAGCGTCATCAAGATCAACACACAATGTCAAAACTTTGTTCAACTGAGTAATCTTGAACACATCCAGGATGTCTTTCTGAATGCTGCACAAGGCCAACTTTCCCTTTGCTGTCGTCACCTTCTTGTGCATGGTGATCAGCTTGCCAAGAGCCGCGCTGGAAAGATATTCAACATGGGTAAAATCAAGAACGATCTTTGTGCGACCATCCTTATCGACCAGGGCGAACAACTCCTGCCCCAATGCTTCAATGTTTGCTTCATCAAGAATCTTCTTTTCCAGCAAACGCGCAACAGTCACTCCGCTGATTTCTTCGATATCAACACGACGATCAGACTTTGACATAACAGGCCTCTGGCTTGCCCTTCCGGGCGATCTTCGAAGAATTGTTAACGTGCGTTTTCCTGGAACCTGAGCACAACATGCCATCATTTTAGACAGCAGATCAGACATTGAGGCGCTCAACATCCGATTATCTCAGAACTTAACCTCCGATCATTACCCTAAGGATCGAACCTGTCAAGCGATGATGCCGCCTGTTCTGATGGTTCACAAACGTCTGCAGGGTTGCACTCGTTTTTTCGATTCTGGCGAATGCTCGCTTTTCGGTTTTTGCCGAAAACATCGGTTTTGCAACATTCTGGACACCTGCCGGTCCGGGCGAAAATCGCCATCTGGTTGACCAGGGCGAACAACCGACCTAAAGTTGCTGGTTGATGATATCAGTGAGACAGACCCCGCTCTACAGAGCATTAACTCATACCAGCTAGCGATGAGACTATGTCAGCTCCCAAGGACCCTTCCTCAGACAAAAATGCGTCCGGCCCCGGAAAACAAGGCCGTGGTCCTCGCAAGGAAAAGGGCAACGGCCAGGCAAATAATGGTTTCTGGTATTTGCTCGTCATCGGAATTCTGGCTGCCGTCTTTTTGACAGTTGCAGGGCGGGGGCGAAGTGGCGAAAAAGTAGGCTACAGTGAGTTCCTGAAAGAGGTGAACTCCGGGAAGCTCAACAAAGACTGCATGTTTGAGCTGTCGATCGGATCGTCCGCCATTTATTGGCAGGACAAAGCGGCCGAAGACCTTCGACTCGGCAAGGCGACCTCGGTGAAGCGTTTCTACACGCCTCTCACATGGATCACGGAGGAGAGTCGTACGAAACTTGAAGAACTTCTCGCATCAAAGGAAATCAGCTTCGGCTCTACAGAACCGCCATCGGAATGGACTGCGATGATTCCAATGCTGCTGATCACGGCACTGTTCATTGGTGGATTTATCTTTGTCCTTCGCCGTGTTGGTGGAGCTGGCTCTGCAATGTCTTTCGGACGCAGCCGTGGCCGCCTGTATGCCCAGGAAGATGTGAATGTCACATTCAATGATGTGGCCGGAATTGACGAAGCCGTTGAAGAACTGAAGGAAGTCGTTGAGTTTCTCAAAACTCCACAAAAGTATCAGGCCCTGGGTGGCCGCATTCCCCGCGGTGTTCTGCTGGTTGGCCCTCCAGGGACTGGTAAGACGATGCTCGCGAAAGCTGTCGCGGGCGAGGCGGGCGTCCCGTTCTTTGGACTTTCCGGTTCAGACTTCGTGGAGATGTATGTGGGTGTTGGTGCAGCTCGCGTTCGAGATATGTTTCAACAGGCGCTGCAACGAGCTCCTGCAATCATTTTCATCGACGAACTTGACGCACTGGGAAAGGTTCGCGGCAGCGGAGCCCCAGGTGGACACGACGAACGCGAACAGACACTGAACGCACTTCTTGTAGAGATGGATGGCTTTGGCACAGACCAAAGTGTCATCGTTATGGGGGCAACAAACCGTCCCGAAACGCTGGATCCAGCATTGATGCGACCAGGCCGTTTTGACCGACATGTTCTTGTGGATCGTCCGGATATCAAAGGCCGAGAGGCAATCCTGAACGTACACGCCAAACGCGTTAAGATGTCGGATGATGTGGATCTCAAGCGACTCGCAAAGTTGACGCCGGGATTTGTGGGGGCCGACCTTGCAAATCTTGTGAATGAAGCCGCATTGCTGTCTGCTCGTCGTGAAGACAAACGAGTGACAATGAAGTCGTTCGAAGACGGAATTGAACGAGTCATGGCAGGGCTTGAGAAAACATCTCGCATCATTGTGGAAGATGTAAAGCGTCGAGTTGCCTGCCATGAATCCGGGCATGCACTCGTTGCCACCAGCTTGCCTCACACCGATCCTGTGCACAAAATCTCGATTATACCTCGAGGCATGGGTGCATTGGGTTACATGCTGCAGCTTCCGGAAGACGACCGCGAGTTGCTCACGCAGTCAGAGTTGCAAAGCCGGATCGCAGTCCTGCTGGGCGGTATTTCAGCCGAACAACTTATCTACAACGAAACGTCAACCGGCGCGCAGAATGACCTTCAGCGAGCCACTGACCTGGCTCGCCGTATGGTGACAGAATTCGGCATGAGCCCGCGACTGGGGAGGATGTACTACAGCGAAGCTCAGCGATCGCCGTTTTTGGCTGGCTCGGGTGGAATCGTTTCCGAGTCTGTTCATTCAGAAGCGACGCTGCGTGAGATTGATCTTGAGGTTAAGAGACTGGTCGATGAAGCTTATCGAACAGCTCTTGATACGCTTACCAGTCAGCGGGGTACACTTGAGAAAATCACGGCCGATCTGATCGAGATGGAAACGATGTCGGCCGAACACATGCACAAGATTATTGACGCCAATCGTAAGGGACCCAAGCTGATGGCGATCGCCACGCCTCTGGTGGAGGCATCGCCAGCGGAGGAATCAACGGAGGCAGACAACAGCTTGCCGTCTCGTGAGGCGGCTGACGGCTGATACTTTGACCATTTGACCAGTCGTCGAAAGAAAACGATTTGTGCATGTCTCGCAATATCGTTTCATTTTGAGGTGCCGGCCATTCTCGTCGCCAGATTCACCAGTATTCGGGACACCGGGGGATTCTCACGAATTCTGCTACCGACGAATTCAACGACTGCGTGAGACACGACATGAGGTCGAGCAGCAGCAAGAAATACCAGCACGCAGCGCCAAAACGTGAATTGCTCGGCTCAGTTGCCGGCGTGCCACGTTGCTTTATCCAGGCAATTTTTTAATCCTGGCTTCTTGATCTCTGAAAGCGACAAACGAAAACAGGCCAGCCCTTGGGAGGCTGGCCTGTTTTATTTGAGGGTGGCTAACCGGGTTCGAACCGGCGACCTCTAGAACCACAATCTAGCGCTCTAACCGACTGAGCTATAACCACCACGTCGCGGTCGAATCGTAACCATCATCGTGAGATCGATCAAGTTTCTGAACGTCAAATGGGACACGATTCGGCCTCAAGTGGTTCAGACGACCAGAAAATTTGATTTCATCGGATTCTTCGCCCAGGTCAAAACCTCGAATCAATACGTGAAAGCACCGAGAAACCACCACAACAGGTCTCAGAATCGAGACTTACCTCTGCTGCCTCGTCTTTCCCTAACCCAAAAAATTGCAGGAGAATAGCTGAACCTCGTCGAAAACTGCTGAAGCAGCCCTGGCTCTGTTTTGCCAGATTAACGGAAGTCTGCCTGAGTTGACGACATCCGAACCCGTCTTGATGAGAGTCCGTCTGATCACGGCCAAAGCCATGGCCAAAGTCTCAGGACCTGACGCTTCTCAATTGCTGGCCACGGTCTACATTTCCCAGCCGTTATTTCTTGTTCTGAAACAGAAATAATCGGCGAATTGCCTGGAGCAGTCCTTCTGGGGTACCTTCGCGAGCTTCGTCTTTCAGCGCTTCCAGCGGTGGGTGAAGCAGCTTGTTTACGATCCGCTGAATTGTAGCCTCAATGGCCTGGCGTTGGGGCTCATCCAGCGTTGGCAGCTTTCGATACAGGCGATCCAGTTCAGATCGACTGATGTCGGTCCAGTGCTCACGGAGCCGATGAATAACAGGCCCGGTTGCGCGGTGATAGATTTCCTGCATGAAGGTCCGAGTCTGCGCCGAAATAATACCACGCGCTTTATCAACTTCGGCCTCACGCGCCGCACGATTGCGACTGCAGGTTTCTTCCAAAGCGTCGATATCATAAAGAAACACATTATCATCAACTGTGCCAGCCGCCGGATCAAAATCCCGTGGCGCTGCGAGATCCAGAATGAAAACGGGATGCCGTGGCGACTTGGCTCGAGCCGCCGCAAAGCGAGCCTTCGAGATCAATGTCTGAGAAGCTCCAGTAGTGCTGACGATAACGTCGGCCCGAGACAGCCAATCATCAAGCTCACTAAAATCGACTGACTCGCCATTGAATTGCATTGCCAGTCGATCAGCTCGCTCCCGACTACGATTAATCACGACGATTCGGCGAACGCCTTCAGACTGAAGATATGTCAGCGTCTCTTCCGCCATTTCGCCCGCTCCGATCACCAGAACGGTTTTGTTATCGAAGCGGCTGAAAATGCTCTTCCCAAAATCACCGACAGCCACACTGGCAATGGAAACTCGTCCGTCCGCCAGTCCTGTCTCCGTTCGCACCTGAGCCGACACTTTCAGTGCATGCTGGAAAAGCACGTTTGTCAGCGGGCCACAGGCCTCGTTGTCCTGAGCCGCCCTGTACGCTTCTTTGACCTGATTTACGATCTGTGGCTCGCCCAGCACCATACTGTCAATACTGCAGGCAACCTCGAACAGATGTTCGACAGCCGCAGTGCCGGAATGAGCCAGCACCGAACCAACAAATTCGTCCGTCGGCACATTATGGAACCGACTGATGAATCGAGTAATGTCATCGAATGAAACGCCGTCATCAGCGTTTTCATCGGCAGCGTAAATTTCTACTCGGTTGCACGTCGACAGCACCACGATTTCGGAATCCGGATGAGCCTGACGCCACTGAGAATATGCACTGTTCAGCAACTCTGCATTTGAGAATGCCAGCCGTTCCCGGAGCTGAACTCCGGCTTTGTGATGATTGCAGCTCACGACAAGTACATTCATTGAAGCGACTCCTTTTCGTCGTTCAATGAAGGGATTGGAGCTAATTCTGGCGATGCCTTCGCTGCAGCGTCTGGCGATCCATCTCCATCTCCATCAACATGATCGCCTGCGTCATTCCTCTCGATGCGCGGTCGTCCATGAAAGGTATCCAGATTGCCGGCACCGGCAAGCAGCATTGGACCCAGGACAGCAATAAGCAGAAACCCGCCGCTCAGTAGAGAAAGCTGAGCCACTGACTTCCCGGTTTGATGAGTACTGCCAAGAAGCCGAACCAAAAAGACAACCATGGCCAGCCAGACAACGACGGTTGTCAGAATCGTCGGGTCAGTCCACGCAATGGACTGATTCAACCTAAGGCTGTGCGACCATGAAATCAGCAGGAAGCCCGTCAGAAGTCCGATGGTGAGACACGGCACAGAAAAAACCACCATCCAGCGATTCCAGGCTGACAGGTTCTCGAGACTTGGCAAAGACAGACGGTGAAGCCACGACGATCGACTTCGCAACCGCTGATGATGCAGGAGATACATCAGGCCGGAAATCGAGGCTCCCACAACCGCACCAATGCCAAGAACAAGGGAGGCAGCATGAAACATGCCCCATCGACGCATCGCCAATTCCTGAAGGTTACCGCTGGCCTGATCACTCACAAAAATGGCCACCAGCACCAACAACAAAATAGCCGGAAGCATGAAAATGCCGTGCGCCAGCTGACGATGGGTCAACAGCAGGATCAAATAAAGAAAACTCCCCAGCCACGCGAGAACCAGAAGCCAATCCTGCTGACTGGTCAGTAAGGGCGGCAGTCCGGACGTTGAACTTCTGGTGACCAGAAACGATGTATGGGCAACAAAACCCGCAAGTGTAAATATGATCACAACAATGCGAGTTACGGCCGAATTGCGGCGCAAGAGCAGAAAGGCTTCGCCGAACAGCGAAACCAGGTAGCTCATCAGGAAGCAGTAAATTTGGACTTGAGCAAGAAATTCCAAGGATTTTGGCTCGTTTTGAATGAGTTTGAGTGCAATCAACGTACAGCAAATCTAGCAGCCCTTTTGCCAAAAGAAACCAATCACATTCAAACAATGCCTTGAGAACAACGATTTCGTCGGGTGCCGACGAATCAGGATCTCAGCAACGTGATTGCGGCAAAAAAGTTTCCCTATAATGCGGAAGATCATCGATCTGAGGGTTGTTTGGAAAACAACGATCCTTCTCGACGATTTGAAATCGTCCGTCGACACTGCCGTCACGACCTGAAAGACCCCGATACTGGCAAGAATTGCCGGGATTTCGATACCATCGAGATCAATGTGTTGGTTTGCTATGGGGTTCTTCGTCCGATAGGTCGAGAACCATCATTTTGTGCAGAACGATTTTGTCTGCCCGGAGGCGTGAGTCGGTTCATCTGGTCGCCGACTTACGAACTTCACCGCCTTGATTGAATTTGGGATTTTTTGCTATGACGTCCAAATCAGGCTTTATTGGTGCTATTCGCAATATTTTGGGAGCACAGCGGCCATGTCGCCGCGCCAACCGGCTGCCCTCCAAATGCCGAACCAGCTTTGAAAGTCTGGAAGTACGACAACTTTTGGTTGCTCCAATTCTTCTGAGCAGCAGGCCTGGTGCACCAGTGACTGTTTTTCTTGACGTTGACGGGCATATCGAAACTGACCAGGGTTGGATTAACTTCCGCGGGGACAACCAGACAGGCCCGATCGACACTCCGGCATTTGATCTCGATGGTGATCCCACCACGTTCAACGCTGCAGAAACTCAATGGGTTGAGGAAATATGGTATCGGGTTGCAGAGGACTACGCTCCACTTGACATCAATGTCACAACGGTAGATCCCGGTACGATTAATGACTTTGAAGCTGTTCGCGTTGTGATTGGGGGCGACGGTTCCTGGTCGCCAGCCTTGCCTGGCGGAGGACGAGCTGGCGGATATGGGACATATGGATTCAATTCCGGAGCCTCGAATACTTCCTTTGTATTTTCTGAGGTTTTCTTTTCTGCGGCGCATATCGCCTCCGCGTCCTCCCATGAATCCGGGCACACGTTTGGCCTGGGGCATCACAGTACATGGAACGCGGATGGCTCAAAAAACCAGGAATACAACCCGGGCAATGCGAACCGAGCTCCTCTCATGGGCGTTGGCTATTCGGCCGCCAGAGATGTCTGGGATAACGGTCCGGGCAGTTCGGCGGCAAACATTAACCAGGACGACCTTGCAGTTCTGACCAGCGCAGCGAACAGAACCATTCAGTTTCGTCCGGATGATTTTGGGGGCACTACGGCCACAGCCGATGACCTTTTTGTCACCAGCCCAAACGTGACACAGAGCGGACTGATTGAACGGGACACGGACGTCGATTTCTTCAAATTTGAAACAGACAGCGGAAATATTTCGTTTCAAGCCGAAGGCTTGAATCTGCGAAGGGTGTTCAACAACAACCGATTGACTTTTGGTACGAATCTGGACATCGAACTTAGACTCTACGATTCAACTGGCGCTGTCATCGCCACGGCAGCACCTGGAAATAGTCTTTTCGCGTCACTCACGGCAACTGTTCAGCGCGGCACCTATTACGTCGGTGTTTCAGGAACGGGAGAATACGGAGCCCTGGGGCAGTACACATTGACCGGCAACGTGATTCCGCTGCCTTCCATTCCTACATTGACTGCACCAACCGGAACAATAAATTCGCTGAGGCCCGACTTCCGATGGACTCAGGGCGCAAACGCGGCCTCATACGAACTTGAAGTGGATAACCTCACCACAAACACTTCGCGTTATTACACAGCTTCGGTTACGACAACTTCAAACACACCGACTACTGACTTTGTCGAAGGCACATATCAGGCAAGAGTCCGAACTATTGCAACCAATGGAACTACCTCAGCATGGAGCAATGTGCTCAGCTTCACAGTCAGCATTCCAACTCCAGCGGCACCAACACTGATTCGTCCCAAAGGATTGATCGGCGACTCGTACCCAACGTTTGAATGGACAAGCGTGGCATTCGCCACTCGTTATGACTTGTGGGTTACAAATACGGCAACAAACCAGCGTGTGATCTACAGAACGAACTATCGGCCGACGACTTATGAACATTTCAGCGCATTGAAGGACGGCACCTACAGGGTTAACGTCCGCGCGGGAAATCTATTGAATCGTTATGGTGCGTGGAGCCAGACAGTTACGATTCGGATCAAGGCACCGACTCCTGTCGCCCCGGTATTGACTGCTCCTTTGGGCGTCACAACCAGCACACGGCCGCGTTTTACCTGGAATGCCGTCGAAGGCGCCGCTCGATATGATCTTCGTGTCAGCAATCTTTCCACTGGAAAGGTTGAGTTCATTCGCGAATCCAACCTGCCACGAACTCAGACCTTCTTTGATCCACCGTACATGACTCAAGGCAATTACGTTGCCTACATTCGCACATTCAACGGCAACGATCGAGCAAGTGCGTGGAGTGCCAGATACGAGTTTACTGTCGACGTCCTTCCCCCGAACGCACCGTCGATGACGGGGCCTCGCGGGGCAAATGACAGCCCAACTATCTCAACGATAAATCCAACATTCACCTGGACGAAAGCACCCAGAGCAGTCAGGTACGAGTTGCTCGTGAACAACCTGACAACTCGAACGGCAGGCGTGATTCAAGTCAAAGACTTGAAATCAACCTCTTATACCTCGCTGATGAATCTGCCACAGGCAAACTACCGAGCCTGGGCACGGGGCATCAACGGCGCGGGAGAAGTGGGCGATTGGAGTGCACCTCTTGAATTTACAATCGATGAACCAACTCCAAACGTTCCGACAATTACGGCACCGGCGTCAAATACTCTTGGCTACGTTGAGAATTCAAATCCAACCTTTGTCTGGGAAGTCTCTCCGGAATCACCGACCTACGATTTCTATCTCTACAATGCTTCTCTGAAGCAAAGTGCAATATTTACTCGTGGCATCACAACCACCCAATACAGGATTCCGACGGAGAACCGGCTTGGCGAATACGTCTACTCGGCAAGAGTGCGTTCCGTTAATGTCTCCGGCGATGTGAGTAACTGGAGCCGTTACTTCACAATTCGAGTGAATGTGCCGGACCCGACGACACCGATTCTGATCGGACCTGGAGGTACGATTACCGACAACACGCCGTTGTTTTCCTGGGTCCACACGGCAACATCGTTTAGTTATGAACTTCTGGTCAGAGATCTGGTGAACGGCGAGGATATCACTCTTCAGGTCAAATCATTCCAATTGTCTCCGGACGGTAATCAGGCATCCTATTCGCTGCCGGACAGCATGGCACTTGCACCAAGTACATATCGCTTCTGGGTAAGAGCATTCAACTCTCAGGGCCAGGCAAGCAGCTGGAGCAACTCGAAAACGTTCGTACTTTCAGCACAGTTGGATAAGCAATTGCTTCCGATTGGAGAGGATTTTGCAGCCAGCGAACTTTTGATTGCATTACTTCCCGGCAACGAAGTCTCGGCCGAAGCAAATCAACGCATGCAGGCGTCTGTCGACAAGCAAACGCCAACTGAGGAAACCGTTGTCTCCGGCGAGACAAGCTCCCAGGAGGCCGTGGTTATCATTAGCTCTGATTCCAGCGATAAAGGCAGCTTAGCAATGATTGATGCCGTTATGCGAAGGATGGCCGATCCTGCAGATGACATCGATTTCTTTGAGGTGCTTGCCTGATCAATTTCGCTTAATTCAAAACCCGGCAACTTCGCCCTGAGCACAGGTGGAGAGCGACTGAAAAATCTGATGATTCATGCTGAGACTCAACGCCTGCACAGAACCGTCGGCAACCAGGAACTGCACAACACCACTGTGATGACTCCAGAAGTGGTTGTTGTGTTTTCCGTCGTCGGATCCTTCGCCAAGGGGGCGTTGAGTACTGAGCAGATTGTCCTGATTTCCTGAATAGTCGGGCAATTCACCTCCGGCACACATGAGCCAGCCCATTTCAAGGCTGGCCGGGAGTCCGCGTTCGCCAATCATCAGCGTGTTCGAGATTCCATCATCAATATCCGCGAATCGAGTGCTGCTGCCGCTGTAAAGGATTCCGTTCGACTGCTGTGGTGTGGTCCCCATGACGCCCAGATAACTTGTCATAGCGTGGCGACCATGAGTCTTCTCATATGTTTCACAAATACGACCGGAGTACGGATCGCTCGGGCAGCTGAATGTGGGAACTGTTGAACCACGCGGGTCTGTTTTTGGCGCAATACCCGGACTGACTGGGCGGATAAAAAAACAGTAATCCGGGTGATTGAAATCAATCTGGTCATACAAACCTTGCTGCTCAACATAGGGGAGAAGTTTCGACTGAAATGTCCAGAGTCGATGCGGCACATTGCCCTCGGGAAACTGCGAATGGCCGTCGTGAAACATATGCATGGCTAATCCCAACTGACGCAGGTTATTGCTGCATTGCAGCCTGCGAGCACTCTCGCGAGCCATTTGTACGGCAGGCACCAGAAGTGCCATTAGAATGCTGACAAGGGCGATCACCACGAGCAACTCAATGAGAGTAAATCCGCGACGAGCCGATGGAACCGTGATGCGACGTTTCATGGTTGAGCCTTCAGAATTGTTTGTTGTGTTTGAAAGCAGCAGGTCGGAAAAACCAGGAGTCATTTCGATCAGAAGCAGCCTGCCTGGGGCACGCATGTCCGAAGACCGGCTGCATGGAAAGCACAGGCTTCGTCAGAGCTAAAAATTCTGGTGGTGGACGAGGCGACAAGTTCCGGACACGTCATAAAACCATTGGACTCGTGACCGCGTCCACCACCCCCCAAACCGAATATCAGAGGTTGACAGAACTTTAGTCGCCGTCACGGTCTCCGGTCCCGTTGTCGTCTCCATCGCCGTCACGGTTACCAGTCCCGTTGTCGTCTCCATCACCGTCACGGTCTCCGGTTCCGTTGTCGTCAAGAACGCTTTCCCTTGATCCATCAGCGTGGAGAATTGAATCGGAATCTAACGCCCTCTTTTGGGCCGATCCGATTCCGGCTTCCGCTGAGCCTCCGAAGAATAGAACCGTCAGCATCGCAAGGAGAAATGTTCCCACCTGCTTTCGAACGATCACCAGGAATCGCATACTCATTTGACTCTCCTGAATGTGAATTGGAAACACGCAACGAACAACGCTGAAGGCGCCAATTCGTTATCAGAATTGATCTGACTCACATCAAGTACTCAGCATGTCAACAAATGTTGCGCGAATGACTGCAATTTCTTTATTCAGTCAAGGTCGTTCCAAAGATTCAGACAAAGAACAACATTCGAGGGACTGACGCAAGGCCGTTCGTAAGGCGACGAACCAGTGTCCGATTGCGAGCCTCTGTGTTCAGAATTCGCCCACAATTTCACCGCCCCCACGAGTTCCCAGAGCCTTCCAGACTGGAAGGGAAATGCTGTTGCTGACCGTTCGAACAGAACCATCCATCAACCCAACCTGCACGATTCCGGTGTGATAACTTCGTGAGGTCACAGCAGCGTAGGTGGGTTGAAACAAACTCGTCCCTTCATAGCGTGACGTAAAATCAATGTCATACGTTGCGCCGTCGGAATGGACGTAAGGGACTTTAAAATTAGGGGAAAAGACAGTCGTGAAACCGCTATCATGCACGGTCCCTTCGCACCATTCGTTGTGCCCGGAGTTGTCGTTCACCGCAGGGCCTAATCCAAAATGCGCGCCGCCGGCAAAATCCGACAACCGCGACGGTGATACAGGGACTGTCGGCCCTGGATCGGCCGTGTTGCGAAAATAGGATTGGTACGTTTTCACTTCGGCCGCACACAACGTTTGGCTTAGTCCATCCGGAATGGAATCGAGAGACAATCCAGCATTGGGAAAGAACATCCCGTCTCCCCCCTGATTTGTTCGTGGGTCAAACACGAACCATGAACCAAAATTGAATCCGTAGTTGACTGGCTGGACGTATCCTTCACCTGGCCCGGCGTCATACAGCGTGTTGGTGTTGGGGTCAGATGGACAATGGTAGGTTTCGATATGAAGTTGCTGAACTCCGGTTGCAAGGTTGATCGGATCATGCCACTCAATCTCCAGATGAACTTTTTCAAATGCGTTGGCCTGTTCCAGGTACGGAAGAATTCTTCCATGAACGCTCCACGATCCCTGCAGGGAAAACACAAAACTGGGGGGCAAGCGTCGGTGTACGTCGGCATAATTGTGAATGGCGAGTCCAATCTGCTTGAGATGATTGCGACACTGGGTTCGGCGAGCGGCCTCGCGTGCCGCTTGCACGGCCGGCAAAAGCAAGGCGAGCAGCACTGCAATGATGGCAATAACAACGAGTAGCTCAATCAGTGTGAATGCAGAGCGTGTTTTCATAGTAAGTCCGATGTGCTTCCGGGCAGAGTGACAATGAACCTGGTTCCGAAATGCGGCTGACTTTCCACCATGATAGTCCCCTTGTGAAGCTCAGCGATCGATTTACAAATCGCCAGTCCCAAACCGGTTCCCCCCTTGGCTCGGGTGCGTGAATCATCGACTCGATAGAATCTTTTGAACAAATGAGGCAGGTGCTCAGCTGAGATGCCAGGACCGCTGTTCTGGATCGTAAAATGAGCGACATCGCCATCGATCACTGCTGTGAGTGAAACGTGGCCCGGCGCCACCGTATACTTCATGGCATTGTCCAACAAATTGTAGAACAGCTGACTTAGCCAGATATCATCTCCCCGCACAAACCAGGGAGGCAGAGGATCCGCAACAAGGGTCAAGTCCTTCTCTGCAGCAATACCGAAAAATCGCTCGACGACGTCACCCAGCAACGCATCCATCGGGACGATATCGTCCATGCTGCCAGCAAAGCCCGCATCGTTGCGACTCAGTGCCAGCAACTGGTCCACCATTTCCGACAATCGCTTCGTTTCGTCAAGAGTCACTTTAATAGCACGTCGGTAGTCTTCCGCAGTACGAGCATTTCGAAGGACGACCTCAGCTTCGGTTTTCATGACGGCAAGGGGAGATCGCAGCTCATGAGCAGCATCGGCGGTGAACTGACGCATGTCATTGATCGAACTCTGCAGTCCATCAAACGTCCCGTTCAGAGTTGCCGCAAGTCGCCCCAGTTCATCATTGGGATTTGGCGATCGGACGCGTTCCGTCAGGTTCTCGGCTGAGATTCGTTCAGCCGTGGCCGCGATGTCTTCGATCGGAGCCAGCGAACCACGAGCGAGTGCGTATCCGGCTATCACTGCGACGCCAATCGCCAGAGGACCGATCGCAAGAACCATCCAGACATAATAACGAAACTCAATATCCAGCGCGGCACGAGGAGCAAGAGCCTGCAGCAGCATCGGGCGTGATTGTGAATCTCGCATCGCCATCGTGAGCAAACGATGAGGCCCCAAAGTATCCAGCTGAAAATCTTCGAAAATGGAGCCTCGTAATTCACCAGGCTTTCCGGGAACAGGCAACTTAATGAATGTCAGGAAGCGGCTGCGAAACAGAACAATGCCGTCTTCCCTGGAGACTTGAAAATGGTAATGAGCATGGACGGTGTAGCGGCGTTCCAGTTGTTCTGCCAGATGTTCTGTATCCGGATAGAAGCTGATTTCTTCGATCAACTCGCGTAGTTCTTCCATCAGCACTTGATCGGCTCGTGCAATCAGATGTCGATGAACAGACGCCAGCAGCACAACACTGAATGCGGCAAGAAGTGCAGACATGACAGCAGCGTTCCAGAACGTCAGTCGCCAGCGAATGCTCCATCCGCGGACGCGAGTGAGGCCGATCACGCCGGATCTCCAAACTGATAGCCTTCGCCGCGGATCGTATGGACGACCAGGCTCCAGCCGTTGCCTTCAATTCGCTTTCGCAACTGATTCATCTGCACATCAATAACGTTGGTCCAGGTGGCCGTGGATGCTTTCCACACATCGCGAGCAATCATCTCCCTGGAAACGACCTGGTTCTTTCGATGCATCAGGTATTCAAGCAAATCGAATTGTCGACGCGTCAATGCCACTTCGGTACCGTCTCGTTTGACAGTGCGAGCCAGCAGGTCCAATTCCAGATTGTCATGACGCAGGACCGTTTCGTTCGTTGCAAAATTTCTTCGAAGCAGTGCGCGAAGTCGCGCAAGAAGTTCTTCAAAGACAAACGGCTTGATAAGGTAGTCGTCAGCTCCGCTATCCAGCCCCCCGATTCGGTCCTGAATGGAGTCTCTCGCTGTGACGATCATGATCGGCTTCACGAATCCCTCACTACGCAGTCGCTTCATTGTGCTCAACCCGTCACCATCAGGAAGCGACAAATCCAGAATCACGGCATCAAGCGGTTCACGAGTTGCAATCACGTAGGCTTCGGTTCCACCCATCGCCGTGAAAACGGTATGGCCTTCCTCTTCAAAGCCACGTCGCAGGCTTTGGAGCAATGCACTTTGATCTTCAACGACAAGCAATCGAGCCATACGAGAGTCTTCTCCAGAAAATCATCGCGAAATTGTCACGCATGGCTGCATATTACATGGCCTGCACCTGGTCGCTGGTCGGTTTTGATCTGAACATTAACGAAAACTCATTAAGTGAATTCTACAGGGTGCTGAGTGCGGCAGGAATTCATGAGCAACGACACCGATTCGGGGGTTCAACGAGCAATTCACATTAGAAGCCGAGCTGCCGCCGCAGATAGCCCACAACGCGACATTTCGCGACATAAACGTCTCGCACGGAAATTCCGATATGTGCTGCCGTTTGAGCCGGAGTCAGATTTTCGTGCATCGTCAGGCGGTAGGCCTCCCACGTTTGTGGCTTAATGCGAGGCCGAATGTGCGATTCTGCTTCCTGCAACTCCGCAATCAGTCGCTCATCGCCAGAATCACTCGGGTCGATTTCTACTGTAGATGACAGAGTGGCTGAATGCTCTGAATCACCAATCGACAAATGCGTCGCATCAATGTCGCATTCCTTGCGAGTCTTTGATTTCCACAGAAAACTGCGAATGGAGTTTTCCGTGACGACTTTCAGCCAGCACAGAAAGTGGCCTCGGTTCGCATCGTAGTTTTTTGAGCGAAAAGCCAGCAGCATCTTGATGAGAACATTCTGCGAGATATCGGCCGCATCGGAATCCTGCAAACCGAATCGCCTGCACCATGCGGCGATTCTTGGCTCGCATTGTGCAACAAGCAGGGACCAGTCTGGCTCTTCGCACTCCGGTCCTGTATGGAACGTCGTCGTTGCTGAATGTGGATGACTCATCAGATACTCTCCTGTGTGATGGTCGGCCAATTCGTGGCCGAGCTTGCGCATGCACAACGCCATCGCACTTTATCGACGCCTGAATTCGGAAAGCAGAACTACTGGCGATTCCTAAGCCAAAACTCATTCAGCAAGGCGTCCAATTTCCGCCCTCAATCTCGGCCAATGCAGATGAGTTTTTCTTAATGAGCCTGCAAAGGTAGTTCCTTGTCGAGACCGAACCTCGTGAAGCAGCGGTGCGATTTGAGGAGCAGACCATGAACCGGGAACGCTCGAGCCGTTCGGTTAACGGGCGGCAGGGAAGCAACACAAACCCTGCCGTAAAAAAAACCAATCACTCGGCCAGCAAGCTGATTCAGGTCACCGATCGCATCCCCCGCAAAGACTCCACTGGTGCTGCCACTCACGTCAATCACAAAGATCGCATCCGTGCGGATGATCAGAGGCGATTCGGCGATGGTGGCCGAGATCGGATAGATGCCATCGTTGGCGTAATTATGCAACACTGTAAACTTGAAACTTGTCCAGGCCATTTCCAACAGCGACGCCGGAGATATGACCATCAAAGTTGTTCATATCCCCTTCCAGCCCTGCGACAGGATTCAATGCCAGAACCGGGGTCAGCAACATCCGCGATTCAACAGCTTCGACAGAAACCAGTTGCTTCAAGGCAGGCTGCGTCGCTCGTCGCCTGCTGCGATTGAAAATATTGTGTGGCTGGGAATGGATTCGCTTCAGAAATTGACGCATCGACATTGGACATTTCCCGGGTACTAAGGCATTGGCTTCATGGCCAGCGAGATCTGCTGTCGTATCAACGACGCTGGTTCGAGGGGGCTGCCATTCACTGATGTTCGAGAACAAAATTTCGTTCGCGACAACATTTCACCAGTAAGCTGACGATAGAAATCCCCTTGTTATTTTTGAGTACTCACAAGGATCGTGAACCTTGCGCGCGAATCTTTGAGTCAAACCGCGATCTCAGAATGGGCGTACGAAACAGCATCGCCGAAGTGGGAGAACGGCTGGCCTGTAAGAAGTACGGCAAACAGTTCCTCGGAGAGCATTCTCGGCTGGCAAAATGAGTATTACTTTAGAGTCGACGACTTCGAATTGCCCATTCTTGATGTCACGACGATAGTGGACGCATGGCATCAATTTGTTCGACAAGTCTTGTCTCCAAAGGAAAAAAACATGCGTCACTTCAACTGGCTGAACACTGTCAAAGCAAAACTTCTCAATCAAGGTGCGTCACGACGACGGAACTCGCTGCCGACAAACGTGTCAGGCGTAATGAGTCTTGAAAGCCGCGTCCTGCTGAGTGCGACGGCAATGTACGATGCGTCAAGCCATCAACTGACGGTCAGCAGCACTGCCGCTGAATCCATTGACATCGGCAGCGATGCGGCGGGACACGTCACTGTCAACAATGCACTCGTCAGCAACGGCACAACAGAGCTGAATGCAACAGAAGTCCAATCCATCGTCGTCAACGGCGGGACTGGTGCGAACCGCATCAATCTGAACAAAGTTACGTCGACTAATTTTAAAGGCGTGAAGTCAGTCGTGATCCATGGGAATGGTGGAAATGACGACATCACCGGCAGTGGCTTCAAGGACATAATTCACGGCAACGCTGGCAATGACACCATTCGCGGTGGTCTCGGCAGTGATACGATCCTCGGAGACGGCGGAAACGATGTTCTCGTCGGCAATGATGGAAATGATAGACTTGTCGGCGGCACCGGTAACGACAATCTCAGTGGCGGGCTTGGAAACGACACCGAACACGGCAGTGCTGGTATCGATACGCTGAGTGGTGGACCAGGCAACGACCATCTGTTCGGCGATAATGGCGATGACAAGTTGACAGGTGAAGATGGCATCGACGATCTTCACGGAGGTTTCGGCAACGATGATCTCAACGGGGGAGCAGGCGATGATACGCTTCTGGGCGACACCGGGAATGATACTGAACACGGCGGAACGGGTGTTGATATGCTCAGCGGCGGAACAGGCAACGATCACCTGTTCGGTGACGATGGCAATGACACGCTGACTGGTGAAGATGGCCTCGATGATCTTCACGGTGGTCTCGGCGACGACAATCTGGACGGCGGAACCGGAGACGACTCACTGTATGGCGACTCGGGCAACGACATAGAGCATGGCGGAACGGGCAACGATTCCATTCATGGCGGCATCGGAGACGACACTCTCTACGGCGATGACGGACGAGATCGAATTCTTGGTGCAGATGGACTTGATAGCCTATTCGGTGGCAACGACCTTGATGACTTGATCGGCGGTCTCGGTATTGACCACGTGGATGGAAGCGGGGATCGAGACGGCGACCATGTTGAGGGAGCAAACGATGACAATGGTAACGACAACGAAGATCATCACGAGAATGGCGACAGGGATTAATTAAACGCACGGAACAAGCCCATCACGGCGGTCCTGTCAATCCAAGACTCTTATCGGCCCATCCGGAGAACTGCTCTGGATGGGCCGTTCTTTTAGAGCGATCTTTTCACGACGGAATCAACCAATTCTGCCGACCGCATATTGTGCTGTGCCGGTATCACAGCGCAGTCTTGAGCGGCGTTTTCGAACGTGCCTCGAACGTGCTATCTTTGAGGAGATCAATCGAACGCATGTGGAACGGGCTCGACAAATGTTGATTTCGACGAATCACTCCATGGCCTCCATCGCAGATAAATCCGGATTCCGCGACGGTCGGCATTTCTCAATTCTCTTTCGCAAACTGATGGGAGTCAGTCCGACGGCCTTCCGATTGAAGTTTCGATGAAAGCTGTAGGCTTTCCAAAACAAATGGCGGAAGGGGCCAGTTATGCACTGTAGAACGAAAGTTCAGCGAAATTAAGTCGGTCCCGAAAAATGTCGTCGGCGTCGGATGTTTCAACCAATGGATGAACAGTTGTATGAACAGTCATACCGTCTTCTACATGACGACTTTGGCCAGCGTTTCGCGCATGATTATTTAACTTCGGGGGATTACTGGAAGTGGCTTTTCGCAGAAGTTTGCTGACTGTGTTTGCGTTTAGTGAACTGTTTGGGGAGAAATTCTCCCGAATCCGCGCCTGACTCTGCGGCGGACTGCGATTCCTGATGAAAGAGACTCAAATATGACTCGAATCAACGAAGATCAGGATCGCCTGCTGAAAGCCGCTCACAGCGGCGACGACGACGCATTGGGTGAACTCATTGAGAATTTTCGCCCGATGCTGCGAGCAGAAGCCATGCGAACATTGACGGACGTCAAGGCGAGAGTCGATGCGTCCGACGTGGTTCAATTGACGTGGTGGTCGGCGTTTCGAGCGTTTCCAAAGTTTGAAGGGAATGTTGATGCATTCGTGGGCTGGCTGAGGAACATCCATGACAAAAATCTGAAAGATGCTGTACGTGATCAGCATGCGGAGAAACGGGCCGTGCTGCGTGAAGTTGCTCCTTCGGGCGTGCTGCGAATCGCTGCGGCCAAAGTCACAAGTCCGAGTCAGAGGCTGGTTCGCATTGAACAGCAGGAACAGATGGAAGCGTGCCTTGCATTACTTCCAGCGGCACAAAAAGAGGCCCTTCGATTGCGATACTACGATGAACTCTCCATCGCAGAAATCGTCGCCCAGATCGGCAGAAGTGAAACGGCCGTCGCAGGATTGCTTAAACGGGGCTTGAGCACATTGCGAGTGTTGATGGAAAATCATCAGGCTTGAAACCTGGATCTGGAAATTCGAGCAAAGGAATATCGAAGTTTATGACTCATTCATCGTCTGCAACAGATCCCGAAAAAGAACACCGACTCAACGTGATCATTGCCGAGTATTTGAAACGCAAAGATGAAGGAAAAAAAGTCAGCAAAGACTCGATGCTGAAAGCTCACCCGGATCTTGCGGACGGACTGCGTTCCTATTTTGCTGGTGAAGCCATGATGGATGCTGGCTCGCCCGCATTTGCGCCGACCAGCTATAGTCCGAAGGGTCTACCTTCTGACGGCCGTGAGACGGTGAGACCGGGGGCGATGGAGTCCGATACCGCTTCGGAGTTCGAAAGTAAGCGGTTTGGCCGCTACCAACTTCTCCGCCCCCTCGGAGAAGGAGCGATGGGAAACGTCTATCTGGCATTGGACACAACGCTGGATCGCCAGGTCGCTTTAAAGGTTCCGAAGACAGAAGGTACAAGCAACGCAGAATTCATGGCTCGTTTTACTCGTGAAGCCAGAGCTGCTGCCGGACTGAAGCATCCAAATATCTGCAGTGTGTACGACGCGGGCGAACACGAAGGGACCGCCTTTATCACAATGGACTACATCGACGGCGTTCCACTGTCGCGGTTCATTGGGTCAAGCAAGCTTCAGTCGGTGGACAGTATTCTGCAGATGATCACCATCATCGCAGAGGCCGTCGGGCATGCTCACAGCAAAGGCGTAATTCATCGCGATCTGAAGCCGGGAAACATTCTTGTCGACAATGATTTCAAGCCGCACGTGACCGACTTCGGGCTGGCGCGCCGCACGGGCCCGGAGAATGAATCGCGAATCACTCAGGAAGGATTGCTGATTGGAACGCCGGCCTACATGGCTCCGGAGCAGGTCAGGGGCGAACAGTCAAAAGTCAGCCCTGAAAGCGACATCTATTCACTGGGCGTAATTCTTTTCGAACTACTGACTGCGCGTCTGCCTTTCGAAGGGAAAGTGGGCGAGATGCTTGCCAAAGTGCTGCGAGACAATCCGCCTGTCCCCAGTCACATCCGCAAAGATCTTTGCGAGGATGTGGACGACATCTGCCTGAAAATGCTGATGAAAGAACCGGGGCAGAGGTACTCATCGATGGCCGACGTCATCGCAGCGATCAAAACGTTATCAGAGAAAACAAAATCGACGGTTGCCGCCTCAGTGGCGGACGGAACGATACAGCAGAAGTCGCCATTCGAGATTCAGAAAGCTCACATCGAAGTGATGCTGAAGAAAGGACAGTATGTGGCCGCGATTCAGGAACTGGAAAAACTTGCCGCCGAGAAATCGCCGGGAGCGAAGGCCGTTGGCGAGTGGGCACGAGCAACGCTTCCCGCTGCCCGTGCCGAATCGAAGGCTTTGAGCCCCGCAGGTTTGGCCGCTTTGCTTCAGACAGGACAGCAGATGTTTGAGAAGTCCGATTACCAGGGCTGCATTCAATTGTTAGACGATGTGCCATCGCTGCGACGCACGGAAGCCATGGAAGATCTGCTGGGGAAAGCTCGCAAGCGAGAAGCCGAAGCCGAACGGCTATTGTCCGACATCAAAGACATGGAACGTTGCAGGCAAATTGATGGGCTCGAACCACTGGTCAAGAAACTCCTGAAGCTCAAGCCCGGCAATATCTATGCCAGGCGACTTATGGAGGCTCTGCAAACGTACAGCAAGACTCCGGCGGCTCGGCGAAACTATCACTATGACAAAGGCCGTCTGCAGCCGATGGCGGAACCCAGCCTTTTCCAGCGATGGGCGGTGCTCGGTTTGCTGGTGGGAGTACTAACCTTCCTGTCAGTGACGTATTACGCGATCTTCTATCTGAAAAGCAGCAACCAAACGCTGGCGGTCCATGTGGATGACGAATGGCTGAAGAGCCAGGGCGGTGAATTGACTCTCGTTGTGGATGGCAATGACCATACAATTACGGCTCCATCCAATGGCGGTGAGCCACTCACAGTGACTGTAACACTCGGCGAGCATACGTTTTCCGTGAAGCATGGGAACACGGTTGTGCATGATCCAAAGTCGTTTGATATTGAAAGGGACGGACGAAAGGTTCTGAGTATCACAGCCACCGATATCCGACTGGAAAACGGAGTTCCGGTCTTTCAACCAACATCGAAGGCAGTTGCGTCGACCAAAGACAAACCTGCTGTAGTACCTGAACCGAAAACTCAAGCGTCTGACACTGTTGAGTTGACTTCCAACCAGCCTTCCCTGGCAATCGCACCCTTTGATGCCGACCAGGCGGCGAAGTATCAGCAGGCATGGGCAACTGCGATCAATCAGCCGGTTGAGATTGAGAACAGCATCGGAATGAAATTCAGACTTATTCCACCAGGCGAGTTTCTGATGGGGTCGCCAACCGACGAGCCTGGGAGGTATGAAACTGAGAAACAACACCCGGTACGGATTTCAAAGCCATTCTATATGGGAGCACACGAGGTGACTCGAGCTCAGTTCGAAGCGTTCGTCATCGATACTGGTTATCAAACAGAAGCCGAAGCAGATGGCAAAGGTGGACGTGGCTGGGATGAACAAGGTGAGTTTACAGACAAACCGGAATACGTCTGGCGAACACCCGGATTTCCTCAAACCGACACACATCCAGTCGTCCATGTGTCATGGAATGATGCAAAACAATTTACGGAATGGCTGAGTGAAAGAGACAAAGCCGAGTATCGCCTTGCAACAGAGGCAGAGTGGGAGTTTGCGTGCCGAGCGGGAACCACAACCATGTATTCCAACGGCAACGACGCAGAGAAACTTGTCTCTATTGCCAACATTGCAGATGCATCAACGCTCGAAAAGTACCCAGCATGGACCGGTGCCGTGACCTCAAGCGACCAGCATCCGTATACCGCCCCCGTCGGAACTTTTCAGGGGAACGCATTCGGACTCCACGACCTGCATGGAAATGTCTGGGAATGGTGCCAGGATCGTTACGACAACGATGCCTATCAAAATCGCTCTGGAACGACGGTAGATCCATTGGGCCAATTCGGTGAAAGTCGAGTGATCCGAGATGGAGGCTGGTCGACGTACCCGGAGAAAATCCGTGCAGCAGCTCGAAATGAATCTCCGCCAACATTTCGATTTGCAAGCTGCGGCTTCCGCGTGGTTCGAACCGCCGCGGTTTTGCCGGCCGTGGCTCCGTTTACTGCCGACCAGGCGGCCAAACATCAGCAAGCATGGGCCAGTTATCTGAAACTTCCTGTCGAACACACCAACTCAGTCGGCATGAAGTTTCGCCTCATCCCTCCTGCAAAATTTTCAATGGGAAGTACTGCGGAGCAGATTGCAGCAGCGAAACCCCATCTTGATGTAAGCCAGGATGCAGCCCGCCCTGACCGAATTGAGTCCGAAGGCCCACAGCAAGTTGTCACACTGACAAGGCCGTTTTATCTTGGTATCACGGAAGTCACTCAACTTCAGTACAAGACTGTTACCGGCCAGAATCCGTCGGCGTATTCACCCGAAGGCCGAAGGAAAGAAAGTGTTGGGAACGAAGACTGGTCCAACGCACCGGTAGAGAGTGTCAAGTGGATCAACACTGTTGATTTCTGTAATCAGCTTAGCATCCGAGAAAAAACTGATTCTGCATATCACATCACACCCAATCTGATCACTCAAACCAGCGTTGGCGGATATCGTTTACCGACCGAAGCAGAATGGGAATTCGCATGTCGCGCTGGCACGAACACGTTGTTTTCCTCAGGGGACGACGACGAGTCTTTAAAGAAGATCGCCTGGTTCAGTGGCAATAACACCAACGCGAAACCAAAGCCGGTGGCCCAACTTCTGCCCAATCCATTTGGTTTGTTTGACATGCATGGGAATGCCTGGGAACAGGTCCATGATGCCTGGCAACCTGACTCCTATCAGCGACTATCAGGCGCGGCAGCAGTTGATCCTCGAGTTGACGTCGGCGTCGATGGCAGCCGAATCGTTCGTGGCGGCAGTCACTGGATGTCGAGCGTTGAATGTCGATCCGCGTGCCGCGATATTGTTGCCGAGGGAGACTATTGGGGCGCCACTGGTTTCAGAGTAGCACTTTCTGTGGATGCGGTCCGACAGTTGCAAACCAGAAATGTCTCCGGGAATGGGAAATAGTCGTTCTGCCGAACCCCGGGCCGGAAGTCTGCACAACTGGACATCACAGAGTCTCCGTCGTTGCAGGCCAACTCAACAGGCCGTCAGCAGAAAAATCGTCCCTGCCGTCTATGGCATTGGTCTTGCAATTTCATGCGCGTCGTCAATAAGCAACGAGGTATCCTGTGTTTCAATTGATGATTGACAAGGAAAAAGCGAACTACCAGGTCTCGCTCCCTGCGGACGTCGCGGTCCTCATCGGGCGCGGTAAGGCGTGCAATGTAAAGCTGGACGATCCCGCCGCATCTCGGGTTCATTGTCGCGTTATCTCCCATGATGGCCGAGTCACGCTTTACGACGCAGGCAGCCGCTGGGGCACATTCGTCAATGGCAAACGGGTCTCTGAGTGCAATCTGATGGTGGGTGACTGTATTCTTGTTGGAGAGTCGATTCTACGGCTAACCGTGGACAGTACGGAAACTGCCCTTAGATTTCCCTGATGCGCAAACACGGGTGGAACTGGCGTTCCGGGTTTTTGTCGCGAACGATTCTTTCGGCTTGCCTGGGGAAACTCCGAGCACCGCTTATCGACCGGTGCATGCTGCTATGTCGGTTTCCTCTCAACCTTCCGCGACGCACTTTTGCATGCTACTGCAGAATGAGAGAGGCCGTTAATTTCGACGCAGTCTTAGCCGAACCCTTTCTTGCCGCACCAAATATTTTCAGGAAAACCACTCCGACGAGGGTGTTTCCAGGGAAAGTTCGATACGAACATCCTCTTCGTCGATTGGAATTTAGTCTGACTGAAACCGCAGCAGTATCAGAGCAATTTTTCGCAGGAAAAAAGGCCGCCGATCTTTTCCGCGGCCTTTTGCCTTAGCAAACAGCGAGTCGAAAAATACTAGCTGGACAGGGCCTGGATGATCAGATCGCCCATCTCCGTTGTGCTGATCGAAGGGCCTTTTCCTGCAATATCCTTCGTGCGATGTCCGGCTTTCAGAACACGGCTAACAGCATCTTCAATGGCGTCTGCTTCTGCATTCATCGCCATGGAATATCGAAGCATCATTGCTGCCGCCAGAATCGTCGCCAGCGGATTTGCCAGGTTCTTGCCGGCAATGTCGGGAGCGGAACCATGGATTGGTTCAAAGAGTCCAGGACCACTTGAACCAATTGACGCCGAAGGAAGCAGCCCAAGTGAGCCTGGCAGCATCGAGGCTTCATCGGTCAGGATATCGCCGAACAGATTTTCCGTTACCACGACGTCAAACTCTCGTGGCTTTGAAATCAGATGCATTGCCATCGAATCAACGAGAACGACGTTGTATTCCAAATCAGGAAACTCGGACTTCACAAGTCTCTCTGAAACCTGTCGCCACAAGCGTGACGCTTCAAGAACGTTGGCCTTGTCAACCATCGTGAGCTTGCCTCGACGCTTGCGAGCGGCTTCGGCTGCGACACGGACCACGCGTTCAATTTCACCCGTCGAATAGATCATGACGTTCCACGCTTCTTCTCCGGAAGCATGGGGACGTCGGCCGGATTCTCCAAAATAAATCCCGCCAGTCAGTTCGCGCACAAACAGAATGTCAGTGCCCTCAACGATCTCGCGTTTGAGAGGTGATGCGTCCAGCAATTCGTCCCACGTCTTGGTTGGTCGCAGGTTGGCAAATAAACCCAGTTCTTTTCGGATCTTCAACAAGCCTGCTTCGGGACGAGTTTTTGCCTTCGGGTCATCCCATTTGGGACCGCCAACGGCACCCAACAAAACTGCGTTCGAATTTCGACACGCGGTCAGTGTTGCTTCTGGCAGAGCGTCGCCAAACGCATCAATGGCATTGCCACCGATTGCATGTTCCGGCATTTCAAAAGTATGACCAAAGCGTTTTGCGATGACTTCCAGAACTCGCTTGCCCTGGGAAACAATCTCAGGACCGATTCCGTCACCTGGAAGCAAAACAATCGTGGCATTCATTTGAAAACTCCACCGCTGGTGCGGTTTGAAAACTGTCAACACGTACTTTGCGCTGCCCGCGGAAGTGCCTGCGCATTCTGAAAGTCGCACAGGGTAAAGCCTTCCTGCGGCGTTTCAACCGTGGATTAGTCGGCGTTCAGACAATTGGTCATGGAAAGCGTTTCCCGCAACCATTACTCTCCCGCTCAGAGCGTGAATGGCCATTGAAATACTGGTCTTCTTTTTTCCGAGTGATTCCTGTCGCTCGGCCTGCGATGTTTCAAAGTCTGACAACAACATGCACAAAATAGCGTTTTTAACGATGGACAGTCTTGATGGCTTTGTGGCCTACGACGGGCTGGTTCGAGAAATTCTCCAGGATCGCAACATCACTGTCGACGAAGTTTCCTGGCGCGCGGTGCATGTCAATTGGGACCAGTACAAGGTTGTGGTGATTCGTTCGCCCTGGGACTACCAGCAGGCGCCTGACGAATTCATGAGCACGCTGTCGACGATCGAATCGTCCACCGCTGTTCTCCTTAATCCGCTGGAAGTGGTTAGATGGAACGTCCAAAAGACGTATCTGAGGCAGCTCCAGGATGCGGGTGTTGCGATCGTCCCGACGCAGTGGCTGACAAGCCCGAAGGCGTCTGAGCTGATGAATTTGTTTCCTCGTGAGAACACGAGTGAGATTGTTGTAAAGCCTATTGTCGGCGCCAATGCCGATGATGCGTTTCGACTTAAAACGGGCGACACATCCGAATCCTACCAGCACGTAGAAAATGTCTTCCAAAATCGTACAGCCCTGGTGCAACCATTTGTCGACAGTGTGACAGCTTACGGCGAGGTCTCGCTGATTTTTTTTGAAGGCCAGTACAGCCACAGCGTCCTCAAGAAACCAAAGACGGGCGACTTTCGAGTTCAGGAGGAACACGGCGGTAGAATCGAATCTATTACACCCGATCAAGACCTGATCAACTTTGCGACGCGAGCACTATCTGTTGTTCCGTGCTCAACCCTGTACGCACGAATTGATGTTGTCTTTTTGGATAACAATCAGCCTGCCATTATGGAACTGGAATTGATTGAGCCATCGCTGTATCTGTCGTACGACTCGGCTGCACCCGGCCGATTTGCAGATGTCATCGAAGCACGATTGCGCGAGTTGTCATAATCCACCACAGTCTGAACTACTTCTTCTTTGCTTTACCTCGGGCTGCATTCTCAACGCCGTCCGTATACGGAGGAAGGTCAAAAACCGCCGTACCTTCGGCAACTCGGGGATCGTTTGTCGACTTCAAAACATCCATCAACCGAGCGGCCAGCTTTGATTTACGATCCGCATATTCGTCGAGCGAAGCAACGTTCCTGATCTGATCCGGATCCTTGCGAAGGTCGTAAAGTTCCTCTGCTGGACGCAGTGCGAAGGCAGCGTCAAAGAACGGACGGTATTCGGAATTCCGCAGACCCTGCGTGATGAGCCACGTCTTCGTCGGACTGGCATCCATGTCGGCGAAAGCCGCAAACGTACTGGAATCCAAAGTTTTGCTGTCCGGCATTGTTTCGCCTGGAACACCAAAGCCCGGCGCTGTGCCCATCGGCCATCGGTCCGGGCTGAAGTTCCGAATGTATAGAAAATCACCGGTCCGAATCGCTCGCTGCGGATAGGGCATGTGATCAATTCGAGCATTGGCGACATGTCGCTCGCGTCCTGTGACGACGTAGTCGCGAGTCGGGTCAATCTGTCCCGACTGCTCCGTCGTCAAAATTGGCAACAGACTACGCCCCGTCATCACGTCAGGAGTTGCAACACCGGCAGCATCAAGAATTGTGGGAGCAAGATCGGGCAGGCAAACGAAATCGTCAACAACTCGCCCCGCGGGAATTCGGGCAGGCCAGGAAATCGCCAGGGACACACTGGTCCCCAGGTCATACAAATTGCACTTACCCGCTGGCACTCCAGGAATTCCATGATCTCCCGAGACAATCACAACGGTGTTATCGATTTCTCCAGTCTGTTCAAGCTGCGCCAGCAATTCACCAAGGCCAGCGTCAAAGGCCTGAACTTCGCCAAGATAGTCGGCGACATCTTCTCGGACTTCTGCCACATCCGGCAAATGAGCCGACAACTTCCCCTTCAGATCATCCGGGTTGAGATTCCAAAGTTTTGCACCAGAGCCGCGCACCCATGTGCGATGAGTATTTGTTGGGCCCCACCAATAACAGAAAGGCGAATCTTCCGGACGCTGGTCGAGAAAACTTCGAAAGTTGGTGCGAACTTCTGCCAGCATTTCCTCGCGAGCCTGGGCAATGTCGACAGCATCGGAGACGTTTTGCGAATAGTTATTGAATCGATTTCCTCCCGAATTGAACGCCGTACGATTCGCGCCAAAGGGAGCGTTCGCCGGAGAACCAGGGCTCCATACTTTCGCAGTGTGACCGATGTGATATCCGGAATCCTGCAGAAGCAACGGAAAACTGGGGATTGCAGGATTCCAGATTGCTCCCTGAAGGATCGCTCCTCGACCCGTTCGCCAAAAATATTGCCCGGACAAAAGAGAACTGCGGCACGGCGTGCAAGACGGCGAATTGACAAACGCCCGAGTCATCAACACACCACGACTTGCCAGTCGATCAAAATTCGGGGTACTGACAATATCATTGACTCCACCCGGCTGCAGCTTTGCATAGGCACTCGCGTATCGTCCCCAATCGTCCGCGAAAGCGATCACAACATTGGGACGATCATCTGAGCAACGAACAGGTGACGCAAATATCTGTATCGATGACGCAACAACAAGAATCGTTGTGGCAACAATTCTGACAAACACGGACGAACACGATCGCAAAGAGTTCGTTATCATTATTCAAGGCCTTTGTGGAGAGGCGTAGTCAATCAGGATCAATGAAACATATCAGCCTCCCGGAAAAAGGCGACTCTGACGAACAAGATCAGAACCGGACTCAGTCGAGAATCAGCAAATGGAATGCTGAGAAATCACGATACACTCCACCTTCATGACCTTTGGAACGAGCCGAATCAAATCGAGTCCATTTCCATCACTCCTTCACAAGCGACATCGTGGGCATGCGGCGGTAAACTGTGCACATGACTTCATTTCGACACATCCGAAAACTGTTCATCGCACCGTTCGCGATTGTTGCGGTGTGCGTTACTGCGGCCACTGCTGACATCGCCGATGGAGAGCGTGAGTTCGTTCAGCAGTTTCTGAACCGAGCAATGTTTGACCTCGCCGAGCAGTTTTGTCGTGAGCGTGCGGAGGGTCCCGCAGATGTCAACGAACGAGCCGAATGGGAATTCGTTTTGTCCGAGTGCCAGCAACAGCATGCCTGGTTTATGAATGAGGACAGTCGAAACGGATCAATCAGTCAATCGGCCGAACGTCTTACAAACTTTCTGCGAGATAACACTCCGGCAGCCGAGAAAGATATCCTGCTTCGTGTGCGGCAGATTGAGGTTCTTGTTGCGGCGGGCCTGATGGAAGAAATCGTCCACGCCCCAGTGACGTATTCTGCAGCAACGGCGAACTCAACAAATTCTGCAATCGTCCGCAAAGGTCCTTCGAATCTGCGATTCGCGTTGGAGGCGATCGCACAGGCCAAAGTTCTGGCGGAAGCGACGCAGAAACAAATCGAAGCCGTGCGCCGCAATGTTGATGCTGACATTATTCGCGTTGCTCGCGAAAGACTACGAATGGCTCTGGCTGAAATTTGCTTCATTCAATCCAGACTGCTTCCACCCAGCGAGGCAATCGGCCTCACGGATCAGGCTGACGTTATGACGGAGCAATTGCAGAAAAGCGTTGCGAACGATGAACTGCGATTTCGTTGCCGAATGATGCTGGCCGAACTGCAACTGGATCGAAACGACTTTGCTGCATTCCGTTTGCGATACGGGACCGCATCCACTGCAGCTGAAACTCGTGAAGAAAAGGCTCAGGTGGCCGCGTTGAAAATTCGGTCACTGCTGAAACAGGGACAACCTTCGGAGGCACTGCAGGAATATGTCGATGCATCAAAAAACGGCCTCACCCTGACACAGGAGTTGCAGACTTTGCGACTGCAGGGACTGTTGCAGTTGATGGAACTTCTGCATCAACTTGAGGAATCTCCACAGCGTGCCGAATTGCAGAAGACAACCGCCAACGAGTTTTCTGACTTGACTAAAAAAACGCTGCAACTGACTTCAGGTGTCTGGCGCGAGCGGTGCATTCGAATCATCAACCGCTTTGAGCGAGTCCAGGAAGTTGGCCCCGAAGCGGCCTCGGAGCTTGAGCAAGTGGCCGTTCTGATTGAGGCTGGTGAAGTCAGCGCGGGAAGACTGTTGTTGCAGAAATCCGTGCAGCGATATGCGACAAAGAATCCAGGACTGGCAGCCAGCATGCTGCTACAGTCCGGAAATCTGTCTATTCGAACGAGCGACTGGAAAGTTGCGTCGCAGGACCTTTCCCAAGCCCGTCAATTGTTTCAGCAGGCTGGCGATATTCCAGCAGCAGCAGCGTCAGATCTTTTGCGAATCTATGTCGTCGGGCAATTGTGGAATTCAACGTCGGAAGCCGGAGTTTCCGAGCAAGATTACTCTGCTGCCATTGAACAGCACCTTGAGACCTTCTCCGATCAGAAAACGACAGCCACTGTTCGAGCCTGGCGCGCAAGGTTGTTGCGCGACACAGATCCTCTGAAAGCAGCGGACGAATTTCTTGATCTGGCCGAAATTTCTGCAACTTCGACTGAGAATGCGGACGCTCACCGGTCTTCCGAGATGAAGACCGCGGAGCTCGACCTTCTTTGCTTTGCTGGCAGTCAACTGCTCCACGCGATCGCTCAGAACTCGAAGGGAGTGACCGCAGCTCCACCGGACTCGGAAACGCGATTGGAAGAACTTTGCGAGCAATTCAACAGCCGTTGCAGAACACTATTTTCGAACGATTCAACAGACAATCTTCCACAGATGCAGGTGCTGCGATCGCAGCAGGCTGGACTATCACTTCGTAAGCCACTTCCTGCGGCTACAGACTGGAAAGCGATCGGCAATGATGCGAGGCGAACGCTTGAAGCGTTGAAAAGCGAGCTGGAAAAAACGATTCCTTTGCAAGCGGATTCCCGCAGAATCGCGAACAGCCCATCGAACGCCACGACATCACGATCCCAAAGTTCGGCAGTGTCACAACTTGAAACATCCAGCAACGGCTCCCGTTCAGAAGTTGGCTCCGAGATTGCCCAACTGATTATCGAATCTGAAATAATCTGCAATTCAATCGTGTTGCTTGCCGGGATGCGACAGCTGGAAGATTCGTCGAACTACGAAGAGTCCAGAATCTCTTTGGTGAAGCAGTCTCGTGCTGATCATTTGAAAGTCGGCCAGCTTCTGATGAGACAACTTCCGGCAACGGGAGCAAAAGCAGCAGGTGATGCGCAGTTGGCCAATTTTTTGATCAGTCTGGTTTCGGATGACCAGTCCAAAGGGCTTCCTGTGATGACAATTGACCATCGAATTGAGGTTTTACCCATCCTTCAATTCCTTTCCGTTTGCGCCTCTTCGACGACGGCCTACGATTCCAACTTGAACGAACTGCTCGCTGGCGACCTTACAGAAACGCAACTGACGGCGGTCGCAAATATTGTCACACAGATGCCATCAACATCAAGTTCTGCATCCAGGATACCAGCCGCTCGCAAGTTCTGGTTGTCTGTGCAGAAGCGAACAAAGCCGGGCCAGGAAATTTGGCTTGAGGCCTCACTGCAATTGGCAATGCTTGCAGAAAAAGAAGGCAACTTGAAAGAAGCGAAAAGAATCATCGGCGTCGTTGACGTGTTGCATCCGGAATGGGGCGCCCCATCTCGAAAAACTCGCGCCAACGAGTTTCGCCAGCGTCTGGAGACCTCCGGACGGTGACACCTTATCTTCAATACAACTTGAACGCGATCCTGAAGAACGTTCAAACAATTCGCGAGGCGACTCTCGAGTCGGGTCGGACATGGGCACCGCGGCTGAGTCGCCAGACTCCGCCGAAGGTGCTGCAGGTCATTCTTGATGCAACACAAAAGGCGTCGTGCTCAGAAGTCATCAATGCGGAGAAACTTTCCTCAGCCGGATTTCAGTCAGTGATGATCGCACGACCGATTGTTGAAACCAACGCGCTGTCGCGAATGGCAATCCTTGCCAGACAGTGCGAGTTGACGATAGTCGTTGACCACTTTCGTCACGCCGAGCTGGCCTCACAAGCAGCGCTGGCGTGCAATTCATCAATTCGCGTTCTTGTCGAAGTGGATACAGGCCGCAAAGTTGGCGGTGTTCGACCTGGCCCAGATTCAGTCCTGCTGGCCGCCGCTGTGGCTCAGCTTCCCGGATTAACAATGTCTGGAGTCTTCGCCGACGACAATGATGTCAGCGATGAAACAACGGACATGAATCAATCGTTGACTTTCGAACAGTCAACAGGAGTGGCGCTACATTGCCAGCGAATGATTCAGGCCAATGGCGTGAATTGTTCAGAGATCGCCTCCGGCTTTGGACACATTGCACATCAAAGCCGAAGCGTTACCATCGTCATGACTGACCCAATGAGAAATCTCGACTCAATGTCGCATGTTGGTTCTCATCAAGCCGGTCATCCCCACAGACCTCAAGCCCGTTTTCTGTTAACACGTGTGATTTCTCGCCCGACGCTGGAGTGGTGTGTTATCAACGCTGAACTTGCAAGCATCACCGCAGCGGGACGAAACAGGCTCACGCTTCCTTCCGGTGCGAGATTTCTTCACTCGAAAGGTGATGTTTCGACGCTGGAACTGTCAGGCGAGTCTCTCGATCTCAGGATTGGAGACGAGGTACTGATTGGAAATTACGAGCCGTCAGAGTGGCATGATCTGCCGATTATTGTCGTCGATTGAAACGACCGTCGCACCGCTCGGAGATTTCTACCAACCAGCCCTGAGGACTTCGATCAGTTCTATCTCTGACAGCCCCAGCCTCAACCACGATAAGATGATCGCGTCATCGCTCGCAGGCAACAGCAATTTGAAAGCGGCCAGAGCACCCTACTGGCGCGGATTCAAGCAGAGAGATATCAGACGCGTTCTCTGCGCCGTCAGTTTACACGGCAACATGGTTGTAAAAACAGGGTGTTGTCAATCTGTAACGAGTACACGGATTATGCGGAAGCAATGGCTTGTTCCGTGATTGACTCCTGATCTGCCTTTGACAGTCCTATCAGTCTCGTCGCGCATGAGGAAGTGATTCTTCCGGTCATGCTGCCGACACAAGAATGCCATGGAGCACAGTCCGATCCTGTGTCGAAATCGGAACTACCGTAACAAGTCGTGTCTCGTGCTTATCGAGGATCGACAGACAAACTGGCATTGCGAGACTAACAAAAATCTGCGGAATTTTGAGAAGAACCGGCGCCTGGGTAAAAGCACTCAGGAAGCCTTCTCAAACAGTGAAAAAACTTTTGCTTCGTTTACCAGGCAGCGAACTGCAAACGCTGCCCCTGGCAAACACCCACGGTGAATTTTTCTGGCCGGATACTCACGGAAGAGTATCCTCCAATGGAGAGCAGCAGGATGCTGACCCGACTTTCACGGCGAAGAACTCGCCGTTGCATTGCATGGCTGATGTTGGGATCGATGGGTATGTCATCCCTTGCGGGCTGCTCACGCCAGTTCTGGCGAAAGCAGGCTGACAAGGATTCGTACAACGCCATCGGAGAAAAACTGAACAATCCGCATTGGCAGGTTCCGCGAATGGAACTGACGCCGGATCCGCGTAGTCGATTCTTTGATCCGTATGATCCGGATAAGGAACCACTGCCGCCGGACGATCCTGCCGCTCACGAAGTGATGCACTGTGTCAGCGGCCGCAAGGGCTACAAGAACTGGCACAAGCTTGGAACATCATTCGCGATCGAGAACCCGCAGTGGCTCGCGCCGTACGGAATCGACATGCAGGGCGTGGACCCCGTCGACGGACACTCTAAAGTTCCTTTGCTCAAGGTTAACCTGCCGGATGCTGTCGATCTCGCGTCGATTCACAGCCGAGAATATCAATCCACGATCGAAGACCTTTATCTCGCCGCCCTGGCTTTGACGGAAGAACGATTCAGGCTGGGAGTTCGTTTTCTGGGAACATCAGGGACTGAGCCGGGCGCTGGATTCAACACGCGAACAAACTCCAGAGGAAATGCGACGTCAACACTCTCGCAGACATTTGGAATGAGTCAACTGCTGCCAACAGGCGGTCAGGTCGCAGTCGATATTGCAAACTCTGTGACATGGGTTTTCGCTGGGAACGGCAGTGGAATTGCGGCACCGACACTGGGCTACAGCTTCACTCAGCCATTGCTTTTCAGAGCAGGACGCAAGATCGTTCTGGAAGCACTGACACAGTCGGAACGCAGCGTTCTCTACGCCGCACGCACTCTGGCACGATTTCGCCAGACTTTGTTTACGTCCATCGCAGTCAATTATCTCGGATTGCTGCAGCAACGACAGGGCATTCTGAACACGCTTAACAACATACGGCAGCTTGAAGGGCAACTTGAAGCACAGCTAGCGAACGACTCGCGCACGCCAGGTTTCGTAACCGCAGCATTGCCGAATCAGAAAGAATTGCAGATTCCTGCTGAGCTTGCCAACAAGCTGTCCTATGACGGTGAGTGGCTGAAATGGCAGGGAAACCTTACCGAAGCCGACGAAGCAGCGTTACTTACACTGTCCAACGACAAAGAATACCTGGACCGCGCACAGGAACTCATTGATGGTAAAAAGCAGCAGGTCACAACTCTTTCCTACCTTCAGTTGAAAGACCGCCTTACCGGCAGCCAAAGCAACCTTGCCAATAGTCGTCGCTCACTGGCGGACTCGCAGGACAACCTGAAGTTGATCCTGGGGCTTCCGCCGAATGTCGCCGTCGAAGTGGAAGAGTCCCTACTGAAGCCGTTTGAGTTGATCAGCTGGGATTTGATCAACCTGGAAACAGAATTGCGAGATCTTCAGAAGAACATTGGCCAGCGTTTGTTACCGGACGTCGGGCAGGGCGTGATGGCTGAACGACGTCCCGACTTCATCGCTGCCAGAGACTACGTCCAGCAACTGTCAGCATTGAGTGACAAGTTGTACGAAGTGGGCATTGTTCAGGTCCGCAATGATTTCAAACCAATTCAATCGGTCCTTGAACTAACGAAAGACGACTGGACCGCTTCAAGCCCCGGCATGCGTTACTTCCGGAGTGAAGCGGAACGAAATCAACTGGTTGAGCGAATGACAAACGACTTGCGGCAGTATCGACTTGCTGAACGCGATTTTGCGTTTGGCAGCGGCATGCTTGCAAAGCTGAAAGAGTTGCTGGATGTTGAATCGGAAGCCGCGCTTCTCCAGAAACTTGATAAGAATAATAACGGTCTTATTGAACTGACTGAGTTACCGGAAGAATGGGCCGAGCTGCCAAGAACCGGTCAGCAGGACACGCAGGAATCCTACACCGTCCCGGAGCTTCTGACGGAAGTCATCAGCGGTGCAAGAGATCTGCGGGACAAATATCTGCTTCGCATGTCTCAAAGTCTGGAAGTGATTCAGGCGGCTCTCCGAGTCGAGCAGATTGCGATTATCCCGTTTTCACTCGATGGCACGATGAATGTTCCGGATATCGAGGAGGTCGTTGCCATAGGTCTGGAAAACCGACACGACCTGATGAACTCCAGAGCCGCGGTGATGGATGCACGCCGAAGGGTAGAAATTGAGGCCAACAGGCTGGAAGCTGGCCTGGATGTGAACTTCCGAGGCAACCAGGGCCTTAATCCCGCCGGAACGCCAAACACCAACCACAGTGCTGGAATTCAGTTCACGAGCCCGCTGGACCAGGTGATCGAGCGAAATTCCTACCGACAGTCTCTGGTGACATACCAGAGAGCTCGCCGAACCTATATGGAAGCTGAAGACCGTATAAAACAGGGAATTCGCCAGAGTTGGAGACAGATTCAGGTTCAGGAATATCGTCTCGAAATTGACCGAACTACCGTGAGAAACGCCGCTTTGCAGTACGATAGTGCGTCATTATTGGCCGCTGGCGGGCAGCAAACGAACGCTTTGAACCTCGTGAACGCTTTGCAGTCGGTTTTGACGGCTCAGAACTCACTTGTGTCCGATTGGGTCAGTTACGAGACGAATCGGCTTAACATCTATCGTGACATGGGTATCATGGAGATTGATCCTCGTGGAGTCTGGACCGATCCGTTTTACCAGCAGATGGACAATCTGGCGGTAGACGGGGATGTCTTCTCGCCTGCAATCCCTCCCGATGTTGTCCTTCCCGTTCCGGAACCACAGAACTGATTTCCGAGGTATCTGAGGATGCTCCGCTCAAAAAACGTAAGCCGTTCAGGCAAAACAATTCCCCTGGTGATCGCTGGTTTGCTGCTTACCGCAGCGGCAGGCGTTCTGCTGGTCCCGTCGACTCGACAGCAGGTGATGACGTTCATCACCGGCAACGAGGACACTATCGGATCGCAGTACATCACAGCGAAGGCTGAAAAAGCTCCGTTTCGTATCATGATTACGGAAAACGGAACGATCGACAGTTTACGAAATTTGACGCTGAGCAATCGCGTTGAAGGATCGACGACCATCATCTCTCTCATTCCCGAGGGCAGCAAAGTTAACGCTCCCGTCGTTGCGGAATTTGAAGGTGTTGTGCAGTTCGTTGATGCAGAGTCGGAATCTTCCAAATCGGTCAAGGTTGTTGCTGAAAATGGCAATGAGAAGATGTACGAAATCGTCTTTGGCGACTTCACCGAACTTCTCGTCACCGACCGTCAGAAGGTTCGCAAAGGAGATTTTCTGGCAGGTGACGTCTGTTGTGAGCTGGACTCCTCGACCCTCGTTGAAAAAGAAAAAGAGCAGCAGATCAAGAACACCACTGCCAGCGCGAATCTTGAAAAGGCAGGCAAGGATATCGAGATCCAGGAAACAACCAATGAGAGCAATGTCGCTAAGGCAAAGCTGGCGGAAGAACTGGCTCAACTGGATCTGGCAAGCTACACCTCTATCGGGGGCGAGTATCAGCAAGCTGTCGAGACCATTAAAGGGGATCTGAAGAAGACGGAAGAAGAGCTCTCCATCAACAAAGAAGAGTATGAGCGCATCAGAGATCAGGCTCGTCTTGGCTATGCCAACGTGAACCAGCTCGAAAGTGCTCGACTCAAGGTGACTCAGTCTCAAATCGTGCTGAAAGTGAAGTCCGGAGAACTGGCAGTTCTTGAGAAGTTCACGAAGATCCGCAAGGAAAGCGAACTCAAACAAACAGCCGAAGACACAAAGCGAGAAACATCGCGTGCGAAGCTGGAAGGCGAAGCGCTGATGACTCAGATGAAAGCCGCCTATGATGCGGCAAAACTGACGGTCGCCATCGAACAGGAAAAGCTGGAACTCTTTCAAAGGCAAATTGCAGCCTGTCGACTTGTCGCGACGCAGGCTGGTGAAGTGGTTTACGCCGCACAGAACAGCGGCCGAGGCAGTGAGCCAGTTGTGATCGAGGAAGGTGCGTCAGTACGCGAGCGTCAGGCCATCATTAATCTGCCAGACCTTGAACACATGAAGATTGATGCTCGTATTCATGAATCGCGAATCAGTCGAGTCATTGTGGGACAGCCGGTTGAAATCGAAATCGATGCCATTCCAGGCGATCTCTATCGAGGCAAACTTCAGAGTATTTCATCGGTCCCTGTTCCTGGCAGTTGGCCTAACACAGACCTGAAGGAATATGAGGCTGTCATTGAAATTCTTGACGATCCCGTGCGAGTCCGAAAGCTGAAACCGGGTATGACGGCTCAGGTGCGGATCATTGTGGAAGATCGAAAAGAGAATGTGCTGCAGATTCCGGTGCAGTCTGTAGTATCTTTCTCCGGCGAGTATTTTTCCTACGTGTTGACGCCCAAGGGCGCGGAGCGACGGAGTCTGAAGGTCGGCGACGCGAACGACGAATTTATGGAAATTCTTGACGGCGTCGCAGCAGGAGAAGCCGTCGTTATGAGCCCGAGAACGCACTTCTCCAAAGAGCTGAGCGAACTGGAAGCGGAGAAATCTGCAGAGGCCGAGCAAAACCGTGAACGACTGGAAACTCCGGACCGAAAACCGGGCGGAAGACCCAGCGAACAATCCAAGGCGGAAGGTTCTGAAGCCGAAGGAAAAAAAGGCCCTCGTGGTAGTGCTGAAGCAGGTGGAGGACCGCCCGGCGGCATGCCGGATCCCAAGACGATGTTTGAAAGCATGGACAAAGACAAAGACGGTATCGTGACGAAGGAAGAGCATCCTCGTCCGGAGTTCTTTGATAGTTCGGACAAGAACGGGGACGGCAAATTAACGCTGGAAGAAATGCAGGAAGCGTTCCGACAGAGGAGTCAGCAAGGCAGGCCTCAGTAGTTCAGCCTAACTCACATTTCGCGACTTTTGAATCTGACGAATCTCATGGATCTTGCTGCCGAAGTAATCGATATCCAAAAAGATTATCTCCTTGGAACTGTCCTCGTGCGTGCACTTCGTGGAGTCACGGTGCAGTTTCCAAAGGGCGATTTTGTTGCCATCATGGGCTCTTCAGGAAGTGGCAAAAGCACGCTGCTGAATTTGCTGGGGGCTCTGGACAGGCCAACCCGAGGCAAGTACATCATCGGTGGAAAAGACGTCTCCGGAATGACTGACGATGATTTGTCTGCCATTCGCAACGAGTTGATTGGTTTCATCTTTCAGTCATATAACCTCATTCCCCAATACACAGTGCTGGAGAATATAGAAGTACCGCTTCACTACCGAACCGGATATCCCAAAATCGGCGCCAAAGAACGCGAATGGATTGAAGCGCTGGCGGAAATGGTGGGCCTGTCTGATCGCATGGATCACCGACCTTTTCAGCTATCCGGTGGGCAGCAGCAAAGAGTCGCTATCGCAAGAGCACTGGTCAATAATCCGGAGATCATTCTGGCGGACGAACCGACTGGAAATCTTGATTCGGCAACAGAGCATGAAATCATGGAAATGCTGCTGCGGCTGAATCGCGAGGGGCGAACTATCATCATGGTGACACACGAACCAGGTGTTGCCAAACTTGCAAAACGCCAGATCTTTATGAAGGACGGAGTCGTTGCCGGTGAAGGAATCTTTCCTGGTTGATCTCGTTCAACTCCTGGCAGCCGTCGGAATCACTTGCTTCCCGGACTACCCTTGAAAGTCTGTTGAACACACTACCTGTTAAGTCTGAATGCTATGGCAAACCTCCTTCGAACCGTTCAACTGGCACTTAAGAGCCTGATGCTTCACAAGCTTCGTTCAGGCCTGACGATGCTCGGGATTGTGTTCGGGGTTTTTTCCGTCATCGCGATGCTTGCGATCGGCGAAGGCGCCAGCCAGCAGGCGCAGCAGCAAGTCTTGAAACTGGGGGCCACCAACATCATTGTCCGCAGCGTCAAGCCGCCGCGGGAAAACGCCAGCCAGTCAAATTCGCAACAGTTCGTTCTGCGATATGGGCTGAAACGTTCCGATTTTGATCTGCTTTCAAAGACGATTCCAACAGTGCTTCAAGCTGTCCCCATTCGTGAACTTACCAAAGCCTGTCGATATCGTCATCGCGAACTGAACTGTCGCATCGTGGGATGCACGCCTGAGTACGTCGACATGAACTACCTGAAGCTTGCGCAAGGCCGGTTCATTTCCGACAAGGATCGACGAGAGAAATCGAACGTCGCCGTGATCGCTGCAGGAACAGCAGACAAGCTGTTTCAATATGAGGATCCTCTTGGGCAGTCGGTCAAGATCGCGGACCGCAGATATACAATCGTGGGCGTCACCGAATCTCGTGATGCCAGTGCCGCAATTGGCGGCAGCATGTCAGGACAGGAATATAACAATGACATCTATATTCCGCTGGAAACAATGCGAGTCCGAATGGGTGACCTGAATATGGATCGCCGCCAGGGCTCCTTCAGTGCTGAAGAGTGGGAACTCAACCAGATTACACTGAAGATTTCGAGCACAGATCAGGTGATGCCAACGGCCGATGTTATTCGCGAAACTATGAAACAATTCCACAAGAGCCCCAACGACTATTCAGTCGTGGTCCCGCAGGAGTTGCTGAAACAGGCAGAGCAAATTCGCGTGATTTTCAACGTGGTTCTCGGATCGATTGCCGCGATCAGTCTAATTGTCGGAGGTATCGGGATCATGAACATCATGCTGGCGACGGTCACGGAGAGAACTCGTGAAATTGGCATTCGCCGGGCATTGGGAGCAAAGCAGCACGATATTACCACGCAGTTTCTCACGGAAACGATCGTGCTGGCAGGCAGCGGTGGACTTATTGGCGTAGGGCTCGGCCTGCTGACACCGCTGGCCTTCAGTGGAATGAAGGTCATTGCCGAAAAATTCTTTTTCGAGGGGCAGGCGGCTTCAGAGTTCAGCAATATGTTTACCAACATGTACCCTCAGGTCGTCCCTTCCAGCCTTCCTCTTGCATTCGGAATTTCGGTCGGAATTGGAGTGATCTTTGGACTTTATCCGGCAAGATCTGCCGCTCGTCTGGACCCAATTGAAGCTCTCCGGCACGAATAGTTTCCAGTTTCAATGAAACGATCGTATCAATTATCGGACATTGACAGATTTTCAGGGTTCCGGTAGACCACGGATACTACGATTGTCGTTGTAAGCAACAAAGGATTTGTTGTGACGGTCGTGTATTCAAGGAGGATCCCATGCAACTTTCGGTCGTCATCCCGGTACATAACGAGGCAGACAATATCGGCCAACTGTTGCAGGAAGTGCAGGCTTCACTTTCGTCGAATTTCCAGTTCGAAATTGTCGTCGTCGATGACGGCAGCTCGGATGGTACGCTGAATTTGCTGAACCAGCTCAAAACGCAGTTCGAAACCCTGAGAGTCATCAGTCACAAAAAATCATGCGGTCAGAGTACCGCCTTGATGACTGGAATTGAATGTGCGGCTGGCAAGATTATTGCCACTCTGGACGGCGACGGACAGAATGATCCGGCAAACTTGCCAGAG
Organism: Planctomycetaceae bacterium; assembly: GCA_041753135.1. Taxonomy (GTDB): domain Bacteria; phylum Planctomycetota; class Planctomycetia; order Planctomycetales; family Planctomycetaceae; genus SXXK01. The sequence continues at coordinate 90,916 of JBGSVD010000048.1, forward strand.
ATGGTCCTGACACTCGATTCTTCAGGTTCAGACGACAATCTGTGGATGGTCGCAGGTTTTCGCAACGCTCGCAGAGATTCCTGGTGGAGACTATTTTGTTCCCGCCTTGCGAATGGTGTTCGCAGTCGCATTCTGAGCGATGCAACTCCGGACACCGGCTGTGGAATCAAGGTTTTCTACCGCGACGCCTTTCTTAAAATGCCGCGATTTAATCACATGCACCGGTTTTTGCCAGCACTTGTGATTCGCAGTGGCGGACGAGTCGTTTCAGTTCCGGTCAATCATCGACCACGAGTTCACGGACGATCACATTACGGCACATTGCAGCGATTGATGGTTGGCATTGTTGACCTCGCTGGAGTGGCCTGGCTGATTCGAAGAAACAATCTCCCTGTTATTGAGCAACTGGATGCGTGTCATGACGAACGATCAACTCTGGATAGCATTCGGTTTGACGGGGCAGCTCCTGTTCACCGCCCGGTTCGTCGTGCAGTGGCTTAGAAGCGAGAAAGAGAAGAAGAGCGTTATCCCTAAAGCCTTCTGGTATCTCAGCATCGGTGGCGGCCTTGTATTGCTGGCCTATGCTGTTCATAAAAAAGACCCGGTCTTTATCCTTGGGCAGTTTTCCGGGTTGTTTATTTACCTCAGAAATATTCAGTTGATCCGGAAAGAGAAGAAGAACATTCTCCTCGCACAGTCAACTGCAGAGCCTGATTCCTGCCAGGTAATTAAGATGCGTAAGGCCGCATAGAAGCCGCTGCGCGAGCCTATTTTCATTCTGTTAACTTTGGTGGCTCGTCTGCGTTCCATGCGATACTTGCTTTGGTCAGTGTGCCTGGCTTCGTTGCTGATCGGTGTCACGATTGTCAGCCGTCCCGTGCTGCCAATTGATGAGACCCGTTACCTGTCAGTCGCCTGGGAAGCACATTTCCGAGGCGACTATCTGGTCTCTCATCTGAACGGGCATCCTTACAGCCATAAGCCTCCGTTGCTTTTCTGGCTGATTAATGCAGTCTGGTTCTTGTCGGACGTTGGCGGTCCTGCCGCAAGGCTGGTATCGCCCGTTGCTGGAATTATGTGCCTGGTCCTTACACAGACCATCACCCGCCGACTATGGCCGGCCAGCACCACGACAATCAACTGTGCGCCGCTTGTTCACGTTGCTCTATTGCTATGGACGTGTTTCTGCTCGGTGACAATGTTTGACACCTTGCTCACGTGCTGCACGATGACAGCACTGCTGGGAGTCCTACTGGCTGCTGACGGCCGTTTCACTTCCGGCTGGCTCCTGGCAGGATTTTCTCTGGGACTTGGGATCCTTACCAAGGGCCCCGTCATTCTGGTTCACGCTCTGCCTGCTGCCGTGATGGCACCGTGGTGGGCACCACAAATTCGTACGAGACTTGTGCGATGGTATGCCGGTTTGGGATCTGCGATCGTGCTGGCAGCCACCATCGGGCTTTCATGGGCGATTCCCTCCGCGATCGCTGGTGGAGAACCGTATTACTCTGAGTTGCTGTTCAGTCAAACCGCCGGCCGAATGGTCAACTCGTTCGCGCATCGCGAACCTTTCTGGTGGTACATTCCTGTGCTGCCGCTTTGTCTTACACCATGGATCTTGTCCGGCGCTGTCTGGCGTGGACGTGGAATGACTTCACTGGATGCGGGCTTGAAGTTTCTGCTTTGCTGGGCTGGTGGTTCTCTCCTGATCCTCAGCCTCGTGAGTGGCAAGCAGGTCTATTATCTCCTGCCGATGCTGCCTGCATGCTCCATCATTCTGACAAGGTTTATTGTTTGCTCCGGGGCCACGTTCACTCGCAGAGATGTGCTCCCAATCGCAATTGGAACTGTGTTACTGGGGCTGGCGCCGCTGCCATTCAATAATGTGCCACAACTCTCGAGCCTTCGCCTTTCAGGGATCATCACTGACCCCTATGTGCTGCCGCTCATCGCCTGCGGCCTTCTGTTGCTGGTGACTCCGCGATGGCAGACCGCGGAGCGACTGGTCCTGTCGATCGCCGCATCGAGTATCGTGTTTATGTCGATCGTGACCGGATCAATTTCAGGCACGCTGTGGCGAGATTTTGACCTGAAGCCTCTGGCAGATTTTGTCAAACAATGCGACAAGCCTGTCGCGTGGCTTGGTGACTATCACGGTCAACTGAACTACCTCGGTCAGATTTCGTCCGTCGATCATGTCTACGACGGCGATGAGCTGAAAGACTGGGTCAAAGCTAATCCCGACGGCGCGGTGGTTGTCAGAATTCGACCGTCCAGTGCTGCGTGGGCCGACTTGCTGCAACCTCTTTCTGAATCCGATCGCAAAGCACCTCAGGAAAAGCTGCAACAGGAAATATCGGAACTGCTAAGCAACAACTCCCAGTTTCCGCAGGCAGAATTCAAGCCGATGGCTTTGTACGTTCAACGCTTTCGACGAGGCTTGACGTTCGACGTGGCCGTTGTCGTGTCGTATCGAGCCATCGAAGAATAGGCAGCCGTGCAATTCCACGACTGCCTTTCAACATGCGATCTCACCAGTTATCAAACAGAACCAAGACCCGCCATACGTCTCCAGGCACTGATCTGGCCGAGGTGCATCATCAGATGCCCACCGCAATAAAACGTATGAAGTGACCCCAGCGTCGGGAACAATGTTGCCATCCGACCCTCCATGGGATTCGGGATCTCAAACGCAGCATCCGGAGTGGCCCTCAGAACCGATGCCGCGACTTTGTAACCATCAAGAAAGGCCTGAGTCACTGCTGCCATCGCAGGATAGATCGTACCGGAAACGTCATCGATGCACTTGGCATCCTTTGAAAAGACCGCTTCAAAGCCGTCCGGTGCAACGACGCCGGTTTGGCCAAGCTGTGACACAATCCTCGGTGCGTAGAGCGACAAATGTCCGTACACAAAAGCCGGATGATTGGATTCAATCGTTACTCCACCCGGAGTGGCAAAGCGAGCGAAGATCTCGGGCGTAATGTCTTTCAGCAGTCGCTCTCCATAACCAGCAGACAGCTCCAGCGAATCCGCGATGATGTTTCCAAGTGTTCGGTTCATGTTGATTTGCTCCAGTAAAGTCAATTGAGGTTAGATGAAATTCCACACCTGCAAATTTCAACTGATAAGCAGGGTTTGTCGCGGCACACGGTCATCGTCAGGTCACAATCATCCAGACAGCTTTCAGGTATTCGGTTTCCAGGCAGTTGGAGATAACCGGATGATCGGGCGCTGCACCTGACTTAGCGATGATCTGCAAAGACCGCGGCCTTGCTCGAGAATCCGGATCCGGTCCCTCCATATCATCACCAGTCGATCGCGAAGCCGCAACCAGCAACTGAATGAACTCCGGCTCCGGCAACAGCCCGGCACAAGAGCAACTCAGCAGCAATCCGCCGGGTTTCACAAGCCGCATCGCCAGGCGATTCATTGCAAAATGCTTGCGTGTTCCCTCTTCAATTTCGACTCGAGTGCGAATCAACTTCGGAGGATCAAGAATCACCACATCATACTGACGACCGTTGCGAATCATTTCCCGCATATAACTGAACGCATCGGCCTGCACAAAACGCACTCGAGCCTGATTGAGATTAGCGTTCTCACGAGCAACCTGCAGAGGCTCTTCATCAAGATCAACACCGGTAACATCCTCAGCGTGCCCCAGCGTTTTCGCCTGCACAGAAAAGCCACCAGTGTAGCAACACAAGTCCAGCACACTTTTGCCCTGACAAAATTCGGCCAGCTTTTTGCGATTATCGCGTTGATCGCAGAAGAACCCAGTCTTGTGGCCACCTTCAAAACGAACTCGAAAGCGAGTGCCATGTTCTGAAATCACAACCTGTGATGGACAACCTTCCGATTTCAATGGTGGTGGGTCGCATCCTTCCTGCGACAGGAATTGCGGACTGGTCTTCACAATCCAATGCTTCGTCCCCATCTCTTCCGACAGCATTGGCATCAACAGGCTTGCCCGCTGATACATCCCAAGCCCGAAGGTCTCCGCAGAAAGCACATCTCCGAAGCGATCAACAACAAGTCCCGACAAGCCATCAGATTCTGCATGAATCACACGCCAGGCATTCGATTCAGATTCCAGTCGCAGAATATCTCGACGGAGACGCACAGCGGTGGCCAGCTTGTCTGACCACGCTGAATCGTCGGGCATTTCCGGCGTGTTCCACAACATGCGGACGGACATCTCGCTGCGAGGATTATACAAGCCATAGCCCATTGGGCTGCGATACCCATCGGCATAGACGGCAACCAGATCACCCGGGCGAGCATCTTCGATTTTGGCCAGTCGCTTGCGATAGAGGATTGGATGCAACGTTCTTGTTTTTGCATGCACAATCGGAATAGGCTCGGAAGAACTCGGCCCCAGTTGAATCCTCTGACGGACCATCTGCGACGTCAATTCTTTGCTGGCAGCCGGTGCCACGTAGCCCGACTCTTCACCGTCGGGAAGATCGCTGAATTCATCTCGATCCTGTTGCTGCGGTCGCCGTGGGCCGCGCTGATTCCAATCGCCTCCCGAGTTGCGTGGATCAGGGCGACCAGACGGGCCTGAAGACTTTGGTCGTCCCGCGGATTTTCCACGCGGATTGGAATTCGAGGGGCGGCGCTTCATGAAGAACTCGGAGCATCTTGGACTGGCGGCAAAACGCTCAGTTTACCGACGAATCTGACCGCATTGCATGTTGATGCCATCCGATTTGGGATGTCTCTCAAAATTCCCGACGTCAAGCGAGAATCTCGTTAACAACTCGGCCCGCAACGTCGGTCAGACGGTAGTCTCGACCAGAATGCCGGTAAGTCAGTCGTTCATGATCCAACCCCATGAGGTGCAGAATCGTGGCGTGAAAATCGTGGACATGAACCACATTGCTCGCCACGTCGATCCCGTATTCATCAGACTCACCCCAGGTCATTCCAGGTTTGACCCCGGCACCGGCCAGCCACGACGAAAACACCCAGTGATGATGCTCGCGGCCCGCAGCGCCGGCTGCAGAATTGAACGGCGTACGACCAAACTCAGTCGTCCACACGACCAGCGTATCTTCCAGCATCCCGCGCTGTTTCAGATCTTTCAATAATCCGGCAATTGGCTGGTCGATGTTTTTAGCCAGCGGCGCATGAGTCATCATGTCGCCGTGCGCATCCCAGTTGTTGGATGACCCCACGTCGATCAATTCAACGAACCGAACACCTCGTTCAGCCAGTCGACGAGCAACGACACACTGCCACGCAAAGCCGCCGGTGCTCCCACGCGGAAGCCCGTACATTTCCAACGTCGCATCGTCTTCTTTTGACAGATCGAAAACCTCGGGCATTTCAGCCTGCATTCCAAACGCGGTTTCGAATGATTTCATACGGGCTGTCAGCAAAGGATCATTCGGGCGAGCCGCAAGGTGTCGCTGATTCATGCGAGCCATTGCTGCCAGTTCAAGCTCCTGAAGTCGACTGCTGACCGATCGCCGCTGAATATTGGCAACAGGTTCCGCACCTGGCACGACAAGCGTTCCTTGATGAGCACCGGGAAGAAAATCGCTTCCCCAGACTTGCCCACCAGCGTATGGTGAATGCGGTGCAATAACCACGAACGAAGGAAGATTGCTGTTCACTGTTCCAAGACCGTAACTAAGCCACGATCCAATGCTGGGGCGAGCAAACGTAAACGAACCCGTGTGAATTCCCAGCGTCGCTTCATAGTGATTCGTGTGGTCCGACTTCATCGAACGAATCACGCACATATCATCGACACACTCCGCCATGTGAGGAAACAGATCGCTGACTTCTATACCACTCTGACCGCGCGGCTTGAACTCCCATTGTGGTCGCTTGAGGAACATATTGAAGTCCCCTTTGCGTCCCTGAAATTCATTGACCGGAATTGTCTTCCCCGCATCGGCGAACAGCTTCGGTTTTGGATCCCACGAATCCACATGAGAGACACCTCCGCTCATGTAGAGAAAAATTACTCGCTTGGCTTTTGCCGGAAAATGAGTCGGTTTTGGAGCAAGTGGGTCGCAAGGATTTCCGGCACCATCCTCAGCCATTAACTGGGAAACAAGCCCGGGAAACAGAAGCGAGCCACCAACCAGTGACCGCAGTGCTCCACGACGAGAATGAACATCGATTTGATTGCGTGCCACGGCGATTTCCTGCAGTTGAGTCATGGAATGCGGCGATTCAGAAATTCGTCAGCCGTCCATGACCACCACGGTAGTCTACTGGCCAAAATCTGCAGATGCGAGTTCCCTTTGCCACTCACAGAGAGAGAACCTGGTGCTTAGAAAATGGTCCGGAACCCATCGCACAGAGCGCCCCTCGGGTCACCTGGCTATTGATTCCAGCTCTCTTTTTCAGGTTGTGAAAGGGGATTAGAACTTCACAACGCCTCGAAGCCCCAGCAACACAGAAGAGTCGACCGTTTCACGTGCAGGCGTAATAAACTGCGCGTCTGCCGTGAGGTTGAAATACTTTGTCACGGCAATGTTGTAGAAAAGTTCTGTCCCGTAACCATCGCCTATTCCGCCAAGTGTGGCGGCAATCAGTGGCGCAAGATTCGAACTTGTGCCGCTGTAATAAAAGCCGGCTCCAAACGTGTCTTGCCCTCGGCCCGGAATCATACTGTTCCCGCCAACCCCGGCACTTGCGAACCAGTTGATCGGGTTTGTCTTCTCATCAGCAATTCCTGCGCGGCCAAATAACCCCCAGCCTCGAGTTGGATCATCAGAGTCCACAACAAGGAACTGGTCGAAGTTGTAATACAGCGACCAGGAATCTGATTGTCGTCCAATGGGAATGTTCGGCAGAATCACTCGAGGATCCTGATCAAGCGAGACGTAGTTTCGACTGCTCCAGGTGCCACCCACCAATTGATGCCCGGGTAATCCAAAAAACTCAGTGGGCAATCGCAATTCGGGAGCCAGTGTGATGCCGTCTCTGAAAAGATCCTTGATGCCTGTGGTTGCAATTGTTTCCGTTGCGTTGATCGCAGTGAATGTAAAAATCGGCTGCAAGTCCTGAAGTATGACGAACCCTGCACCCAGCGTCGAATAGGGAATCGTTCGCAACCCGATTGGCGTCCCGACAAAAGCGATGTTGGAAAACTGACTGATTCCGCGACCGCTTGCGAACGCATTCTGATCGCCGTCGAGCGTGTCGAGTTTCCCCGCGAACACCCCAAATGTCTCTGAGAACATCTGGGTGAACACGACATTTGTGAGATAGAGCTGGTCACTGTCAGGAAGAGGAAGATCGGTTGCAATCGCCGAAGGAAGCAACGCTCCCGTCACACCGCGCATGGATTCTCCAAAGCGATGCTCCGCACGCAACTTGATGAACATCCCCTTCATGCCAAGCAACTTGTCGCCGTCGATGTTTGCGACATAGTCCCCGTGACCAGCATATCTGGCACTGCGATCCAGGCCGCCGCTCACAGCTCCCATATAGAATTGAGCGACATTCGCATTGACCGTAACGCCCGAATCGGCGAGCGAAGTTCTCGCTCCGAACCAGTCGCCGGTCAAAGTATCGCAAGTGAGTGGCTCGATGCACCCGAACAAGGTTTCGCCACAGGAATCGCTGTCACATTCTTCCCCGCACCCAAAAACGGCATCCGGAGAAAACTGTGAACCGCACGAATCAAAGGAAGCAAGTTCACCGGCAAAACCAGGGGACATCATGCCCATTGCAAGACTGCAACAGATTGTTCGCATCCAACTCCACTTCTCGCGCCGCATCTCGATTCTCCGGACATGCAACCTGGCTCGGCTTCCTCTGTCTCACTCGACAATTGATCGGAGACTTGAAAGGTGGACAATGCGGAGAAAGCAATACGCCGCTATGAAATCTGATAGCAGCGTATCGATCATGTCACTCCGGCAATTTTGTTTTGGCCTTCAGACAGAAAAACAAAAAGACCGGCAGATACTGCCGGTCTTTCAAAGCAAAACCTCGTGTGCGATCTCTTGTTATTCCTGCAGAACAACAACTACTTCACGACGAAATTGACCATTCTCCCTGGAACAGCGACGACTTTCACAACCGTCTTGCCTTCCAGATTCTTCTGCACCTGTTCATCAGCCCGCGCTGCAGCTTCGACCGCAGCAGCATCGCTATTGGCTGGCACAACAATTTTCGCCCGCAGCTTGCCGTTGACTGAAACGGGAATCTCCACCGAATCCTCAACCAGCAGCGCCGGGTCGTACGATGGCCAGGGTTCGTAGGTCAAAGTCATATCGTGACCCAGCACGCCCCAGAGCTCTTCCGCAATGTGCGGAGCGAACGGGCTGAGCAGTTGCACGAACTGAGACAAGACCAACTTCGGACGAGCTTCCTGGCTCGACATGAAGTTGGAAAACTCCATCATGCGACTGATAGCGGTGTTGAATGACAAACGATCGATGTCATCGGTCACAGCCTTGATCGTCTTGTGGAGGACTCGCAATTGTTCGTCCGTCGGAGCAGCATCCACAACCGCATCGGACAGTTTCACCGTCTCAGCGCGTTCGTCGACGATCATTCGCCACACGCGTCCGAGGAATCGATAAACGCCTTCAACACCGCTCATTTGCCAGGGCTTGGTTTGTTCGAGCGGTCCCATGAACATTTCGTACAGCCGCAGCGAATCGGCACCGTAGTCCTTCACGACTTCATCCGGGTTGATGACGTTGCCGCGAGACTTGGACATCTTTTCGGCCTTGCCGTTTTCATCGGGCTCACCCAGAATCATCCCTTGATTCACGAGCTTCTGAAACGGCTCCGGAGTGCTCACATGGCCGCGGTCGAACAGCACCTTGTGCCAGAAGCGTGAGTACAACAGATGCAGCACCGCGTGTTCCGCACCACCGATGTAAAGATCGACCGGCAGCCAGTATTTTTCCTTCGCCGGATCAATGAACTGCTCTGAATTTTTGTTGTCACAGAATCGAAGGTAGTACCAGCAGCTTCCGGCCCATTGAGGCATGCTGTTGGTTTCTCGCTTCAGCTTCACGCCGTCCGTGTCGGTCTTGAACAACCATTCCGGCGTCGCCTTGGCGAGCATCGGTTCAGGCGTGCCTGTTGGCTTGAAGTCGTCCATGTGTGGATGCAGCACCGGCAGCGATTCAACGGAGTCGGTTCGCATCAGGCCAGTCGGATTGCCGTCAGCATCCAGCTCATGCCAGACCGGAAACGGCTCGCCCCAATATCGCTGACGACTGAACAGCCAGTCTCGCAGGCGATAGTTGACGGCTTCTTTGCCAACGCCCGCCGAAGTCAGATCTTTGGTGATCTGAGATTTGAATTCAGCCGTTGGCATTCCATCGTACTTACCGGAATTGACAGCGACGCCAGTCTCAGTAAACGCCACGTTGTCGAGATCCGCTGTATGCCCGCTGCCAGGAGCCGGTGCCACAACCTGCCTGATCTCAATCCCAAACGCCTTCGCGAATTCGTAGTCGCGCTCATCATGCGCGGGCACGGCCATGATGGCTCCGGTGCCGTAGCTGATGAGCACATAGTCCGCGATCCAGACCGGGACCTTTTCGCCATTGACCGGATTGAGCGCATAGCCGCCGGTGAAGACACCCGTCTTGTCTTTGGCAAGGTCGGTTCGATCGAGATCACTCTTCAGAGATGCCTTCGTGCGATACTCATCCACCGCCGCGCGTTGTTCGGGCGTTGTGATCTTGTCCACAAGAGAATGCTCCGGCGCGAGCACCATGTAGGTCACGCCGAACAGTGTGTCCGGGCGAGTGGTGTAGACGCGGATGACCAAATCCTCAGGCGAGCGGCTGGGCGTCAGCCCTCCGTGTTGAGGCTCCGTGTTTGAGCTTCCGTCCGGCGCGTTCCCACGGAGGGCTGACGCCCTGCCGCTCGCCGAATCCATGGCAATTTGAAAATCCACTTCCGCGCCGACGCTTCGGCCGATCCAGTTGCGTTGCATAAACTTGATCGAATCGGACCACGTCAGCGGCTCCAGTTCATTCGCGAGCCGATCCGCGTACGCCGTAATCCGCAGCATCCACTGCTTGAGTGGCATGCGAACTACCGGATGGCCGCCGCGTTCGCTCTTGCCATCAATGATTTCCTCATTCGCCAGCACAGTGCCCAAAGCCGGGCACCAGTTCACCGGTGCATCGGACACGTACGCCAGGCGATGCTTGTCCTGGAACCGCCGCACGGCGGCGGACCGGTTTTCGGTTTTCAGTTTTTGGTTTTCAGAAGCACTCGTCGTCGCTCCCTCGCCCTCTTGCTCCCCTGCTGCCGCACTCCCACGCTCCTCCGCCAGAATCTCTTCCGGTATCGGCAACTCACTAATTGGTCGCCCCTTGCCTTTTCGCGTGACTCCGTCCGGTCCGACCCATTCGAAATCCGCATCGTACCAGGTGTCGAAGAGTTGCAGAAAGATCCACTGAGTCCACCGGTAATAGCCCGGGTCAGTGGTCGACAGCTCTCGTTCCCAGTCATAGCTGAACCCGAGCATCTTCAGCTGTCGCTTGAATGTCGCGATGTTCTGCTCAGTCGTTTCGCGAGGATGCGTGCCCGTCTTGACGGCGTGTTCTTCCGCCGGAAGTCCGAAGGCATCCCAGCCCATCGGATGCAGCACGTTCAGACCCTTCATCCGCGAATAGCGGCAGACGATATCCGTCGCTGTGTAACCTTCCGGATGCCCCACATGCAGGCCGCTTCCCGACGGATACGGGAACATGTCGAGCACATACAGTTTCTTCTTGTCTGAAACGGCATCCGGGGTGCGGAAGGTCTGGTTTTCGTCCCAATATTGCTGCCAGCGGGATTCAACAGGCTTAAAATCGTAACGAGGCATGATTTGGAGTTTTCAGTGTTCAGTTTTCAGTGTTCAGGAAATCGCAGTTTTGGCGATTCGGATGACTGAAGTGCACCCGCCCGATTTGCGATTCATTGGTCAATTGGCATTGGACATTGGTCCTTCGCCGCTCGGAAGTCTATTGAACCGCATCGGCGATGCAACAGGGTCCGTATTTTCACGATTCTCGGAATGTTCTATTCTGTGTCCGGGATTTGAACACGGAGCAAAGGAATTGCGATGAGCTATAAACAACTCTTCCTGCTGATATTGACAATCTGGTCCGCCGAGTTGTTCACGCGACTGATTTTTGATGCCCTCCTGACGCCTCAAATGGAATATCGCACGTATTATCTGGAAACGGACAAGTATGACCGGTTTCTTGGCGAAGACATTGATGAGGTGGTGGGCGATCGAGGCTGGCAACTGGTCACGGCGGTTCCAAATCCATCCAATAAAGACGAAATGATCCTGTTTTTCCAGCGACGAACCCTGTAGTCGCTGGTCGACGGACAATTATGGCTAAACTTATACTATTCGCGGCCACGATTGAGTTGTTTAACCGTCAGCCGGAGGCGTACGCGGATCCGCCAACAACGTACGCCTCCGACTAACGGTTAAACGAAAACATCTCCGCCGGCACCGTTTAGAGTATAAAACTGCCTTCGGAAGCGATAACCGGATTCGAGTCTTCCACCGTTACCAGCGATGCTGTCGCCAACCGGTGCCGTCGCACCCTGTCGCTTCGCTCGCACAGAGGCACTTCGGCCATTGATTTTCGGAACCTGCCAGCTTGCGAACTCGGCTTGTGCAGAGAAAGCGGTATACTCCTGGGCTCAAAACACCCGCTTGCTCATAAAGGCCCAGAGTCATGTCAGGTTCCGCGACATCGCCGCTTCCGTCTTCCGCCACAATCACGCCGCAGTTTCTTCAGCGTTTGCGTGATATTGTCGGAGCCGATCGACTGCTGGACGCGCCAGACGAACTGGTCGTTTATGAATGCGATGGATACGTCGTTGAGAAAAATGCGCCGGACGTCGTTGTGTTCCCGATCAACAGCGACGATGTTGTCAGGATCGTCGTGGAATGCAATCGATTTAACGTTCCGTTTGTCGCTCGAGGAGCTGGAACCAGTCTGGCGGGTGGATGCTTGCCGGTCGGCGGCGGAGTAATGATCGCGCTGACCAAAATGAATCGAATTCTCGACATCAATCTGCGTGATCGATACGCCATTGTGGAACCGGGGTGCGTCAACGTTCGATTGACACGAGCCCTGGCCGGGAGCGGTTTCCATTACGCGCCGGATCCCAGCAGCCAGGGAGCCTGCACAATTGGAGGCAATGTCGCAACAAACTCTGGCGGGCCACACACTCTGAAATATGGCGTCACGGTGAATCATGTGCTGGGGGTTGAGTTCGTAAGCCCGGACGGCGAACTCATTCAATTGGGTGGCCCCTGTGGACGTGGCAACGACTTTGATTTGACTGGCCTGTTTGTCGGCAGCGAAGGCACGTTTGGAGTCGTCACAAAAGTCTGGGTCCGCATCACTCGTGACCCGACCGCCTGCCGAACGATGTTGGGTATCTTTAACACGGTCGACGACGCAACTCAGGCGATCAGCAAAATTATTGGTGCCGGAATTATTCCAGCAGCACTGGAAATGATGGATCAGGGAATTATCGGCGCGCTGGAGGAAGCGTTCTCGTTTGGGTTCCCGCTTGATGCCGGGGCTGTATTACTGATCGAAGTCGACGGACTGGATTGTGTTGTCGAAGACGAAGCGGTCCTTATTATCGACCTCTGCATGCAGATGGGCGCGCGGGAAGTGAAGCGGTCTCGAACAGAAGAAGAACGCCTGATGCTCTGGAAATGCCGCAAGCAGGCCTTCGGTGCGATTGGTCGACTCAGCCCAAGCTGCTGCACGCAGGACGGTGTTGTTCCCAGAACTCGACTTCCTGAAATTCTCAAGTTCATCACGGAAGTGGGTCAGCGACACAACATTCGAATTGTCAACGTCTTTCACGCTGGCGATGGCAACATCCATCCGATTCTGCTCTTCGATGAACGCGATCATGCACAGATACAAAGAGTCATTGAAGCCAGTGACGAAATTCTGAATCGCTGCATCGATCTTGGAGGAAGCGTGACCGGTGAGCATGGCATCGGAGTCGAGAAAATCAGTTTCATGAAGCGACTGTTTACAGAAACAGATTTGACGGTGATGGAGGAGATTCGGCAAATCTTCAATCCAAAAGGACTTTGCAGTCCAGGTAAGCTGTTGCCAACGGCTGGCGGTTGCGGCATGGAGAACCCCGTGAAGATCTCTCCTGCACGGCGCGCGGCGTTCTAAACGAGTTGCATCCCTGAAAGAAGTTCGCAGATGCGAGCTTGATTGAGTATCTCATACTCACTCGGTTTTTAAGCTGCTGTAGTTTTCGAAAGACGATACGAATCGTGTCACAACCGACCGGGGGTAGTCCGATGAATTCGCAATTTACCACCACGATTCCCATCCTTCGAATTTTTGATGTCGCCAAAGCGAAGGATTTTTACGTTGGGTTTCTCGAGTTCGCCGTGGATTGGGAGCACAAAATCGATGAAAAGTCGCCGGTGTATCTCCAGATCAGCAAAGGTTCCCTAATACTGCATCTGACGGAACACCATGGCGACTGCTGCCCAGGTTCCACGGTTTTTGTCTGGATGACAGGCATTGAACAGTTTCACGCAGAGATCACATCTCGCGGCTATGGCTATATGCGACCCGCACTGGAAAAAACGTTTTACAACAGTCTTTGCATCGAAGTCGCCGATCCATTCGGGAACCGGATTCGATTCAATGAGGATCTGTCGTCGAGGGAGAACGACGCTTAAAGTCGCACGGAGATCTCGTGGTCCGACTCGTCATTCAGCATTCAGCATCAATGGTCCTGATGAACTGAGATCTTACCGGCCTGGCTGCCCCGAAAATCCTACGCAGCCGTTTTGCGTTTGGCCTTGGCGTGGCGAAGAGTGCGACTCTTCAATTTCAGAAAGACCGACAGCATCTGTTCGGCATCGCGATATCGGTGGCGAGGATTAATCTCGAAGGCTCGCCGCATGAAGTCGATGAATTCGGGATGAATACGGCCGCGCACTTTGGAATAACCCTTGGCCGGCCATTCAAAAGGCCATTCCGGCCATTGACCGGACATCAATCGCCAGACAATCAGCCCGATCGAAAAAACATCGGAACGGAACGAAGGCTTCCCCATTGCTTGTTCGGGAGCCATATAGCCAACTGTTCCCGTACCACCACCCTGAACAGTTCGTTGTGACACCTTTGCGATGCCGAAATCAGCCAGCCGCACCCGATTCCCAGCGAAGACGATTACATTTTCCGGCTTGATGTCGCAATGGATGACATGATGGGAATGAGCCATCGCAGTCGCCCGCAAAATCTGCTCGGCCATATCCATTGCTGTTTCAAGACAGATTCGACGCCGCATGCGTTGCTGGAGCGTTTCGTCGCCGAGCGGAAACACGACAACCAATCGATCATCGATAATGCTGGCGTCCTTGATCGGCAAAATATTGTCGTGTTCGAGCGGCGCGGTTGTGCGAATCTCTTTGCGAAAGTCTGCCAGAACCGCTTCAGTGGTGTATCGAGCGTGGGGCACTTTGATGGCAACGCGAATACCCTGAACGGTGTCCATGGCCTGATAGACAGCAGCAAACCCGCCAGCTCCCAGACGCCGTTCAATACGGTACTTTCCGAGCTTTTGTCTGATCTTGAGTTCGCTGGACAATTGTTTTCCGCTGGACATAGCTCACTGCAGTGAATCAGGAGACCAGAAACACGGCTGGCGTAAACCGAAGGAACATAGGATCTTCACTGTCCAGATTCGGCGACTCATTGCAATGGGCAGGACCGACTTTTCCGCACGACGGCTAAAACCCGCAAATCCATCGCCAGTGCTCGCTACCAGCGGCATTATCCGAAAGGCTTACGCTGTCGTCCGATATGTTTTTCCAGAGTTTACTGAAGTTTCACATCCGCATGTGCCGAGGGCTGCGGACCCACTTTTGAGCTCACCGGCCGACTTTTTGATCTGGTTCCGCCGCCGCAAATTCGTTTTGACAGAATTGCCAACTTTCAATAATGTCCGCCCGCTTGCTGGAGAAATTCTGTGAGCCTCCTGCACGGACCTGTCATTTATACACAACAGTTTCATATTTCTAACTCAATCATTTGGTCCGAAGGCGGTCCATGCTGAGGCGAAGTCGGTCATGCGGCGGAGTCCGATCCAGAGAGGTTGTGGGCCAGGGGGGCGTTCGGTGGCCCGGTTGTTGTAGCCGCCAAGTTGGGTCAGCAGCCGGAGAAACTCGGACAGCACGGGCGGCTTCTTCGGCAGCGGTTTCTTTGACACGACGCGCCAGACGGACTTCCATTCGCTGTCGGCGAACACGGCTGTGCAGGGGAGTTTCGGACTGGTGCGATTCAGGTACGTCAAATACAGAATTCGCCACGCGATGATTTTGTAAAACGCCAGGCAGTTCTTCAGTCGGGAGTTGGTTTCGAGTTGAGTCTCTTCGACGTGGAGGCCTGTCTTGTAGGTTCGAAAATAGGTTTCAACAGTCCAGCGTGCAACGTAATAATCGATCACGCGCAGCACTTCATCGAACGTGCTGATCGGCAGCGTGGTCAGCAGCAGCCACTCGACATCGGTGCCGTCGCCGGGGCCACTGACTTCTGTGACGAGAATCACATTGTGAGTCACAGACGGCAGATGCGATCGCGCGTGCGGCGGCTTGACCTCGACCGTGATCGCGCGAATCTCCATGTGTGCCTGACGCGCGGCACGCTTCGGTGTCTCGCTCAGGTCGACGATCCGCGTGCCGAGCAACTTTGCACGGCGCACTTCGTCACGCACCTTGATGTATGTCTTCCCGCCCGCTTTGAGATCGCGCTCGAGCGTACAGCGATCTTCCTTCGCGCGAATGATATAGCTGGCGCGCGGGCCACTCTGCTGCTGAGCTTCAACGAAGACGTCATAGATATCCGCTTCGCGATCAGCGATACTGACGATCTGTGTTTCGGGGCACTTCGCCGCCAGTTCGCACGCCAGCCGATAACCGGTCAGCCATCGCAGGCTCTCCTTCTCTTCGATTGGCAGCGTCTTTCGTTCGCTTGTCTTGCCGAGGCTCTCCGGTGCGCGGTCAAAGAATTCCGAACCGACCACGCCCAGGCACAACTTGTCCGGCGTGACTGCCAGATGAATGTGCTCGAACAGACCAAAACGCGTGTCGGTGTTGAGGCACCGCGCGTCCTTTGTAGGATGCTTCGTATAGTCCAGCTCCGTCGTGTCCTGCACAATG
>JBGSVD010000049.1:0-16615 GCA_041753135.1 Planctomycetaceae bacterium
ACCGGCGGGCGCGCCGCCCGCGCACGGGGAGCGCGGGCGACTCGCCCGCTGAACATCCCGTAACTGAACCTGGACACACCACTAACCCTGCAGAATATCGGCAGTTTCTGCGTCTTTAAAAAATCAAAGATCCGGACTGCATTGAGTGTAACGATTGTGCCGATGAGTGAACTGGTGGGAATTTTGACGTCGGTCATGCGCCGGTGTTTTGGTCGGCGAACGATAGTTTCCTCCACGAATTCAACAGACACTGCTTAGAGAAGTTCGAGGCGATAGCATGGACGCTCAAACAATCGATCAGGCAAATGGCGGAATGAAGCGACGACTGGGCCGAGGGCTCAATGCGTTGCTTGGCGGTGGCGGCATGGATGAAGCGGATGCTTCGCGACCAGCTACGATTCCGATGCACGCGGCCTCTGCTCCTCCGGCACCGGCTTCGGATGAGATTTCACTCGAGCTGATTGAACGCAATCCGTTTCAGCCACGTCGCGACTTCGATCAAGCCGCCATCGACGAGTTGGCTGACAGTATTCGTCGGCATGGCCTGCTTCAGCCGTTGCTCGTTCGAGCTCGTCCCGACGGAGAAGCCGGTTACCAGTTGATCGCCGGTGAGCGCCGCTGGCGTGCGTCTCAGCAGGTTGGACTGGAAACGGTTCCCTGCAGAGTCATCGAGTTCGGCGATCGACAGTCCAGTGAAGCGGCCCTGGAAGAAAATTTGAAGCGTGAAGATCTGAACGTGCTCGAAAAAGCTCGTGCGTTCAAAGACTATCTGGATCGTTTCGGCGGCACGATTGAGGAATTGGCTCGTCAGTTGAGCATGAGCCGCGCGAACGTGAGCAATATGATGCGTTTGCTGGAGTTGCCTGACGCCGTTCAGAAAATGCTGCGTGAAGATCGCATCAGTGGCGGGCATGCGAAGGCCATTCTTCCATTGTCCGAAGTTCAACAGATTGAGCTGGCTCGTCAAATCGAGCAGGAACAGTTGTCCGTACGTCGTACTGAAGAAATCGTCCGTGAGATGTTGAAGGCCGGCACGCTTTCTCTGCCTGGCGGTTCTGACGGTTCGTCATCGTCTTCAGAGAAACCTGCGATGTCGAATCATGTACTATCACTGCAGGAGAACCTGCGTGACATTCTTGGTGCAAAGATTGACATTCGCCAGAAGAAGAATGATTCAGGTCAGATCGTGATTCACTTTGGCAACAACGGTGACTTCGAACGCATCATGACTCAGTTGCGAAAAGCGGCGTGACTCTTTTGTAGAGGCCGGCCAGCGTGATGCTAGCCGGCTTCGCTTTTCTGATCGCAACGTCATCGCGGCGATTCTGCGTCAGGATGAATCGGCATTGCCTCTACCTGCAGAACTCAGCCCGGCTTTGCTTCAGACATCGGACGGCGTTGTCGTCCGAGTCTACGTGCAACCCAAAGCCCGGCGCGAGCAACTGATCGGGATGCATGCGGACCGCCTGAAGCTGGCTGTCACCGAGCCGCCGGACAAAGGCAAAGCGACCGCCGCTGTTGTGCGGTTCCTGGCCACGATCGCAAAGATTGCTCCATCACAGGCAGACGTTATCCGCGGTGACATTAGCCGACAGAAAGACATTCTGCTTCGCGGAGTGCTCGTGGAAGATTTCGCGAAGCTGATCTGCGATGCCATTGCAAAAGAAAAGTGACTCTTCAGACACATCGGTATCTTCTCATACGGTGATTCCCATGTCAGTTTCTCAATCCGTAGGGAGTGACAAGCGAAGCGCGGGCACACCAGTATCAAAACCAGAATACGGTGTGCCTGCGCTCCGCTTGTCCCACCCTACAGGTTGCGTTCATTTCTTCCTTAAAAATTTAATTTCTCTGTATCGCTCAAACCTTACTCCACCAATTGATGGATCGTATTGTGAATCACGCCGTCAACCGTAAGGCCCTCGGTGGATTTCAACGAGTATCCAATCTCCATGCACCAGGTTGGTTTGAGATCCGGAATCGCCAGCGTGAGCGTCTTCCCATCAGCCGACAGTGAAACGCTTTTGATCGCAAGAGACTTTTCATCGTAATGTTGCGAACCATAGTTTGCCGTCCGCTTGAGCCCCCAGGTCTTCACGTGGATGTTTTCCGGTTTGACGGACGCAGCATCAAGCGGCTCGGTGAAGACCAATTTTAAGCCCGACTTTGTCGCATGCAGTTCGGCAGGCAGATGCATTGACTGACCCGTCGCTCGCAGACGATACAAACCGCCCGGAGTCGTCGCGCTGCCGGCCCAGGCGAACATGCCGCAGAGATACAACTGACCGTCCGCTGGATGAAAACGGCCTCGCATCACGCCTGTTGGAAATGCGGGAATCGGCAGTTCAATCATCCCGCCCTGCATTTGATTTCCCTTGCCTTCGATGTGAACACTTTCGTGCGGAACCAGAAATACCTTGCCGTAACCGTATGATAGATTCAACAGTGAACCATTCAGCGGACCCCAACGATCACTGTTGACCCACAGCAGTTCTCCCGGCGAACGATCGAAGGCATTTGTGATCCAGCACAACGGGGGCTCCATCGCGTCGTCGGAAGAATCCGTCACGTCGTGATAGCCAAACATGTTGCCGTAGAATTTCGGCTTGCCGTCGCCAGACAGAGTCACCCAGTTGATGCGGTTCTTGGGATTCCAGAAGCCCTCCTGATCGGTCACCACAAACGAACCATCGGGATTCAGACACACGCCGTTGGCCGCTCGGAAACCAGTCGCCAGGATCTCGGTCGTTGAACCGTCTTTGCTGACTTTCAACAACGTCCCATGATGCGGAACAACGGCCGTCAGCGCGTGACGCCCTGATTTTGCGTAATAGAAATTGCCCTCGTCATCAGTCTGTAGTCCCATCGCAAATTCATGGAAATGCTCGGTCACCTGATGGTCGTTGTTGAGGCATTCGAAGAAGTCGATTTCCTCGTCGCCGTTCAGATCATGCAGTACGGCCAATTGATCGCGACAGGTGAGATGAATTTTCCCGTCGACAATTTTCAACCCCAGCGGTTGATAGAGCCCGCTTGCGATGCGTTGCCAAGTGAGCTGATCGCCATTTAGAAATCCATCGACGATCCAGATATCGCCATCCCACGAACACACGGCCATCCGACCGTCGTCATAAAAATCCAGGCCGGTGAATCGTACCTGGGCGAGCCACGGGTTGCCTTCGGGCGCTGTGAGAAAATCAGTCGCGAATGGTCCTGTGTCGGAACCGATCGTTGCTGTGGTTGTGATCTTTTGATTCCATCGAGCTGGCCCGCCGTGTGTGAGCGGTTTCAAATCCTGATCGGCGTTGACGATCGAAGGCGACGTCTGAGCCGTCGGAGTTTCTTCTGTAAGCCAGACGGTGAATCGCACGATTTCCTGGCCTGCGGGAATCGTTAACAGCAGTCGGCCGTCGTCGGAAGACCACGTTGCTTTCGCATTTGACGGTGAAACCCCAGCGAGCATTGTGGCACTCTTCGATGCTGGCTTGTCGCCTCGTCGCACAACGGCATCGTGCTTACCGGATGTCTCTATAACGACTGAACCGGTGGCGTCGCTAAGTTTCCAATGAGCAACCAGATCGCTTGCGGCGGCGGCCATTGCTTCCGGGGATTTCAGTTCGTTCGCGAGCGCCTTTTGATAGAAGCGTACTTCTGCCAGTTCGCCCGTGAGATACGAATCCGGGCCGGGGAAATTGGGGGACGTGAAACCGATCCGAACGACGCTGTCTGGCAATGCTGCTTTCGCGGCCAATGTGCCTTTGCCGTCTGGTTTCCCATCGACAAAGAGTTGCAACTGCTGATTCGACTTCGTCCAAACCGCGGCAACATCGTGCCACTTGCCGTCGTCAATTTTCTTTCTCGACGACACTGCTCCAACCCAGCCGATATCATATGCCAGTCGGCCATCTCGAATGAACAGCGTTTGACCATTGGGAGCCCAGTCTGAATCCGGCTTTGCAATGGCGAAGATCGTTCCGTTGCCGCGAGTCTTCACTCGCGCTGTGATGGTGAAGTCGTTGCCCGTCATGTCGAACGGTTTTGAATCGGCCACTTCGACAAACGTGCGACCGTCGAATGTGATGGCTTCCGTGTCAGGAGTTCTGGTTTCTTCAACGGCAGGCGTCCCGAAGCGAATCGTCCCGGCGAGCGGCAGGGCGTCAGCCCTCCGTGTGACTGCGTTCTCTTCGTTCTCTTCTGTTCCGGCGGAGTCTGCGCGTGCGGGCCACGGAGGGCTGACGCCCTGCCGCTCGCCGACTGCGTCTTTGTGTTGTGCGACCTGCAGAACCAAATCGCGATCCCGAGGCCCGATGTTGAACGTGCGAAGGAACAGCGGTGGCTGAGTCGCATCGTCGCTCACCTGTACCGACGGCAGTTCCAGCACGTCGGCCGATCCCACCGAATACGACAAGATCACCTGCTGACCTTGGTAATAGGTGCCGTGGAATTTTCCCCAATCGCGAGGCAACGGACCGTAACGCAGATTGTCTCGGCCGAGCACTCGTTGATCGTCCGAAAACTCACCGGTTGACGGATTCGCCCAGCCCGGGCCGGTGCCATTCGATGCGATCACAGACCCTGTCACGCTGGGATGAATCTGATGTTCGCCGTTGAACTGAATGCCTCGCCAGTCGATAAAATTCTGATCTGCACTTGGTGGATTGGAAGCACTCCAGGCAGCCGCCATTCGCAACGTGTCGGTATCAAACATCATCCAGTAACGCCCTCGCGCGACACCTCCCGCACCGGGATCAAGTCGCATGGCGATGCCCTTGTACGCGATGTTGTGCACGTCGCCGGGGACTTCATACGAATGCGTCAGACTCGGGCCATAGTCCATTGAATTCCATGGCTGAATGGTGCTCGGGGCCGGCCCGCGAGTGTCACCTTTCGGCAGCTTGTTCAGGTAGGCAGCATCGACTTCGACAAACTGCGACGGGTTGTGCGGCTTCAGATACGTCTCGCGAATGTAGTGAATCACGTCGTACTTCTGCGACGGGACCATCCACGTTTGAGCCGCCATCAGGCCGAATCCACGAGTCAACGTTTGATACATTGTGAACGGGTCGCTGCCATTGCGAAACTTTCCGCTGGCGAATTTCAGCGATGTCGGCAAGGAACCAGCCTGGTCTTTCGTCCCATGGCAGTTCATGCAGACTCGCCGATAAATCGCTTCTCCTCGCTGGAATGCATCGTCGTTCCATTCGCCAATGAAACCTGCGTGATCAATGTGCTGTTCGTAGTCCGGAATCTTCAACGTCAGCAACGCGGCTGATGGTTGCAGCTCTTTCGCTCGAGCTGCCCCGCCGTCACGAATTTCGATCAGATAACGAATCAGATCCAGAAACTGCTGACGACTGGTCAGTTGATTCATCTGCCCGGCCGGCATGATCGAAACGGTGTTCTCAACGACGTCGTCCAGGTCGGCCATCGGAAACGTGACCAGTTCGCCATTGCGAGTCGTATCGCGAATGACAACTTTTTCGGACGTGCGTTCGACAAGAATTCCAACGACCGACTGACCTTCGTTCGTAACGAGCGTGACAGATTCAAAACCTTTGCGAATGACTTTGGATGGCAACAGCACCGATTCAATCAGCGATTCGTCGGTTGTGTCTTTCGTGAGCGTTGCAAGATCCGGGCCCAGGGATGATGGCAATGTGCCGCCAACCGAATGGCATTTTGCACACGCCATCTGCTGCTGAAAAAACACCACCGCCCCGCGAGCCGCGTCGCCATCTGCTTTGGCCTGTGACACCAGTTCGGCGACTGGTGTTTGTTTTAGTTGTTCGTCCATCGATTGTGCGGTTGCTGAGCCATGCAGTAAACAGAAAAGCACAGCAACGAGCAATTTGCGAGTCAAATGGGTCACTTGGGGCACTCACGGAAACGGTTTTTAAGTTGAAGTATGCGTGAAGCGTTGTTCAATCTGGCTCTGCATTCTAATGAATCAAAACCGGAAATGCATTATGCTCAACGCGGCTGGAAATGAGGTATCGACAAGCGGACGAGACGCCCTTGCTTCCGGAGCGCGAGCGTCTCGCCCGCTTATTCGCCCGCTCGCCGACACCTCATTTCTGACCGCACGAGATATAAACGTGCGGCGACAAAGCAGTTGTACAGCATCAGCGTTCCTGGAGCAGGTTTTCTGACCTGCCTGTTTGGTCAGCGACAGTTCTGTGAATCGGACGTTCAAAATCAGCCCAACTTCCCTGCGGAGCTCGATCGAAGCATGAGGCACTCGAGGCTGGTCTGAACTATGGAACTCGCTATAACTCCCAACAGTCACGAAGCTCGCTGAGACTCGAGTGCTCCGTCAACCGTAATTTGCGGAATTGCAAAAAAAAGGCGTACGAGACGTCCGCGCTCCCGGGAGCGCGGGCGTCCCGCCCACTGAACATGCCTCAATTCACAAATAACACTGCACTAGATTACAGCTACCCTCCTCACCGTTCGTTAATCAAGATGGAATGCCAACAGGGCTTCGCCTCGCGCGGCCTTCCGTTTGACTTCTATTGCCTTCATGTCCTGTCAGAATGATCCCATCCCCGGAAAGTGGCGTTCTCGCATTTGTGAGGAATTGATCGTTGATTTGCCCTGAAGATGATTTCGCTGATTTGTCTCTGTTGTTGATTCGAATTCAGGAATCGAGAGACGAGGATGCCTGCCGCAATCTTTGGGATGCCGTCTATGATCGCATCGTTAACTTTGCGCGGCATCGACTTTCTGCTGCCCGCTTACGTGAAGCAGACGAAGAAGATGTGGCACTCAGCGCAATTAACAGTTTTATGCGAGCCGCAGAAAATGGTCGTCTGAATGGAATTCAGAATCGCGACGAACTCTGGCGAGTCTTGATCACCATCACGGCCAGAAAGGCAAATGCTCTGCAACAGACCCAGAAGGCCGACAAGCGAGGCAACGGTGCTGTTCGCGGCGACTCCGTTTTTGGTCACCCTGAGACGCCTCATCGACCTGGATTTCAGTCGATGGAAGATTCGGGTGACCCGAACCGGTTTGTCGATGAGCTGGTCGGTGAATGTCGTGAGCGGATTGAATCACTTCCAGACAAGACGCTTCAGGAGATTGCGTTGAAGCGAATGGAGGGATACGAAGTCGCGGAGATCGCCCTGCAGCTGGGAGTTTCCAAAGCCACGATCAATCGCAAGCTGGCCCGTATTCGAGGTCTTTGGTCCGAGACCTGAATTTCCCAGAGCACATTGTGGACACCATGCGGTTTCGAATGAGTGAACGTTGTTATCCTGAGTGCAGCAATGCGGACCGAAGAGTTTTACGCCACGTAGACCCGTGAGCAAGATTCTCCGCTACGGTATAGTCCCGTAGTAGATTCCGTTGTTTGCTTGAAGCGGAAGGGCGCGAGCCCGATGGTGATCACTTTGGTTTTCCATTTGAAGCGGTACAGCGCGAACCGTCCGGTTTTTGCAAGTTTTTTGAGTACCATCACCGGATGGCTTGCGCTGTTCGGTTACCTCGGGAAGTCAATTCGGGACTGGTACTAATCGCCTCTGAATGACACGCGCCTGCGTCGCACCTGCATAGGGTTTAAAGAAGCCTTCCCCACTGCTCGTGCGTTTTTCAGAACTATCGGGGCAATCGTTCTGCATTATGCTTATCGCGGTGAGAAATGACGCATCAAAAAGCGGACGAGACGTCCGCGCTCCGGGAGCGCGGGCGTCCCGCCCGCTTTTTCGGTCACACGCCAATACCTGATTTATAACCGTGCTTTTCGGGGCGAGCCACCAGTTGATATTCTTCGCCCGGCAAGGAATAAGGCACCGGAGCGCGGGCGTCCCGCCCGCTTTTTTGGTCACACGCCAATACCTGTTTCATAACCGTGCTTTTGGGGGCGAGCCGCCAGTTGATAATCTTAGCCCGGCAAAGAATAAGGCACCGGCAAGCGGACGAGACGTCCGCGCTCCTGGAGCGCGGGCGTCCCGCCCGCTTTTTTGGTCGCACGCCAATACCTGTTTCGTAACCGTGCTTCTGGGTGCGAGCCGCCAGTTGATATTCTTCGCCCGGCAAGGAATAAGGCACCGGCCAGCGGACGAGACGTCCGCGCTCCTGGAGCGCGGGCGTCCAGCTCGCTTGCCGACGCCGTACACGATTTGTTCAGGCACCAGATCTTCGCTCGAAATTCGACGGATTGAATATTCTTCAGAATCTCTGAATTCCTGCAACTCTGGTGAGCCGCGCCGTCACTCAATTCACATCGAAGGAGAGAGCCGCCGTTTGATAGCCATCCGCCTTAGACTGACATTGAGTGAACCTGAACGATGGTGCCGGTTCCTCGCGAGGATCAAGTTTTGACTCAAGAAAAGAAGCTCGGTGCATCACCCGCGATCCGAATCAATGGCTCGCGGCTGCAAGCTTTGCGCAAGCAGGCAGGGCTGACGCAGGAAGAACTCGCCAGCCGGGCTGGCTATAGCGATCGGTTGATTAGAAAGGCGGAGGCGTCGAGTGTTCTGCGTCAGCTGACGGTCGTGAAGCTTGCTGCGGCACTGAGCACAAATGAATACGCGGTGTCGGCGGCTGATCTGACGATTTCACAAGAACTAATATCGGTTGAAATCTTGAAATTCCTTCTGGGAGGGCAGCCGTCTGCGATCGATTCGTTGCAGGACTACACGCACCCGGCTGTGGTACTACACGTCGCGGGCCTGGAAATTGGCGTCCCGTTCGCCGGATCTTACACAAGCCTCGCAGCCTTTCCGCAATTTGGTGAACGCTTATCGTCGTTGGCCTTTGTTCGTTTGAGCTTGGAATCCGTTGCCTGCTACGCATCACGGTTTGAAGTTTGCCTGCACGCGATTACTGAAATCGGAAGTCTGTCTGGCAATTATTCTTCGGAAGCGGGATCTAAAGTCTGGTGGTTCCTGAAGGTAAAGTTCGAGTCAAACCTGATCAGCGGTTTAGAGCTGATGTATGACACCGGAACCGTCGGTCGGCTACTGGGGCTTTTTCCCGGCTGAACGTTCCGGCCTTCTTCAAACGTTTCTCAACGTTCCTGCCTTGTTCCTGTTGGAATCGCAGTTCGTGCAGTACCACGACAAAGCACTCGCGGTAATTTCTCCCCCGAAGATTGTCGCAGACACCTGTTGGTTCTGTGTCTGCTCTCCGTTTTGAAACAGATTTTGTTCCAGTATCGTGTCGTCCCACCCTCACGACGCTAAGATGCTACCGCCATACATCCACGCGAAACTCTGACACCCAGGCTCCGCTCCGGGGTTTCAGGCGTAGTTCTTCATCTGATTGATTAGGATTCTGCGCCCCTTGGTGAGATGTCACCATTCGCCGCTACCAGACAGAGCCAGGCTATGACGGATCCAAATTTCCAAGTGTCTGAAACATTGAATCATCTGCGCGATCGGCAACGTCAGGCCTGGCAGCGAGGTGAGCGACTGCTGGTGGAATCGCTGACCAGTTCAGTTTCGACGCCCTTGCCGAAAAACGAACTTCAGGAGCTGGTTTTTGCCGAAGTGACACTCCGAAAGCAACTGGGCGAAACCATCACATCGCGCGAATACGTTCAGAGATTTCCCGACCTTGCGGAGTCTCTGCAGAGCTATTTTTCGGTCAGCGATGCTCGCGATTCGATGCAGTCCGTCTCTGCAGAGACGCATTCTTTCATCGCCAGTGAAGATGAGCAGTCGCAAACCACCGTCAACAGATTGACACCCGATGTTGTGGCTGACACTCCCGACTTGAAGGCTGATCGTTTGAAGGCTGATGCAGAGAAGGCGAAAGATCAGCCCTCCGTCCCCGAGCCGGCCGAACAGCCAGTCGCCGCCGACGCAAGGGCAGCTTCTGATGAACTGTCGGCAACCGTCACCTATATCAGCAGGAATGGAATCGGAGTTCAGCAGAAGGGTCGCTATCGCCTCGATCGCATTCTGGGTGAAGGGGCATACGGTCAGGTTTATCTTGCATTCGACGAAGAACTGCAGCGGCAGGTTGCCATCAAGGTACCAACCGCCGCCAGATTCCAGAAACCGGAAGATGCCCAGGCCTATCTGGCAGAAGCCAGAACCGTCGCCGGTCTGGACCATCCCAACATCGTATCTGTGTACGACATGGGCCGCACGGAAGACGGATCCATCTACGTCGTGTCGCGGTTCGTAGATGGTTCCACACTGCAGGATCGCATCAACGCCGGGCGACCGACAGAGCAGGAATCGGCTCGGCTGCTGGCCACCGTCGCACTGGCTCTGGCATACGCTCATCAGAAACGGCTGATTCACCGCGACATCAAACCGGCCAATATCCTGATCGAAGACAGCTCCAGTACGCCGTTTGTGGCCGACTTCGGCCTGGCGATCCGGGAAGAAGACTATCTGAAGCAAAGTGTGATTGCCGGAACGCCGGCGTACATGAGCCCCGAACAAATCCGGGGAGAAGGCCATCGTCTCGACGGACGCAGCGACATCTTTTCGCTCGGGGTAATTCTCTATCAGATGCTGACGACGAAACGACCGTTCCGCGGCAGCACAGCAATGGAAACCCTGCATCAGGTCACATCGATCGAACCCAGGCCGCCACGGGACCTTATCAGCTCCATCCCGCCCGAATTGGAACGCATCTGCCTGAAAGCGTTGTCCAAACGGGCATCCGACCGATACGCCACAGCGGCCGACTTTGCAGAAGACCTGGAACAATGGCTGAAGCCGGCCGCTGCCAGCACTCAGACGAAAGTCACAACTCAGGTTGTTCCCAAGGGACTGCGATCGTTCGACGCCAATGATGCCGATTTCTTTCTGGAGCTTCTGCCCGGTCAACGCAACCGCGAGGGCCTCCCCGAGAGCATTGCCTTTTGGAAGCAGCGAGTCGAACAGACCGATCCGGAGCAGACCTTCAGCGTGGGCCTGATCTACGGCCCCAGCGGCTGCGGGAAGTCATCGCTGGTAAAGGCTGGTCTGCTGCCGAATCTGTCGAAGGATGTCGTGGCGGTTTATCTCGAAGCAACTCCGGATGAGACCGAAACGCGAATTCTTCGTGGACTCGAAAAACGCCTGCCGGAATTATCTAAGGGGCAGAATCTGACCGATACGCTCGCCTCGCTCCGACGTGCTCAGGGTGGTGCGAAAAAAGTCGTCATCATCATCGACCAGTTCGAACAATGGCTGCACGCTCATCAACCCGACCCGGACAGTGAACTCGTCAAAGCCTTGCGACAATGCGATGGCGGGCGAGTCCAGGCGATACTCATGATCCGCGATGACTTCTACGTCGCGGCCCTGCGTCTGATGCAGGCTCTGGATATCGAAGTGGTCCCCGGCAAGAACTTCCTGCTGGTCGACTTATTCGACGTGGACCATGCTCGCAACGTGCTGGTGCGATTTGGTCAGGCCTTTGGAAAGTTGCCCGCCAATGCAGCAAATCTGTCCGCGGAAGAAGAACAATTCGTCAGCACAGTCGCCAGCGGACTTGCTCAGGACGGCAAAGTGGTTTCCGTTCGTCTTTCGCTGCTGGCAGAAATGGTGAAAGGCAAGCCGTGGAAACCGGAGACGCTGGAACAGGTCGGCGGTACTCAGGGAATCGGCGTGAATTTTCTGGAGGAAACATTTGCCTCCGTCCATGCGGATCATCGCTTTCGTCGGCATGGTGTTGCCACCCGAGGAGTCCTTCGAGCCCTCCTGCCGGATCTCGACACCGACATCAAAGGCGGCATGCGATCCCACGCCGATCTGCTGATAGCCTCCGGCTATCAGGATCGCCCAGCCGACTTCAATGACCTGCTCAGAATCCTCGACGGCGAACTCCGGCTCATTACGCCGACGGCCCCCGAAGGCACCCCCACCGGCGAGCCGGACGCGTCAGCTTCCGGGTCTCTCTCTTCCAGGACAAACGCAAATAACCCGCCAGCTCACGCAGGCGGCTCGCCGAGCAGTTACTCGCCGAGGTATTACCAACTCACCCATGACTACCTTGTCCCGTCGCTTCGCGAATGGCTCACCCGTAAACAAAAGGAAACCCGTAAAGGCCGAGCGGAATTGAAGCTGGAAGAACGAACGGCACTGTGGACAGCTAAACCGGAGAACCGCCATCTGCCGTCATTGCGAGAGTGGATCGGCATTCGCTGGCTGACGGAAAAGAGCAAGTGGACCGACCCGCAGCGAAATCTCATGCAGAAGGCCGAACGCCTGCACTTACTCCGCAGTGGTTCGATCGCCGTAATTCTGCTTGTGGCAGGGCTCACGCTGCAGTTCATTCTGGCTGGGCAGAAGGCAGCATCGCTTGTCGAGGCACTCAAAACGGCCAGCCCGGAGCAGTTGACCACGCTGATCCAGCAAGCCGATGAAAGCCGGCAGTCGCTCGATCGCCTGTTGCAGCCGCTGATTGACAAAGCGACCTCTGCGGACGCCGCACCATCGGACCGCGCAGCGGCACTTCCAGCCCGGCTCACACTGGCTGCCCGGGATTCGGCACAAGTCAAGCCGCTCAGCGATGCGTTGCTCAATGGTGATCTGGCCTATGTTGAACCGATTCGAACACGGTTGCGTCAATACGCAAACGACCTTCACTCACAGTGGCTCGACATTCTTCGCAACAATCAGGAATCCAACACGGTGCGATTCCGAGCGGCACTGGGTTTGGCCGGTCTGGATGGCGAGCAGTCACAGACCGAATGGACGGACGCTGACTTGCAGTTCGTCGCCGGTGAACTGGCGTCAGGCTTCGCGGAATATCAACCGCAGTTACGAAATCTGTTGCGTCCGATCGGAGTAAAGCTCGTTCCAAAGTTGGACGTGCTGTTCGATGCAGAGACCGCCACTGAAGATCAGCAGATCAACGCCACGATGGCGCTTGCGGATTACTCTGGCGACGACGCGGAATTGATGGCTCAGCTTTTAACACGAGCCACAGCAAGGCAGACTGAAATCCTTTATCCTAAGGTGGCAGAATTTAAAAGCGGTCCCGTGCGAGACGGCTTGTTGGCACTGACAAAAGAACAGCCCGATGAGAATCTCGGACAACTGGACCGAGTCCGACTGGGACGTCGCCGTGCCAACGCGGCGATTACATTGCTGCGTCAAGGGGAACGCGACGCGTATTTTGACGCTTTGCGGATCACGGACGACCCGGAATCTCTCAGCCAGTTTGTGGCTCGATGTCAGCAATGCGGCGTGACGCCCACGGAGCTAATCGAAAGCCTTCAGCGGAGTGCGGCACTGCGCCAGTCCGTCAGCGGTGCGGCAAAGAAGATTGAATCGCGAGTGATGTACGGCCTGCTGCTGGCATTAGGAAGCTATCCGGTTGAGCAGATCCCGGAAGGTTCACGTGAGGCGTTGATTGTGCGGCTGCGAGATCTTTACGCGAAAGACCCAAGTGCATCAGTCCACAGTGCCAGTGGCTGGCTGCTGCGTCACTGGGGACGCGGCGAGGATGTACAAAAGATGGATGAGCAGGAAGTGCCTTATGATCCGACAGGCGAAAGGGATTGGTTTCGTCTGCGGATGGAGTTGACTGCAAGACCTGAGGAAGCGGCCGACAATGTGACATCGACGGCAAAGAAGCATAGTCTCTCCCTGACATTCATAGTGTTTCCTGCCGGCGAGTATCGCTTGGGCTCACCGGAATTCGAAGGCGGGGAATTAGATCGGGAAAACGACGAAGTTCCCCGCGTCGTCCGGATCAGCCGTTCGGTGGCTTTGTGCGACCGCGAGGTCCAATGGGGACTCTATGACGTGTTCGAAGGTGGGCAATGGCGAGATGGGATGCAATCACAATGGGGTTGGGATCTATCGGACGACGATGCCGTGTTTGGTCGGAACTGGTATGACTGGGTAGAATTTTGCCGCTGGCTGACCGGCGAATGGCGTGGTGATGATGAGTCATGGCAGTGCTATCCGGAGACAGAATCGTTGGAGAAAGACGGCAACGGAAATCCCATTTACGGCGACGTGTTGTTGGCTCGCGGTGGTTTCCGCATGCCAACAGAGTCGGAGTGGGAGTTGGCAGCACGAAGCGACCAGCGAACCGCCTTTGCGTTTGGTGGAGACGTGACGTTGCTGGAGGACTATGGTTGGTTCAAGGACAATTCGGGGAAACGCCCGCGTGTGACGGCTGTGAAGCCGCCGGTCGGCAGCGGACTATTCGACGTCCATGGAAATTTGTACGAGTGGACACACGATTGGTATGCTAGCATTGATGGCAGTAGTTCGCACGTGGATCCTCAAGGCGCGTCCGGGGGCTCGGACCGCGTACTTCGCGGCGGCGGTTGGAGCGACGACGCGGCGAATTGCCGGACGGCAGACCGCTACTCGTACGAACCGACGATCCGCAACGCGAGCGACGGCTTTCGCCTGGCCCTGAGTTTACCGTCTGGAGTCCAGTCTCCGGAGGCGAAAGGAAGCAAGTGAGCGGAGCCATTTGGCGCAGGCACGGAGGGATGGAGCGGAGCGACGACTGGAGATGCCGTAGCCGGATGGCGTAGCGGTTGATTGTAGAACAATTGTCCTCAATTGTTCAGAACCCTGGACGGGGGTGCAGGGGGTGTCCCCCTGCTCGCGCAGAAATTTTGGAAACCAGCAAGGCATCTGTGCAACATGGGTTTGCGATTCTTCAACGTGCCAGTGCGTGATTCGGAAGCCGCTGAGCAGGAGCTGAACGGCTTTCTGGCAAGTCACAAAGTGCTGTCCATCGACCGGCAACTGGTCGATGTTGGCATAAATTCCTTCTGGGCCATTTGTGTCGACTATCTGATGAGTTCTGTCAGTGAATCCACTCTCACTGCAAACCTCTCCCGCAGTCGTGTCGATTACAAAACCATTCTGCCTCCTGACGAATTCGAGGTCTTCTCGAAGCTGCGGCAGTTGCGGAAAGAACTGGCTCAGAGTGAGGCCGTGCCCGTTTACGCTTTGTTCACGAACGAGCAACTGGCTCAGATGGTGCAACGTCGGTGCCGCTCCAGGAGTGACCTGGCTCAGATCGAAGGCATCGGTGATGGCAAGATTGAGAAATATGTGGCCCACCTGCTTCCCATTCTCATGAGCATGGAGCCCAGCCACGATGCGACGAGCAGCCAACCTGTTTGATCAGATTCACGAGCCAGAAAATTTGCGGCTGGCGTTCCACAAAGCCGCTCGTGGTCGACGCGGTCAGGCTGTCGTCCGAGAGTTTGCTGACGGTCTCGATGATCGCATTTCCGAGATGGTCAGGGCGATCAGCGAGGGGATTCTCTCGGTCGGTCGATTTCATCAGTTTCTGATCCGCGATCCGAAGGAGCGTGTGATTACGGCTCCCTGTTTCGAAGAACGTGTGCTGCATCATGCGATCATGAATGTGTGCGAACCAATTCTGGATCGTTGGTTGATCGACGACACATTCGCTTGTCGAGCAGGCAAGGGTCGGGAGGCAGCCATTCTGAGGGCTCAACATTTTACGCGTGACACGGCTTGGTGCCTGAAGCTGGATGTGCGAAAGTTTTTCGGCAGCATTTCACACCAACCACTGCTCGATTTGCTGGAGAAGCGGTTCAAAGACCAGAAACTGCTGCAGCTTTTAACGAAAATCGTGACGGCTTATCGAGGTGAGATCGGAATCGGTCTGCCGATCGGAAGTTTGACGTCCCAGCACTTTGCAAATTTCTATCTGGGGTGGCTGGATCGATTTGTGAAGGAGACATTGCGGATTCGCGGATATGTGCGTTACATGGACGACATGGTACTCTGGCATTCCAGTCGCGAGGCGTTAGTTGAAATACACGATCGCTGCACAGAATTTGCCGGTCGGCAACTGAGACTGGAATTCAAGCCGAGTGCAGTTCAGCGTACTGGTGTGGGTGTAGCTTTTCTGGGTTGTCGGATCTGGCCGACGCATGTGGAGCTGAATCGCCGTAGCAAACGGCGTTGGCGTCGGCGTGTGCGGGTCCTGGAGCGAGCGGAGCGGCTGGGACTGATCAGTGAGTCGAACCTGCAGCAGCGTCTGGCGGCGTTGACGGCTTTTTCGCAGGCAGCCGGGGTGAAGAGTTGGCGATTTCGAACGTCTGTGTTACAACCACCGACCGTGAATGATCCTTAAGGGCTCGAACCGCGTACTTCGCGGCGGCAGTTGGAACAACGACGCGGCGAATTGCCGGACGGCAAACCGCAACACGAACGAACCGACGAACCGCAACACGAACAACGGCTTTCGCCTGGCCCTGAATTCCGCTGGTGTGGAAGACTGTGCCCAGAGATCCAGACGGAACAGATCGTTTTCCTGTCTGACCGGGTTTCTATCCGTTCGGCAAAATCTCACCTCAAGACCGCGTGGTGCTGGTAGCTCGGTCGGATGACCCTGTCGAACGCTCCACGCGGCCTTTCTTGTTTCTTATCCGCCCATACTGCTTCCATGATGAACCAACATTGCAGAGCGACGTGCAAGCTTGCTGATCTGAGACAGATCAGCCTACGTAGCCCGACCTGTCTCAGGTCGGGAACGCAGCCGCTTCGTGGAGCAACTCGTTTTCCATGATCAACGCTACATCGCTGAGTGGCGTGCAAGCTTGCTGATCTGAGACAGATCAGCCCACGTAGCCCGACCTGGCTCTGGTCGGGAACGCAGCCGCTTTGCTGAGCGACTCGTTTTCCATGATCACCCCGGCATCGCTGAGTGGCGTGCA
>JBGSVD010000050.1:0-126515 GCA_041753135.1 Planctomycetaceae bacterium
CTGGTGACTCCACCGAAAAACCTTTGGAACTCGTGTTTCTGGATTCCTCCCTTGCGAATCTTGAGCAGATGGAAGCCGATCTGCGCATGCAGAACGCAGCAGATACGTCGAGAAATCTGGAATACATCGTCCTGGATTCCACCAAGGATGGCATTGCGCAGATTACGGCCGCTTTGCTGCGATACAACGGCGTCGATGGAATGCACATTGTGTCGCACGGCAACGATGGAAAGGTCCAGCTCGGATCGACGATTCTGTCGCTCGATAATCTAAACACGTATCGCGGCGCCATCAGTGCGTGGCAGTATTCGATGTCGGACAAGGCCGATATTCTGTTCTACGGCTGTAACCTGGCAGAATCAACGAACGGTCAGGAGCTGCTCAATCAGCTCAGCGAACTCACGGCGACAGACGTGGCGGGAAGTGAAAACCTGACCGGAGCTGCTGAACTCGGTGGGGACTGGACTCTGGAGTATCAGGCCGGGGTGCTCGAGACGCATGTGATCTTCAGTACCGAGTTTCAGGCCAGCTGGCAGGGACTGCTGGATATCACGGCCGTTGGCGGTGAAACGCTGGTCAATGGTTCGACGACGGGCAATCAGTTGACGACGCCCTACGGCGGTGGAAATCTGTCGATGAACGCCAGTGGCCAGTATGTGGTCGCATGGGAGGACGCTCGCGGCGGCAATGCCGACAGTTATGTGAAAGTGTTCAACGCCGACGGAACCGTTCGTACGGCAGAATTTCTGGCTCACGCCGCCAACGCCAGCCAGCAAGACTGGACGAACGTCGCGATGGCCGACAACGGCAACATCGTCGTCACGTGGAGCGACAATCGCTCGGGTACCTACGAATCTTACATGCGGTTGTTCGATATCAATGGCACCGCGCTGACTGGTGAGACGATCATCAGCAGTCAAGTGGGCATTGATGATTGGCATGCTGTTGATTTTGCTTCCAACGGGTCGTTTGTCATCGTCTGGCAGAATGCCCAAAACCTTGGCGACATCTACTTCCAACGCTACAACGCTAGCGGTGTGGCTCAGGGGGCCAACACTCGTGTCAACACGACCACCGCTGGCATTCAAAATAGCCCTGATGTTGCTGTCAACGATGACGGTTCCTATGTCGTCACTTGGGCAAGTAACAACCAGGACGGGAGTGGATATGGTATCTACGCCCAGCGTTACAACGCATCAGGAGTTGCTCAGGGAGTCAACTTCCTGGTGAATCAGACCACTGCCGGCGACCAACAATTCAGTACCGTTGACTCGGATTCATCGGGTAACTTTGTAGTCACCTGGGCGAGCTCCGATGGTAATGGAGACGGCGTGTGGGCGCGACGATTCAATTCGTCTGGCACAGCGTTGAGCAACGAATTTCAGGTCAACACCTACACGACAGGCAGTCAAGCGTCGGCACATGTCGATATGAATGCGGCAGGCGATTTCATCGTTACCTGGACCAGTGCCTCCCAGGACGGAAGTGGCAATGGCATCTACTCGCAGCAATTCGACAGTGCAGGGACTCGCATCGGAGGCGAAGTTCGCGTGGCCACAACCACAACCAATGAACAGATAGACGCTACGGTTGCCTTTAGCGGCAACTCAGCGGTCATCGCCTGGAGTGGAAATGGAACGCAATCCGGCCATGTTGATTCGTACGGCGTCTACACACAGCGATTTACGACAACCAACTACAGCACGCTGACGGTCAATACGACCAGCAACACGGCTGACGGAACGACGACCAGCATTGCCGCCTTGCTGAATAATCGGGGCGCCGACGGACTGATCTCGCTGCGCGAGGCAATTCTGGCGACCAATAATTCGGCCAACGGTACCGGCGGTGCCGATCGAATCTTCTTCAGCATCGGAACAGGGGCGCAGACGATTACCGTGAGCGGCACGGATCTGCAGGAGTTTTTGAATCCAGTGATTCTGGATGCGACGACGCAATCCGGCTACTCCGGCGCGCCGCTGATTTCGATCGTGGATGGCGACACACGGACCTACGGTTTGAAGCTCTGGGCAGGCAGCGATGGCAGCACGATCCGCGGCGTCAACGTTCAGGGTTTCACCACTGGAATTGATATCACCAGTTCCGGCAACACGATTGCCGGAAACTACATTGGCACCAACGCGGCAGGCACAGCGGCCGCAGCCAATGCAACCGGTATCAATATTTGGCAAGGCGACAACAACATCATTGGCGGCACCGGTGCGAACGATCGCAACGTGATCTCCGGCAACACCGACGTGGGGCTGGTGATTGACTCAGCGGCCAACAGTACTCAGGTGCTGGGCAACTACATCGGACTGAACGCAGCCGGAACAGGTGCCATCGCGAACGGCATCTATGGGATCCTGGTCCAGGATTCTGTCGGCACGATCATCGGCGGAACCACCGCCGCCAGTCGCAATGTGATTTCTGGCAACACGCAGCAAGGTATCTTCATGAACAACGCTGACAACAGTGTTGTTTATGGCAACTACATCGGAACCAATGCGGCGGGCACCGGTGACATCACGGGAACGACCGGCAACACATTTCAGTCCGGCATCGTGATGTCCAACGGTTCCACCGGGAATCAAATCGGAAACACGATCGCCGGTGCACGCAACGTGATCTCAGGCAACAATCACTATGGCGTCGAAATCCAGGGCGCGACTTCGCAGAACAATACCATCTCGGGCAACTACATCGGCACCGATAACACGGGCCTTGTTGCTCTGGGAAATACCGGCGGTGGGTTTTCGTTCTGGGGGGCCGGTACCGGTAACAGCCTGCTGGCCAACGTCGTGTCTGGAAATTTGGGATATGGTGTTCTCGTCGGCAACGGATCGAGCTCAGCTGTCATCCAGGGCAACTACATCGGCGTGGGCGTCAACGGCTCGACCGTCGTTGGTAACACCAGCCATGGTATTCTGGTCGACGGAGCAACGAATACGCTGATCGGCACCAACGCAGATGGAAGCAACGATACCGCCGAAGCCAACACGATCTCTGGCAATGACACTGGCATTGTGCTGAATGTGAGTGGCGTTGGCACAACAGGGACGATGATCTACGGCAATTTTATTGGAACGGATGCCTCAGGCTTGCAGGATCGAGGCAACACGTTTGACGGGGTTCGCATCCAGGGAGGCGCCACCGGCAACCTCATTGGCGGAGCAGGCACGGCGCGTCGCAACTTCATCTCTGGAAATGGTCAGGATGGAGTCCACATCGACGGACCAACGACCCACGGCAACACGATCCAGAATAACTGGATTGGACTCGCGGCCGATGGAGTGACGATGCTCGGCAACGGCGGCAACGGCATCTATATCAGCGGCGGAGCGGACAACACGGTCATCGGAGGCATCGGACTCGGCAACGTCATCATGGGATCTCGTGTCGTCGGCATTGAAATTGACGGCACGTCGACCGGCACTTCAATTCTTGGCAACTTGATCGGGATCAATGCAGCGGGCACAGTCATTCATGGTT
This sequence comes from Planctomycetaceae bacterium, assembly GCA_041753135.1. Taxonomy (GTDB): domain Bacteria; phylum Planctomycetota; class Planctomycetia; order Planctomycetales; family Planctomycetaceae; genus SXXK01. The sequence goes on from JBGSVD010000050.1 coordinate 3,493, forward strand.
CCGGCCAGAACGGTATTCTTCTTGAGAATGGTGCTGCGAGTACCACTATCGGCGGCACAACGGCTGGCCAGGGCAACACGATTGTGGATAGCGGACGACTCAGCTCGGCGTGGCAAAGCGGAATAGGTGTCACGTCGACCGCAGGAGCCAGCAACTCCATCATTGGCAACTCCATCTATGACAACCGCGGTCTTGGGATTGACCTTGGGACCACCGGTGTCACCGCCAACGACAATCTCGATCCTGACACCGGCGCGAACAATCTTCAGAACACGCCCGTTCTGACGACCGCGACGACGAACGGTTCGACAGTGACCATCAGCGGCACGGTCAACACCATTGCCAGCACAGCCGGTATTCTGATTCATTTCTATGCGACGCCATCCAATGGCAATGTCAACACTCGTCAGGGCCGGCGCTATCTGGGTTCAACCACGGTCAGTACCAATGTGAGTGGCAACGCAACGTTTACAAACGTAGCCCTGTCAGCGGCGGTGACGGCCGGTGAGTTGATCACCGCAACGACCACGTTGTCATCCAGCACATCCGAATTTTCTCAGGCAATCGTGACTACGGCATCGACGGGCAACAGCACGCCATCGAACAGCGTTGTGACATCCACAACAAACGGCGGAGTCACGATCAATAGCGGATCAGGGAACAGCACATACCTCGAAGCTACCAACGGCAATTCTATTCTCGGCGGCCTAAGCCAGTTCTCGATGGAGTTTGACTTCCAGGCAGAAGCGATTGTCGATGGCCGACAGTACACATTCGCGTCTTACACGACTCCAACTGATGGAGATGCGATGTTCTTCGGTGCCGCCAAGTCTGGCGCATCGGAAACCATCAATCTACAGATCAACGGCACGGTAGCCACCATCACCACAGCCGACGTCGATGCCATCTTTGACGGCAATCGACACTCAATCGCAGCGACCTGGAGTCAGACCAGCGGCGCCTGGGCGATCTATCTTGACGGTGCACTGCTGGGATCTGGCACGGGGCTGGCGACTGGTCAGACACTGGCAATACTCGGTGACCTGGTCATCGGGCAGGATATGGATGCCGGAACTGATACGTGGCAGGTGACTCCGGGTGGCGTGTTCAAGGGCACTCTGTACGACGTTCGATTTTTCAACGACGTTCGAACCACCAACGAGGTCGCAGCCAACTACCGCAGCACGCTGCCGTTCAATGAAAGCGGTATGGTCGCCAACTGGCGAATGAATGATCTGTCAACGAGCGGCGTCATTACAGGCTCGGTGAGCGGCAATGATCTCACCGTTCGTCAGATGACAACACCGTCGTTCACCGCATCGACGCCAACGCTATCCCTCGCGGTCAATGAGAACTCGCCAACGGCAACTGTTGTGGGAACCGTCTACGGGACGGATCTTGATCGCGAAGCCAGGATTGCATCACTTTTAGCTGCCGATTCGAATCTGCGTTATAGCTCTGAGACGGGCAAGTTCTACAAGCTGGTCAGCACTTATGCGATGTGGGCGAGCTCACAGACGACTGCCATCGCCACAACGCTCGGGGGCGTTGCCGGTCAATTGCTGACGGTCGATTCCGCCGCCGAGAACGAACTCGCACGAACGTTCGCGTCTCAAGTCGGCGACAATGTTTGGTTGGGCCTTTCCGACCAAATCACCGAAGGAGATTTCCAAAAATACACGGGTAACACTGCTGGCAGCGTCATCTGGCGCGGGACTGGTACTGGCTACAACGTCGATGGTGCCTACACCAACTGGCAAGCTGGCGAACCCAGCAATACGAGCAATGAAGACTTCGCGGACTTAAGCCTGACCACTGGCCAGTGGAATGATGCCTCGTCCGCCGGAGTTCGACGTTCCATTATCGAATGGAATGCCGACGACGTACTCGACGCGACCAACGCGCTGACGTACTCGATCCAGTCGCAAACCGTCGCCGGTGCTTTTGCCATCAACAGCGACTCAGGTGTCATCACGGTTGCGAATGGTTCACTGCTGGACTTCGAGACACAAGCGTCGCACACCGTGACAGTGCGCGTTGCCGATGGCAGCGGCGCGACGTTCGATAAAGCGTTCACGATTTCGCTAAACAACATCGTTACCGAACCGACGGGTAGTGTTCCCGGTGCTCAGTCCACGAACGAAGATACTTCGCTTGTATTCTCCACGGGCAACGGCAATGCCATCACCGTCAGCGATTCCAACGGTGCATCGAACCTGCAACTGCAAGTCACACTCACCGTTCCCAACGGAACGCTGAGGCTTTCTCAAACGACTGGACTGACGATTGTCTCGGGCAGCAACGGCAGCGGCACGATGGTCATCAACGGCACCGAGTCGGCAATCAACGCGGCGCTCAACGGACTGACTTTTTCGCCGACGACCAACTACACCGGTTCCGTCAACCTTCAAGTCACGACGGCATTGTTCGCTGATCAGGAAGGGCTTTACACGTTCGAAGGTGGCAACGCAAACGACCAAAGCGCTGGTACAACTCAGAACGGAACTCTCAATGGAAACGCCGCGACGATTACCGACGCAACTCGCGGCACCGTGTTATCCCTCGACGGTTCTGGGGACTTTGTTCAAATAAGCGGTGTATTCAGCAACCCGGCCAATGCGACGTTGTCGGCTTGGGTCAACCTGAATCAAAAGAGTCCCAATGGCTCAGAGATCATCAGCCTCGGTGACGCTTTCATCCTTCGGGCGGATGAAACTGGCTTTGGCGTGGTGGGTCTGTACTACAACGGTTCGAGCTACGTCAGGATCAATAGCGAGCGTTTCATCGCTGGAACGGGCTGGCATCACGTCGCTTTTTCGTTCGATGATACCAATAACCTGCAAACACTTTACATCGACGGTCAACAAGTCGCTCAGACAACTTCCACCAACTCCATCGGCTACCTGGGTGGCAATACGATCATCGGTCGTCACGGCGGTGGCTCCCTCGCCAATTGGGATTTCAACGGCAAGATCGACGACGCTCGCGTCTATACCCGAGCCCTCTCGGCCGCTGAGATCGCCTCCCTCGCCGCCGATCAAACCACGCAGACCAGCACCGTCGCGATCACCGTTAACGCCGTCAACGACGCGCCGTCGTTTTCCGTTGGCAATGGACGCAATTACACGCCCATCGGTGGATTAGAGTTCGGCAATGCTGTCGCTCAGCAGGCCGATGGCAAATACGTCATGGCGGGTTGGAGCGATGTCAATGGAACTCGTGACTTCGCTGTCGCTCGCTATAATTTCGATGGCACACTCGACACGACCTTCGGCAGTGGCCTTGGCTATGTCATCACTGCGGTCGGAACAGGCGGTGATGAAGCTCAAGATGTCCGTGTACTTGCAAGCGGAAAAATCCTGGTGCAAGGCTACGCGCTCGTCGGTGGTAGCAACGATATTGCTTTTGTTCAGTACAACTCTGACGGTTCGCTCGACACCAGCTTCGGTGGCGGAACAGGCAAAGCCATGTCGGGTATCGCAGGTGCAGATACCGGCTACAGCATGGCAATCCAAAGCGATGGCAAGATCCTCGTCGGCGGCACCAGTGGCAACGACTTCCTGGTGGCACGCTTCACTAGCACCGGAGCACTCGATACAACGTTTGCAGGCACGGGGTATGTCACCACGGATTTCGCGGGCAGCAGCGACACAGGTCGAAGCATCGTGCTGCAAACCGATGGCAAGATCCTGCTTGCCGGGCAAACTTACAACAACACGACTTTCACGGACTATGCAGTTGCTCGTTACAACAGCGATGGTTCGCTGGATACTACGTTCAACTCGACCGGTAAAGTCAACATCGATTTCGGCGGCGGCAGCAGCGATATAGGCTACGGTGTCGCCGTTCAGGCCGATGGCAGAATCCTCGTGACAGGCTTTACCGATCTGCTGGGAACGTCCGACATCGATCTGATTCGCTTGACCTCGACCGGTTCGCTCGACGCGACCTTCGGCAGCGGCGGCGGGCTCATGACCCAAATCGGCTCGTCGAGCGACTTTGGTAACGACGTGAAAGTCCAATCTGACGGCAAGATCCTGGTCAGTGGCTATGCCAGTGTCGCTGGTAATGATTTTACAATCGTTCGCTACAATTCCGATGGTAGCCTCGATACCACATTCAATAGTACCGGCATCGTTACGACCAACTTCAACGTGTCGACCGACGACCGCGGCACTCGCATGTTCGTTCAAGCCGACGGGAAGATTGTTCTAGCGGGTTCGACAACCCAAGGTGGCACCTATGATCTGGCCATCGCTCGCTACAATTCAGATGGTTCAGCGGATACTTCCTTCAACCCGTCCAACACCCTCGGCGGAACAGTTAGCTACACGGAAAACGGATCCGCCGTGGTTCTGGATAGCAATGTTCAGATACTGGATGCCGAGCTATCGAGCGCGAATAGCTTCAGCGGTGCCACGTTGACGCTCGTTCGCAACGGTGGAGCGAACTCACAAGATGTCTACTCGGCAACGGGCACGTTGAGCACGCTGACTCAAGGCGGCAATCTGGTTGTCGGTGGTACGACTATCGGTACAGTGACCACCAACAGCAGCGGTTCGTTGGTGCTGACGTTCAATAGCAATGCGACTCAAGCATTAGTGAACTCGGCCATGCGGCAGATCGCTTACAGTAACAGCAGCGATGCGCCGCCGTCGAGCGTGCAAGTGAACTGGACGTTTAACGACGGCAACTCAGGCGCACAAGGCAGCGGTGGAGCGCTGACAGCTACGGGCAGTACGACGGTGAATATCACCGCTGTTAATGATCTGCCATTCATCACAAATCTCAATGGAGACAGTCTGAACTACGCCAAAGGCAGCGGTGCCGTAGTGATTGATCAGGGCACGAGTGCGCTGGTGACGGATCTGGATTCTCCAGACGTCAACACCGGCACGCTGATGGTTAGCCTGACTGCTGGCAGCGACAGTGCCGAGGATGTGCTAGCGATCCGCAACCAAGGAACAGGTGCAGGGCAGATCGGTGTTAGTGGAGCCAACGTGACCTACGGTGGAGGCACGATCGGAACCTTCACCGGCGGCTCATCCGGTGCGACACTGGTGATCACGTTCAACAGTAATTCTTCACCCGCAGCCGCGACAGCGTTAGTACAGAATATTACCTTTCAGGATACAGATACGACGACACCGACGACAGGTGCACGGACCGTTCGATTTGTAATCACCGATGGAGACGGCGGGGCAAGTGCCTGGAGTTTGGCAACAGTCAATGTCTCCAGCGTCAATTCATCGCCAGCGTTTTCCGGACTGAATGGGACTCCCGCCTTTACTGAAGGCGGCTCGGCTGTTGTGCTGGATTCCGATGTCACGATCAACGACCCGGAACTGGCAGGAACAGGCAACTACTCTGGGGCCACACTGACTCTGGTTCGCAATGGTGGAGCCAACGCCCAGGATCAGCTATATTTCGATGGCACCAACGTCACCGTCAGCGGTCCCAACGTTTCCGTCGGAGGTGTGCAAGTCGGAACGTATACGTTCACTGGTGGTCAGTTGGTGGTTACGTTCGGCGCAAACGCTACGAATGCCCGCGTCAACACGCTGATGCAGAACATTCTCTATGCGAATGCTTCCGACGCACCTCCCGCAAGCGTGCAGATCAACTGGACGTTCAACGATGGCAACACCGGCGCCCAAGGCAGCGGCGGAGCCTTAACCGCTACCGGCAATGTTGTCATCAGTATTTCGGCGGTTAACGACGCTCCAACCATCGCCAATGGCTACACGCACACACTGACAACCACCAACGAGAACACGACTTCGTCTGGAACACTTGCATCTGCAATCCTAAGCAGTTCCACTTGGGCCGATGTCGATACCAGTCCATCCAGCGGCCTGGCGATTACTTTGGTCACCGGCAATGGCACTTGGCAGTATTCAACTGACGGCACGACTTGGACCAACTTTGGAGCCGTATCGTCGACCAATGCGTTGCTGATCACATCCACATCGCAAGTTCGCTACATCCCCGATAACAACAACGGTGAAACAGCTACGTTTGGTTACAAAGCCTGGGATCAAACCAGCGGAACGGCATCGGTCAACGGCACACCCGGCTACGCAACCACGGCATCCAGCGGAGGCTCAACCGCTTTTTCAACGAACTCAGCCACGGCACAGATCGTGGTGTCGAGTGTCAACGATGCACCGGTGATCAACACAACCAATCTTCTCGTCAACGGTGATTTCGCCACGAATACTCTGACCGGCTGGACAACGACCGGAACCGTCGATGCGACGACTGGGGCGATTCGGTTTGGTTCTAGCGATGCGGCTGGGCCCCATACGGCGTCGCAGACGTTTACCACTGAAGTTGGCAAGTCTTATACATTGACCTTCCAACATCGTGACAACTCCGCCACGCTCAGCCAGTTCATCCAGGCCAACGTTGTCAGTGGAGCGACAAATGCGACATTAAATTGGGCGTCGAACAGCACCAGCACCAGCTACTCGACGCGCACGCTGACGTTTGTGGCGCAGTCGACGTCGACGACTTTGACTTTCACCGATACCTCCGCCAATTCGGTCGGCGTGGATGGCTTTATCGACAACATCAGCGTTGTCGAGATATTGAATTTTAATGCCATCACCGAAGACGATACGAATAACGCTGGTCAAACGGTGGCTTCGCTGCTGGCCAGCCACAGTACCGACCTGATCACCGACGTCGACGCCAGCGCCGTGGAAGGCATCGCGATTACCAACCACGCAGCCAGTGGCAACAACGGCTGGTTCGAATACTCGCTTAATGGCGGATCAAACTGGACGCGGATGGGGTACTACAGCAACTCGGGGGCGTTGCTACTGCGCGATTCGGACCTGATTCGATTCGTCCCTCAGGGGGCTGTGTCGGAAACGGCGTCACTGACTTTCCGAGCTTGGGATCAATCTACGGGCTCGGCGGGCGACGTGGTCAGCACCACTGCCAATGGAGGATCGACCCCGTTCAGTACGGCGACAACCACCGCCAGGATCACGACCACCGATATCAACGACGCTCCGCAGTTCGGTTCACCGGATGCTGGGGTCAGCGCCTACGCTGCGGATAAGATCGACGGCTCCGGTAGCGACGTGGTGCTGCTGAGCGATGGGTCGCAGGTTGTTGTCGGGACCGATACGAATGACATCGTGCTGACGAAGTTCAAGGCCGATGGCACCATCGACACAAGCTTCGGAATCGCCGGTTTGGTTCGGTCGGGCTTTAGCTCCGCCAACGACGCCGGATACGCCATCGCCGTTGATGGATCCGATCGTTTGATCGTTGCCGGACGTTTGCATAACGGTACGGACTACGACGGAATCGTGATGCGATTCCAGTCCGATGGCTCATTGGATACAACCTTCGCTTCCAGCGGTATCTACACTTATGCCGGCGTCGGGCACGATGCCTTCCGGGATGTGGTCGTGCAGGCCGATGGCAAGATTGTCGTTGCGGGCGAGAATAGCACCGATGCCTTGGTGGTTCGCCTGAACGCTGACGGTTCGCTGGACAACACGTTCGACACCGACGGGATCGTCACGTTTGATCTGGAGAGTGGTGGAACCAATGAAACGATCGTCGCAATCGATCTGCAGAGCGACGGCAAGGTTATCCTGGCGGGGAATTTCGATGACACCGTCTACTCTTCCGGGTTTGCGACTCGATTAACCACAGCGGGTGCCATCGATACGACGTTCGGCGGCACGGGCACGGTCGTAACCACGTTTGGCTTAGCTGGAAACATCAAGGGTGTGACGGACTTGCTGGTACAGGCCGATGGCAAGATCGTCATCGCCGGTGCCAACGGCAATTTGTGGCATTGGGGTCTGACGCGTTTCAATGCGGACGGATCGCTCGATACGACGTTTAGCGGCGACGGGCACATCGTCGAATCCTTTGGTGGCAACTGGGGTGACATCGCCGGAGTCGAACAGCAGTCCGACGGCAAGCTGGTCGTGGCTGGCTACATGAGTTTTGACTCCAAGGGCCAAAGCGATTGGGTCATCGCTCGCTACAATCTCGACGGAACGTTCGATACTAGCTACGGCGATAACGGCGTTGCGTTGCCTCAAGTTGGATACTACTGGAACGAAATCTACAGCACGGCGATGGCGGCCGACGACACGCTGGTCGTCGCTGGTTATACGTCGCATACCTACTCGACGACCGTTGGATACTTTAACACCACGGGTTCGCTGGATCCAACAAGGCAGTCAGGGACTCTCGACGGCAATCCGACCTTTATCGAAGGCGGGTCGCCGGTTGTCCTGGACGCCGATGTCTACATCTCCGATCGGGATTTGTCCGATAACCACTACGCCGGCACGACGCTGACATTGACCCGCAACGCAGGGGCCACCGCCGACGATCTGTTCAGCGGCACCGGGACGCTGGGAGCTCTGACCGAAGGAGGCAATCTTGTCGTCGGTGGTATTACGATCGGTACAGTAACAACCAACAGCGGCGGCACCCTGGTCCTCACCTTCAACACGTCGGCCAATCAATCGCGATTGAATGCAGCCGTCAATCAGATCGCCTACGCCAACAGTAGCGACGCCCCGCCAGCCAGCGTGCAGATTGACTGGACGTTGAGCGATGGCAATACGGGAGCCCAGGGAACTGGCGGAGCGCTGACGGCCACGGGCAGCACCACGGTGAACATCACGGCAGTCAACGATGCCCCGGTTCTGAGCCTTGGTCCAGGTGGCGGAACGTACTATGAGAACGCTCCGGGAGTCTTCATCGATACGGTTGCAACCGTGACCGATGCCGATGGAGTGAATTTTGATGGTGGGGTGCTCACGACCTGGGTGTCTAACAACGGTACGTCTGACGATCGTCTGTTTGTGCGTCATGAAGGACCCAGCGCGGGACAGGTCAACGTCTCGGGAAGCAATATCGTGATCGACGGAGTGACGATTGGTTCGTTCACCGGCGGAAACGGCGTCGCCGATCCGCTGCTGGTGACCTTCAACGCCAATGCCGACGTGACCGATGTCGAAAAGGTCGTTCGCCGAATCAGCTTCCTTGTCGACAGCGAAGATCCCAGCGGTTTGCAACGCACGGTTTCGATGCAACTGACCGATGGCGACGGCGGGACAAGTGCGATTGATACGCGTACCGAAAACGTCATTCCGGTCAACGACGCGCCAGTCGGTACAGATAACGCGATTACGGTCACTGAAGATACGACCTATATCTTCACTCTGGCGGACTTTGCCTTTACCGATGCGGAAAACCATGGTCTGTTCCGTGTCATATTCACGACGCTTCCTGCGACAGGCAACTTGCGCTATGCAGGAAACCCAATCACGGTTGCGGGCAGCGCAGTGACACGTGGTGATATCCAGGCAGGGATAGTGACGTACTCGCCACCTGCAAATGCGAATGGCAATAACTTAGCCAGCTTTACTTTCCAGATTCAGGATGATGGTGGTACCGCAAATGGTGGCGTGGATACCGACCAATCGCCCAACACGATGACGGTGAATGTGACGGCTGTCAATGATGCGCCGACGGTCTCGCATGGCGGACCGTACACGATCAATGAAGGAAATTCGCTGGTTCTCGATGCGAGCGGTTCGGCAGACGTCGACGGCGATACGTTGACCTATCGCTGGGATTTGGATAATGACGGGCAGTACGACGATCTGATCACGCTCAATGCAACTGAGGCCGTGGCGTGGTCGACCCTGTCTGGAATGGGGCTCGATGACGATGGCGTCTACACGATTGGACTTCAGGTCGATGATGGAAACGGGGGACTCGTAGCCTCGTCCACTACAGTTACGATCGACAACGTTGCCCCGACGCTGACGGCAACGGGTGCGGCGACGGTTGGCGGCGGAGTTACTTACACTCTGACTTTAACAGACGTTGATCCTGGCAATGACACGATCTCGCAGTGGATCGTCAACTGGGGCGATGGCTCGATCGCTACGTATGTCGGCGATCCATCGACAGTCACGCATACGTATTCGAACGATCTGGCCGGCTTTACGTTTAACATCACCGTCAGCGCGATCGACGAAGACGGGCAATACTACGAAGCCGATATGTGGCTGCCTGCTTATGGCGGCAGTGAACTGGATATTGTAAATGGATATGACGGCAACGTTGTTGACTTTTACGCCGTTGGCGATGGACTGAGTGGCCACGCCAACGTGGTGCAGAAGGCCGATGGAAACTTCCTGATCAGCGGACATGGTTCCAGCAATGTGCTGGAATATCAGCCGGACGGAACGCTTGTCGGCACGTTCGTGACTGCTGGAAGTGGGGGGCTGAACGGTCCGGCCGGAATGGACTTTGGTGCCGACGGGAATTTGTATGTCGCAAGTTCGAATACCGGAAAAGTTCTGCGCTTTGACGGAAGCACGGGCGCGTTCATCGACGAGTTCATTTCCGGGGGATTGAACTTCCCTTTGGGTTTGACGTTCGGTCCTGACGGCGATTTGTATGTGGCCAGCCAGGGAGCCAATGGCGTGCTGCGATTCGACGGAGTCACGGGAGCACTCGACGCGACCTTCAACGCTCCATCCACCGGCCAAACGGAAGACATCACGTTTGGGCCGGACGGCAATCTTTACGTTTCATCGCTTTCCAACGGAGTGGTTCGACTGGATGGCGCGACCGGTGCGTTCATCGATACCTTTGTGGCTCTGGGCTCAGGCGGCCTGACCAGCGCTGCAGGCGTGGAGTTTGGCCCGGACGGCAATCTGTACGTCAGCGATCAAGACGCCAATGCCGTTCGCCGCTACAACGGAACCACAGGCGCTTACATCGATGACTATCTAGTGCCCGGCGAAGTTCCCGGTCCGGCCTACATGACGTTTACGGCAGATCATCAAGTCACCGTGACGAATTCGAACCAAAGTCCGACCATCGCGACAAACACCGGCGGCACAGTGCTGGAAGGTTCAACTGCCAACGTCATCACCACCGCGATGCTGAACGAAGGCGATCCGGACGACGACGCCGCCGAGCTGACGTACACGATCACGGCGAATGTCGCCAACGGCATGTTGCGACTGAACGGCTTGGCGATCGGCCTGAATGATACCTTCACTCAAGCCGACATCGATGCAGGACTCATCACCTACGATCACAACGGTGGCGAAACAACATCCGACACCTTCAGCTTTTCTCTGGCCGATGGCGGCGAAAACGGTTCGACGCCTGCCACTGGTACGTTCAATATCACCGTCAGTCCGGTCAATGATGCTCCGGTCAACGTGCTGCCGGGCGCTCAGGTGACTCCGGTCAGCACTCCGATCACGCTGTCAGGCAGCAATGCGATTCAGCTTTCGGATGTGGATGCAGCGGGCAGCTCGATTCGGCTGACTCTGACGGCCACTAACGGCACGATGACGCTGGCATCAACGACCGGCCTGACGTTTACGACCGGCGACGGAACTGCCGATGCCACAATTGTGGTGACGGGGACCGTCAGCAATCTGAATGCCGCTCTCGATGGACTGACGTTTTCGCCGACGGCAGCGTTTAACGGCACGGGCACGATCACGGTTCTGACCGAAGACCTGGGCAATACCGGAACGGGCGGATCGTTGAGCGACTCTGATGTGCTGAACATCCAGGTCGGGGCTGCTCGTTTTCAGCAGGGCGTTGCCGGATACACGGGCACCGAAGACACGTATGTGGCCGATTCGACTCCAACGACATCGTATGGAAATGCGACGTCGATCATCACGGATGATGCCGGGACAGTCGAACAGGGTTTGATTCGGTTCGACAACCTGTTTGGATCGGGACCAGGACAGATTCCGCTGGGTTCCACGATCACGAACGCAACGCTGTCGGTCTACGTCACTGACCCGGATTCGAACGACTTCGTCAACCTGCGTCGCATGAACGCGACGTGGTCTGAAGCGTCCACCTGGAATTCGTTGACGAGCGGAATTCAGGTCAACGGCACGGAAGCGTCGCTCGTTTCGTCGGCCACGATTGACGCAGGCACCAGCGGCTGGGTGACGTTCACGAATCTGACATCAACCGTTCAGGACTGGCTCAACGGCCAGCCAAACTTCGGCTGGGCACTCCTGTCGAACGGCGCGGACGACTGGACCTTCCATTCGTCCGAGAGTGCGTCGGTCTCCCTGCGACCTTACCTATCAATCTCCTACACGTCACCTCAGTTGCCACAGATTGATCTGGATGCGAACAACAGCTCCGGAGCGTCCGGGGCCAATTTCCTCACGACATTCACCGAAAACGGCGGAGCGATCCTTGTTGCGGACACCGATGCGACGATTTCGGACTCCGACAGCACGCACCTGACATCGCTCACTGCTACAATTACCAATCTGCTGGATGGCACAGCAGAATCGCTTTCGGCCGTGACCACCGGAACCAGCATCACAGCCAGCTACGACAGCGGCACGGGCGTATTTACTCTGAGCGGCACGGATACGATCGCCAACTATCAGCAGGTCCTGCGAACGATTCGCTACGACAACACGTCGGAAGCTCCGACGACGATCAGTCGAACGGTCGATTTCGTCGCCAGCGATGCGTTTGTGAGCAGTCTGGCCGCCACTGCGACGGTCGAAATTATCTCGGTGAACGACGCTCCTGTGCTCGACAACACCGGCGACATGGTGCTGACGACCATCACCGAAGATCAGACCAACAACGGCGGCCAGACCGTCGCTTCGATCATCGCCTCGGCCACCGGTGACCGCATCACGGATGTTGACAGCGGAGCCGTCGAAGGCATCGCGATTACGTCGCTCGGCAGCGGCAATGGAACCTGGCAGTACTCAATCAACAACGGTTCATCATGGTCCGATATCGGCGCGGTGTCCGACTCGTCGGCTCTGCTGCTTCGCAGTACCGATCTTGTTCGATTCGTGCCGGATGCCATGAATGCAACCATGGGCAGCATCACCTTCCGAGCGTGGGACCAGACCGGTGCAACGGCCGGTCAGCAAGGAATCAAGGTCAACACAACCACAAACGGCGGCGCAACGCCATTCAGCAGCGACACGGAATCGGCAGCAATCACCGTGACTGCGGTCAATGACGTGCCGGTCGTTAACGCCCCGGCTGGACCATTGAGTGCCACGGAAAATCAGTGGACGGCAATTGATGGAGCAGGGTTCAGCTTCTCTGATGTCGATGCGGGTTCCGGCATCCTGCACATGACGCTGAACGTGACGCAGGGTTACATCACGGTTGGGCTGGGTGATTCCGGCGCCTGGATCGTCAGCGGCAATATTACCGGGACTGTGGTCCTCGCAGGCGACTCTGCGGCACTCAACACTCTGATCACGGGGGCGTCCACTGGCTTTGTACGTTACGTTCCGGATGCTGATGTTCCGAATGCAACAACCACCTTAACGGTCACAGTCAACGATCTGGGCAACACCGGAACGGACCCCGGATTGACGGGCGACGGCAGCTCGGAAGAAGACTCGGCATCGGTTCTGATCAACGTAACCGCAGCCAACGATTCGCCCACGTTCGTGGATCTGGATGGAGCACCCACATATACCGAAGGCGGCTCGTCGGTTGTGCTGGACGGCAATGTGACGATCAGCGATCCGGAACTGAATGCAATCGGTCATTACAACGGAGCCACATTACGGCTGGTTCGCAACGGCGGCGGCAGCGTAGATGATGCTCTGGCGTTTGATGGTACGAACGTGACGACTTCCGGCGCGAATGTTGTTGTCGGTGGCACCACAGTTGGTACGTATGTCTTCACCGGCGGCCAACTGGATGTGACGTTTGATACCAACGCGACGCAGGCTCGAGTCAACACGGTTCTGCAGAATATCGTCTACTGGAACACCAGCGACACACCATCAAGCAGTGTCCAGATCAACTGGACGTTCAACGATGGCAATGCTGGTGCTCAGGGAACCGGGGGAGCGTTAACAGCCACAGGCAGCACGACTGTCACGATTGTGGCAGCCAATGACGAGCAGGTCGTTGCCACGAACACCGGCGTGACCGTGGCCGAGAACTCCACCGGCAATGTGATTACGAATGCGATGTTGTTAACGACCGACGTGGATAACACGGCGGCGCAGCTTGTGTACTCGATCACATCGGCCACAACCAACGGCACACTGCGACTGAACGGAGCGGCTCTCACCAACGGCAGCACGTTCACTCAGGCCGACATCAACAGCGGACTGGTTACGTACGATCACGACGGCACGGAGAACTTCACCGACGCGTTCTCCTTCAGTGTGGATGATGGCACGGGCACAACGAGCACCGGGACGTTCAACGTGACTATCACTCCAGTGAATGACAACGATCCGACGATCACCAGCAACGGGGCAGGGGCAACGGCATCAGTCAGCATCGCAGAGAACACCACGGCCGTGACGACGGTGACTGCGACGGATGCAGATCTTCCAGCGCAGACATTGACGTACTCCATTGCAGGCGGAGCGGACTCGGGGCTGTTTACGATTGGTGGCAGTTCAGGAGTGCTCTCCTTCGCTGCGGGGCGAAACTTTGAAGCGCCGACGGATGCGAATTCCGATGGTGTCTACGTTGTCACTGTTCAGGTCAGCGATGGGACTCGCACGGATACTCAGACGATCAGCGTCACGATCACCGACGTCAACGAAAGCGGCGTCAGTTCGGTGGTTGACAGCGATGTGTCGACTGACACAGTGGCGGAGAACGCCGCGATCGGCACGACCGTCGGTGTAACGGCATCGGCCAGTGATCCTGATGGCACGGATGTCGTCACGTACTCGCTGACCAGCGATGCGGGCGGACGATTTGCGATTGATCCGAACACCGGAGTCGTCACGGTCGCTGGAGCCATCGATCGCGAAGCGGCTGCGTCGTACAACATCACCATTCGAGCAACCAGCACCGACACCTCGTTCACGACGCTGAATGTGAACATCAACATCACGGACATGAATGAATCACCGGTATCGACTCCTGTGGATTCCAATGCGACGGCAAACAGCGTGGCGGAGAACGCGGCGAACGGAACACTTGTCGGTATCACAGCGTCAGCAACTGATAGTGATGCGACCACGAATACCGTCACGTATGATCTGGTTGACGATGCGGGCGGACGATTTGCAATCAATGCGACGACCGGCGTCGTCACGGTCGCTGATGGCACGCTTTTGAACTTCGAAGCAGCGACTTCGCACAACATCACGATCCAGGCCGCCAGCAGTGACCTGTCGACGGCGACTCAGGTGATGACGATCACGCTGACCGACGTGAACGAGACTCCTGTGTCTGTCATGGACGCAGCCACCGCTGTTGAAGCCGGCGGAACCAGTAACGACGTGCCCGGCACCGATCCGTCGGGCAACGTGCTGACGAATGATACGGATGTTGATGCGGGTGATTCGAAGACGGTGACTGGCGTGGTTGCGGGGACATCGGCTAACGCATCAGGCTCAGTGGGGGCGAATGTTGCGGGTGCGTACGGCACGATCACTATCGCAGCGGACGGCACGTTTAGCTATGTCGTCAATAACAACAACGCAGCCGTGCAGGCTCTGCGAACCAGCGGCGACACGCTGACCGACACGTTCACGTACACGATGACGGATGCCGGTGGACTCAGCAGCACGACTCAAATCACAGTGACCATCCAGGGCGCGAACGATGCGCCGGGGGGGATTAATGACAGCAGCACGGCGGTTGAAGCAGGCGGCGTGGCGAACGGAACTGCGGGCTCCGATGCCAGCGGCGCGGTGTTGACGAATGATACCGATGTGGATGCTGGCGACACGAAGACGGTGACGGGAGTTGTTGCGGGATCGTCTGGTCTGGCAGTTGGCGGAGTCGCTACGGGAGTGCTCGGCAGCTACGGTACGATCACGCTGAACTCGGACGGCACTTATTTGTACTCGATCGACAACGCCAACGCGGCTGTTCAGGCATTGTCAGTTGGTGAGACTCTGCAGGACGTGTTCACCTACACGGTCACCGACACCGACAATCTCGAATCGACGGCTCAGATCACGATCACCATCGAGGGCGCGAACGATGCGCCGGTAACCGCGACAAACGCTCTGACGATTTCTGAAGGTGGCACGGTTGTTCTTTCCAGCAGCGATCTGCTGGCGACGGATACGGATAATACGGCGGCTCAGTTGACGTATACGGCTTCGAACGTGACTGGTGGGCGGTTTGAATTTGTGGCGGCGCCGGGGGTTGCGATTGGTTCGTTCACGCAGGAGCAAATCAACAGCGGACTCGTGCAGTTTGTGCATGATGGAAACGAAGCGGCTCCGACTTATGATTTGACGGTTAGTGATGGCTCGTTGGCGGATGGCCCCGTGAGCGTTACGGTGACGTTCAGCAATATCAATGACGAACAAGTCTTTGTGCCGGGGCTTGGGCAGACGTTTGCGGAGAACTCCGTCGGGAATGTCGTCACGTCGGCAACTCTGCTGACCACTGATGTGGACAATACGGCGGCTGAATTGGTTTATACTCTGAACACGGTTCCGGTGAATGGAATCCTGCGATTGAATGGCGTGGCGTTGAGCGTCAGCGATACGTTTACTCAGGCCGATGTCGATGCGGGCTTGGTGACTTACGATCATGACGGAACGGAAACGAATTCGGATAGCTTCGCATTCTCCGTCGACGATGGAGTCGGTGCGGACAGCAGCGTGCTCGTGAATTTTGCGATCACACCTGTCAACGACAACACGCCGATCATTACCAGCGATGGTGGCGCGGCCACGGCGAGCATCAGCATTGCGGAGAATACCACCGCCGTCACCACCGTCACCGCAACCGATGCCGATCTGCCAGCGCAGACGATTGGGTATAGCGTTGTCGGCGGAGCGGACGCGGCGAAGTTTACGATTGATGGCGTCACGGGCGTGTTGCGATTTATCGTCGCGCCGGACTTTGATGTGCCGGGCGATTTCGATGGCGACAATGTCTACGATGTGATCGTCGAAGCTTCGGATGGCACTTTGAGCAGCACGCAGACGATCAGCGTCACCATCACCGACATCAGCTCGTTGTTCCTCGTCACAACGGATTCGGACGTTGACGACAGCGGGCTCGGCGGAGCTTACAACATTGAACAACTTTACGCGGCGCACGGCGGAACCGACGGCCAGATTTCTCTGCGAGAAGCCTTGATCGCGGCCAATAACACGGCCGGAGTGGACACGATCACGTTCAACATCGCGGGTGCCGGAGTTCGCACGATTTCGATTGCGTCGCAGCTTCCGGAAATCACCGAAGCGGTCATCATCGACGGACAATCGAACCCGAACTTTGCCGGAACGCCCGTGATTCAGCTCGACGGAACAGCCGCTGGAGCAGCCGACGGACTGATCATCAGCGGCGGCGGATCGACCATTCGCGGGCTGATCCTTTCGAACTTTGCCGGCACGGGAATTACGCTCAGCGGACTCGGCGGCAACACCATCGAATCCAACTGGATCGGCGTCGACAGCACCGGCACGGCAGGGGCCAGCAACTCTGTTGGCATTTCTGTTTCGTCGACCGGCAACATCATCGGCGGAACAACGGCCGGAACCGGCAACGTCATCGCCTTCAACAATGGCGCGGGGATTGAGATTGCTTCGACCGCCGACACGACGTCGATTCTCGGCAACACGATTTATTCCAACACGGGACTCGGCATCGATCTGGGCGAAGACGGCGTCACGCTGAACGATGTGAACGACATCGACACCGGCGCGAATTCGCTGACGAATTTTCCGGTCATCACGGTCGCGTCTCGAAGCAACGCCATCAGCGTGCATGTGGAAGGAACGCTCAACGCGGAACCGTCCACGCAGTATCGTATTGAGATTTTCGCGAACGGCGTCGGCGTGGAACACGCCAGCGGCTACGGTGCGGCGGAGCGTTATCTGGGATTTGTGTTAGTGACGACTAACGCAAGCGGCAACGCGAGCTTCAGCACGAATCTCACCGCAGCAGTGGCCATCGGCGAAACCGTCACCGCGACTGCAACGGATGCGGCAGGCAACACGTCGGAATTCGGGGCCAACCATGTGATTATCGGCCCAGCTCCGATTCTGGATCTTGACGCCGACGACAGCAGTGGGCAAACAGGAGCCGACTTTATTGCCAGCTACGTAGAAGACGGCAGCCCGGTGAATATCGCGGACACCGATGCTATCGCCTGGGATCCGGACACATCGAATCTCAACCGCCTGACCGTGACCATTACCAATCTGATCGACGGAGCCGACGAAATTCTGACCGCCGACACCAGTGGCACGCCGCTGTTTGCGAGCTACTCGAACGGCGTGCTGACCATCGCCGGTGTCGCCAGCGAGAACATGTACCAGCAAGTGCTGCGAACGATTACCTACAGCAACACGTCGCAGAACGCTGATAACACGACGCGAGTTCTCACCGTCACTGTGGACGATGGCGTTTTCAGCAGCAACGTCGGCACATCGCGGATTCAGATTCTGACATCGAACGACGCACCGACGATCGTGAACAATACGCTCACGATCACCGAAGGCGACACAGTCGTGCTGACGGCGGCCGATCTGAATTCGACCGACTTCGAACAAACGGCGTCGCAGCTGATCCATACAATCACCGGCATTTCCGGCGGTCGATTCGAATACGTCGCGAATCCTGGCGTGGCGATCACGAGCTTTACTCAAGCCGACATCAACGGTGGCCTGGTGCAGTTCGTACATGATGGAAACGAAGCAGCCCCGAGCTACAACGTGACGGTCAGCGACGGGTCTTTGTCAAACGGTCCGCAGACGGTCACCGTAAATTTCACTGGAACCAATGACGCGCCTGTGATGAACCCGGCGACGTTTTCGCTGGCGGAAAATTCATCGCTCGGCACGTCGGTCGGATTCGTCACCTCCAGCGACACGGACGCCGGCGACACGGCCAATTACAGCATCGTCGCGGGCAACACGAACGGCGCGTTCGGCGTCAACGCGGGAACCGGTGAGATCGTTGTGGTGAATTCCTCAGCGCTGGACTTCGAAACCACGCCGACGTTTTCGCTGACCGTGCGAGTCACCGATGGCGGCGGATTGTTTCACGAAGCGACGGTCACGATCAACCTGACCAACATCAACGAAGATGCGGTCACGCCCATTATTGATTTGGATGGCACCGTTGATAGTGTCGCGGAAAACGCGGCCAACGGGACGCTCGTGGGCATCGTGGCGTTTGCCGATGACTACGACGTTCCGGACACCGTGAGTTACTCGCTTGACGACGATGCGAACGGACGATTTGCAATCGACAGCGTCACCGGTGTGGTCACCGTGGCCGATGGTTTGCAGCTGAACTATGAAGCATCGACGTCGCACAGCATTACCGTCCGAGCAACCTCCACGGACAGTTCGTTTTCCGTGCGGACGTTCGTGATTCAACTGACCGACGTCAACGAAGGCGGCGTGTCGGCGATCAGCGATCTTGATGGCACCAGCAATGCGGTGGCGGAAAACGCGGCGATTGGCACGACGGTCGGCTACACGGCGTTCGCAGTCGATCCCGACGGTACGCTCAGCACGATCACGTACACTTTGGATGACACCGCGGGCGGACGGTTCGCGATCGACAGCGTGACCGGTGTCGTCACCGTGATGGATGGCACTTTGCTGAATCGCGAAGCAGTTGCCTCGCACACGATTCTGATCCGAGCGACCAGCGACGACGGTTCGTTCTCCACGCTTTCGGTCGACATCAGTCTGATTGACGTCGATGAATTCGATGTTTCCCCAGCAGCCGATATCAACGCGACGGCGAATGTGGTCGCCGAGCTGTCTCTGCAGGGAACTCTGACCGGCATCACGATCTCCGCCAGCGACGCGGACGCAACGACCAACGCGATCACCTACTCACTCGACGACAGCGCGGGCGGACGCTTCCAAATCAACGCGACGACCGGCGTGATCACGGTCGGTGGTACGCCGCTGGATTATGAATTCGCCTCAAGCTATTCAATCATCGCTCGAGCCACCAGCGCGGACGCATCGACGACGACAATCACGCTGACGATCAATCTGACCGACGTGAACGAAGCGGGCGTGAGTGCAATTTCCGACAGCAATGCGGCGATCAACCGCGTGTTCGAAAATGCGGCGATCGGCAGCGTCGTGGGCATCACAACGCTGGCGACCGATTACGACGGCACCGACGTGGTGACCTATTCGCTGGACGATAACGCGGGCGGACGGTTTGCGATTAACAGTGCAACGGGCGTCGTCACGGTGGCCAACGGATCGCTGCTGAATTACGAAGCCGCGACCAGTCATAACATCACCGTGCGAGCGACTTCAACCGACGGTTCAACGACCACAGCCGTGCTGACGATCGCGATTGCGGATGTCGATGAATTCGATATTTCTTTGATCTCAGATACAAACGCGACCACGAACGCCGTCGATGAAAACTCGGCGAACGGAACCGTGGTCGGCATCACGGCGAATGCCTTTGACAGTGACGGTACCACGAACACGATCACCTACTCGCTGGACAACAACGCCGGCGGACGGTTTGCGATCAACAGCGCAACGGGCGTCGTCACCGTGGCGAACGGTTCGCTGCTGGATCGCGAATCGGCAGCGTCGCATGGTATCACCGTACGAGCAACCTCAGCCGACGGATCGTCAACAACGCTTGGTTTCACAATCACGATCAACGACGTCGATGAATTCAACGTGACGCCGATCAGCGATGTCAATGCGGGTCCGGATCGCGTCGCGGAGAACGCGGCGAACGGAACGCTCGTCGGGATCACCGCGTTCGCGTCTGATGCTGACACGACAACGAGCAGCGTGTCTTATTCTCTGGACAACAACGCCGGCGGACGATTTGCGATCGATGCGAACACGGGCATCGTGTCTGTGGCCAACGGTTTGTTATTGAACTACGAAGCCGCGACCAGTCACAACATCACCGTTCGAGCGACCTCGGCCGATGGCTCCACGACGACTCGGGTTTACAACATCAGTCTGATCGACGTCGACGAGTTCGATGTGTCGCCGATCACCGATACGAACGCGTCGCTCGATCGAGTGAACGAGAACGCTGCTAACGGCACAACGGTCGGCATCGTGGCGAATGCTTTCGACAGCGACGGCACGACGAACGTGATGACGTACTCACTGGACGACAACGCGGGCGGACGGTTCGCGATCAATGCGAACACCGGAATTGTCACTGTGATGGATGGCACGCTTTTGGATTTCGAATCAGCAAACCGTCACAACATCACCGTGCGAGCGACCTCGGCGGACGGCTCCACGACGATTCGCACGTTCACGATTGCACTGAACGACATGAACGACGTGGCTCCGGTGATCACGCCGAATCAGCGATTCAGCGTGTCCGAACTGGCGACGATCGGCACGGTCGTCGGCGATGTCATCGGGACCGATGCGGATGGCGTGGGAACTCTGCAGAACTGGTCGATCGTGTCGGGCAATTCCGACAATATCTTTAGCATTAATCCGACGACCGGTCGGCTGACGGCGTCAAATATTTCACGTCTGAATTTCGAAGCGACGAACGCGTATACTCTGACTTTGTCAGTGTCGGATGGTTCCAACACGTCGACTCAGCAGACGATCGAAATTTCTATTCTCGACCAAAACGAAGCGCCGGTCTTCGCCGTGTCTCCAACGCTGAGCGTAAACGAGAACGCGGCCAACGGCACCGTGATCGGCGGCGTCTTGTCGACAGATGTGGATAGCGGTGATGTGCTGCTATATTCCATCTTGAGCAGCAGTCCGGTCTCGGCGTTTGCGATTGATGCGGTGAGCGGTCAGATTCGAGTGACCAGTTCATGGCGGCTGAATTTCGAGACCGTGCCATCCATCACATTGAACGTTCAGGTGACGGACGCGGCCGGTTTGGTGGATACGCAACTGGTGACGATCCATGTCAACGACGTGAATGAGACGCCGACGAATATTCGCATTTCCGGCGGAACGGTCGCAGAAAATTCCGCAGCCGGCACGTTCGTGGCGAACTTCTCCGGTGTTGATGCCGATGCGGGCGATTCTTTCGTGTACTCTCTGCTCAATGCCGGAGGACTCAACGGTTCTGCTGGCAAGTTCGTAATCGATTCCAGCACCGGCCGACTAACGGTGGCCCCCGGTGCGGCTCTGAATTTTGAAGCCGCGGCCACGCTTCCGATCACCGTGCAGGTGACGGATTCGCAGGGCCTGACGTTTAGCAGGTTGTTCACAATCAACATCACGGACGTCAACGACGCACCGGTCGCCTACAACGATCAACTGACATCGCTGCAGCTCAAGGCACTCGATCTTTCCGGCAGCGGAATTCTAACCAACGACCGTGACGAAGATGGCGACATTCTCACCGCGATTCTCATCACCGGCCCGACTCACGGCACATTGACGCTGAATGCTGACGGAACCTTGTCGTACCTTTCAAAAGATCTGTTCTCCGGGACCGATTCGTTCCAGTACCAAATCACGGATGGCACTCTGACAAGCAACATTGCGACGGTGACGATCAACGTCGTCCCATCCGTCTCCCCCGGCGGCGGCGGTACAGGAACCAGCACAGGAACCGGCACCGGCGGCACGGGCACGGGAACCGGCACCGGCACAGGAACGGGCACTACCGGCCCAGGTTCAGGCGGCGCAACCGGCCCCATCACCGGCAATCCAACCGACACCAACACCACCCCCGCAACGCCTCCCACAACCAAGAACACAACGCCCGAAACCGATGATGTTTCACCAATTGATCAGCAAGTTCTGACAGAGAACCCCGCTGAGCCAATGTCTGGTGATCTGCTGTTTCTCGTTTTCGCTCCGAGTGAATTCCTCAATATTCGAGACGTACAGTCAGCGAAATCGAACGACGTATCGCGTGATTCGTCATCGGGCAGCACTGGATTCCGTGGACTCACGACCGTCTTTGGTGGTCGCACCATCGAAGTGAATCCTCTCAACGCGATCGCTTCAGGTGTCTTCTTTACGATTGAACCTATAGCGGCACCGGAGCCGCGTATCCTTCACATGACTCAGCCGCAGATTATGGACAAGCTGGTCGTTGGTTCGACAGCTGTTGTCTCGACATCCTTGTCCGTTGGCTACGTGATTTGGATTCTGCGAGGCGGTTCTTTGCTGACAGCCTTCATGTCGGCCATGCCCGCCTGGCAAAGCTTCGACCCACTGCCCGTGCTTCAGTCGTTCGAGAAACGAAATGAAGAAGACGATGACGACACGTTGTTGTCCATTGCCACGAAAGGAGAAAGCAAGAGCAAGAAGTAGAGTGCTCCCGAACAGTCAGAAATGAATGTCATCCGAAAATCAACGAGGGATAGAGCAATCGTTTCAAAACGGCGATGTCGTCGCGCAGAGATTTGAAACCGCTTTTAGAAAAGCCCATGCAACGGACCGCCGGGGGCAGCCATCGCGTCGACTCGCCGCATTACGTCCGGATCGGCATCCAGTGGCGGTGCCATATGAGGTTTTACGCGGGCATCGATCACCAACGAGCGGCGGCATCCCCAATGCTTGGCGTCAATAAATGCGTCGACACCGTAAACATCGTCAGCCGGATTACTTCGAGTAAACGTGATCCACAGAAAGTTATTCAGAGATTCCGCGCAGAAGCGACTGTCGTCAACAATGACAATCAGCGGCCATCCTTCAAGTGACGATTCATTTGTCCTGGTCATCGCTTCGCAAAAACGATCAACCTCGCCATCATTCTGATATGGCTGGCCATGATGAGACGGACCCTGGATGGCAAGAACACCAGGCAGGCAAATGTGGGGATCAGAAAATCCGTCTGGTAGATTTAAGTCTCCAGAAATTTCAGTTGAGAGTTCTCGCCGGGCGTCGCCAGCAGCGGCGATCACAAGCTTCGAACCCGCGTTCAGGCCAGATCCGGTATAGTCGAGAGTATCGATCGTGGTTCGCGTCTGAAAATGCAGATCTCGACTCCAGTCCACGCGCTGCAGCAGATGTTGAAGGAATCGACTGATATCATGAATGTCCAGTTCCGGATCGTCCTCCTTCGCGATGATCAGCAAGTACTTGGCGAGAGACAGTTGCCCCTGCCCGAGAATCGCGTTGGCATTCGTCAGCAATTCCTGGGGCTGCCTGTTGGATGCATAAGGCACATAACGTTCGCTCCCGATCGCCAGCAGTAACGGATGAACGCCTGCTGCATCCACGGCATGCACGCCGTGAACACCAGGCAGCACCGCAGGGATCGCAGGCCCGGTGAGATCATGAATCAAAGCACCAAAGATCGAATCCTCCTGTGGCGGGCGTCCGACAACGGTAAACGGCCAGATCGCATCTTTGCGATGATAAACAGCTTCGACATTCACCACAGGAAAATCGTGCACGAGACTGTAATAACCCAGATGATCACCGAACGGACCTTCAGGCAATTGTCGATTTGGGTCGATTGTTCCACTGATGCAAAAGTCCGCCTCAGCACAGATCATCGGACCGCTGCCATTGCGGACCATACGAACCGCGCGGCGCGACAACGCTCCTGCAAACGCAACTTCAGGAATTCCGTCTGGCAATGGCATCACCGCAGCCACCGCCATTGACGGAGGCCCACCCACGAAAATATTGACTTTTAGTGGCTGCCCTTTCGCAATGGCAGCGGCATGATGAAAGCCGATACTGCGATGAATCTGGTAATGAAGGCCAACTTCCAGATCGGGGCGGTATTGATTGCCACTGACCTGAACACGGTACATGCCGAGATTGGAATGAACATATCCCGGACGATCGGGATGCTCGGTGTAGACTTCAGGCAGAGTAACAAACGCCCCACCGTCGTTTGGCCAGCACTTCAACTGCGGCAACTGAGACAACGTCGTGCGGCATTCCATGACGGGGCCAGTTCGACGACTGGCACAGCGCATAGA
This sequence comes from Planctomycetaceae bacterium, assembly GCA_041753135.1. Lineage (GTDB taxonomy): Bacteria > Planctomycetota > Planctomycetia > Planctomycetales > Planctomycetaceae > SXXK01. The sequence continues at coordinate 28,361 of JBGSVD010000050.1, forward strand.
AATCAGGGTACGCAAAGCACCCGGGATTCTTCCGGGATGCTTTAGAAGATACGTGGGATCCTTCTTGAGTTGAACGAGCGTCTCCACTGCCTGTAGAGAATCGCGGAACATGAAACGAGCTCGTTCCAGTGTTCCAAACAGGTTGCTGACCATCGGAAAGCGGCAGTTGGTTACGTTCTCAAACAGAATCGCAGGGCCACCACGCTCGCAAACACGTCGATGGATTTCGGCCGCTTCCAGATTCGCGCTGACTTCTGCTTTCAATCGAATCAGATGACCATGCTGTTCCAGATCTCTGACGCATTCCTGAAGATTTCGATAACCCATGGTCGACTCTCAACAGGGAGCCCAATGGCAACCCCGCCTTTGGTTTCCGGCAACTAAACGCCTAAATCTCGTTCGATCCGGTCTAACCGTTGTTTGACCGCATCCATAACTGATTCAAGGGCAGCCATCTGAGAAGTCAAATCGCTCAGTTGAGTTTGCAGGTTTCGAAGCAATCCAGACTCCAAACCCGTTTCCGCTGCTTTGGTTGCGTTTGAATCATGCGTCGATGTCGAACTTTGCGCTCTGGAGATCGACTGCGCGGGCGACGGACCGTCTTCTGCCGGAAAACTTCCGGCGACCATCGTCATGTTTTCCTTGGGCAGGTAGAAGGTATGATCCACTTCCACACCGCGTCGCTCCAGCGGCCCATTACTCTGCACAAATCCTTTTTCCTGCAGCGACTGCAAATCCGACTTTAGTTGCTCCTGGCTGTCGATTCGAACCATGCGACTTGCACGAGTTCTCAGTTCGCCCGGTTGTTGTCGTCCTCGCAGCAAGAGTTCGCAGAGGATCGCAAATTGAGCTTCATTAAAGTCGTACTTGTGACGCGCATAATGACGATATCGTGCTGCTCGTCCACCATCGGTGAAGACTTCCGCAACCAGTCCGAGCTGCCGCAGTTGCTCCAGAGCGTCAGCCACCTCGGCTTCGGAGTACTCCGTCACCGGGTCTCGATTACTTTTCTGGTTGCAGCCGGTTGTTGCCCCCTTGATGGTCATCGGATACTGATCAGGGGTTGTAAATCCCTTTTCCATCAACGTCCCCAGGACCCGACGCTGCAGTCGAGTCAACTGGCGGACCGTATTCTTTTCTTCTTCGCTCATCACGCATTCCATTCGTGAAATTATTCGAAAACGCTGCGGATTTGTTGCGGCGCTGAGGCTCAGTTACGATCTTTCAACGATACAGGACGCAGTGGACACAAATCGACCGTTCGACTCAAGTGATGAATCCTGTGCAATCCCTACAATATAAGTTCGAAGTGTTGAATTTCGGCATCGTATGTGGCGTTTTCTCAACAGTACGACAGTGATAAACTATTGTGCAATCAGAGTCGATTCAGGCCTGCGCCGTTCCCTAAAGCAAATTTCTGTCAGTAGTGGATCTTGCTATAGACCCGGCACAGGCAGCGATCCAGGACAGGGAAGCCTGGCAACTTTCACTTCTTTGATCGAATGGAATTGCGTTTACATTTAACACGGTCGCGACGATGCTGTTTTTCGTTTAACCGTTAGCCGGAGGCGCACGTTGGTGGCGGCATCCACGTACTCCTCCGGCTGACGGTTAATCAACTCAATCGTGACTGCAATTAGTTTAAGACACGAATGGCGATCAGCACACGTTAGCAGGGATTGGGATTTTCGAAATCATGGATACATTGAAGTTGTTGATCGATGTGGTGTTGCACCTGGACAAACACCTGGCGGACTTGTCGAATTCACTTGGCGGCTGGTTGTACGTCATCCTTTTCGCCGTCGTGTTTTGTGAAACCGGACTGATTGTTACCCCGTTTCTTCCCGGTGACTCGTTGCTATTCGCCGTTGGCGCGCTGGTCGCAATTCCGGAAACACATCTCAGTTTCCCTCTGATGTTCATCCTGCTGCTGATTGCTGCGATCATCGGAGATGCGGTCAACTACTCGATTGGCCGGAAATTGGGCCCCAGGGTTTTCTACAGTGAAACGTCTCGCCTTTTGAACAAAGCACATCTCGAAAAGGCTCAGGCCTTTTACGTCAAGTACGGTGGCAAAGCCATTTTCCTGGCTCGTTTTCTACCCATCGTTCGAACCTTCGCGCCATTTGTGGCTGGCATTGGGAAGATGGACCGGTCTCGCTTCTGGATGTTCAACATCAGCGGAGCGATTTGTTGGGTGGGCCTGTTTCTTACAGCGGGCTACTTCTTTGGAAACATGCCTGCGGTCAAGAAGAACTTTTCGGTCGTCATTCTCGGCATCATTGTCGTTTCCGTTTTGCCTGTGATTTATGAGTGGTATAAGGCACGGAAAGAGTCCGCAGCGACTCCTTCAGAGTCTCCCTGAGTAAAACAAATCAGCGTCAGCTGAACTTGCGACCAAGGGTCTTCCCGCTGATCGGCAATTTCTGCCGGAGTTTCCGCAAGTGCCCGTCCTGGGACGCCGAAAATCGGTAAGTCTCTTTTTGCAATCCCCTTGCGCGCGGAGGTCGCGTGGTTTCGGAGTATTTGGCATGATTATGCAACGCCTCGACAACGATGACGACAACTTTGAGCAATTCCCAACTCCGCTCGACGCACCTTCCGCTGGTGGAGAGTCGAGCCATATACCGGGGATGCTGTACCGCGGCGTTCCTCAGGACATAAGCCGTCGAATGCTGCGGATCGATACTGCGGGATCGCAGTTGCCCGCCCTGAAAGGCCCAACCAGAGTTTCAAGCCGGCTCGATCTCGAATTGGAACTGAACGAGTTGTTTTTCGGATGACCAGGCTGGCCAATCGAATAGCATAGGTTCCGGAGTGCGACGAAGTTCCCGGAACTTGCTCCGCTCGGCCTGGCCTGCTTCCACTGTGAAATGGTGGATTGTTTCTGATTCACGCCATAAATCGCTGCTTTTTTTTACGGCATTCAGGCATTACAGTGCATGCGTAATAACAGCAAGCTTTTTGAGCCAATGGGGGCGTGATGCGGAAAATATCCGAAACTGGATGGCGTATTTCGCCAGCGGACGTTGAACGGGTCATTCCGTACGAACTTCTGATCGATCGAATGGCCGATGAGAAGAAGGCCGCATGGATTGAGAATCGAAGAGCTCTGCATGCTCACCCGGAACCCAGCGGACAGGAACATAAGACAACCGCTTTTATCTGTGAGCAATTGAGCAGGCTTGGCATTCAGCCCCGGATTCCGCAACGTGGCGTCGGCGTGATTGCCGATCTGACAATCGGCTCCCCAAGTTCAGATTCCCCTCGAATCGCCGTCCGCGCAGACATTGATGCGCTGCGGATGCAGGACCGGAAGAGCGTCTCCTATGCATCCACATGCACTGGCATCTCACATTCCTGTGGACATGACGCCCACACCACCGTTGCTCTCGCTGTTGCTGAATTATTGTCTGGCTTACCAGATCGTTTGCCAGAATCGGAAGCCCCTTCCGCACGCCTGCGTTTCATTTTTCAGGCGGCGGAAGAAACCGCAGAAGGTGCCGCGTGGATGGTTGAAGATGGAGCATTAGAAGATGTTTCCGCCATTCTGGGACTGCATGTCGATCCAACAATTGCTGTCGGCAAGGTTGGCATTCGCTACGGTGTGCTCACCGCTCAGGTAGATGAAGTGCTCATCACTGTTGACGGCAAAGGTGGCCATGCCGCGCGACCTCAGCACACGACGGATCCATTGGCGACGGCCGCAACGCTGGTTTCTTCACTCTACCAGACAATTCCGCGCCGCACCGACGCATTGTATCCCACCGTCTTTACGATGGGTTCAATTCACGGCGGCACGGCTTCCAATGTGATCCCCGATCACATTGAGATTTCCGGAACACTTCGTTCCACCGATCGTGCGAACCGACATGCTGTGATGGAAACAATTCGACGCATCTGCGATGGTCTCGGGGCAGCCACGGGCAATGCAATTGACGTGGTGTTCAGGAATCCGCTGGGATCTGTTGTGAACGATGTGACGGTTACGTCAGCCTATGAAGCGTCTGCGATTCAGGTGCTGGGCGGCGAGAATCTGGTTCTCATTGAAAAGCCCAGCATGGGCGGTGAAGACTTCGCTGTCTATCTGGATCACGTGAGAGGTTCGCAATTCCGTCTCGGTTGCGCCGGTGCGAAAGGTGATTGGCCGATGCTGCATTCTCCCGTTTTTGATGTGGACGAAAAGGCGATCGCGATTGGAGCTCGAATTATCACTCGCGCTGCGTTGCTGCTGTCGCTTATGGCACCTGAGTAACGACTGTTGTTGTGACGCATTTTGAGATTGCGTTACACAATTCCCTGAGCCCTTGTTGTTCTGAATGTCTGACTTGTTCCGGAAGAACCCGCCATGACGGTGATGCGATTCACGCCCAATACCAGCCCGACCATTGGGGTTGAAATCGAATTGCAGCTGATCGATTCCAAAGAGCTGGCACTGTGCAGCTGTATTGATCAATTGATCAGCGCGCTGCCGGAACATCTGAAGGAATCCGTGAAGCCTGAGCTGATGCAGTGTTATGTGGAAATCAACACGCATATCTGCCGGACCGTTCGTGAAGCGGGCGATGACCTGCGTACCAAGCTCGCCGACCTTGAGAGCATTATTCATCCCATGGGGATTCGGCTGCTATGGGCTGGTACTCATCCATTTTCATCGTGGCGTCATCAGAAGATCACCGTTCACGAACGGTATCACCGACTTGTCACATTGATGGAAGACGTTGTTCGTCGCCTGGTCACGTTCGGTCTGCATGTTCACATCGGTGTGGATTCCGGTGACAAAGCCGTCATGATTTGCGATCGAATGCTTCATCATCTGCCGTTGCTGCTTGCACTGTCGGCCAATTCACCGTTCTGGGAATCTCGCAGCACAGGCCTGCAGTCGAATCGCTCGAAGATCATGGAAGGTCTGCCGACGGCCGGACTTCCTTATCAGATGCGCAACTGGAGTGAGTATGTCTGGCTGGTGAAGCACTTGATGTCGACCGGGTTCATCAATTCAGTCCGCGAAATCTGGTGGGACATTCGGCCTCATCATCACTTTGGTACGGTGGAAGTCAGAGTCTGCGACGTTCCGCCTAGTCTTGATCATGTGCTTGGGTTGACCGCATTTATACAGTGCCTCGTTCATACCATCTCGAACGAAATTGACGAAGGGACATTTCTGCCCGAATATCACCCCATGATGGTTGAGCAGAATAAGTGGCGAGCGACCCGCTATGGCGCTGATGCGTCGCTGGTGAGCTATAAGGACTTCCAGCAGCGATCTGTGCCACAACTTGTCGAAGAGATGATTCAGCGACTAACGCCGACTGCAATCGAACTCAACTGTTTGCACGAACTCGAATCTTTATCAAACATCCCGATGACCAGCGGAGCTCGACGGCAGACGGAACTGTACGAATCGACCGGAAGTCGTCGAAAGGTTGTGGAGAAACTGCTTGAAGTTCCCGCGTGGTACTAAAGGGTCTCTGCATTCAGACGCATCTGAGAACAGATCATGTCTACCGTGATACAAATTCCCGTACCGCCCTCAGAAGACTCATTGAGTCTGGTCAGGTTCGCTCAGGAATCAGTTGCCCAGTTATTGCCCGCGATGGATCTTGAAGTGACGGAATTCGATTCCAAAGCACAGGTCGATCAGATTGAGATCCTCTCCGTGGATGCGAAGGCGGAATCCATCCTGATCACTTTTCATCTGAAATTTTCCGCCAGCTATACGTGCTCTGGCATCGACTATGCCGGCACACATATCAGAACGCTGCGAGGATCACGGGAGGACAACTTGTGGATCTTTCCAGCTCACCAACCGACTCCGTCTCGGTCGACCGTGGATGAATTCTGATCGCATCGGTGGCAGCGCGAGCATGTGTAGAACCCTTGAATCCGCATCGCTTCGGCAAGCATCGCACGAAGTTTGAACAGGTCGTGATTTTGTGAATCCAGTACTGCCAGTTATCCTTGTGACTCACCAAACCCTTCTTTTGCCCCAATAGCCTTGAGCGAACATCATGACGATACGACTTCCACGACGTAGTGCGATTCTCGCGGGAGCAGTATTGTTCGGTGGTCTGAACGACAAGCTTTCGGCGGACGAAGCGGCCAGTCCGCTGGAACAGCAGATCGATGCCGGGATTCGCAGAGCTCTTTCCTGGTTAGCGGCAGAGCAGAAACCATCGGGAGCCTGGACGACGAATGATTTTGGTGAATCGACCGCAACAACAGCACTGGCGGTGATGGCGATGCTTGCCGGCGGTCATGTTCCGGGTGAAGGTCCGTACGGTCAGAATATCACTCGAGGCGTTGGTTGGCTGCTTTCGCAGCAACAGAAGAATGGACTTCTTGTTGGGCGCGAACGCAGCCATGGGCCGATGTACAGTCATGGAATCGCAACTCTGATGCTGGCTGAAGTGATTGGGATGGTCGATTCCGCGCAGGCCGATCAGTGTCGCGACGTGCTTCAAAAAGCGATTGCTCTCATCGTGAATGCTCAAAATCATCCCAAGCCGCCGGAGCATGATGGCGGATGGAGATATCAGCCCACCAGCGGAGATGCTGACCTGAGTGTTACGGCCTGGCAACTTCTTGCGTTGCGTGCCGCCAAGGATATCGGCTGCGATGTGCCTTCAGAAAATATCGATCGAGCAATCGCCTATGTCCGGCGCTTGCATGTGAAGCACGATGGCGGATTTGGTTACATGGTTGGTCACGGAAGCACGGTGACTCGCGCGGGCACTGGAATTGTGGCACTGGAAGTATGCGGAGAACACAGGACGAATGAAACTCTTTCTGCCGCCCAGATGATACTGTCTCGCCCGTTGACCAAAGGAGAGCACTACTTCTACTACGGAGTCTACTACTGCACGGTCGGCATGTTTAAAGTGGGCGGCGACGAATGGAAGCAGTCTCGCGAGTCACTTTACCGCACGACGCTCGATCTTCAACATCCTGCGGGCTATTGGAATCCTGAAGATGGCACCGAGCGACAGGCGGGTAAAGTTTATTCAACGTCGCTCGCCGTGTTGGCCCTTGCAATTGAATACGGTTACCTGCCGATTTATCAAAGGTGATTGTTGCCAGGTCGTACTTTGACGGACACGATCTTCCGTCGGCCTATAGAATTTTTGCACGGTAGAATTGCTTCACACGCTCGTGCTTACTGGAGTTTTTATGAAGATTACGCGTATCGAAACGTTAGTCTGCAACGCAAGGATGCGGAACTGGATCTTTGTCAAAGTGATGACCGACCAGGACGGTCTGTTTGGCTGGGGTGAAGCGACGCTCGAATGGCACACTCGCAGTGTTGTGGCTGCGGTTGAAGATCTTTCTCAACTGCTGATCGGCGAAGATCCGACTCGAGTGGAGCATCTGTGGCAAATGATGCATCGGCAGCATTTCTGGCACGGAAACGGCATCGTCCGCGCGACCGCAATGGCTGGAATCGACCTTGCTCTTTGGGACATCCTGGGCAAGGTGGCAAACATGCCCTGTTCCAAACTCTGGGGTGGGCCAGTTCGAGATCACGTCAGGACGTACTGCCACCTCGGTGGCGGCAAGATGGAGGACTTCTACGAAACGGCAACTGAGGATGCTCAACGATTCGCAGATCTGGCGAGGAAAGCCGTGGAAGACGGCTTTACGGCATTCAAGTCGATGGCAGTGCCACCCACGTTGCCGCTGGAAGGATTGAAGCCGATTCGCACTGCCGAAAAAGCGGTTGCTGCGATGCGTGAAGCCGTTGGAGAATCGATCGATATTATGGTCGACTGCCATGCGAGACCGTCGCCAGCAATGGGGCTTCAGTTCGCAAAGGCACTGGAAACCTATGGTCTGTATTTCTTTGAAGAACCATGCTGGCCGGAGAGCATTGATGGACTTGCCGCGATCGCCGCTGCTGTGACAACTCCGATTGCTACGGGCGAGCGAGTGACCAACCTGGCTGCGTTTCGAGATCTCTTTGCCGCTCGAGCCTGCGCGGTCTGTCAATTGGATATTACACATTGCGGTGGTCTCAGCGAGGCTCGCCGAATCGCGTCACTTGTGGAAGCGCATCGATTGTCGCTGGCACCGCATAATCCGCAGGGACCGGTCAGTACAGCCGCGTCTCTGGAATTCGGATTCTCGCAGCCAAGTTATGTGATCTGCGAAACGGTCCACGAAGACGTCCCATGGCGAAACGACGTCGTTGATGAAGGGTTCATTGTGGAGAAAAAGGGCCGCATTGTTCGCCCAAACACACGGCCTGGACTTGGAATCTCCATCAATGAAGCGGAGGTACGAAAGCACCCGTTCGAACAGGAACTGCTGCAGCGAGTTTTCAATTCAGACGGGAGTGTTGGTGATTGGTGATTGGTGGCGGGTCATTGGTCATTGATCATTGGTGGCACTCTGTTGAAATCAGAACACTCACAGACGCAGGAAGATTCGCTGGCGGTAGAGCCACAGCAGGAACAGCCAATAAAGCAGGAACACTGTTGTTGGTAAAGTGATGGGCCCGTACCAAAGCGGATCAAGTGCTTTGGGTCCAAAGATACCTTCAATCATTCCCGCCAGGTGAACCTTAATGATGCTTTCACGCATCCAGCCTGAAATCGTCTGCCCCATCATGTAGACGAGAATTGAGTTGACTCCAACAACGACCAATGGAAAGGCCAGGATACGCAGCGGTGCGATATCGAAAAGCAGATAGAACAAAGCCAGCATTCCAATGACATATCCGCCACTAAACAGAACCCAACTGGGCGTCCAGATACGTTTGACGACAGGGCAAATGGTCTGATCTGCCAGAATACCCAATGCAAGGCATGCAGCGGCAGCGATGATCAGCAGTCCAAGTTTCGCCCATCGTGAACGGTCAGGATTCAGCAACAGTTGTCCGCACAGGATTCCCAGCAGAGTCGTCGCGATCGACGGAACAAAGTTGAGCGTCGCGTATCCGCCTCCGTTGACTTTGTAGGGTTCTGTATTCGAAAGAAACCATCGGCGAAAACAACCTGGCTGGGCAGGCAAATCAGGTTCCGCAACATGATCGCCAAGTGGGGCTGCGTCTGACGCGTCGCTCAACTTCGATTCGTTAAGGTCCTCGGAAGATTCGATGGCCGGTGCTTCAGTCTGTGGTGCTTCAGTCTGTGGTGCTTCTGCAGCCTCCGTTGATGGCACTGGCACAGAATCTGGACTGGGGAGGGGAGCCTCCAATTCGTCCTTTGCTTGTGGATTTTCTGTGGGTGTCGATTCCTGAAGTGGCATCGACACGACTTGCCAGTCACGCACGTGTTGAACCGAAGCTGCTGGTTCAGTGCCTGCCGTTGGTTCAGGAATTGTCCGCAGACGGGGCAATAGCCAGTCATCAAAAAACGTTGCCGCATTGGCATTCTTGGACCAAGGCGCGAACTTGCCCTCAAGGACTTCGCCTTTTTCGGAATTGGCGTTCACGGCCGCATAGTCGAAATCAGCAGGTGGCGGATTGAAGTAGAAGAATGCCCAATAGCCGACAAGAATTGCAACCAATGCCGTGTACTGCAGGCGGAGTCGCAAGTTCATTAGCATCCACGCAAAGAAGTAGCCAAGCCCGATCTGACACAATACGTTTGGAAAGATCCAGTTGGTTCGTTCGTGTCCCATGGAATAGAGAAACACGCCCATCAAAACCAGAACAACAGACCTTGTCAGAGCGTGGAAGCCACGGCTGACGATTCCGTGCTGCTGTGACTCGCGTCGCTTGTTGGAAAACGGCATCGCCACGCCGACCATGAACATGAACGACGGCTGAATCAAATCCCAGAACGAGACCTTGAAGTAATCAAACGAGCTTATCCAGGCAGGGTGATCGAAATGAAAGCCAATCCGCTGCCATAGATCGCGATTGTGTATCGTCCAAACCGGCGACGATTCGTCGATACGAGAAAACGCCAGCAGGCCGAATCCATTGGCGGCCAGCATCAGCATGATGAACCCACGGAACGCGTCCAGCGAAACCAGTCGCGACTCTGATTTTTCCGATTTCGCAGTCGATCTCCGGCGGGTACGCTGATCACGGCCACCGCTATTAACATCGGTCATTGAATCCACAGTCGATACGGACGGAGAATTTCGATTCAATGGAGCAGGGCCTCTGGATTCAGTTCCAGAGGAAGGAACCGGCGCCACGGATTTCTGCGACGGATCGGTTGCAGGTGGCGCGGACTTTTGAGGGGCCGGTTTTCCGACCATGGTGTTCTCCCTGGAATTCTGCGGATTTGCAGACAGTGTACGCTGACGACACCGCGCACGCCATGGATTCCGGCGGAAGACTGATCATCGGCCGCTTTTATCCCGTTTGAAACATCCACTCCATGTGATTCGACATTCGCGGGTGAATGAGAAATGATGTGTCGCACGGCGTTGCTGAACGCTCGTTTCTCACTGATATTGCTGATAATTTTCTGGTCATTCCGATGCAATCAAGAACACGTCTCACCCCCGAACAACTTCGCAGCCACCGTTACCTGGGTCCCGATGATCTTCGCTCGTTCGGGCATCGGTCGCGTCAGAAACAAGCGGGATTCAGTACAGAAGATTTTTCTGGAAAGCCAGTCATTGGGATCCTGAATACCTGGAACGATTTGATTTCCTGTCACGCACATTTTCGGCAGCGAGTCGAGGAGATCAAACGCGGTGTCTGGCAGGCTGGCGGTTTCCCTGTTGAGATCCCGGTCATGGGGCTCAGTGAAACATTCATGAAGCCGACCTCAATGTACTATCGCAATTTTCTGGCGATGGAAGCGGAGGAGGTTCTTCGCACGTATCCGATCGATGCCGCGGTGCTCATGAGCGGTTGTGATAAAACGACACCCGCTCTTCTCATGGGTGCTCTCAGCGCTGATGTGCCTTCCATCGTAATGCCAGGAGGCCCGATGAATAAGACATCATGGCACGGCGAACAGCTTGCCAGCGGCACAGATGTTTGGCGATTCTGGGCCGAGCGAGGCGCAGGACGGATGTCGTGCGAGGCGTGGTGCGAGCTGGAAGATCATATTGCTGCATCGCCCGGTCATTGTATGACGATGGGAACAGCCTCCACAATGACGGCCATTGCTGAAGTGATGGGCATGACTCTTGCCGGAGCGAGCTCCGTTCCTGCGACGCATTCCGGACATGCGCGCATGGCGGCTCTCACGGGGCGTCAGGCTGTTGAACTGGCATGGTTTGATGTAAAGCCTGCGGAGATCATGAATCGAGCTTCGTTCGAAAATGCGATTACGACTCTAATGGCCATTGGAGGCTCGACCAATGCCATCGTCCATCTGATGGCGATGGCCGGGCGAACAAACGTTGCTCTGACCCTGGAGGACTTTGACCGCATCTCGCGACGGACTCCCGTTCTGGCCAATCTGCGACCGACCGGCAAATATGTCATGGGCGATTTTTTCGATGCTGGAGGGCTCAATGGCCTGCTCGCTCAGATTACCGACCTGCTGATTATGGACGCGCCGACCGTGGAAGGGCAAACTCTGAAGGAGGCCATCGGTGATGCTCAAATCTGGAATGATGACGTGATTCGTCGTCGAGAAAATCCTCTCTGCTCTTCAGGCAGTCTGGCAGTCCTGCGTGGCAATCTGGCTCCCGATGGTTGCGTCATCAAACCAGCGGCTGCAGAATCACATCTGCTCATGCATACCGGGCCAGCCATTGTGTTCAAAGATTATCCGGACCTGAAAGCTCGTATTGAAGACCCAACACTTGCGCTGACAAAAGATCATGTCATCGTTTTGCAGAATGCCGGTCCGCTTGGCGCGCCGGGCATTCCGGAATGGGGCATGTTGCCGATCCCAAAGTACCTGCTGCAGCAGGGAGTGCGCGACATGGTTCGAATCAGCGATGCACGAATGAGCGGAACAAGTTACGGAGCCTGCGTCCTGCATGTCTCGCCCGAATCCTACGTCGGAGGTCCCCTGGCTTTTGTTCAGGATGGCGACATGATCACTCTGGATGTCGTCGGCCGACGATTGCAACTGGAGGTTTCCGACGAGGAACTGGCCGCCCGTCGTTCGCGATGGACCGCTCCCGATCCGAAATTCAGTCGCGGATACGGAAAAATGTATTTCGACGAAACGACTCAGGCGAACGAAGGTTGTGACTTCCGCTTTCTCCACGCCGACGGCAGCCAGGATCCACCCCCGTCGATTTATTGATCGAATCTTGAAGGATGTTCTGGCCGGACACCGTTGTGGTCGCCACACCTGAAAGTTGTCCATAAACGAAACACCAGCGAGTGCGTTCGCAAAGGTTATGCACTCGTTCGCGTTTCGTACTTGTAGTCCCGAAAAATCGGCTTAGAGTACGCTCATGAAGTACGGAATTTCAGGGTGCAGCATTTTATATGACTAAACACATTTCCTCTTCGACGCAGCAAGGCACATCAGATCCGCAGCCCGCTTCGGCTGCAGCGGAAGTGACAAAGCAACTACTTGCAAATCTGAAACAGTTCTGGGGATATCCAGGATTTCGAGCACTACAGCGAGAATCGATGTCGCTGGTAATGTCTGACCGCGATTCACTGGTCGTCCTGCCGACAGGTGGCGGGAAGTCACTATGCTATCAGGTCCCCGCTGTCTCTCGAGACGGCCTTGCGCTGGTTGTGTCGCCTTTGATTTCCCTGATGAAGGATCAGGTGGATTCATTGCAGAGCGTCGGGGTCTCTGCAGCCTGCATCAACAGTATGCAGACCACTCGCGACAAGATGGATGTTGCGGACAAAATTCGACGCCGGGAACTAAAGCTGCTTTACATCGCCCCGGAACGACTGGTTCAAAGCAAGACGATCGAATTCCTGCAGAGCGCAGGCGTTTCGTTTGTGGCAATTGATGAAGCGCATTGCATCAGCCAATGGGGGCACGATTTTCGCCCTGAATATCGACAGTTGAAAAACCTGAAGTCAATCTTCCCCGGAGTCTCCGTCCACGGATATACCGCCACGGCCACAGAGCAGGTCCGAGCCGATATCGTTGAACAGCTGGGGCTGAAGAATTGCGAAATTCTGGTTGGATCATTCGATCGTCCTAATCTCCAATATCGAGTCGAACGGCGGACTGATCCTCTCGGACAGATTCAACGTGTGCTGAACCGTCACAAGGGTGAATCTGGAGTCATCTACTGCATCAGCCGCAAGAACGTTGATTCCACAAGCGAAGCATTGAATCGAATGGGTTACAAGACATTGCCATATCATGCTGGCATGTCGGACGAGGATCGCAGAAAGAATCAGGACGCGTTCATCGACGAAGATGTTCACATCATTGTGGCGACAGTTGCATTCGGGATGGGGATCGACAAAAGCAACGTTCGATTTGTGATTCACGCAGAGATGCCTCGGTCTCTGGAAAACTACCAGCAGGAGAGTGGTCGCGCCGGACGTGATAGTCTGGAAGCGGACTGTGTCTTGCTGTACGCGGCCAACGATGTGGATACCTGGGAATATCTGATGAAAGATATCGAGGATCCGGCGGTGCTGAAGGTCGGCAGAGATTCATTGCATGCGATGAAACAGTACTGCGTGAGTACTCGATGTCGACATTCGCAGTTAGTTGAACATTTCGGACAAACTCTGGAAACCACTAATTGCGGCGCATGTGACTTTTGCCTGAAAGAGATGGAACCCGTTAGCGACGCCCTGATTGTCGGACAAAAGATTCTGTCCTGCGTTATCCGTCAGGGCGAACGCTTCGGCGCCGCTTATACGGCTCAGGTGTTGCGAGGTTCGAAAGCGAAACGCATCGTGGATAACGGACACGACAAGCTGAGTACCTGGGCGCTGATGAAAGATGAGTCCGAGCCTCAGTTGCGGAACTGGATTGATCAATTGATGTCTCAGGGATTTCTGCGACAGTCCGGGGAATACAATTGCCTGGAAGTGACGCCGACTGGCCGACAGTTATTGAAGGGGCTGATGACTCCTGCCTTACTGCGAACACGCGTCGCTGATTCTGCAGGACCGATCGAAGATCCATGGTCAGGGGTGAATCGGGAACTGTTTGAAGAACTGCGAGGAATGCGAGGCCGGCTGGCCATTCAGAAACATGTTCCGCCATACATCATCTTCAGCGATGCAACACTGAGAGATCTTGCGCGACACAGACCAACAAATCTGCAGTCGTTAACGAAGATCAGCGGGATCGGAAGTCAGAAGCAGAAAGAATTTGGAGCGGTCGTCTTGTTTACGATTCAGCAGTGGTGCGAGGAGAATAAACTCGAAACCAATGTGGATCTGGATTCAACCACGAAACCCCGTACGACAGAGCGGTCACCAAAGGCTCTCAGTGATGCGAAAGCGTCCGAATATTTTGATCTGTTTGAGCAGAACTTTTCGATGGAAGACGCCGCTCATCAGCTCGGACGATCGCTCGACACAGTCAGCAAATATCTGGGAATGTACATTGAGGCTCACCGCATTACCGAGATCAGCGTCTGGGTTCCTCCCACAATGGAAAAGCGGATTCAGGCGGCAATCGGACAACTTGGTGGTGAGCGGCTGAAGCCGTTGTTCGACCACCTCAACGGAGAAGTTTCCTATCCGCATCTGCGGATTGCGGTGACCGCCTGGAATGTTCGGCAGTCTGTTGAAGATTAGAAGTGGTTTTTGTTACGCGGCAGAATCATCAACCGGTGTCAGCGGCGAAACTCGGACATCAACGCCATCAGAATAGGTGGCGTGATCAGGTGCAAAAGCCGGGATTGCACATCCCATGGCCGCCGTCAAAGATTGCGACACTTTGCAGGACTCGACGGAACGAAGTTGATAAGGGGCATGATGCACTTCACCGCTCATCAGCCTTCCTCCGCGACCCTGAGCAAAGAGGAGATATCGTTCCACCAGAAAATGCTCAAGCGAATTGGCTCTTGCTGGTGCGGTTGGCGTCTTCAGATTTACAGTCAGCGAGATTGAGTAGTCGGCAGCCGGAGAATCCAGTCGCTGACCTGCGTAGTGCAGGAGAAACTGTTCGCGAGTCACTGTGTCAGACTTCAATGAAAGTCGGGCCATCTTATACGGCAGGTGCCAGAAAGTTCTCGCGACGGAGACGGCCAGTTGCTTATTCGCATCCAGACTGAAAAACCACACACCTCGAACACCACGCCGATCAACGACATATGTGCGAACATTGGTTTCCAAAAACCACGAGATCCCCGGAACGGCACAGCACCACCAGGGTCGAATGCGCTCCATCGAAAACGGTACCACTCCAAGCCATGCGCTGCCGTCGAATTGTTCGATTGTTAGTTCTTCGGGAATCAGGGGCTGAAGAGACTCAGCCGACACTCTCCAGTGAAGGAAACCTAATTTCTGCCATCGCTGATAACCGGCTGTTCGCGAATCGGATTTGACCATCGTCGCATCCTCTCAAGTCACTTCAATTTACGGATCGACTTGTATTCAGACCACCCTGAGGAACTCCGGGGCGGACGTTCTCCGGGCCAACAGGCATTCCCTGAAACATTCTTTGCTCAGCTGCCCGCCGTGATTCACTTCGAGGTCGTTCATAACCGCGCGGAGTGGAATCCATTGACGGGCCAATATCTGGATCTGGGAACGGATCCTGACGTTCGTAGGCTTCATTTTCTGAACCAGGAAACCACGTGTACCACGACGGGAATCTGGTGTTTTGTGCGTTCATGCATCCAGAAACAACCAGCAGAGCTGAACCCGCTATCAGAAGGCCAGAATGCCTGAAAGCGTTACTGCGTCGAATTCCAGACAGACAATTCGCCAGGCGTGATTGTTTGTGGTTCATTGCCGGGATCACTTCGCATGACAGACAGGAACTCGCGCAGCTGACGCCTGCGTCGAACTTCGAGAAGACTAACAGCAAAATCTGCCGAACCACAACACCAGTTCTTCCGCCTTCTGCGCTGTAATCCAATGCTCCCGCAAAAATGTAAAAGTTACATTTGGTGTATCCCTCATGTGCTTGTTCTACAGAAATTGCCCTCTCTGCAGACCGCTGTTTTGATTGGCCCATAACAAAACAAAGCCCGACTTCCGAAAAAAGGCGGGCTTTGAATCTTGTTACTTCACGACCATTGCAGAATCAATCAAGGCACGTTTCGACCTCAATGTCCACCAGCGTTGTTCTGCTGAATGCAGGCCGGAACAAGCGGAGCGAGCTCCGGCAATCTTGCAAAATTTCGGAACTCACGCTGTGCTGTCCTGGGCCTCTTTATCCATGATTTGATAGATGACGAATCGCTAGATCAATTCTTCGATCGGCCGACCGTTCTCAATCATGTACGTCGGACGACCAGACTGATTGGTAAATTGAACTCGCTTGTCGAAATCAAGAACGTGGAAGACGGTGGCCATCAGGTCTTGTGGTGTGATCGGAGTCGTTTTAGGAACGTCGACTTTTTCAGCCGACTCCCCTACGACCTGCCCCATTTTCAATCCGCCACCAGCAAGTGCAAGCGTGCTGAGCGGAGCCCAGTGATCACGACCAGATGAACCGTTGATTTTGGGTGTGCGTCCGAATTCGCCGCTGATGACAAGCAATACGTTGTCCATCATCCCGCGCTGATCCAGATCTTCGATCAACGCGGCAACCGCGCGGTCGACTTCGGGGCCGCGACGATCCATTTCCTGCTTGATATTTCCGTGCATGTCCCAGCCGCCGTGCTGCAGTGTGACGAAGCCGCAGCCAGCTTCGCACAGTCTGCGAGCCTGCAGTAATTGCTCCCCCAACCCTTTGCCATATCGATCCACAACGCGAGGGTCTTCGTATTTCAAATCGAAGGCCTGTTGTGAACGGCTGAGAATCAGATTGAACGCCTGCTCTTCAAACGAATCCAGACCCTGCATCAATCCTTTGCGATCGATCTCGCGTTTGACCGTGTCAATGCCTTCAAGCATGGCACGTCGATTTGACACTCGAGATTGCTCAATGGACAGAGACATGTTTCGCCGTGCTTCGCCTGCGGGATCGAACGGAGCATAGGCGGTCCCAAGAAACGCGGGGCCATCCGCATAGATTCCATTCAGACGCACATAGGTCGGGATCCCGGTCGTCGGATTGTTCGTGCCTCGAATTCGAGACATGATTGAGCCGAGAAATGGTCGATCTGGCACTGCACCATTGTCGGCCAGACGGTTATCGTAACCTGTCATCACATAGTGAGTTCCCCCGGAGTGCCCACTGTTTGTATGCGAAAAAGATCGCACGAAAGCCATCTTGTCAGCGAGTCCGGCCATTCGCTCAAAATTGCCGCCGAGAGTCACGCCCGGCAGAACAGTTTTTACTTCGCCCGTTACGCTGCGGTACTCCGATGGAGCAGTCATCTTTGGGTCGAATGTTTCGACATGAGTTGGACCGCCGCCCAGCCACAACCAGATCACAGACTTGTCAGAACTTCGCAAACCCTGTTCGACAGCGTTTGCTTTGCTTTGGAGCATGTTCGACAGGGTGACACTTCCCAGTCCCAAACCACCAACTCGCAGGAAATCTCGTCGAGATGTGCCATCGCACTTGCGATGCGCAGGGCCGTAGTGGAAGTCGATCATGTGTTCGTCCTGAGGCAGGGGTGAAGCGGAGGGATCGTCTACGAGAGTTGTCCGGAGTGCAGGATTTTACCGTGTTTTTCCGCGGCATTGCAAGACGGTCTGCGTCGAATTCACTGCGGGAAGGTGTTCTCAATCAGGCGGGGATTCCGGGCAGCATTCGCCTATTGAGGGGACGCCGCTCCTTTTTCATCGACTTTGCTCAAGGGAAAACTTGTTTAACATTAGCGAGGTTGAACGCGTCGACAGAAATAATTCCGGGAACTTGCCGGGTTCGATTGCGAGCAAATTCAGAACCTGCGACCTTGAAGAGATGTTGACGGCATTGACCACGGCCCACACACCTGCCGGTACTAAAGCCGCACTGGGCCGCCAGAAGACGGATCCACTTTGTCACCAAAATTATGTGCGGCGCAATTGACGCCGACCAGCACAGGAGCTAATTCGTTGATAATCACTGGAATCGATGTCTGTCCGCTCACCGGCGCAACTGTGGATGGCGGATGGCCTCAGGGACATGAGCCTCAGGAAAATCTGCACACGCTGGTTGTCGTTCATACCGACGCTGGCAAAATTGGCTACGGCAGTTGCTTCACTTCTGGAAAGCTGATTGTTGGCGCGGTGGAACTGCTTTGGCCGATGCTCAAAGGTGAGCTGGCGATTGAACCAGAACGTGTCACCGAGAAACTGCATCAGTCGACCTTCTGGCAGGGACGCGGCGGTTCAGTCACTCATGCGATCAGCGGGATCGATATTGCCTTATGGGATTTGATGGGACAAGCTTGTGGCCAGCCTGTTTCAAGACTGCTTGGAGGAAATTATCGGGACCGCATTAAGCCGTACGGATCGATTCTGTTTGATGAACCCGATGCGCTCGCTCGAAGTCTGGAGAGCGTTGTTGGTCGAGGCTTCAAAGCGATTAAGATGGGCTGGCGTCCTTTCGGCAGACGCGATCGAGCGTTCGACGAACTGCTGGTTCAGACGGCGAGAGATACTGTTGGTGATAATGTCGAACTGATGGTGGATGCCGGCGGCAGTGAACAGTTCTGGCCGCATGGCACGAACTGGGCACGAAATACGGCGATGATGCTGGCTGACTACGATATTACCTGGTTCGAAGAAGCTCTGCCGCCGGACGATATCGAAGGATTCGTCGAATTGACTCGAGTGTCGCCTGTTCCGATTTCGGGCGGAGAAGTTTTGACTCGCCGTCAGGCGTTTCAGCCGTGGCTGCATCGCCACGCGGTCGACATCATTCAGCCGGATGTAACAAAGAATGGCGGCCTGAGCGAGTTCCGTCGTATCGCACAGATGGCTCAGGATCATAATGTTCAGGTTGTTCCGCACGGATGGAATACTGCCGTTGGGTTGGCTGCAGATTTGCAGATCTCTGCATTCCTTCCTGTCGCACGTTATGTTGAATACCTGACACCATGTGCGTACATCGATGATTTAACGGCTACTCCGTTTATCATCGACAGTGAAGGCTACCTCAAGATTCCAACAGCTCCGGGACTTGGAATTGAGATTGATCCGGCCAGGCTGAAACGCTTCTGCCCGACACGGATCGAATTTCGATAAGCACCGCTGGTAATATCACGACCGTTGATCATCGCATGAACACAATACGATGACCAAACATCAATAACCACAGGTCAATCGACGACAATCGTTCTCAAGGCATTTCCAGCACTGGTCAACGGTCGCTCGAAAACCAACTTCCTGATTCAAGTGAGATTCCTACGATGATTCGCTGTCTGTTTTTTTCTGCGATGTTTCTCGCAATCGCTTCTTATGCCGCCGCAGCTGACTTTGAGGGTGCTCGCGTTGTGCAGTACTTCGGATATCAGTCGGCGATTGAACTGACCAACGGACCAATCAAAGTCGTACTGTGTCCGGAAGTTGGCGGACGTGTTCTTGAATACTCGTTGAATGGAAAGAACAGTCTTTATCTCTCCAACGACGAAAAGACGTGGAAACCCGGGGATTCGCCCAGGTCATCGGCAGGACGTTTTGACATTGGTCCTGAACTCGTCATTCCTCAACGAAAAGTCCTCTGGAGCGGAGAGTGGAAAGGGGAAGTCGTTAATCACCGCCATGCCCGCTTGACCAGTCCCGATGATCTTTCAACCGGCACTCGTCTGGTGCGTGATTTTGTGCTTGATTCGAAGTCTTCGAAGTTCTCCTGTACTCAAACGATTCACAATATCTCGCAGCAGACGACTGAATGGTGTCACTGGAGTCGAACGTTTGCCGTGGGACGGGGTATTTGTCTGATTCCACTGTCGCCCCCCAGTCGATTTCCGAACAGCTACGTGATGTACGAAGAGGGAACGCTGATCAATATGCAACCCGAGGATCCAAAGATTCGCGTGCGTGACGGATTCGTTGAAATCCTTGGCACACCTCGAAAGCCCAAACTGGGATTTGACAGCTATGCCGGCATCATCGCCTATTTGGCTCCGAATGATCTGCTGTTCGTTAAGCGATTCAAAACATTTCCGAATCGTGTTTACAACGAAGCCGCCGGACTGACAGTCTCCGTCTGGTATCCAGATGGCGAGATGATCGAACTTGAACCCATCGGTCCGCGTGAGAAGCTTGAACCGGGGCAGTCAGCAGGCTTCACGGAAGAATGGTGGCTTGATGACATGAAGTTTCCGCAGGACTCCAACGTTGACTTTAATGAACTTAAAGCCGCATTGGACCAACTGAAGTAGGCAAGCTGCTTACAGCACTGTCAGCGACATCGCTGCATGCGAAAGCCGTTTCCTTCGACAACAACCTCCAGCAGCACCTTCTGCAACTGAGCACAGAGCCGAGTGCGGTGACGTTCGAGATAGGTGAGCTTGGTGCCCGGATCAATGTCCAGAAATATTTCCATGCTCAACCGATGTTTTGGCGCTTGCCAGAACGCCAGGAACATCGGAATGTTCGTTCTGCCTCGAAGCTTGATGCTGCCATCTTTGTCGGTTCGAAGAATGAGTTCTTCGCCCTCCTCTTCGATCGTCGCCTTCAGGATTTCACTGCGAAGCGGAGCTTCAGCAGATTTCCAGGATTGTTTCCGGGACCAGTACTCAATCGCACTGATGGCGGTTTCGATTTCTGCGAGACCATTGAACTGTACGCCTTCACTGGATTCAGCCGCCTGATTCAGTGATTCCATCAACGGCTGAAACATTTCATAAGTAATAAGCGTCTCCGGGAGCATCCTGCGATATTCCCAGAGCGCGCGATCGATGGGTTTCAGTTCATCGAAAATTTCCGAGGCACGCGAGAAATCGATGATCAATCCGGATTGAGGCTCTGCGGATTCGCTGGGCGCAGGAATGAACGCTGTTGATTCGACCCAGCCGAATAGCTTACGCAGATCTTCCGCAAGGATCTCAGGGGAATCAACCCATTGGCGGGCTTGAGATTTGGCTTCTCGATTAGACATAATCACTGACGGTCTGAAATAACAGCGGCGAAACGCGTGAAAACGGTTTTCACAGGCTCTGTCGACTTTTGCATTTTGCGGATCTTATCGAGTTTCATGGTCCAGACGAAACGGTCTTGGCAGCAGATCGCTGAGGAGTACCAATTCCGGTTCGGTTCCTGCTGGTGCGGACATATTGTCGAGCATCATCAGCAATTGAGGGTTAAATTCCACAAGAAACTGTCGGCACGCACCACAAGGCACGGGGATGTCCGTTAGAGAAACGCAAATTGCCCGAAACGTTCGGTGCCCCTTTGCGACAGCCGCGCAAACAGCCACGCGTTCAGCGCAGATCGTCAGCCCGTAGGAAGCGTTCTCGACATTGCACCCGGAGAAAATCTCTCCGGATTCGGTCAGAAGTGCTGCACCAACCAGGAACCTGGAATAGGGCGCCCAGGCATTTTCTCTGACCTTTCGAGAAGCCGCCTGCAACTCACGCCATTCCGGGATTTGTTCTGCAATGGACATGAAAAGTTATCTTCCGGCAGGAGACCGTTGATTGTGCACGTATCGCAAACGGCGTACATGGAGGAAACTCACTCCGCCTGCGGAACTGATTTCCTGAATTCGTCGCTTCCCCCAACCACTGGGAGCGTAATCGACGTTGCGTCCAGGTCGATCGTTAATTCGGTGCCCGGTTCCGGCCAAAGTGTGAAGTCACGATCACTTGAAAAGATCATCAGCCCGATCTGCTCTCCGGCCTGAATGATCTGATCGTCTGGTTGAAGATCAAATGTCAGATCATAAAACTGGCCTGGTTCCAATGGCTTACTTTCCGTCAGCGATTGATGATTCTGAGGATCGGCCCAGCCGCGAGTAATCACGTCATCGGTGATTCGTTGACTATCGGTCCAGGGAAGTGAAACGAGCCAGACCGAAAGATTGGCGGCCGGTTTGCTGCTGGCCAGCCGAATCGAGATTTTTGCGGTACCTGAAATATGCAATGGCTCGAGCAGCTTTGGCGTCGCATACATCAATCGATGATTAGTCCACTCGGCCTGCGCAAACACTCTGCCGGAGAAGGAGAAGTTGTCCACAAGAGTTTGTGTGCCGCGATTCTCCGACGACTCCAACCCAAGTGCGCCGACCTGTACGCCCTTGCCTGAGGGAAAGAGTGTCACATTCGAAGCATTCGGATGCGGATAATCTTCGTAGGAAGTCGGCTGCTCGCGAGCCGCTGATTCTCGAACCACCCAGGACTTTGGATCCTTCTCAACGCCATTTTCGATACCGTAAAGATATCGCGTAAACCAGCGATTCATCATCTTCAAAGGCGGAGGACCACCATGACCGCCTTGATGAAAATACGCCTGAACCGGAAGTCCCCTGGCTTTGGCAGCGGCGTAGATTCGAACGCTGTGCTCGGGCATCACATTCCAGTCATTGAACGCATGAGCCATCAACAAGGCGGCTTTCATCGGTTCCAGATCATTCAGATAATCGCGCCCGGCCCAGAATGAATTGTAATCACCGGAAACACGATCGAATCCGTCAGCCATCTCCTTGTCGCGGATGTTGGAATCGCAAAAGCCTCGCAGTTTGGGGTCACCGCTGTTGATAAAGTTGTAAAGGACATCGATGTCCTCGCCGACGTATCCGCCAGGATGTCGAATCAGCCCGTTTGAGCGATAGTAGTGATAGTAAGAAGTGTTTGGCGCGACGGGAATGATCGCCTCAAGCCCTTCGACACCAGTGGTTGCGGCAGCCAGCGGAATGGTGCCATTGTATGACGTGCCTGTCATACCGACCTTGCCAGTACTCCAGAAGGCTTTGACTTCTTCGTTGCCGTCGGGCGATGTAAAACCCTTCGCACGTCCGTTCAGCCAGTCGATCACGGCTTTGGGAGCCAGCGATTCATTGTCGCCGCCAATTGTCGGACAGCCCTGGGAAAGTCCTGTCCCCGGCGATGACGAATGAACTACAGCAAAACCTCGCGGCACCCAACTGTTGACCTGCGATTCTGAGATGATTGGCCTCAGGCTCTGCTGAGGAATTGGTTGAGGTACAACGTGCTTCGGCGGTGGGCCGCCAACTTCCTGTCGCGGACTCCAGAAGAACTGAGGATCATTCGTTCCCGTACCCGCATAGTATGGACTTGATTCATAGACGACCGGAACCTTGAGCCCTTCCGTGTCGGTTTGCTTTTGCCGAGTCACATCGACATGCATTCGATCGAGCTTACCATCTCCGTCAGAATCAAACTCCGTCTCGACCCAAAGGTCATGACGGATCCAGTCTGACGACTTTTTGAACTCCGCAACAACCTGTGCTTCCCCGTCTTTGAAGACGGCCGTTACAGGATCGGCGGCTGTCAACGATTGACAATCAGCCGAGGCAGAAACAAGGAAAGGAAGTACTGTTGCCAGGTAAACCATTCGGCACGGAACCATAGTTGTCATCCTCTGAGCTCAACGCAGTGAGGTTTTTGAGTGGACAGAAATATGGGACTTCGCCTGGTCGGCTGGAGATTGCAGATCTGCCAATTCGCAAGCCGCTCCATTTCATGATTCAGTCTGCATTGCAGGCTTGCACAATCTGCGGAGCAATTGACCGAGGCAGCTAACCAGCACTCAATGAGTCACCGAAAACAGATTCAGGTTTCTGTCGTTCGTGTGACTCTTCCGATGCTTACTTTCGCTGATCCAAAGCGATGTAGTCGCGTTCCGTAGCGCCGGTGTAGATCTGACGCGGTCGGTAAATGCGGCTTGTGTCGTCATCTCGCTGTTCACGCCAGTGCGACAACCAGCCCGGAAGTCGACCGATGGCAAACATAACCGTGAACATGTTGGTTGGAATGCCCATCGCACGATAAAGGATACCGCTGTAGAAGTCGACGTTTGGGTACAACTTGCGACTTACGAAATAGTCGTCTTCCAGTGCAACCTTTTCAAGATTTTTTGCGATCTCCAGAAGAGGATCATTCACACCCAATTCCTGAAGAACCTGTCCTGCCATTTTGCGAAGAATTGTCGCTCGTGGATCAAAGTTCTTGTACACGCGATGACCGAAGCCCATCAGACGGAAACCACTGTCTTTGTCTTTGGCACGCATGACATACTTCTGGTAGTCATCTCCGTCTTCGTGAATCATCTGCAGCATTTCGAGCACTGCCTGGTTGGCTCCGCCATGCAACGGTCCCCACAAAGCGCAGATGCCGGCTGAAATCGAAGCAAAAATGTTCGCGCGGCTGCTGGCCACAATTCGAACGGTGGATGTGCTGCAGTTTTGCTCGTGATCGGCATGCAGAATCAACAGCATGTTAAGCGCTTTGATCAGCACAGGGTTGACTTTGTACTCCTCGGCCGGAACTGCAAACATCATGTTCAGGAAGTTTGCGCAGTAGGAAAGATTGTTCTGAGGATAAATCGTAGGCTGGCCAATCGACTTCTTGTATGCGTAGGCGGCGATCGTGCGCACCTTTGCAATCAGTCGCACAATGTTCACGTCGGACATATCGTCTTCGGTGCCGGGATAGTACGTCGACAGCGACGCTACCATGGCTGACAGAATTGCCATCGGGTGAGCGTTTGGAGGAAATCCTTCGAAGAACTTTTTCATGTCTTCGTGGATCATGCTGTGGTACGTCAACTGAGCACGAAACGCTTTTAGTTGCTCGGCTGTTGGCAATTCTCCGTACAGAAGAAGCCATGACGTTTCAACGAAGTCCGATCGTTCGGCCAGCTGTTCAATCGGATAGCCTCGATAGCGAAGAATCCCCTGATCGCCATCAATAAAAGTGATCGCGCTTTGGCAGGCCCCGGTGCTGTTAAATCCAGGGTCCATCGTGATGGCGCCGGACTGAGACAGCAGCCTGGTGATATCCACTGCGGTTTCGTTTTCCACGCCGCGGATCACTGGCAACTCGTATGATTTCCCATCAAGTGTCAGACTGGCCGATGCCATAAATTCAGTTCCCTGCAAACAGAAAGACAGCCCCGCAGCGATCCGTTTCAGCGACTCGCCGGGGAAATGAACAAGTTCTCGCCATGTTCTGAGCGCCAAACGGTACCACGAGAACCGCAAAAGTAAACTCACTGAGAACGGAACATCTCTTCCGAGAGACCTGGGAACTCGCTCCGCCTGCAATTCCCGCACATGCCGTTTCTTTTCCCGCGACTTTTGTGGCAATAGTTTTTCCAGCAGGAAGTACGTTGAACGAGTGTCTCCCTGGAATTCCAAGGCCGATTGAAAATTCGGCCTGGGTCTATTTGCAGCTTCAGCCATGGGAAAAATGCGGATCAACCGTCGGTTTTGAGAATTCTCGACGCAAACCAGAATGCGAAGCAGGGACTCTCATTTGTGGTTTTCGGCTTCGTTTCTCAACGGCATCCGATCCCCGATCAACGCCGCTCAGTGCGTTGGGGTACGCGTTCTTTTAAGTTGGCAGGCCCGCGTCTTCTGTTTCAGTGGACGGATTGTCTTGACGTTGAATATGGCTCGCCCTTATTCGCCTGAAGATCAAATAATCCCAAATTCCTGAAGCCAGATTCAAGCCATCCATCAACTTTCAGCGAGTGCCTGAGCCCGAAATGAAGGCTTGCCGCCAAGGTTTTTTGTTGAGCTCGCCTTTCTGACGTGGCGAAAGACCGCAAGCGGCAGTGGAGATCATCCTGCTATGCAGAGCAATCAAGTGAGTTGCTCGACTCATTCGCTGGCAGTTCGTGCTGGCGGGCAGGTGGATTTTCAGCCGCCGCTCGATCCCGCGCCAGCAGAGGACATTCGAACACAGATTTGTCAGCTTGTCGCAAAAGCGGCGAAATGGACTTTCATCGGCTGACGAATGAACGTGCAAAAGCGTAAATTGCAGCTTCAGCATCGACCAATGAACTCGCGCGGAAAGGTTTCCTGTAATGTCCGACACTTCTCAAACTTCGCCTGAAACGAAAAGCACTGGCGGACACCTGCAAATTGTGATCGGTTTGGTGATCGGCATCGTCGCTGGACTTGTTGCGAATGCCATGCAGGGGCCTGACAATACGTTTATTCCATTGGCGGTCTCCATCGCTGAACCTATCGGTAAGCTCTTCCTGCGGCTGATGCAGATGATGGTGCTTCCTCTGGTTTTTTCTGCGTTGTTTCTGGCCGTTGTCGATGTTGGTGACCTCAGAAAGCTTGGCAAGATCGGGCTGGTCACTCTTTTCTATACCGGCCTGCTTTCAATTTCGGCGGTCATCATCGGCGTCGGTCTGGTGAATATTGTTCAGCCTGGTCGAGCCATCTCTGATGACGTCCGCACGACTTTGACTGAGAAATATGCCAGCAAAGCGACTGAAGGCGTGCAGAAAGCCGATTCTGCCAAACCGCTCGGTCAGACCCTTGTGGATCTGCTGCCCGAAAATCCCGTCCAGGAAATGGTTGGTGCAGTGGACGGCTCATCAAAAGGCAACGGCATGCTGGCCGTGATGTTTTTCGCATTGCTCTGTGGAATCGCGGCGACAACAAAACTGGATGAGACAGCCAGCCTGATTGGGACTTTGCGAGGAATGTACGAGATCTCAATGACCGTTATCGGCTGGGCTCTGAAACTGGCTCCGCTGGGAGCCGGCTGCCTGGTTTTCGTTGTCACCTCACAAATGGGAGCAGACATCCTGAAGGCGCTGGCGGCTTTTGTGGGAGTGGTCCTTGGCGGCCTTGCGATTCATATGATCGTCGTGTACTCAATCGTGCTGAAAGCGTTCGCGAGAATGTCGCCATTGCAGTTCTTCCGCAAAATCTCTGACGCCATGTTTGTGGCATTCAGCACATCATCATCCAGCGCGACTCTTTCAACGTCACTGAAGGTCGCAAAAGAAGAACTGAAGCTGCGACCAGAAACATCAAACTTTGTTCTCACGGTCGGCGCGACTGGCAACCAGAACGGAACCGCCTTGTTTGAAGGTGTCGTTGTGCTGTTTCTCGCTCAAGTGTTTGGCGTACAACTGGAAATCGGCCAGCAGATTACGGTTGTACTGATGTCTGTGCTGGCCGGTGTTGGAACGGCCGGCGTTCCAGGTGGTTCGATTCCGCTGATCATCGTCGTGCTGAAGTCTGTTGGAGTTCCGGCCGATGGAATTGCCATTATTCTGGGCGTTGACCGACTGCTGGATATGTCTCGAACGCTGGTGAATGTTGTTGGCGACCTTGTGGTTGCCACGTGTGTGGATTCATCAGTCGGCACTCCCGCAACTGCTGCAGCTGACATTTAGTTGATCAATAAATTTTGACTCACAAAAGGGAGTTATTCGCACCATGGCTCGGTTTGCAGTCATTCTTCCAGCGGCTGGGAAAAGTACACGAATGTCGGGCTTCCAGCGCAAGAAGCCTTTTCTGGAACTCAAAGGTCGAGCTGTCTGGTTGCGCACTGCCGAACATTTCATAAGTCGCGATGATGTCTGTCAGACGATTCTTGTGGTTTCTCCCGAGGACCTGGACTGGTTCCGTGAAACGTTTAAGCCAAATCTGGCGTTCATGGATATTACAGTCGTCGCTGGTGGTTCGTCTCGAGCCGAAAGTGTCCGCAATGGCATTTCGGCGATCACAACACAGGCTGATTATGTGGCGGTGCATGATGCGGCAAGACCACTGCTGACGTCAAAATGGATTGATCAGGTTTTCGCTGCCGCAATGACTTATAAGGCCGTAATTCCTGGCGTCAGAATCAGCAGCACTGTCAAGAAAGTGCGGCAAGATGGCAGCATTGAAAGTACTGTTGATCGCTCCAGCCTTGTGCAGGCTCAAACGCCGCAGGTATTTGAACGGAACTTATTGCAGAAGGCTTTTGCTTCCTGCCGAAATCTGGCCGCAGCCACTGATGAGGCTTCGCTGGTAGAAGAGTCTGGTCATCCTGTTCAGGTCATCGATGGCTGGGGAATGAACATCAAGATTACAACGAACGAAGATTTTCGACTGGCCGAACTTTATTTGAATGCGATGCCCAGGACTGGTGGTATCGCGGCATTGCATCCATTTGCGGATGAAATGTTTCAATAATTCAGTCGCGTGCGGTTTTGTGATTCGCGGGAGTGATGGCAGTGTCGATCATCAATGAACACATGCTGGCTGAAACTCGTCGGCACTTTTTTGCTCGAGGTGCAATGGGACTGGGGTCTGCAGCATTGGCATCAATGCACATGCCCAATCTGCCGGCTGCATTGCGTCCAGACAGTGAGACCGGCATCCCGTCGGGTCTTAGCCACTTTGCTCCAAAGGCAAAACGAGCGATCTATCTGTTTATGTCCGGCGCGCCGAGTCAGATGGATCTTTTCGATTACAAACCCAGAATGGAGGATTGGTTCGATAAGGATTTGCCGGACAGTATTCGAAATGGGCAACGCCTGACGACGATGACGTCCGGCCAAACACGTTTTCCAATTGCCCCTTCGAAGTTCAAGTTCCAAAAACACGGCTCATCCGGTGCGTGGGTGAGCGAAGTCCTGCCGTTCACAGCGCGAATGGTCGACGATCTCTGCATCATTCGTTCAATGCATACGGAGGCCATCAATCATGATCCGGCGATTACATATCTTTGCACCGGCCATCAATTGCCTGGTCGCCCAAGTCTTGGAGCCTGGTTAAGCTACGGCCTGGGGTCGATGAATGAAGACCTGCCGTCGTTCATGGTGATGACTCCGACCTGGACGACCAGGCGAGACGCTCAGGCGATCTACAATCGTCTCTGGGGCGCCGGATTTCTGCCGGGACGATATGCGGGCGTTGCGATTCGCCGGACAGGTGATCCAATGTTGTTTCTTTCGAATCCCGATGGTGTCAGCACGAAAACGCGTCGACGAATGCTCGATCGGCTGGCCGCGATGAATGAGGAAACATTGGATCAAATCGGAGATCCCGAAACACGAACTCGCATTGCTCAATACGAAATGGCGTTTCGAATGCAGACGTCTGTACCTGATCTTGTCGATATTTCCGGAGAGCCGAAACATATTCTGGATATGTACGGCCCGGAAGTGACGACGCCAGGAACGTTTGCCGCCAGTTGCCTGCTGGCACGACGAATGGTGGAACGTGACGTTCGATTCATTCAGATTTTTCATCGGGACTGGGATCAGCACGGTGACATGGCTGGCGACCTTCCTCGCAATTGCCACGATGTGGATCAGGGCTGCTGGGCTTTGGTACAGGACTTAAAATCTCGCGGCCTGCTGGACGATACGCTCGTGATCTGGGGCGGTGAATTCGGCAGAACAGCTTATTGTCAGGGCGGACTGTCACGACAAAACTACGGCCGTGATCATCATCCTCGGTGCTTCACCATCTGGATGGCGGGTGCTGGCGTTCGTCCGGGAATCGTTTACGGAACGACCGACGATTTCAGTTACAACATTGTGGAAAAGCCCGTACACGTCCACGACTTGAATGCAACAATTCTCCACCAACTGGGCATCAATCACGAACGACTCACCTATCGATTTCAGGGACGCGATTTTCGTTTAACGGATATCCATGGCAATGTCGTGCAGGACATCCTGACATAATTCCCGAAACAGAAACCACCGTCAATTGTGTAGTGAGTGACTCGCTGTTTTTCAGGAAGTTGATGCCAACATTCTCGCTTCACAGGAGGCATGAAGACTTCGCAGAAAACTTGTGCAGGTCTCTAAGCAAGACTTTGCATTCGTTTCG
This sequence comes from Planctomycetaceae bacterium, assembly GCA_041753135.1. Classification (GTDB taxonomy): domain Bacteria; phylum Planctomycetota; class Planctomycetia; order Planctomycetales; family Planctomycetaceae; genus SXXK01. Next base: position 57,979 of record JBGSVD010000050.1, read on the forward strand.
AAATGCGATTACGCGGCTCGTGCCGCAGAATTCTGCGTCGCAGCCTTGCCCTGCATGAGATCCACAAGAAGTGACGCCGTTAATGCCGTAGCGCCCTGCTGGCGAAGAACAACACGTTGCGCATTCATGCCGTGCTGAGCTCGGCCAACGGGGTCTGTCAGAAATTGGTGAACAAGCTGAACAAGCTGATCGGGCGTCTGCAGCTGAACGCAGGCGGATGCGTCGCGAAAGCACTCCACGACATCGCGAAAATTCCATGTGTTGGGGCCGAACAGAACACAGGCCCCGTACGCCGCAGGTTCCATCATGTTCTGCCCGCCACGATTTCCAAAACTGCCACCGACAAAGGCTATATCCGCCAGTCCCCAGCAGGCACTGAGTTCGCCAATGGTGTCCAGCAGAATTACCGGTCGGGCTTCTTCCCGTGGCTCAGTGTCTGCAATGCTGATTTCGGACCGTCGCAGTAACGGCAGTCCCGCGGCTTTCACAAGTCCAGCAACCTCATCAAAGCGTTCACGATGACGGGGAACCAGGATCAGCCGAAGGTTTGGCTGCTTGCGGATCAATTGAAGCCAGGTTCGCAAAGCGAGTTGCTCTTCTGGATCCTGAGTGCTTCCTGCCATGAAGACAACATCATCAGGTTTGAGATCGAACAACTCACGCAGAGCGACAGTTTTCACGTTCGCACGCGAGGTTTCCAACCCATCAAATTTGATGGACCCGGTGACACGAATTTGTTCCCGAGGAACGCCCAGAGAATGAAGGCGGTTGGCATAAGTGTCGGACTGAGCTGCGACCAGCGACAACCTGCTGAAGATCGACTGCAGCAGAAATCGAATCCGCATGTAGCCGCGATGGCTGCGTTCGCTCATGCGAGCATTAATGACAGAAACCGGAATCGACAGGTGCTGGCATTCTGCAAGAAAATTTGGCCACAGTTCCAATTCCATCAGCACAACCTGCACCGGACGTATTCGCCGAATCGCGTTGCTGACGGACCATGAGAAGTCGAGCGGAAACCATGTCACCTGGCAGCCAGGAAATCTCTTTTGGGCAAGCTCCCAACCGGTGTCGGTCGAAGTGGACACCACAATCAAAAATCGATCGGCCGACTGTTCCCTGAACTCTTCAACCACCTTTTGCAGCTGAATGACTTCCCCAACACTGACGGCATGGAACCAGACGACCGGCCGGCCATCATGTTCAAGTTTGATGTTCCCAAGCAGCTTTTCGGAAATGCCTTTCCGGTAGCGACCATGGCGAACAACTCTCAAAGCAATCACAGGGGAAAGCAAAGACAGCAGCGCAATGTATACGGCGTTGAAAAGCCATCGCATGAAGGAAATCCGTTTCCGACAAAACAACTTTAAAAAGCTGGTTACTCAGCAAAACTCGACGTATCGCCGACAGCCCGGCTTTCGACGCGTTCTACTTTCCGCAGCACTTCTTGTACTTCTTTCCGCTGCCACACGGGCAATCATCATTGCGGCCAACTCGAGGCCCCGCATTGATAATCGGAGCGGTCGCTTTTCCTTCTTCGCCTGGCTCTGGTGCATTTGTCTGCAGCTCATCCACCTTACTTTCCTGAACCGGTGGTGCCACATCATGTTCGGTTGCAGTAATCCGCCACAGCGAACCTACAAACGCCGGGCTTTCGTGTTCGATACGGAAGATTGTTTGCGTCACCTGTTCGGAGATGCGATCCCACATCGTCAGAAACGCTCGCCGACCTTCGCGTTTGTATTCTGTTCGCGGGTCCTTCTGAGCGTAACCGACCAGACCAATTCCCTGTTTCAGGTGGCCCATGAAGTAGAGGTGATCTTTCCAGGCAGAATCCAGAAACTCAAGCAGGACGGAGCGTTCCGTCTGTCGCATTTCTGGCCGGAACAGCTGCTCGATTCCCTGCTGAAGATCAGTTCTTGCCTGATCCGCTGTCATCTTCTGAAGCCGCGCTGCGTTTAATTCGAGGTCGAGTTCCGTTTCGATCCAGCTAACCAGATCGTTGACCTGTTTTTCTGAAATTCGCATCGAGCCTTCGCTTGGTGGCCCGAGGATTTCGTTCAAACGCGCGTTCACTTTGTCTCGTTCCGGCCGACGACTCAGAAACTGGCGGCTTACAGAGACAAGAGTTTCGTAAATTTGAGCAGACTGCAGATCTGCGAACTGTTCAGGATCGTAGTCCGCGCGAAAACGCGTGTTTGCCCATCGCGCCAATTTTTGCCGATTGAATCGTTCGTTCTGCTGTCCATCACCTTCCAGAAATTTTTGCATCCCGACAGAAACAGGAAAGGTCGTTTCCTTTTCATCGTAACGACTGCGGACGCGTTCCTTCAGGAAGTCGGCAATTGCCTTTTCTTCAAGCACATTGAAATCGTCAGGCTTTACGCCAAGCATGAAGTTGAAATTTGCCCAGCCTGCGAGTGATTTTTGCGGTAACTGAGGGTCGAGAAGATTGTCCAGCTCTTTCAGATCCCAACGTGCCATCCCTTCCTTTGCCTGTTGCAAAAGGAAGATCGGCAGTTGCTCTCGGTCATGCTTGCGCAGGTCTTTATCCTGAAGTGAAAGGCCGAAGTTTCGGTTCGCCCACTTCGCCAAAGCCAGCCAGTTCCAGTCGAGCTTACTGTCTGCATCTTCCGGAAGATTCACATCGATCTGTTCATAGATCTGAGATTCGCCCTGACGTTCGCCTTCTTCACGAAGATGGGATTCCAGTTCTTCCCGATTCATATCACGAATGTCGGAAGCATCCATTTCGATCTGCAGGTTTTGGGTGGCCCAGGCGGCAATGGTTTCCCATCGGTAGTCTTTTGCAAGGAAGTGCCTGGTCCAGCGATCAATCTCATCATTGATCATGCCCAGCAGCAGGCTTCGGCAGTCAACGCCGTCCAGAATCTGCTGACGATATTTGTAGGTTCGCTTTCGCTGCTCATCCATGACCTCGTCATATTCAAGCAGATTCTTTCGCTGATCAAAGTGCTGCTCTTCGCGTTTCTTCTGAGCTCCCTCGATACGGCGAGTCACCATCGAACTGATAATCGGTTCGCCTTCCTTCAATCCGGCCCACTGCATAATGCGTTTGACGGCGTCGCCGGCAAAAAGTCGCATCAGTTTGTCATCCAGGGAGATAAAGAAACGACTGGATCCGGGGTCACCCTGGCGTCCCGCACGTCCGCGGAGCTGAAGGTCAATTCGGCGAGAGTCGTGACGTTCTGTTCCAACGACGTGCAGCCCACCCAATTCCGAAACGACTTTTGACTCCGTAATCATGCCTTCGCGTTCTGCGATTTGCCGAGTCAGCGCGTCCCATTCAGATTTTGGCACTTCCAGCCTGGACGCGTACTTTGTCTTCAGATCTTCCCAGGCCAGATGCTCAGGGTTACCGCCGAGAATAATGTCGGTACCTCGACCAGCCATGTTGGTGGCAATCGTCACCGAGCCTTTTCGCCCAGCCTGAGCGACAATTTCCGCCTCACGTTCATGAAACTTTGCGTTCAGAACACTGTGAGGAATCCCCTTGCGGACCAGCCGATTGCTGAGCATTTCCGAAAGTTCAATTGAAGTTGTCCCAACGAGCGTGGGACGTCCAGAGACATGCACTTCGGCAATCTCAGCAATCACCGCATCCCACTTTTCCTTCTCTGTACCATAAATATTGTCTGGATAATTGATGCGCTGCATCGGCCGATTCGTTGGAATCGCGACCACGTCAAGTTCGTAGATCTTGAGGAATTCTTCCGACTCCGTCATCGCGGTTCCGGTCATCCCTGCAAGCTTCTTGTAAAGCTTGAAGTAGTTCTGCAGCGTGATCGTGGCCAGAGTCTGAGACTCTTCCTTGATCTTCACACCCTCTTTCGCTTCCACCGCCTGATGAAGCCCATCGCTCCACTGTCGGCCTTCCATCTTTCGGCCTGTGTTTTCGTCAACGATGACGACTTCACCCTTCTCAACCACGTAACTGACGTCGCGTTTGTAAAGATGATGGGCCTTCAGAGCGTTGTCCAGCAGATGCGGCCATTCCATATTGCCAGCCGTATAGAAGCTTTCAACACCTGCAAGCTGTTCAGCGCGGCGGACACCTTCTTCGGTCAGATGGCAGGTGTGTTCCTTTTCTTTGACCTCAAAGTCGACATCCTTGCGCAACTGTCGCGCGATCGCGTCGGCGCGAGGGTACTTTTCGAGATTGTCGTGAGCCGGACCTGAAATGATCAGGGGCGTTCGAGCTTCGTCGATCAGAATGTTGTCGATTTCGTCGACGACTGCATAATCAAGCGGCCCCTGAACCTGCTGGTCCTTCGTTGGCTTCATGTTGTCACGAAGGTAGTCGAAGCCAAACTGGTTGCTGGTTCCATAAGTAATATCACACGCGTAATGAACCTGACGTTCTGAGGAACTCATATTCGACTGGATCGCGCCGACGGTCAGCCCCAGATTCAGATGGATCGGACCCATCCATTCCATATCGCGCTGAGCCAAATAATCGTTCACTGTGACGACATGGACTTTCCCGGCAAGAGCATTCAGAAATGCTGGCAATGAAGACACCAGGGTCTTTCCTTCCCCAGTCACCATTTCGGAAATCATCCCATGGTGCAGAATGTATCCACCGATCATCTGAACTTCGTAGTGACGCATTTTCAGAAAGCGACGTCCGGATTCTCGTACTGCCGCAAATGCTTCCGGCAACAGGTCGTCCAGTGTTTCGCCATTCTGCAGCCGCGCTCGGAACTTAGTTGCGGTTTGCCGCAGTTCCTCGTCGGTCAATTTCTGCCATTCGCCTTCGAGCGAATTGATCCGGTCGAGAAGCGATCCCGGCACAATGGTTGTCTTACCATCGCGATCTCGGACGAAACCGAGCTTCCTCATTCGGCGTTCGTTCGCTGAACCGAACAATGCCGTAATTCCACGTTCAATACTGACGCCTGTGGCGGTAAAAAAGTCGCCGACTTTTTCCAGAAACTCCATGTTTCGTGATCGTCCTGAGAAACTAGTGTACGGAAGAATTGGCCCGACAAACTTGCAGAAGCCCTGCCACATAGGCAGGAGGTTCCGCGCGGGCCGGAAAGAAGGCGGTTTTGTCGTAAGTCAAAGGCCGCCAAGTCTATTGGATCAGGCAAACAGTGGTCAATCCCGCTGCGACGTTCAGCAAAACTCTTGTTTACGAGCCGCGACGGCAGAAAGAAGGTAATTTGCAGCGAAAAGGCAACTGGCGTGCCGGAATTTCGGCATTCTGGCGATTCTGTTGAGAATTTGCATCGCTTGCAGCCTGAGGGCAACGCCGGAACCGCTGCTGTTCGGCAGATTTTGCCTGGTGTTTACGTTTCGCATTTTTTGCTTAACAGCCTGTAAAACAGGGTGTTCTCACAGTTTATGGATCTATTGTTTGACTGGATCAGCACTGCTCCACCTCAGTTTGGTACGGATTCTGCTTTGCTTAACAAGCGTTGCGAATCACTTACTTTCTGATCGCCATTCGAGAAATCTTCAAATGCCAATCCATCGCCCGTCACTCTTCTCCATCAAGTTTGTCACCGCAATCGCTTTGGGGATGGCCGCGGAATCGAATTTGTGTACTGCGGCAGTCGTTCCCGGCATCGGGGCGGCGATTCGCGGTGTCGACAGAGCAGATCTGGCCTTTGGAACTGATCTGTGGCGTTCAGAATTCATGCGTTCTGAAGATGACAGAGACGAAACAAAAGACGCCGATTCCCGGGATACGGATCTGGAAGGCACCGTGGTGAATGGAACAACTGTGCCGACACCTCGCAGCGCGTTGGCGTTGTCGTTCGCTGATGCTGCAGAAGATTTCTTCGAAGACGGCATGGGTCCGATGATGGAAGAGACGACTGACCGCAGCATTTCAATTGCTGACAGTCAGCTATCGCTTTCCGAATGGGATCAGGCGGCCGCTAGTGCTCTGGCGCCAGGTGACAAAATCACCTCTTCGGAGGGCGGTCCTTCTGCAGTGACGGCGGTTGTGGCCATCGTCGGTGCAATCGTCATTGTTGGAGCTTATCTCAAGGGCTGATGCAACGTGTGCGGACTTCAGATCGTAGTCGACGACACATTATCTCTGCTGGTGTTCGGACTCAGTGCCCACGATTGGGTGGCCCGGAACAAGCCCCGTTGAACCATTCGGATTATGAGCCCAGAAGGTATGCCCGAATCTCTCGCATGAGTACACCGCATCGGCCAACAAACATCTCGACCTCTGGCACCTTGCCATACGGTACGACAATAATTGAGACCTGATGAACCGTCTTCTGTCTGCCATCAATTGGATTTGCCGATCGACAAGTGCCAAACGAGATCGTGACATCAACCGGCTGTTTGGCTGAAGTGGTGCCCCAGCGGCGTGTAAAGCCAAGTGACCCGATGCGGATCTTCATGTTGCCATGTTCCTGGCTCAGGATGTCACCCTTGAATTCGCGAATGAATGCCTGCAGCTTCATGGCAGTCAGCTCAAGCGATGTGGAAACATCGATCTTTTCGCGGAATTCGAAACTCCCGTCTTTCTCAACGAACTGCGGCTGCTGTTCCTGCACGGCAGCTTGCTGGATCGCCACTTCGTCGATGACTTCGGATTCCCAGCATGTCTTGTTTCGGCCCGTTTCCTTGGCTCGGTAAAGACAGTTGTCCGCACGTTCCAGGACTGTTTGAACGGTATCGCCCAGCTTGGCCGTGGAAACTCCAAAAGACGACGTCACACTCAGAGTGCTGATTCCGCCGATCGAGCTTTTCGTGATCGCGTGACGCAATCTTTCAGCACGACGAACGGCTGCTTCCAGGTCCGTATCGGGGCAAAGTACTACAAACTCTTCCCCGCCGTACCGACCGATGATTTCCCCGGAGTACGTTTCGTGCTGCAACAGACTCGTCAAATCGACAAGCACCTGATCGCCAACTTGATGACCATAGGTGTCATTGATGCGTTTGAATTTGTCAACATCCAGGAAGATCGCACTCAGGCGGCGCGTTCCTTCCTGAGAATGAAAGTCTTCCAGCATATGCCGCAATTGTGTTTCCAGCTGACCGCGATTCGCAACTCCTGTGAGTGGGTCACGAGTTGCGGCAAGTTTCAGTTCAACATATTCACGACTTTGACGACGCACGCCGCTTTTGTTTCGAAGCAACTGCACGATTCCCTGAACAGACCCGTTGCTCGCCAGAATCGGCATCGTGTACACATCAACTTTGAGATGACGGGTGTCGCCGACACGGCAGAGCTTTCCTGCGAACTGCGCTCGACCATTCTTCAGAACTTGCCCCAGCATCGTTTCATCACGATGTTCGGGAGCCGGCTTTTCGTCGGTCAGGGAGGTTAGTTGCACATCCATTGGCTGCCAGGTTCGTCCGATTGCACTCTGCAGTGGAAGCCCAGTCATGCTGGGCATGCCATCACTCCAAATGCAGTAGTTCTGGTTCGAGTCCAGCAAAAAGTAGCCGTCGTAGAGCACCTGAAACTGATAAAGCACATTGATGAATTGTGCGAGCAAGACCGCTTCATTGCGCTGCTCGTCCGACAATTCAGGCTTCGTCTCCTGGACTTGAAACGGATCGCTGAATCGAAAGAGCGCGTCTCCTTCGGCTTCGAACCAACGGTTCAAAGTGCGAATGATATTCCCGTCGTAGCGACTTCCGGACTTTTCTTCGAGCACGCTAATCGCTTCAGCGTGCGTCATGCCACGTCGGTATGGCTTTGGAGAGCTAAGTGAATCATATGCGTCCGCTACCGCCAGAATTCGCGGGCCAAGCGGCAAATCGCCCTGATTGCCGTTGGCTGTCAGGTTGACTCCTGCACCATCGAAATCGTGATGCAACATCGTCAGCATTGAAACAACGGATGGATCCGTGTGAAAAGCCTGAAGCAGATTCACGGCCGCGTGATGATGCAACAAGACGAAGTCATATTCTTCGCTGCTGAGCTTGCCAGGCTTTTTCAGAATGTGTTCGGGGACACCCAGTTTTCCAAGGTCATGCAACAATGCGGCGATTTCAAGATGACGACGCTGATCATCATCCCAGCCAAGAAGTCTGGCGACACCACTGGAGATCGCAGCAATCCGCTGTCCGTGCAGCAGACTGGTTGGGTCCTGCAGCTTCATGGTTCTCAACAGCAACGTCATCAAACTACGAGGCATGATCTGCTTTTCGCCAGTCATTGCCTGTTGTCGACGAGCGTCCTCTGACAGCGCGAGCATGCGAATCAGAACACCACTGGTGTCTGTCGGCATCGCGGGCATCAGGAACTCCGGTAATATGCCGGAATGTCTGTTGATGGGTGAAGCAGTTGACAAGGTCTGCACGCTCGGTTCGACGGAATGTGCGCCTTCGGATCCTCAATCCTTTTGAGATCAGAAGACGCAGAATTCAATGTGATCGTAAAAAGTTTCGTTGACGAAGCGCAACGTGGTGAGCATTGCACTGTTGAAATGTAGGTCACCTCCGCACATGGTGTCGGAAGAACAACAAAAGTTGCAAAACCTTTTACTTCCGACAACCAGCGGAATCCAAAAAACCGCTATTGTCGGTGCAGCCGTTATTAAGGTGCTTCGTCTGAAGATTCACACTGACAGTCTGTGCTCACTGATTCTAAACACGCTCGCTCGCGGAACGCATCTTTTGATTGCTCATGAGGAAACGCTGGTTATTGACCAAGCTGCTTCGACTTCACACATGAGGCTTCCACAGCCGAAATCAACGCGGCTCGCATCCCACCAATTTCCAGTGCATGCAGCCCGGCAATGGTCGTGCCGCCTGGACTGGTGACGGAGTCCTTCAACACGGCCGGATGCAGCCCGGTTGCCAGTTGCATTTCCGCCGCGCCTGCCACTGTTTGCGATGCCAGTCGAATGGCCATCGCGCGAGGCAGCCCCATTTTTACTCCGCCATCACTCAGCGCTTCGATCAACTGAAACACATAAGCCGGACCACTTCCTGAGAGGCCAGTGACCGCATCCAGCAGAGATTCAGGTACTGTTTCCACAATGCCGACCGTTTGCAAGAGCTCCTGCACCAGTTTCAAATCGGCCTCCGAAGCAGTGGGACCTGCTGAGACTCCGCTGGCTCCTTTTCCGATCAACGCCGGTGTATTGGGCATGACTCTGACAATCCTGGCTCCTGCTGGAAGACCGGCAGCCAGTTTCTGAATTGTGATTCCCGCGGCAACAGACACAATCAGCGGCGATGTTGATAGCTGCGGCGATGTTGATAGCTGCGACGAAATGGACTTCAATGCATCGCCCATGATCTGCGGCTTCACTGCGAGTATCACAACGGTCGCTCCGTTGAGCACCTCACTCAATTCGGCTGAAACCGTAACACCACGACCAGTCGTTTCGGCAAAAGTCTTTCGTGCGGATTCGTAGGGGTCACATCCGAAAATTTGCTCGGGCTTCAGCAGGTTCCGAACAAATCCCGCCGACAACGCTGTTGCCATTTGCCCAGTGCCGATGAACGCAATTCGCTGTGAAGACCAGTCCATAAATCAAAACCCAATCAATTAATGATGAATCGAATGTCAAGTACCGTGTGCGTCTGCCATCGCAGCGAGCAAGACGCAATGATGTCAGCTAAATGTTTCCGGCTGAACGTTGGCAATTTGTTGAATAGAGAAAATAAAATCCAATCGAGACCGAGCCGCATCAGACGTCGCAGACAGAAGAGTTCATTTCCTATTTTCAACGGTCTGATTCATCTGCATTTCCAAGGCGGCCTGCGTTGTTTCGCCACAGCATGTCCACCGCGATCAGATCTGGTGATACGCCTTGAACCAATCGACGAATTTTTTCACTCCTTCTTCGATCGGAGTGCTGGGGCGAAACCCCACATCGCGTTGCAGTGCATCAATATCGGCATACGTTGCTGGCACGTCACCGGGCTGCATGGGCAGCATATTCTTCTCCGCCTTTTTCCCCAGTGCGGCTTCCAGTGTTTCGATCAGCGTCATGAGCTCAACCGGCTGATTGTTTCCAATGTTGTAAACGCGGTAAGGAGCCGCAGTGTGTGAATCATCGCTACCGACAGTCGGTTGCACCGCCGTCGGAACGGTATCGTTCGTGCGAATAACGCCTTCAACAATGTCATCCACAAAAGTGAAATCTCGTTTCATTTTGCCATGATTGAAGACATCAATAGGCTTTCCGGAAAGGATCGCTTGTGTGAACATCCACAAAGCCATGTCCGGTCGTCCCCACGGACCATACACCGTGAAAAAACGCAACCCGGTTGTCGGCAGTGCAAAGAGATGACTATACGTATGAGCCATCAGCTCATTGGCTTTTTTTGTCGCCGCATAAAGACTGACAGGATGATCCACTCGATCATCAACCGAGAACGGAATCTTTCGATTAGCGCCGTACACCGAACTGGACGAGGCATAAGTCAGATGGCCAATCTGATGGTGACGACAGCATTCCAGAATATTCACGAACCCAACAAGGTTTGCGTCGACATAGGCATGCGGATTCGTCAGGGAATATCGCACTCCGGCTTGTGCCGCCAGATGAATAACACTGTCGAATTTGTTCGACTCGAACAGACGAGTCATCCCATCGCGATCTTCGAGCGCCAGCTTTTCGAAGCAAATTCCGGGGCGACCAGTCAGTTGCGACAGGCGGTCCAGCTTGAGCTGTGGCTGATAATAATCGTTGAGATTATCCAGCCCCACAACAGTATCGCCTCGATCAAGCAATCGTGAGGCCGTATGCATTCCGATAAAGCCAGCAGCTCCTGTCACAAGAATTTTGGCCATTGCTTTTGCTTTCCGTTTCGTTCGCGAGCAAGTTGTAGAAATCACTTCCACACTGGTCAGGCATTCGAGTTACCAACCGAGAGTGTTTGTGTACTAATCGCGGTCACGATTGAGTTGTTTAACCGTCAGACGGAGGCGTACGCGGATGCTGCCACCAACGTACGCCTCTGGCTAACGGTTAAACGAAAAACATCTCCGTATGGACCGTTTAAAGAATATGTCAGTTAGCCGTTTTTTGTTTGTACCATTCCATGGTCGACTTCAGTCCGTCGGCCAGCAAAACGTTCGGTTCCCAGCCGAGCAACGTTCTTGCGCGAGTAATATCCGGACAACGTTTTTTGGGGTCGTCTTTAGGAAGTGGCATATGAACAATCTTTGACTTGCTGCCGGTCACTTTAATAACCGCCTGTGCAAGTTCCAGCATCGTGTTCTCGACCGGGTTGCCGATGTTGATCGGACCGGTATGTTCGTCCTGATCCATCAGCTTCATCATGCCGGCGATCAGGTCATCACAATAACAGAATGATCGAGTCTGAAGACCATCTCCATATACCGTAATGTCCTGCCCTTTCAAAGCCTGCATGATGAAGTTCGAGACCACTCGACCATCATCCGGAGCCATACGCGGACCGTAGGTGTTGAAAATTCGAATAATGCGAATCTCAGTTCCGTGAGCGATGTGATAGTTCATCAGCAGTGACTCGGCGATTCGCTTGCCTTCATCGTAGCAACTGCGAGGGCCGATGGGATTGACGTGCCCCCAGTAGTCTTCCGTCTGAGGATGAACAAGCGGATCGCCATAGACTTCCGATGTCGAAGCATGCAGCACCCGAGCTCCGCAGCGTTTGGCCAGCCCCATGATGTTGACCATACCGACCGTTGATGTCTTGATCGTCTTGATCGGATTGAATTGATACGCCTCAGGAGACGCCGGGCAAGCCAGATTAAAAATCCGTTCCGCTTCAACGTACAACGGATGTACGATGTCGTGCCGGATCAGTTCAAAGCGCGGATGACCGATCAAATGCCGCACGTTGTCTTTGGAACCGGTAAAGAAGTTATCCACGCAGATCACGTCATCACCGCGTTCGATCAGACGATCGCAAAGGTGGCTACCCAGAAACCCTGCACCGCCGGTTACAAGTACACTTGTCATAATTTTGAAATGCCACTTAGAGAAATAAACAGGCGAAGATTTTATCGTCAGCCCATCGAATCAATTTCAACCTGAGGAAGTACAGCGAACGCATTGACCTGCAGATACAAAGAATCCACAAATTCAGGATGCTCTCTGAGATTCAGCCAGACCAATCGATCGATCAAGCCGGCGGATGACGCATTCACGGCCCAACAATTCCAAAGACCTGAACAAATCTGCCCCCTGCGCTTTTCCTGTGACGCACAGGCGGAGTGCGGGAAAGACGTCACCAACTTTGACCTGTTTCTCTGCCGCGAAAGCCTGCAGTAGATCGTGCAGCGACGCAGCATCAAAACTCACGGCATTCGCCAGTTGAGTTCTTAGATCTCGCAGCAGATCGACGGCCGCTTCCGGCTTGACGACTCGCTTCTGGAAGTTCTTGTCGTCGATTTTCAGGTCTTCGTCGGCAACGAAAAACTCATCCAGCTGAAAAATGTCCCCGAAGACTCGAATTCGGTCGGCAGCCAGTTCAATGACACTGGCGACAAGAGTCTGAGTGGCAGCATCATTTTCATCTTCAATCAAACCCGCCTTCTTCAGAAATGGCAGACAACCGGTTAGCTTTTCATCGGCCGGAAGTTGGCTCATCCAATGCGCCTGAAAGTTCAGGAGTTTGTCGGGATCAAGTCCCGCTGCGCTTTTGATCACTCGCTCAAGAGAGAACTTTCGTTTCATCTCGTCGAGCGTAAAGAACTCGGCCTGATCATCCAGTGACCAGCCCAGTCGAACCAAAGCGTTCAGGACACCGGCCGGAAGGAATCCCATTTCCTTGTAATAAGCGACCATCACAGGCGACAACGCATCCGATGTCGGATCGATCCCCATGCGGCTCAACACCTGATCGCCCAGTTCAAAGAGCTTCTGAAACTGCGGGTTCGTACGATATTTGGAAATTTTTCGTTTGCTCATTTTCTCCTTGCTGCCTGGCGAAGCCACGTAAGGAATATGAGCCCACTCCGGAGTTTTGTTTCCGAGTGCGCGATGGAGCAGAACTTGAATCGGCGTGTTCGGCAAATGCTCTTCAGCGCGGATGACATGAGTAATATCTAACGCGGCATCGTCAACAACTGTGGCGAAGTTATAAAGCGGTGACCCATCACTGCGAGCAACAACCGGATCAGGCATCAGACTGCAATCCCATTCGACCTGGCCGCGCACGTGATCATTGATGACGACTTTGTCAGCGCGAGGCACAAGCAGGCGAACAACGAACGGCTTGCCTTCAGCCAGCAGCTTCTGGACTTCAGCCTCACTCAGCGACAGCGATGCGCGACTGCTGATGTAGACCGTTTTTTCTTTTTCCGCCGCTTCACGTTGAGCCTGAGTTTCTTCCGGAGATTCAAAGTCACGGTAAGCGCGGCTGGAATCCAGAAGTTGCTTTAATGCGGCATCGTACAGATGACGACGCTGCGATTGAAAATAGGGAGCGTGCGGTCCTCCTACTTCCGGACCTTCGTCCCAGTCGAGTCCCAGCCAGCGAAATGCGTCGAGGATTGGGCCGAGCGCCGCGTCGATGTTTCGCTGCTGATCTGTGTCGTCAATTCGAAGAATGAACTGGCCGCGATTATGACGAGCCCAAAGCCAGCAAAAAAGTGCTGTTCGCATTCCACCGATGTGCATGTATCCGGTCGGGCTTGGCGCAAAACGAGTTCGAACTGTCATGGGAAGTTTTCAGACAAAATTCAGAGTCAACATGATCACTAATCCCCCGGATTCTAAAAGCCAGGCCGTTAGTGAGTGTCAGCGAAAGGCGTAATAGAAAGCGGCCTGAAGAATCAGGGCAGCCCTTCGTTTCAAAACGAAAAAACGGGCCGTGTTCGCGGATCGTAACGGTCATGGACGCTTCATAAAATGCTAAATCTGAAAGAGGTTTGCCTGAGAAAACTCCCGAACGGCTGTTTTTGCGTTCAAAACGCCCCTCCTGGCCGAATCACAGACCGTACAGTGCAGCCATCCGGGCACTTGATTTTTCTTCGGAGCTTCTTCCGGGACGGTCTTTGACTAAGATCAGTCAACAGAATATTTGAGTGTCTGCAGAAAACAAAAATGTCGCCCTAAAGTTCAGGTAAATGCAATGCGAGGTCCCGGTTCCAAACCCAGCCTACTGTTCCAATTGGTCATTCCCGCCACATCCATATTTGCGATTACGGTACTCTCGATGATTGCCATCCTTTTCAGCGACGAACGAGCTCCGCTGGCAAGATGGTTGAACAAGAACGGCAATAGTTTGCTGGCTGCGGAATTTGTTGTCGTCATTGTGCTCAGTGTGTTGGCAATGACTGTCGACCGAATGCAGACGTTGCGTCGTCTGAAGGACGAACAAGTCCAGTCGTCGCTTCCAGCAAATCAGCAGTCCGACGAAAACAGCAGCCCATCAGAATCCGGAGCCAGTTGATATTCGGCAAGGCTCCACGTCTATGAATGCGAAATCTTTTCGGTCCCGCTTACCCTGGAATTCTCGCAGAGGATTATTCATCTGGGTCTTTGCAGGTTTCGCGATCCCATTGGCCTTTATGGCCTGGCATATTTTTGGCTGGCCAGAGCCAATCGTGATTTCGTATGAGACAACACGCCTGACAGAACCTCTTGCTGACACAGGTCTGGTAGATTTTCTCAGCGTCATTCGCTCGGACATAGACCAGGCCGAAGACGACTTTCAGAATGATCCATGGCTTGCCATATTTGCGAATGAACGAGAAGCAAAGCTGCCTCGCACCCTGATCGATACGAATCGACCGCATCCGCCTGGAACGGAAAAGATCCTTTATCGCCACCCCGTCGAATTCCTAAAAGACAGTCTTGGCGACGCCCAGAAATCGATCGCAAGCTACGAGCAGATTCGTGTTTTCAGAGACATGACGCTGCTCGTTCGACAACGAGTCCCGTTCACAACGGACGAAGACCCCATCGTTGCTCAGGCCATAACGGCAAATTCTGACTGGTACAACGCGATCAGAAAATTTCAGCAGAACGCGCCATTGCCAGTCGAGTTCCCTGGCCCGAAGGAGTCCCAACCTCGACCGGCCGCCGGCGATATAGGTCTTGAGATTCATCAGAATTGTCGCGACATTGCCGACCGGTTTCTGCTGCGAAGTATGCATCTCGCCGGAGAGGGGGACTTTTCCGCCGCGATCGCTGACATCGATTTTATTTACCGAGTCGCAGGCCGAATGGACGGTCTTTGTATGGTTGCCACAAGTTGTGCGACAAGTCTTGAGCTTCGCGCAGGCCAGGGATTACTCATGCAGATTCTGATGGCTGACAACCTGAGCGACGAAAATTGCCAGCGAATTGAAGCCCTGCCGCAAGGGCAAACAATCCTTGATCTGGCCAGAATCATTGACCGTATGGAGCGATTTATCCAACTGGACGAAGTTCAGGCGATGTTCTACTCGAAGGGGCAAGATGTCAGAACACCCTTTGGATTTACTGGCCGATTTGCCTATTGGAAGGCGCGACGCTGCTGGCACGCAACGGACTGGAACAGAGTTCTGCGGAAAAGAAATCTCTTTCTGGACAAACTGGTTGCCACTGCCAGACTTTCAACATGGCGACAGCAGAGTATGGCAATTCAGACAGAGAGAATCGAGCTGAATGCCCAACCTCAGCAAGTCATCAACGCTGATGAAGTCCCACCGTGGTCGGCATGGGATCCCACAGACTGGTTGATCTATGAACTAAACAAGGCAAGTTTATTCACGTGGGAGCCAATCGCTCCGACCCATGCTCGCGATCTTCGCCGACGAGTGGTTCAAATTGTCGCTCGACTTGCCAGGTGGCGGCAGATCCATGGCCAGTTTCCAAAAAAGCTTTCTGCTGTGCTTCAAGTCCAGGGATTTTCTGCGGCAACAACAGACTTGCTGGTGGATCCCTTCAGTGGATCTGATTTGCTCTATCAGGCAACTGACGCTGGTTTCGTTTTGAAATCGGTCGGCAAAAACATGAACGAAGAAACGAACGGCTTTGAAGAGTGCAGCATTCGTGAACCCGACTACTTTAAGATGAATCCTGCAGATGACGATTACATCTGGCGATGGCCGGCCGCCGACTAATTGCGTTTCTTACCCAAACTTTGCTTCAAACGATCGGCAAAATTAGACATCAGGCAATGAGTTCTCGGTGAGAGAGTGCGCCGGAACTCCGTAAGTCGTGGTGCAGATTTGAATTCTGCAGACACTTCAGAAGAAACGGCAGGCTAAAAAACCTGCCGTACTTCGAAATTCGACTTTTGTCGGGCCAGTCTTATGCGGCCCGTCGTATTTGCTTTTGCATTGATTGTCGCGACACAAAGGCTGCATAGTCCTCTGGAGTGTCAATGCCGACGGCCGCATGGTTAACCACAGCGACTGAGATGGTCGCTCCTGATTGAAGCGCGCGAAGCTGTTCCAGCTTCTCGAGTTGCTCCAGGGGCGACGGTGGCATGGATGTCAGCTTCAGCAGAAACTCGCGGCGGTATGCGTAGAGTCCCACATGAAGCAACCATGGAGACGGCTCGCCATCTCGAAAATGATCTTCAATCGCAATGTCTCGACTGAACGGTATTGGTGAGCGACTGAAATACATCGCTCGACCGTTTACGTCGGTCACCACTTTGACGCAGCTGGGATCTAGTACAACATCGGGTGAAGTAATTGGAGCAGCCACGGTCGCCATTTGACAACCAGGCGATCGAATTTCTTTCACCAGAGCAGCCACCACACTGGCGTCCAATTCTGGTTCATCGCCCTGAAGATTGACAACAGCATCGGCGTCAGAAAAACAGCGTCGAGTCAATTCTGCGATGCGATCCGTACCGCTGTTATGTTGACCAGTCATCTCCGCTCGGCCTCCGAACGCATGGACGACGTCGGCGATCTCTTCGCTATCCGTCGCAATAACAACATCGTGGAGATCGGGACATTCGCACGCAGTTTCCCAGACATACTGCAGCAACGGTTTTCCAGTTGCGTTCAGCAAAAGTTTGCGTGGTAGTCGAGTCGACTGAAGCCGGGCTGGAATGATGCCAACAATCTTCATACTGAACATCCTTGTGAGTCGACTTCAGAACAGCGGTGAAGTCAGATCGCCGGAACCGTCTTTCGGCATCCGCAGATTACGGCAAATTCCCTTGCCGCCGCTCGCAGTCTAGACCGAATCGAACAATCCTGTCAAAATGAAGTCCGAAAACAACGAGGTTTGGCAAAGTTGTGGGGTGTTAAGTATTTCCGGAGTGGTTAAATATTTCCGGTGTGATTGTCTCCGAGGGCCTGAGGACCAGGTCTGGAATTGGCTGACTTTCAATTGCCACGCTGAAAAAGTGAACGGATTTCACCATGAAAATATTCTTCTCTGCCGGCGAACCTAGTGGCGATCAGCACGCCGCTCGTTTGATTCACGAACTCCAATCTCGTCAGCCCGGATTCTCTGCCGAGGGCTTTGGCGGCCCCAGCATGCGAGATGCCGGTTGTGATTTGCACTTCGAATTGACAGAACTCGCGGTAATGGGATTCCTGCGAGTGGTCCCGTTGCTGGCCAAATTTCGCCGACTGGTGAAGCAGGCTGAAGCACATTTTGACGTAAATCCACCGGACGCGGTGGTGCTGGTCGACTTCCCCGGATTCAACTGGTGGATCGCTCGAGCCGCAAAGCAGCGAGGTATTCCCGTCTACTATTATCTTCCGCCGCAACTCTGGGGCTGGGCTGGCTGGCGAATCAAGCGAGTTCGCAAGTGGGTCGACCATGTCATCTGCGCATTGCCGTTTGAATATGATTGGTATAGCTCGCGTGGTGTGAAAACGACCTGGGTCGGACATCCGTTTTTTGATCAAGTCGCCGAGCGACAACTGGACGCTTCCGTTTTGAAGGATATGCGCGGGACATCTTCCGCGACTGTGGTTTCTCTTCTTCCGGGGTCTCGCAACCATGAGATCGAGAAGAACTGGCCCGTGATGCTGGAAGTCGTGCGGCGCGTATCGGAATCCGTTCCACAAACTCGATGGATCGTCGGAAGTTACAAGCAGAAGCAAATGGATCGATGCAGGGAACTGGAATCCCAGGCCAATCTTCCTGCACCGCTCGAATATTTTGTGAACAAAACGCCGGAAGCGATCGAATCTGCGGATTGCTGCTTTATGGTCAGCGGTTCAATCAGCCTGGAGCTACTAGGGCGACGTAAGCCCGGTATCGTGCTTTACCGCGTACCAACGATCGGCCGGTTCTTCTCGCGATTCCTGATGAAGTGCCGCTTCATTACGTTGCCGAATCTGATTGCCGATGACGAAGTCATGCCTGAATTTATCTCGAATGGCGATCCGGAAAACGACATCCAGCGAATGACTTCCGTTTTAACGGACTGGCTGAAGAACTCAGCTTCGTTGTCAGCACGCAAAGAGACACTCAATGTTTTGGCGAATCACGCAACCAATGTGGGTGCCACCAAACGAACGGCCGATCTGCTCCTGAGTGAACTAACGGGGCAAAGTGTCGAAACGCCGGAAGCGGTTCGCATCACTGCGGCGGCATAGGACACGCAGTCGCATTTGTGCAAATCGAACTCCATTTGTCAGTCGCGTCGCGATGATCGGCTGCCCCGAATTGTTTCTGACATTGCAACGAGGTAATCTCTGCCAACCAAACTGCCGTCACACAAGCGGCAATTGCGAATGTACCAGCACGCAGAGTCAGCAAGTGAACAGCTCGACTTGCTCGCTCGTCGTGTTGGAATATTGAAAAAGAGATATCCGGTTTACTCAGGTTGATGACAACGCCATTCTCGTGGGACTTCATCTGTTTTGCCCGGCCATATTTTTGCCCGACAAGCCTGTCTTTGCCCGATAACTACAGAGAATTTTTATTGATGAAGCCATAGATCAACACCGCGATCGATGACAGAAATCCGACACGTCACAAAAGAATGGCAATTGGGCAAAAAGATGGCCGGGCAAAGAAATGAACCGAGCAGGATTGGCGTTTATACCTCAAGCTAGTTCTCTGACCGCACGGTCTCTGTTGAAACAAAACGAAGCATTCGCAAACGAGCCTGAGGAAACCGGATCTCTCTTTATCGGAATAACGCACTGCGTTTACCCGTCGAACGGCATCAAGACATCAACCTGGATTGACAGATGACGAATTCATTCTGGACAGGCGGTTGTTCTGCCAACGTTGAGGACGTGAATAGTTTTTTATATGAATAATACTCCCATAATTCGGGCCGTTGTTTTTGATTTCGACGGTCTTATGCTGAACACAGAGGATGTCTTTGAGCTGGCTGGCGTCGAATTGATGTCGCGACGGGGCCTCGTCATGACCGACGAAATACGTCATGGGATGATGGGACGTCGACCGGTGGAAGCTTTCACTGTGTTGAAAGAAATGACCGGCATCACAGAGTCTCTCGAATCCCTGATGATGGAAACAAAAGTTCTCTTCGAATCGATTGCTGAAAATCGACTGGCGACTATGCCGGGTTTGCTGGAGGTGCTCGATCTGCTTGATGCGAAACAACTGCCTCGGGCCGTTGCAACATCGTCGCCACGAGCGTACTTAATCCACTTGCTGACAAAGTTTGAGTTGCTGGATCGGGTGGATCTGACTCTTACCGCCGAAGACGTCACTCATGGAAAGCCGCACCCGGAGATCTATCTCAAAGCGGCCAGCCTGCTAGAAGTGAATCCTTCTGAAATGCTGGTTCTGGAAGACAGCGAAACAGGCACCCGCGCTGCGGCCGCGGCAGGCGCCTATATCGTGTCCGTGCCAAGCCGACACACAGATTTTGGAGACTTCAGTATGAGTTGCATGCGAATCCCAAGCTTGCTGGATGAACGACTGCACCGGCTGATCCACGGCCAACTTCATCAAACCTGAAGTCGGTAAAA
Source organism: Planctomycetaceae bacterium (assembly GCA_041753135.1). GTDB lineage: Bacteria > Planctomycetota > Planctomycetia > Planctomycetales > Planctomycetaceae > SXXK01. Next base: position 77,783 of record JBGSVD010000050.1, read on the forward strand.
ACGCTTTGCTGTGCCACCAAAGATCTGATCGCGTTCAGATTCTGAGAGCGAACTCAGAAGACTCTTTGTTGTTGACACAACGGTTTCGTAGGAAGCTGCCAGCTCGCAGACAGGCCAGTCAGATCCGAACATGCACCGATCCGGCCCAAATGCCTCCAGTGCCGTTTCAACATACGGCTTCAGGTCTTCTGGTTTCCAGTTCTTCCAGTCAGCTTCCGTAACCATGCCGCTGATCTTGCAATACATGTTTGGATACAAGGCCGCTTTCTTCAGGTCGTCAGTCCAGCCAGCGGTAATTCCTTGTTTGATTTTCGGCTTTGAGAGATGATCAATCACCATCGGAAGTTCAGGCAGCATTTGAGCCAGCGTCGCTGCGTGTTTCAGATGCTGAGTGAAGAAAAGCAAATCAAAAGGCATCTTGTGTTTTTGCAGAACCTGTAGCCCTCGGACAACATTCGGGCGAATGATGAAGTCATCATCCGGCTCCGCCTGAGTCACATGTCGAATGCCAACAAACTTTGGATTTCTGAGGAACTCGCTTAGCTGAGATTCACATTGTTCGGACGCAAGATCCACCCAGCCGACAACACCTGCAAGAAAGTTGTTTTGTTCGGCCAGTTGAAGCGCCCATCGATTTTCCTCAAGACAATGCTGTGTCTGCACGAAAACGGTTTTGTCGACACCCGACTCTGTCAGATGCGGCTGCAGATCGGCTGGCAGAAAGTCCCTGCAAATGGGTACGTGTTGCGGTTCCTTCAGCCACTCATAATCAAACGGAAGATCCAGCTTCCAGAAATGCTGATGCGAATCAATGATCACCTTTCAGCTCCTGTTTACCAAAACAATAAAGTGGTTCGATTGTTGCGACTGACTGGCCAACCGTCGAGCGTCCACGGAATATCGGCCATTTTTCATTGCAGAATGATTCAACAGGTCGGCTCGACCAATTCGCCTTGCACCGATGTCCTGCACTATGATCCGGGCGACATGGAATCTCCGGATTTTCTGAATTCTGTAGTCGCATCTTTGCGAGTCTCGCTGATGAAGAACGTGCCTTCGCTGATCTCAATCATTTTGCTCTTCTCTGCAGTTGCGGTTCTCCCAGCTCCGCCGCGGCCGGAGCCTGTTGAACGTGCTGCACTTTTTGATCAGCCCATGAAACGAGTCGAACGATTCCGACTGCAACAAATGCTGCTCAGCAGTTTTTCGCAAAAGAATTTCGACGCGGCACAGCAGATCGCGATTCGACTCACAGATCTTGATCCTGATGACCCAAACGGCTGGTATAATCTGGCCTGTGTGCAAGCAGTCTCGGGACAAACTCAATCAGCACTTTCCAGTTTAAAGAGATCTGTAGAAAAAGGCTTTCGCGATATCACAAGGCTTCAGACGGACAAAGATCTGGAGTCTCTGCGAGTAGAATCGATGTTCGCCGAGATTCTGGAAATTGCCATGACGCCGTATGTGCCTGACCATCCCGTAATACCCTTTCAGCCTGGAGAAATTAAAAACAGTGTCGCACTCGTGACGGAACAGAACACAGGCTGGAGCAACGAACGGATGTCATTGATCACTTACTTTGATCCCGCTCCACGGTCGCCAATCTCACGAGATCAAATCATTGGAACTTCGGCAGCCGAAGTTTTGGTCAATGCCTGGATCAGGGAAGGAACTGCCGCCGGCCATTACGGTGATCTCTACGACAATCGCGATCGTGATCATTCGAACTTAAATCTCACGAAGTTTCCGATGCTCGCGCATGTGGAATACTCACCGGAAGCATCGAAAGCGGAGGCTGATTGGGGAATGCGAATTGGGCAGGCGTTTGAACAGCCAACGTTTGGCAATTCTTCGACCGCTCAGGTGAATACACCCTTCTGGAGAAGCAATCCGCGAATGCTTATGCACGACGACATGTTGATGAAAATCGCATGGAGTCAGTTTGTAAACAATCAGCTTTATTGTTACCCCGAGCATAATGACTTTGATACGACGCATGGTGATGTGTACGTGGCGAACACACCGTTTTGGATAATTTCACAAGGCTCGTCCGGATCCGACCAGCCGTTCCTGGAAGCGATTGCGTTGACGCTTGCCGCTTTTCATCCCGACGTCAAAAAGACGCTGGTTGACAATCACATACTGATTGCAGTGCTCCAGAAGATCCTTCGTCAGAGTCAGATGTCGATATTGACAGACGAGGACTACCTTTCTGGATCGGCGCACCCCGTTGTGTTTCAAAGCGAGCGTCTTGATCCGTTGCGAATGGTTCGCATGGCTCATGAGATGACGCACGAAACGATACCGCCTCTCGTGAGGTTGAAAGTTGTGGAAGAGGATCTTGGTCTTCCAGGAAAAGATTATTTTCACTCGGGGCCAGCCGAAAAACTGTTCGATACACCATCCGCTATTTCACGCGTCTTTCGATCCACTGCATTTCAACGACGAATGGTGATTGATGCATCAGACAGTGTTGACGTTGCTGCGCGTCCCATGACGTTTCGGTGGGTTGTCTTGCAGGGCGACACTGAACGCGTTCACATTCGACCGCTGGACGATGCCGGCACCAGGGCGGAAGTGATGATCGAATGGCACGAGCGAGCTGCCATTCCAGGGCTGACTGGAATGGACTCAAACAGAGTCGATGTCGGCGTGTTCGCCGCCGTTCACATCGGCAGTGACAATGCGATCTCCCTGCCTGGTTTCGTCAGTTCGTTTACTCTTGCGAACGAAAAACGGACGTACAACGAAAAACGCCAGATTGAATCGGTTGACTATGCGGATCCCGTCATCAGCCGCAGATATGTGGATCCGTTTATTGATATCCCGAAAAATTGGCGGGATGAGTATCACTACAATAAACAAAATGAATTGCTGGGCTGGACCCGAGTCATGGCCGATCAGCCACCGCAGGAATTTTCCGCCGACGGCCGCCTGATCTCGAAGCGAGATGCCGACAAAAATCCCGTCGCATGGCAGCGTGTTCGCTACGAACCTGTGCAACAATCGGACGGCACCGTTTCCCTAAAACAAGTCACGGTTGAGTGACGTTGCTGCTCGAAGTCGAGTTCTAACGCTGGCCTCGTCGACTTCCAGTCACTCGCACATCAATGCATCCGGGATTCAGCACGTCCAGGATTCAGCCTCGAGGAATCTCGCTGATTCCTCACTCTGTATCCGGCCCTGGAGCGGTTTCTTGCACCACGAACTGGCACGGTCGAAGATTTTTCGATGATTGTTTCGTTTGTAACGATCAGTTGTTTCAGTCCGATTTTGCGCACCCATATGTTTGACAACGGAGATGGCAACGCGGGGAATCTTGCGCAGAGCAATGATGCCTGAATGCAACACCACATCATGGTCCCTTCAAATGTCTCCTTTATGACACACGGATTTCGTCAAACCTGCCGCCTCATTCAAGGTTGTGACCTAGCTTTGTGCAAGACCCACGTCTCTGTCGTGCTCTGAGGGGATGTGCGCGGAGCGTGGGTCTTTTTGAATCTCGGCTTTACTGGAACGACTTGGCGGCACCCTCTGATGGCAACAACACGCATCAGACCAACCATGAATTCCTTTAGCTGAGAGTTGAATCGAGACTCATCAACAGGACAAATCTGGGAGACCAGTGATCCATGTGCGGCATTGCAGGAATTCTATACGCCAATTCCAATCACTCAGTCAGTGCGGAACTGCTGACAGAGATGGGGGATGCAATTGCGCACCGTGGTCCGGACGGCGAAGGTACGTTTCGGGCTGGCCAGGTTGGGTTGATTCACCGTCGGCTGGCCATTATCGATCTGGAAGGCGGACGACAACCACTTTCGAACGAAGATGAATCGATTCACGTTGTCTTCAACGGGGAAATCTACAACTATCAGGAACTGCGACGGCAACTGGAAGATCGCGGCCACACTTTTCGGACAAACTCGGACACCGAAGTACTTGTGCATCTCTATGAAGAGCATGGGCCGGAACTTTGCACACATCTGCGAGGCATGTTTGCGTTTGCCATCTGGGATGCAAGACGCCGCGAACTACTGCTGGCCCGCGATCACCTTGGACAGAAACCGCTGTTCATTTACCGTGACAATGAAAAGCTGATCTTTGGGTCCGAGCTGAAGGCTATTCTCGCACACTCAAACATTGACCGATCCATTGATCCGACTGCGATTGAGGACTATCTGACGTTCGGATTTATTTCCGGACAACGAAGCATCTTTTCTCGCGTATCCAAACTTCCTGCCGGACATCGCCTTCGGATTTCGCAGGCTGAATTCCAGGCATCGCCAAAACGATATTGGCAGTTATCGTTCAGTCATGAAGATCGCTCAACGATTGACGACTGGAAGCAAAAAGTTGACGCCGCCCTTCAGGAAAGTGTTTCCGCGCATCTTGTCGCGGACGTTCCCGTTGGAGCTTTCCTCAGCGGTGGACTCGACAGCAGCGCGATCGTGGCCATGATGGCCGGACTTCGCTCGGATCCCGTGAAGACATTTTCCATTGGCTTTCATGAGGAAGAATTCAGCGAACTGCCTCACGCTCGAGAAGTTGCCAATCACTTCGGCTGCATTCATACGGAAGAAATCGTCACGCCGGAAGCGGCTCGCGATCTGGATGATCTGACGTTTCTTTATGACGAACCTTTCGCCGACGCGTCGGCGATCCCCACGATGGCAGTTTCGCGTCTGGCCGCTCAGCATGTCAAAGTCGTGCTGTCAGGCGACGGTGGTGACGAGCTCTTTGGCGGCTATTCGCGATACGCTCATGACCTGAAAGAGGCCGAAATACGTAACCATATTCCGCGGCTGGTGCGGTCGCTGGTTCTCAAACCGCTGGCTGCCGTCTGGCCCAAAGTGGATTGGTTGCCACGTCCATTACGTCTCAAGACTTTGCTCCAAAATCTGTCACTCGATCCGGCTGAAGCGTACGCAAACACTGTTTCCGCATGTCGAAAATCGGTTCGAAGCAGTCTGTTGAATCGAGAGTTTTCAACATCGCTCAACGGTTATCGTCCAGAACTGTCGATTGTTCGAGCATTCCAGCACGGCCATCGTGATGATCTGAGCGGCATGTTGTCAGCCGACACAAACGTTCTGTTGCCAGACGACTTTCTGACGAAAGTCGATCGAGCAAGCATGGGCTTTGGTCTGGAAGTTCGACCACCACTGATCGACTGGCAGTTGATGGAGCTTGTTGCTTCCATGCCATCGGAATTCAAAATCCGTGGTGGTTCCAAGAAATGGATTCTGAAGCAACTGTTTGAGTCTCGTCTTCCGAACGATCTTGTCAATCGCCGCAAGCAGGGTTTTGAACTTCCGATTGATCAATGGCTGCGAGGCTCTCTCAGGGATCAGGTGCAAAGTTACGTCCTGGATCCTAATGGTTCCCTGGCTCAGTTTATCAACGTAAAGAAGGCACGAGAGATTTATGAGGCTCACTGTCGCGGGACAGGCAGACATGGGCAACTGATCTGGAGTTTGCTGATTCTTGCTCGATGGCTGGATGCGTGGTCAAAACCGGGTAATCGTCCCGTTCGACGCACGGGTCACAAAGATCATCTTGTCTTCAAAACTTAAAACAGAAATCCAGTGTTGCCGCGAAACGCGAAAAGGGGCACACCAAAAGCCGCCCCGCTATTTCGAACCAAACAATTAACCTGACACTTATTAGCATGGCATTGAAATCCACAACCAGTCACATTCGAAACGAGCAACAGTCGGTCGTCGTTCCGGCGGTGCTGAAGGCGCGTCATAACGCTGCGCAAAATGTTCCAGTCATTGCCGGATTGTGTCTGCCCAAAGGGCAAGTGAAGGATGCTTTTCGTGGCACCGTGGATGGATTTGATCGAGCTGTACCCGCTCAGTTGGAAGTTCTGAATCGCTGGAATGATGGAAGTGTTCGCTGGATGCTGGCCAGCTTTGTCGCTCCAGACGCTTGTCCTGCAGGCAAAGAACTTGGGATCGTCGTTGATTGCCAATCATCGAATGAAGGCAACGTCGATACGGGCGGCTGCGGCACGGACAGTTTGACGACCGTAAAGCTGACGACCGTAAAGATCGTTAATGGTGAGATCATTGTTGTTTCGCAAGATCTGAGAGGCGATCTTCCGACCGAACGAATCGTGCGTTTGCGGCCGCAGATCTGTGATCTCAACGGAGAGGAACTGCCGCTTCAATTTGATGGTATTCGAGATGAAGTGATCGGAAGTATTCGGCAGGTCTTTGTGATCTCTGCGCGAATTCAGTCGATGCCATTCGTAACGTTGCAACTTCGTCTAACTCACTGGTCGGACGTCGGCCTGCTTCAGGCTGAAACTCGAATTCGCAATACGCGTCGTGCAAAACATGCCGGTGGACTTTGGGATCTGGGGGATTCCGGATCATTTGTATTTCGCAGCCTGGAACTCTCAATCCGCAGTGATGAAGTTCCCGCCAACGCCACGACTCACTGGAAGCTTGGACGCGACCAGACTGTTCGCTCATCCATGGCCGAAGTATTTCTTCGTCAGCACGGCAGTGGTGGTCGATTCTGGAGCAGCCCGAATCACATCAGTGCCGCAAATTCGATTGATATCAAAACTCGCGGTTATGAAACCCACTGCGAATTCGGAACACTGCGCGGCTATCGTGCCGAGCCAACATTCTTGATTGAAGGCGACAATTCCAGTCTGGCGATTGCAGTCCCGGAATTCTGGCAGCAGTTTCCCGGCAGCATCGCGTCCGCCATGGGGACGATGGAAGTCGGCTTCTTCCCTGCACTAGCCGGTGTGACTCACGAATTGCAGGGTGGTGAGCAAAAGACACAGTCATGCTGGATCGCCACCCATTGTGGCGATTCTGACCTGAATAACTTGGATTGGGTTTTTGATGCGCCACGCCTGATGCAATCTGCCAGATCAATATCGCAAGCGAACGTAATGCCATGGTTCTCCGCTGACTGCAACGATTCACGGTGTCGCCCATCGCAGCCAGAAGAGACGGTACACGGAAGCGATCGATTGGATCTCCCACTGTCGTCGCCGTTGCAATCTCATGAGCGATTTATGCACTACCTGAGTGCTGCAACTTCCGACCGTTTCAACCTCAATGAACGTCGCGCTTCAATCGATGAATATGGATGGCGAAATTTCGGGGACGTTCCTGCTGACCATGAACAAACGCATTACGCAGGATCGAACACGATTGTTTCGCACTACAACAATCAGTTCGACATGATCTTCGGTGGGATCCTTCAGATGGCCTCAACGGCCGATCTGAAGTGGTTCGACCTGTTCGATCCGCTCGCTCGCCATGTGATGGATATTGACATCTACCACACCAGTGTGGACCGAGCTGCTTTCAACGGTGGACTGTTCTGGCATACAGATCACTACGTCGATGCACAATCATGCACGCACCGAACGTATTCAAAACATAATCAAAAGCCCGGTCAGCCCTACGGTGGTGGTCCGAGCTGTGAGCACAACTATACGACAGGTCTGTTGCACTACCATTTCTTGACAGGCAGCTTCGAGGCCCGCGACACCGTCCTGTCTCTCGCAGACTGGGTCATTCAAATGGACGACGGCCGAAACACGGTCTTCGGATTGCTTGATGATGGCCCGACCGGCGCGGCTTCGGCCACAGTCTTTGAAGACTATCATGGCCCCGGCCGCGGCGCTGGTAACTCTATCAATGCACTGCTCGACGCATGGTTGCTGACGAACTCTTCGCAATATTTGAGCAAACTGGAAGAGCTCATTCGACGATGCGTTCACCCATCGCAGAATCCTGACGATCTGCATCTGCTGGACGCGGAAGGGCATTGGTCTTACACCGTCTTCCTGAATTCGCTCGGACGTTATTTGATTGCCAAACGTGATGCCGAGATGTTCGACGCAATGTACAGCTACTCCCGCGACGTCATGAAGACTTATGGGCGCTGGATGTCCGTTAAAGAACGCCGAACACTCGATTGTCCCGAGGAACTGCAGTATCCCACCGAAGCGTGGGCCGCTCAGGATTTCCGTAAAGCCAACGTTCTAAGAATCGCTGCCACGTGCGAAGACGATATTGTTCATGCAGCTGCAATGCGTAAAAAAGCTGACGAGATTAATGATTCTGCGTGGAAAGATTTCGAAGCCTTTGGTGACTCCTCTTTGACAGCACGGTGTCTGTCCATCGTCATGACAGAAGGTCATCGAGACGTCTTCCACCGAATCGCCGAACCAGCATTAATCCCCGCGTGCAATGCTCAGTACGACTTTGGTTCATGGTCCATGTTTGTTCCCCAGAAGATTCGAATCAAGAAGCTGCTGAAATCGCCAGCCCGACTGCTGAAGGCGTCTTTCAAAGCATTCAACGTTGGTCGAATCAGGAACACACTGCAAGCCTTTCGACGTCAAATTTAGAGACGCTTTTCACTCATTCGTTTCAGAGATTCCAATTCGATCCCCAACGTTTACGACCATCCCTCATCATGATTCAGGCATCACCGAAACATCTTCGCATTACTCCCATCGACGATCGGCCCACGATCTGCCATGTCATTCATGCGCTGGGCGTTGGTGGGGCCGAAATTCTGGTGGATCAGATGGTACGCAGACTCAGCGATGAGTTTCACTGCGTCGTCGCGGTTCTGGATGAAATCGGAGAAATCGGCGACCGCCTCAAGCGGGATGGATTCGTTGTCGAACATCTTCATCGACAGCCAGGAATTGATCGCGGATGCGCAAAACGTCTGAAGTCCTTCGCCGATCGCGAAGGCGCTCAGATCCTGCACGCTCACCAGTACACGCCTTTCTTTCAGGCGATGCTGAGCCGTGGACTGATTGGGCGGCGCCCGGTTGTCTTTACAGAACATGGCCGCCACTTTCCTGATCTGCCGAGCCGAAAACGATCCATCGTCAATCGACTGCTGTTGCGCAGTTGTGATCGACTGATTGGATGCGGAGGAGCCGTACGACAGGCGTTGATTCATAACGAAGGATTGCCGGAGTCTCGTGTTGAAGTCATCTACAACGGTGTCGATCTGAAGGCACTCGGCAAATCATCGCCAGGTGCTCGAGAGAACATCCGTAAAGAATTCGGTTATTCATCAGACGATTTCGTTGCCGTCCTCGTCGCGCGTCTGCACGAGTTGAAGGATCATCAGACCGCATTGCGAGCCGTTGATGCAGCGCGTCAGCAGATTCCCGGATTGCGTCTGCTGCTGGCAGGCGATGGTGATCAGCGAGCGGCGATTGAACAGACGATTCGCGAGCGAGGACTTGAGAAAACGGTCACACTGGCCGGAACGCGGCAAGACGTTGCAGATTTGCTTGCGGCAGCCGACGTGTTTCTGATGTCTAGTATCAGTGAGGGAATTCCACTGACAGTGATAGAAGCGATGGCCGCTCGGCGCCCGGTGATTTCGACGGCCGTGGGCGGTTTGCCGGAGCTCATTGAGCACGGTGTCACCGGTTTTTTGGCGCCGTCACGAGACGATGCTGCACTTGCGAAATCGCTGATTGAGTTATATCGCGACGGAAGTCTTCGCGAGCAAATGGCGGAAACCGCAGCTCAACGGGCTAATGAGAAGTTCTCTTTGGATGGCATGTTGAACGGTTACCGAGACGTTTATCGAGAAACAATCGAACCGAAACACGGTCGAACGGATCGCGAACAACCAGCGACGAAGATATCTCCCGCCAGAAAACTGGGAGCACGTTCATGATTGCCCACTGCCCACCTTCTGACCAAATCGGTTCGCTGCTCGTTTTCTCCGACGACTGGGGCCGCCATCCATCGTCGTGTCAGCATCTTGTTGGCAACTTACTGGATCGTTACCCGGTTCTCTGGGTCAATACGATAGGGACTCGCGCGCCTCGACTGGATGTTCAGACCCTGAAGAGAGTGGCAGAGAAACTGTCACAATGGGGATCCGGAAAACTGACTCGCGCGAGACAATCTCTGTCGGGTGCTTCTCAGATCCAGAGCGTGTCAAAAAAGGACTCGCCATCCTTGAGTCACAAATCGCAGACTCACCCGAATCTTCAGGTCGTGAATCCAAAGATGTGGCCATGGTTCAGCAGTGATCGCGATCGCCGATTGAATCGCTGGTTGCTTTCAAAGCAGTTAGCACCTTTGATCCAGCAGTTGCCTCAACCAGTTTTTGCTGTCACAACACTGCCGATCACCGCTGACCTGCCTGATTCATTGCCGGTTGAGCGATGGATCTATTATTGCGTCGACGACTTCTCTCAATGGCCTGGTCTTGATGGGGAAACCCTGCGTCGGATGGATCAGGACATGATTCAGAAGGCAGACGCGTTGATCGCAGTCAGCGAAACACTTCAGGCAATGATTGCGAAGGAAGGCCGTTCATCTTCGTTGCTGACACACGGTGTCGATGTGGATTTCTGGAGTTCTCAACGCATTTCGCCATTGCGTGCAGATTCCGCAAGTCGATGGCCGGACCTGGCACGAACGTCTGTCAGTACTTCGCCGACCGAACTTCGGCAGACTCCGAAGCTTTGTGTTATGAATGATCATTTTGGCGACCCTAAGCAGGCAAACGAATCGCAACGCGACAATAAGACAATTGCCGCTCTCGCAACATTCAAAAGCGAACGCGCAACTCCCGCGTGTTCAGACGCGGTTCCGGTAGAAACGCAGTCAACTCCGCTGGACGACATTCCCGGGCCACGGATTGTTTTCTGGGGCGTCATTGATCGACGGATGGATTCAGCGTCACTGATTCGGCTATCTGACGAATTGATTGAAGGGACGATTATTCTGATCGGGCCTCAGCAGAATCCTGATCCAGCGGTTCTTGCATTGCCCAATGTCCGAACTCTGCCAGCACAGCCGTTGTCAGCTTTGCCTGCAATCGCTGAACAGGCCGATGTATTGATCATGCCTTACGCTGATCTTCCGGTGACACGAGCAATGCAGCCATTGAAACTAAAAGAGTATCTCGCGACAGGCAAAGCCGTTGTCGTGAATCGCCTGCCGTCGACGGACTCGTGGAGTGACTGTCTGGACGTGGCCGAGAGTCCCGAAGAGTTCAGCCAGATTGTGCGCAATCGAGTCTACAGTGGGATCTCAGTCGCTCAAGGCCTTGCGCGTTGCAGATTGCAGCAGGAGAGCTGGAAAAGCAAATCGGAGAGATTCGAGCATCTGTTGAAGTGCGAAAAACCGGTGGTCAGTACTTCTAAGAGTCTTCCACCGATCATTGCTTTCAAGGCAGCATCCAAAGTTGAACTGTCAGAGTGCAATTCACGGCCCGAACAATAGCTCAGCGACATCCTGTACCTGCTGAACTTTGCGGCCGAGCAAGACATCAAATTCGAGAGAAACATGAAGCCACCATTCGTCCTGCATACAAGAGTAGTCACCGGCACCGGTGGCGGACCCGAGAAGACAATTCTGAATTCGCCACGGTACCTGAAAGGCTACGGGATTGACTGCGCGTGCCTTTTTATGCGACCGCCCGGTGATCCGGGTTTCGCAACACTGGAGCGAAAAGCCGCATCGGCTGGTGCTGAGATCATTGGTATTGATGATAAGGGACCTGTCGACTGGCAGGTGGTTCGTGATTGCCTTCGCATCTGTCGTGAGCGGAACGTCACAGTATGGCACGCGCACGACTACAAAAGTAATGCACTTGGCTGGCTGCTGAGCAAGTTCCACAAGATGCATCTTGTGACGACCGCTCATGGTTGGGTGCGATTTACATCCCGCACTCCGCTCTATTACAAGATCGACCGCTTCTGCATGAAGCGATATCAGGAAGTGATCTGCGTTTCGCACGATCTGCATGAGCGATGCACAGAGAGCGGAATTTCAAAAGACCGTCTGCATCAGATTGACAATGCGATTGTTCTGGAAGACTACGCCACCGCTCCGGCAACTTTGCGTGACAAGGCTCGATTCGGCTTTGATTCACAGCGATTTCTGATTGGTGCCGTCGGACGTCTTTCCGAAGAAAAGGGCTTTCATCATTTGATCAATGTTGTCAGCCGTCTGATCGAAGAAGGGCAGCCGCTGGGACTGATCATCGCAGGGGAAGGGCATCTGCGAGAACAGCTTCAGCAACAAATCAACGATCTGGAACTGCAGGATCATGTGCGACTTGCCGGGTTTCTTACGGACCCTCGCGAACTTTACCGAGCTATCGACCTGTTTGTACTGAGCAGTTTGCGAGAAGGTCTGCCAAACGTGGTTCTGGAGGCAATGGCGTCGCAGCGGGCCGTTGTGGCGACGAACTGCAACGGGATCCCGAGACTTGTCCAGCATGAGCAGAACGGACTTGTTGTTCCGGTCGATAACGAAGACGCTCTGCACAGTGCCGTACGCAAGTGCGTCGTGTCTGACACCGTGAGGACTCAACTGGCAAGTGCGGGACGACAAACCGTTGAGGATCATTTCTGCTTTGACCGTCGCATGAAAAAAGTGGTCGACGTCTATCGCCGACTCTCTAAAAATCTTGCTGCTCAGATTTCAGAAACGGCAATGCTGGAATGTTCAGGCATCGATCAAACATCTTCTCTCCGGCAATGCGAGCCTGTTGGTTCTTGCGATGTCTAAAGTATGGTTTTGGAGAAACGTGCCACGACAGGCATCGTCCCGATTTCCCTGCAGTTTTGTGTTTAGAACGCCTAACAAAACCGGGACTGGCTCCCGAGCAAAGCAGAAAACGCTTCCAAACAAGCTTTGGGAGGGTGCCTGTCCCGGTTTTTTAGTGCCTCTTAGTGGTGTCTGTTCCGTAAAGAAATCTTCGATCAATCATGACAACCAATCTTTCAGCCACATCATCCACCAGTGTTCACTGTGAATCGTCTGCTCCGGCTCGGTGGAACGCCTACCTTGAACGATGGAGCTATGATGGCTTTCATCTTCGAACCGAGTGGGGCACGGTCTTTTCAAATGCGTTTCGGCATCGTCCCTACTTTCTGTGGGTCGAACGGGATCATCAAATTGTTGGTGTGCTTCCCCTGATGCATATTTCCGGACCAATTTTCGGGAGCTTCCTCGTCAGCCAGCCGTATCTCAATACGGGCGGTGTGCTTGCCGATACTCCAGAAATTGCCTCACGCCTGATCGATCGCGCGGTTGCGTTGGCCGATACACTGAAGGTTAAGCATCTGGAGTTCCGGCATGAACGACGGCACGAGAACGAATGCCTGAACTCCACCAATACGGAAAAAGTTCACATGCGGATGGCTCTGCCGGCAACGACAGATGAACTCTGGACTGGATTGAAGTCAAAACTTCGCAGTCAGGTGAAGAAGCCACTGAACGACAACTCACTGCACACTGAGTTCGGGCATCTCGATCAGCTTGATCCGTTCTATTCGGTGTTCTGCCGCAATATGCGAGATCTCGGGACGCCACCATTTTCTAAAGTACTGTTCCGCGAAATGCTGACGCAATTCGGGGATTCGGCAGAGATCTGTACCATCAAGCAAAACGACCAGCCGATTGCATCGGGATTTCTGCTGCATGGCCCCGAAGTCACTCTGATCCCCAGCGCCAGTGCGCTGAGAGAGTTTAATTACACCGCCTGCAATATGCTGATGTATTGGCACTGTCTGAAACGTAGTGTGGAACGCGGCCAAAAGGCATTCGACTTCGGACGCAGCTCACAAGACAGTGGCACCTTCAAATTCAAGCAGCAATGGGGTGCTGAAGAATATCCGGCCGTTTGGCAGTACTATCTCCGCAAAGGCGAAATCGGAGACGTTCGACCGAGCAGCGGCAAGTTCGACAAGGTGATTGCCGTCTGGCAAAAGTTACCCGTCTGGCTGACAAAGATCATCGGCCCGGAAATTGTCCGCGGAATTCCGTAGTCGCGTTGGCAATTTTTTTGCGGTCAAAAAACAGAAGCCTGACTTTCACAAGCCAGGCTTCTCGATTTTTGCATCTCAAACATCAGGCCTTAATCTTCGATAGCCTGATAACATCTGGGTCATTGCAATGCATCTGGACCATTGCAATGACTGTGACACTATTGCTGATCAGTAGCTACGAGGACGAACTGAGCCTTGTACACGAACCGGCAAGCCCATAATCCGCAGGAAGCCCTCCGCGTCTGTCTGATTATAGGAACCGCCGCCCTCCATGCTCGCGATCTCGGCTTTGTAAAGGCTGTATGGAGATGTCCGACTGCTGACCCGCACATTGCCTTTGTACAAAGTCAGCTTGATCTCGCCGGTAACAGGCTTTTGAGTTTCCCGAATGAATGCCATCAGTGCATCCATCTTCGCGCAGTACCAGAAGCCGTAGTACACCATTTCGGCAACTTGTGCACTGAGCGAGTCACGCAGATGCGTGAGGTCACGGTCGAGCGTCATCTGTTCCAGCCCCTGATGAGCTGCGTACAACAGCGTCATACCGGGTGCTTCGTAGACTCCACGACTCTTCATTCCAACGAAGCGATTTTCGACAATGTCGATCCGGCCACAACCGTTTCGTCCGCCAATCTCGTTCAACGCCTCCACAAGCTTCGCGGCACTCAGTACTTTGCCATTCACTGAAACCGGAACACCCGATTCGAAGGCAATTGTAACGGTTTCTTCCTTATCCGGAGCCTGTTGAGGCGAAACGGACATACCAAAGTCAATCACACTAGCGCCATCAACCGTCGGATCTTCCAGGTCACCCGCTTCGTAGCTGATATGAAGGCAATTTTCATCACTGGAGTAAGGCTTCCTGGCAGTGGCCTTCACCGGAATATTCTTCTTTTCGCAATAAGCCAGCATCTCTGTTCGACCTGGGAAAAGGTCGCGGAACTTCTCCATTCGCCATGGCGCGATAATCTTGATTGTGGGTTCCAAAGCTTCTGCAGCCAACTGAAATCGGCACTGATCGTTGCCCTTGCCGGTCGCTCCATGCACAAAGGCGACTGCTCCAACTTCTCGACATCGCTGCAGGCAGACCTTGGAGATCAACGGGCGAGCGATGCTGGTCCCCAGAAGATAAATGTTTTCATAGCGAGCCTGCCACTGCAGAACGGGAAATGCAAAATCCCGACACAACTCTTCCCGAACATCAACCAACTCCGCAGATTTTGCTCCGATATCACGAGCCTTCTGCATGATCGCATCGCGGTCTTCACACGGCTGCCCCAGATCAACGTACAGGCAGTGCACGTCATAACCTTCATCCTGCAACCATCCCACCAGAACCGAGGTATCCAGTCCACCGCTGTACGCAAGGACAACCGATTTACCCACGAGGCTTTCTCCACCAATCAATCCAGACACTAGAAATGAAACAACACAAAGAATGTTATCGGGACATAAGCCGCTCGCCACTCCCGACTAAGGAAATTGGATAAATCGGGATCGAGTTGAAGCGTCAAATCGCAACATATCTCGGCCGGTATGGATTCCACTTGGTCCAGAATTTTGTGAACATCCTTGATCCATCAGCCTGACTGCTTCGTTCTATGATCAAAAATCAATTCCAAAATTTGCCACCAGACTTATTGAAACAGTGTTTGGGGAAAGGAAACGTACGATGAAAAACGTTGAAGAAAACGAAATGCGTCAAAACCAGGGAGCCTTAGAGCTCTTTCTAGTGATTCTGGTCACTGCAATGACCTTCGGCCTGGTGTTGCTGTTCGGATTTATCATCGTGAACCCCCGTGAAGAAATCGTCGTGCTGCGATTCGGGAAGTTTGTCACGACCCTGCGAAAGCAGGGAATCTGCTGGATTCATCCTGTTGGGCGAGCCCTGCATCGAATTCCAACTCGTGACATGACCCACGATATTGCAGTGACGACGGTATTAGAGCGGAATGGTAACCCAATCCAGATCAGCGCGATTGTTGTCTACCGCGTTGAAGATTGTTACAGAGCAGCTCTGGAAGTTGAAAACTATCGGAAGTTCATCGAAGATCAGGCAAGCGCCGTGATTAAGCGGGTCAGCTCGCAGTTCCCATACGAATCTCCCGACCATAGTGAGCCCTGCCTGAAGCTTGAGAACGACAAAGTCACGATGGCTTTTATCTCGGAGTTACAAGAGGCAGTCAATGCCGCAGGAATTCGAGTCCTGAACGTCCGACTGAATGACCTCACCTACGCCCCGGAGATTGCACAGGCAATGCTGATGCGACAGCAGGCGATGGCATTGATCGACGCTCGCAAAACAATCGTCGAAGGCGCGGTAGAAATTGTTCGAGATGCTGTGCATCGTCTCGGAAATGCTGAATTGCATATGAGCGACGAGCAACGGGAGCAATTGATCAGCAATCTGCTCGTGGTCATCTGCAGCGGCGAACGAGCACAGCCTGTGCTTCAGGTTCAGCCATCCCATCACGGGAAAAACCGCAGTTAGCGCTTAGTCCAGATTTGATTCTAGGGTAGTGGACCTTGCTAAAGTTCCTGCAGCAACGGGATATTTAGCAAGTTCCACTACACTCAAACCTGATGGAGCACTAGGAGGTTACCGCTGGAACAGCGAGGTCTTGCTCAATCTCACGCAAGGCCTTCAGGATGTCGCGCTCATGAAGTTCAACTGCGGTCATGAGATCAGCAGCGTCATTGTCATTGTTTGTTTTCAGCGACACGATTGCCGATGAGATCCGATCACAGATCAAATTCTGGCTGTGAATGAGTCGACCAACCAGAACTGTCAGGGACAAGAACTGCTGATCGGTATACTCCGTCGGAAATGAACCGAAATCAATAAAATGCTCGCGAGCCGTTAGCAGACTCACAATCTCACCAACATCCTGACGTTGACGAGCTGCAAGAACTGGAACCTGTTCTTCAATAGAATTCGACTCCAGCCGAACCCATGGAGATGACTCCGCAACATACTGCAGAAAACTGCAGGACATCTGAATCAGGGTGTTGTTCAGGAGGATCTCGTTATCCTGGCAAGTCATTTCCAAACCTGTTTTTGAACGAAGAGACTAGGCGTCGGCATAACAAATAACAGCAGCTTAATGGAACAATGCCAATG
The DNA here is from genome assembly GCA_041753135.1 of Planctomycetaceae bacterium. Lineage (GTDB taxonomy): Bacteria > Planctomycetota > Planctomycetia > Planctomycetales > Planctomycetaceae > SXXK01. Next base: position 94,714 of record JBGSVD010000050.1, read on the forward strand.
ACTGGGCCGCATTATTAGCGGTCTGACTCATCATGTTAGGCAGAACACCAAGCAACAGCACAAAGACGGCCAAGGTGACGACAAACGCGGACTCCCAGGACGCAAGTGGCACTGGTACTGGACGAGCGTCCGCAGGTCGGGTCTCAAGAAACATCGTTCGCAGCACTCGAATGTAATACACCAGGCTGAACACAGTGTTCAGGGCGCCGAATGCAACAACAACGTACATGAACCAATGAGTCTCACCAGCTTTGAAGGCGGACGCAAAGATGAACAGCTTCCCAACGAACCCACCGAAAGGCGGCATTCCAACGAGACTGAACATACAGATCAGCATGACGATACACAACGTTGGTGACTGACTTACAAGGCCTTTGAAGCTGTCGACTTCTTCGCTGAAAGTATAGTTTCGAGCAATCGCAATCACCGCAAAGGCACCCAGGTTCATAAACAAGTAAACAACCAGGTAATACAAGAGCCCCTCAATCGACTGATTGATATTCAACTCCAAAGCTTTGGCATTTGGGCTGTTCGCCATCACCATCAACGCAGCAACAGCCATCACCATATAACCCGCGTGGGCTATGGTAGAATAAGCCAACAGTCTCTTCAGATTTGTCTGAGCATAAGCCGCCAGGTTTCCAAACGTGGTCGTGAGACACGCAATAAATCCAAGCCCAACTCCAAAAGAAATCATCAGCGGCCCAGTGCCCTCAGCTCCGGAAATCGACAGAGCAAAGCGAACCAAAAGCCCGAAAGCGCCAGCCTTTGATGCAACTGACAAAAACCCGGCAACTTCCGCAGACGCACCTTCAAACGCGTCGGGGCACCAGAAGTGGAAAGGCACCAACGACAGCTTGAATGCCAGACCGACCATGATCAGCATAATCCCCAACGCGACTGTTCTGAGTTCAGGGTCGTTCAATCCACCCGATCCGCCAGCCGCCGCAGATGTCAGGCGTGAAACCAGCAGGGACATATCTGTCGTACCCAGAACGCCTGCAACGAGGCTGATTCCATAGAGCATTACCCCCGCTGCACCAGCACCATAAACCACATACTTCAATGCGGCTTCGCTGCTGGGCTTTCGTCCCTTCAAAAAACCCACCATCGCGTAACTTGGAACGCTCGCCATTTCAACGCCGATGAACAGCATCAAAAGATTGTTGGCACTGACCATCAGCATCATGCCGATTGTCGCACCGAACAGCAGTGAGTAGAAGTCTGGCCCATCTTCCTCGTCCGGAATACCTGTCAGGCTCGTAAGGGCAACAGTCAAAAGCAAAAATAGCGCGAGGAATCCGCGGAAGTAGACCGTGAATCCGTCATGAATCAACAGGCCGGTAAAAATCTTCGACGAAGCATCAACCGCAACAGAATGAAGGGCGTCGTACTGCTTATACGCCAACACGCTCGCGACCAATGCTCCGATTGTCGCCATCAGTGACGCAGGGATAAGCTTGTCGAAGCCTGACAATCGCATCAGCAACATCAAAACGATTGTAGCGCTCAAACATAGCTCTACGGCAAACCGCGGAAGCGACTGTGTCGTATCGAGGAGCAGGGAATTGATAAGCTCTGTGAACAGCATTGCGACACTTACCGACTATGGAGAAAACAAACAGCAGTCACGACACCATCAAAAACTTATCGCTGGGCCTGAAGCTGAATAACCTGTTTTGCAGAATTCTGATATCCAGACTCAACACTCTCAGCCATGGCCTTGACCGACGGCTCCATCATATTAATCATCGTGGCTGGGTAGACACCGAAGACGATCGCCAAAACCAACAAGACTGAAGCAATCGCTTTCTCTCGAGTGTTTAACGGCGTTAGATCTTCTGCATGAGGACCTTTGTATTCGGCTCCCAGATAAACTCTCTGCAAGGCCCATAGAATGTAACCTGCCGTCAGGATCACTCCAGATGCCGCGACAACTGCAAGAATCCAGTTGAAGTTCCATGTGCTAAGCACGACGAAAACTTCTCCGATGAATCCGCAAAGACCCGGAAGCCCGAGACCGGCAAAGAACAGTCCAGCCGACAAACCGCTGTACAGAGGCATCTTGCCCATCAGTCCGCCAAATCGGTTCAGATCGCGGTGGTGGACGCGGTCATAAATGACACCCACCATAAAGAACATTCCGGCTGAAGAAATGCCGTGAGCAATCATCTGGAACATGGCTCCATTCAAGCCCATCTGCCAGTAATCAGATCCAATTGTTTCGCCTGTGTTTTCATTGATCTTCCAAACTGCTAGTCCAAGAAGCACATATCCCATATGGCTCACAGAACTGTAGGCCACAAGACGTTTGAAGTCCGTCTGAGCCAGAGCAGCAAAGGCTCCGTAGATTATGCTCACGACCCCAATCGCCACCATTGTGTAGGCCCAATACTGGGCACCATATGGGCAAAGCGGGAATGCGATTCGAATGATGCCGTAACCGCCCATCTTCAGAAGAACGCCAGCCAGAATCATACTGATTGGGGTTGGAGCCTCGACGTGAGCGTCAGGCAACCAGGTGTGCACGGGGAAGGCCGGCAACTTGATTGCGAAACCAATAAACAGCATGACGAAGGCTGTAATCTGCAGCGACGGACTCAACAGACCACCGGCTGTGGCAGCCTCTGCCAGCTTAATCAAATTGAAGCGACCGTCCGGCTCTGGTGCGTTGAAGTAAAACATCAACATTGCAACCAGCATCAGAACGCTGCCTGCAAGCGTGTATAAAAAGAACTTGATTGCAGCGTATTCTTTACGAGGCCCACCCCACACGCCAATCAGGAAGTACATCGGCAGAAGCATGACTTCCCAGAACACGTAGAACAAGAAGAAGTCGAGCGAAAGAAAGACGCCCATCATTCCGGTCTCAAGCATCAGGAACAGAACGAGATAGCCCTTGATGTGCTTGGTGATGCTCCAGCTTGCTCCCATTGCCAAAGCACTGATGAGGCCAGTCAGCAGAACAAGTGGCATGCTGATCCCGTCAACGCCCAGTCGATAGTAAACGTGCCACGTAGGAATCCACTGCTTTGCGACTTCAAACTGAATTCCTGGCGTTGCACCCTGGAAATCGCCCCACAAAACGAGCGTAAGGCCAAAGGTCACCAGCGTTGTTGCGAAAGCAAACAATCGCATGGCTTCTGCATTCTTGCTGTCAAACAACAAGGCCAGCAGCAACGCGCCGAAGGTCGGAAGGAAGATGATTGCAGAGAGAAGGAATTCAGGATTCATCGTCTGGTCACAGTCTGACTAACACCGCCTGTTATCAGGCGAAGATCTAAAACGTGCCGCAAATTTGGTTTTACAATGCATCCACTAACCGGGGAAGGTTGTGAAGAGAATTGCAAAGAGAGCCACCACACCTACCACAATAAACATTACATATTGACGCAATCGACCGGTCTGAATCACTCGCAGGGAACGACCAACCGCAAACGTGGATGTCCCCAATAAGTTAACAAAACCGTCCACGATACTTTCATCGAAGAGCCGATCCCACTTCGAAACAAAAATCATGACTTTTGCTGAACCGTGGATAATCCCATCAAAGATTGTCTTATCAATCCACGTACAGAACTTTCCAACAATGTGAGACGGCTTCATGAACAAGGCATCGTACAGTTCATCAAAGTGCCATTTGTTGGACAGAAAACCATGCAGCCCGGAAAGTTGTCGCTTCATTTCAGCAACATTCACCATGGTTGTCCCATACAACAGCCACGCAATCAGAGTACCTGAAGCGGCTGCTATCAGAGCCAACATACCGGCCTGGCCGTGAACATCATGGATCGCGTGTGCCCCCGGCATCGTCAACCCACCAACGGTTGCTGCTGGAATTCCATGAGCAATGTGGCCAGGCTGATCACCAGTGATCAAAAGATACAGAGGGCCATGTTCTCCACCGACAGCACAAAATGCTGCGAGGACTGAAAGCACAAGAAGCGGCGCAGTCATGATCAGTGGTGACTCATGACAATGATCGTACACATGCTGGTCGCGTGGCTTTCCCGCGAATGTATAGAACCAAAGTCGAAACATGTAAAACGCAGTAATCCCTGCAGTTAGCAGTGGCATCAGAAACAGAAGAAAATGTGCGGGATTGGATTTAACGAATGCCAGTGATGTCGCGACAACAGCGTCCTTCGAAAAGAATCCAGAGAACGCGAAGATCGACAACTTGGAAACCAGACCAGGAATTGCCAATCCACTAATCGCAATCACACCAACCAGCATTGTGAAGGCCGTAATAGGCATCTTTCGCCATAGCCCACCCATCTTCGGCATCTCTTGTTCGTGGTGGCAGCCGTAGATAACACTACCGGAACAAAGAAACATCAATGACTTAAAGAAAGCATGTGTAACCAGGTGGAACAGCCCAGCGCCCCAGCCGAACACACCAAGACCCAGCATCATGTAACCCAGCTGACTGATGGTTGAATATGCCAGAACCTTCTTGATATCTGTCGCAACAATGGCGATGGTGGCTGCCATAAATAATGTGATGCAACCAACATAAGCGATCGTCAGAAGCACTTCCTGAACGAACATCGGATAGAAACGACCGACAAGGTATACCCCCGCCGCGACCATCGTCGCAGAGTGAACGAGCGCACTGACCGGAGTTGGGCCTTCCATCGCATCCGGAAGCCAGGTTTGCAACGGAAACTGAGCACTCTTCCCGACACAACCCGCAAAGACGCCCAGCCCTGCAACAACAAGAAGTGCATATGGGATCGTCTTCCGAGTATTGCCAGGATTCAACGCTTCATCCCGCGCTCCTACGACGACTTCGCCGGATTCTTCATTCAGCAATACATTCCCAGAAGCGTCCCGTTGCAACAGTTGGAATAATCCAGCCTGAACGACTTCGCCTTTTTCGTTGACGGTCTCACCAAATCGGAACGTCCCAAAGAATGTCCACAGAACCATCAAGCCGATCAGGAACCCGAAGTCACCAACACGGTTCATAATGAACGCTTTGTTTGCAGCATTGCTGGCCGACTTTCGCTCGGTGTAGAAACCGATCAACAGAAAGCTGCAGATCCCCACGAGTTCCCAGAAAATGAACACCTGGAAAATATTACCCGCAAGCACCAGCCCCAGCATCGCAAAACAGAACAGCGACAGGAACGCGAAGAAACGATAAAAACGCCCGGGCCTGTGAACATGGTGACCATTGGACAAATGAGCATTGTGATCAACATACTCTTCGGTCAACTCTTCAGACATGTACCCCATTGCAAACAAGTGAATACAAGTAGCAATGAACGTGACCATCGTGAACATCACGAGTGTCAGACTGTCGATATAATAGTCCAACGAAATATCGAGCGAACCGAAGCGAGCCAGATAGTAGAGCGTTCCTGAGTACACAGTCTGACCAGCAGGATGCGAAGGGGCATCAGCACTTTCGGCTGGCATTGAAGCAAGACGATAGGCCGAGGCGCTTTCAACAGCCCCGTGAGCCCCATGTTCTGCGGCTTCGTTTTCATGCCCAGAACCTGCATCATGGCCGGGATGCTGCTCTTCCGCATGGCCATGATCATCAGTTTTATGCAAAACTGACCAATGATTTGCATTCCCCCAAATCACCATCGCGCTGGCACTGCAAAGAAAGCCAGTCGCAATGCAACCCACTGCAAGCCACGCGGCGGCGCGACTCTTCCGAGTCCCCCAGAATCCACCGAAGATCTCGACCACAAAACCGGCAAGCGGCAGCAGCCAGGCGATCATCAACAGGTTTCTTAGTGTTTCGCCAACCATGTCTCTTCCAGGAAAATCAGCGTCGTAATCAACCAACAGGAACACAGGAGAAGGAAATCATCAGCCCTTCAGCTTATTCGCGCGATCCACGTCAACGGTCAGGTGATTGTTATAGAAATTCAAAACGATAGCCAAAGCCACAGCCGCTTCAGCTGCGGCAAGCACGATCACAAACAAGGAGAACACCTGGCCATCGATACCCAGATCCGTGAAACGCGAGAACGCTACAAAGTTAACATTGGCGCCATTCAGCACCAACTCAACCCCCATCAACACACCGATGCCATTCCGTTTGGTTGCCATGCAAATGACACCGCAAACAAACAGAACTGCACCAACCAAAAGATAGGAAGTCAGATCAGCAGCCATGAACACTCACCCTAACTCAATACCCAAAGCCGCAACTTAAACTAAAAACTAAGATGAACGATCCGCACGCCGTTTTGCCCGAGCGAGATAAGACGCTCCAATCAAAACAACAAGCAGATGTATTGAAACAATTTCAAATGGCAGCAAGTATCCAGGACTAGAGACCTTTCCACCGCCAGCCAGATCCATATCCGGGCGAGCACCAAGGAAACTCAGACCCAGCGGCCGGAGCGTATTACCCACAGCACCCGTTGACACATTGTCCGCCGAAATCGCCACCGGGGCACGCCACTTCACTCCACTCAGGCTCGCAAACACAACGAACAGAAAAAGCAAGCCGAGCAGCCCAGCAAGCACTGTCTCGCCGGTGGAAGTTGCAATTTTCATATATGGCCCACTTGCTGTCAGCATCACACCAAACACAAGCAGAACCAATGTGCCCCCCACATAGATCAACAACTGAGCCGCACCGACAAAATCTGCGTTAGCGAGAAAGAACAAGGCGGCCGTGCTTCCAAGGGAAATCACAAGCCAAAATGCCATCCGCACAACCGTCTGACTCAACACGACTGCTACCGCACCCAAACAGGTCAGCAGAGCGAAGACCGTAAACAGGAAGGACTCACCACTCATCGCACCAAACCCTCCCCAAGCGAAGCCGCAGGCACTGACTCAGCAGCATCAACGCGACGCGACAACTCCGCCGAACCCGCCCCACGGTAGAACTGAGACTCCCGAACCTCATCAGCCACAAGATCTCCAAGCGGACCAGACGTCCACGATGTTTGACCAAACAAAGAGGACAAAACAAGTGGCCAAACAATTGCCCCAAGAAACAGAAAGCAACTAATCGGGACAAGATACTTCAGACATGTCGTCATCACCTGATCGATTCGCAGGCGAGGCAGCGTCCACCGCAACCAAACCTGCACAAAGACACCGAAGCTCGCCTTAGCTGCAAATACAAACGCCCCAAGCACGTTAGCCAGATAACCCAGTGCAGCAGAGCCGCTACCATCAGCCGAGGCATTGCGAGCCGCATACAGAGCATCATCAACCGGCCCAATCCCCGTATTCCATCCGCCAAGAAACAGAATGGAAGCAATCCCACAGACCGCAAACATGCTGGCATATTCTCCCATGAAGAAGAACGACCACCGCATGCCGCTGTATTCCGTATGAAAACCGCCAACCAGCTCACTCTCCGCCTCAGCAAGGTCAAAAGGTGCCCGCTTACAACTAGCAGTCGCCACCACAAAATACACAAAGAATGCAATAAAAGTGAACGGATCGTGAAACAGGAACCAATAACCAAACCAGCCTCGCTGCATCCCACCAATTTCACCCAGATTCAACGAACCAGCAGCAACAACCGGAACGAGCGCACAGATGGCAAGCGGAATCTCATAGCTCACCATTTGCGCCGCTTCACGCATACCACCAAACAATGACCATTTTGAGCCACTGGAATAACCAGCCATAATAATCCCGAAGACTTCCAACGACAGGATCGCAAGAATAATAAAGAGCCCGCAGTCAGCAGCAACAGCAACCCAGCCATGGCTAAACGGAAGCACCATGAATGCCGCAAAAGAAGCCACACAGACAACATAGGGCGCCGATCGAAACAGCATTGAATCAGCCGCCGGAGGACAGAGATCCTCCTTTTGAACAAGCTTGATCCCATCTGCAAGCGACTGCAACCAGCCAAACAATCCACCTACGCGAGTTGGGCCGAGACGATCCTGGATACGACCAGAAACCTTCCGCTCAAGCCAAATAAAGGCGAACGGGCACACAGCAAAAACATGCACAAGAAGCACCGCATGAATAATTGCGGCGACTACATATTGCCAACCACCAAGAAACTTAAAAAAGTCGGCAATTGATTGAGCGGCGAACATCATGGATCACGCACCCGTAAACAGGTTTTAGACAGTTCGTGCCGTCTGAAGCAGGTACTTACCATGCACACAACTTGACGACGACTGCGATCAATATCGCCGCAGGATCTCTTGAAAAATCTCAACGCGACAACCGCTCCGACGGAGACTCGGGGACTATGACAAATGAAATATCCATCTGCAACCAACCGCGTGGCCGAATCCCTCCGACGTTGCTCGTTCTGCATCCTGAGACGCGCCCGACTCACCTTTCTCGACCGTGGGAAGCGGTTACTGCGAACACCCATGACAAGATGGTCAATATGGACTGTATTTTTCCGATTGATCCGTGCGAACCTGATCATTGGTTCAAGCCACCGGGAGTCAAATCCGCCAATCAATCACCATGTTCCTCAACTCGCTAAAATCGTCCCATGTGGACCTGCAGTCATTGCCGGTTTACAAGGCACGACAGGCTCAGCCCGATTTCTTGAGGTAATTCGCAACTTTCGTTACCCAGCATTCGAAGATAGGGGAATCAGGGGTACCGTCAATCACTGTGCGCGGGGTCAGGCGTATGTCGCTGCCGCAAAACGGTTGATCGGCGCTGCTCGTCATTCCGCAGATGAAGCCACTGGCAGGCCGAAAGAAGTTCTTGACTCACTATACACAGCCGGTATCTTCAATACACAACTCCCGCTTTTTGTAATCATTCAGGCGTGCCCATCTTCCGGCTCCAGTCTGTCTTCGCGTCGATATTGACACAAACACCGGCAAATTAGTCCGACCTCCGGGTCGAATCAGAGGCAACTCAATGGCAGCGAAAGACAGTAATAGCCTTGTTTACTCACTCTCAGTATTCGTCATCCTGACTCTTGGGTTTGGTGTTGCTTGGTATTTCTCGATTGACCACAAAAACCAGCTCAATCAAAAGCTGGCCGAAACGTCGAAGGCGGAAGCCACAGCAAAGGCGGCGATTCACAACCTTGAAGACGAAGTAAACTCGCTGAAGTCGCTCGTCGGCCTTCCGGGCGCTACGGATGAAATCGTTGAGGGCGGCAAGGCAGTGATTGTTAAACACGCCGGTGACGCAACGTCGGTTCCCACGGCTCTTGAAGCAGCAATGGTGACCAACGCAAAAAATCGCGACCTGGCTTCGCAGTCAGCCACCGATCAGCTTTCCCAAACCTATACCAAGCTCGCAGAACTGAACAAGTCCGTCGTTGCTCACGAACAGGCCATGCAGGCCATGCAGGCCTCTGTTCGGGAGAAAGAGGACGAACTCCGAGTAAAAGACAAACTCCACAGCGAAAAGCTGGCGAAGGCAGAAGGCGACATTGATGCGAAGAAATCTGAACTTCGAACCGAGCAGGATAACTTTGATACCTTCCTGAAGACCAGCGCGATCGAAATTGAAATACTTGAAAAAGAAATCGCCCAGCAGAGGAAGGCGTTGATTGTTCTGCGTCGCGACAAGCTGAAGCTGGAGGGTTCAACATTCGAACGGCCGGACGGTGCTTTGACGGTCGTGGATCACAACAGCAACACCTGCTATTTAAACATCGGGACTGCTGATGAGCTGAGAGTTGGAATTCAGTTTTCCGTCTATGCAGCTGGTGGCAGTGAAGCCGGTCGAACACTCAATGCCAAAGAAGTGAAGGGCAAGATTGAGGTGATCGATCTGCTTGGTGATCATTTGGCAGAAGCCCGAATCATCCCTGGGACTGAAAAGGCAACCGACCCGCTGACCGTTGGTGACGCGATCTTCTCTTCAATTTACGAACCGGGCAGGAAACTTCAGATTGCAGTTGTTGGCCTTCTGGACTTCGATGGTAATCCTGAAAGTGATCGCGAAGAATTCCGGCGGATTACCGCGTCAGCAGGAATTGAGGTCGTGCTTGAAGTTGATGACGATGCAGTGATCCTGGGACAGAACGGGGAGCAGGTGCCTGAAAGTGAAATCTCCAGCCGCATGACTTCCGATACGCGATTCCTGGTGATCGGCGCTCCGGGTGATCGTTCATCTGCGGACGAATCTCGAATTCTGATTTACGACCAGATCGAGTCGCATCAGCGAGAGATGACAAAGGCCGCAGAGAATAATGGTGTTTACGTATTGAGTCTTTCGAGCTTTCTTGACTTCATCGGCTATTCCAGCAAGCGTCTTGTAAGCACTGGTGCGGCTCCTCTCCAGCGTTAACTCCATCGTTAATCTGTTTTGGGCGAAGTGACTTCCTGGAATCTGGGCAAAAAACAATGGCATCCAAAGACAGTAAAAGCCTCGTAATCTGGCATTCAATCTTCGTCCTGCTTTCCGTTGGGCTTGGTGTTGCATGGTATTTTACCTGGGATCACACCGCGGACCTTGAGAAGCAACTCGATGCGGCGACCAAGGCCGAGTCGGGCTCCAAAGGGACGATTCAGAATCTTCAATCAGAAGTGGGCTCACTGAAGGAGCTTATTGGTCGGGCTGGCACGACGGACGAAGTTGTCCGTGGTGCTCGTTTGGAAATTACCAAGCTGGCTGGCGACGCTTCTTCTTCAACGCTTGCCCTTGAGAGCGCGCTTGTCAAGAACGCAATTGATCGCGACATGCAGGGCTACGCCGCTTCTGAGCGAAAAGTGCAGTTAGCCGCCAAGACGTCTGAACTTGTAAGCCTGATCGAATCTCACGGCAATGCCGCTAAGGCGTTGAAGGATGTTCTGGACGAAAAAGTGCGGGAGTTGAGTGAAAAAGAGCGTCTGCACGGCGAGCAGCTTGCACAGCGTACGAAACAGTTTGATGAGATTTCTACGCAGTTACTGGACGTCCAAACTCGATTCTCAACCGCACGCGATTCTTTCGATAACGAAAAAAGAGATCTCGAAGATGAACGTGATCGGCAGTCAAAGTCACTTCGAACGCTGCGTAGTGATAAGATCAAAGCCGAAGATCTGAAGTTTGAAAGACCTGATGGCTCGTTGTTATTCGTGGATCAGAATGCGGAGCTCTGCACAATTGACCTGGGAATTCTGGACGACCTGATGGTCGGGACAACTTTCTCTGTCTATACCAAAGCCAACAGCGGAGTGGGCCGAAAGCAGAGTGACAAAGACATCAAGGGAAAAATTGAAGTCGTTGAACTGCTGGACAGTCATCTTGCTAAGGTTCGTATCGTCGAACAGAAGTTGGGTGACCCACTTGCGGCAGGCGACCCAATCTATTCACCTTTATTCTGGCCTGGGCAGAAGCTTCAAATCGCAGTTGTCGGCATGCTTGATTTTGATGGCAATCCAGGTTCGGATCGAATGGAATTTAACCGAATCGTGAAGAACACTGGTGCAGAGATTGTCCTGCAAATCAACGATGAGGGCGGCGTCGAAGGAAGAGATGGGGAAGAACTGACCCCGGCGGACATCGATCGAACTCTGACATCCGCAGTTCGATTTCTGGTGATTGGTGATCTTGGCAACGAGGAAACAGCCGACACCGCTCAAAAATCCATCTACAACACAATTCGCGCTCGCAAAGAAGAAATGAAGGACGCCGCCGAGAGTAACGGGGTCTATGTCCTGGACCTGGCCAGTTTCCTGGAGTACACCGGATATACCAGCAAGCGACTGGTCTTCACACCCACAAAGAAATACCCGGGCATTCTGCCGAACGGTGCAAAGAGTCTTTCCGTGAACGGTTCGCTTGGCCGACGTGAAAGCTCAGGAACAACGTCGGGGGCCTTTACCACCCGCCGTCGCAAACCGCTGGTGTCTACCGGATCGACAAGCAAGCTCTACAGCACTCCATCGACGGACGAGTGATGCGCTTGTTTTGAGGATTAACCTGAACGGCAAGGTGATGAATGTCACCTTGCCTTTTTTATTCATTCCGACTGCGACAACATCGCGAGCCCGTGCAGTGGCAAACTGTCGATATAGATCGCACCTCGAAGGTGCGTTACAAGTTGCCGTCCTCCGCCACCGGTAACAAAAATCTGAGGCACAGACATATCACGGAATCGGTCCCTCGCTGATGTTTCAAGTCGCGCGGCCAGCTCTCTGACTGCACCAAGCTGCCCAATGTAGAGACCTGCTCTCATCGCCATTTCCGTGTTGCGACCAGGAACCTCCGGCAGTTCAGGAGCATCGTCATCCACGTTCAGAAGCGGAAGTCTGGCTGTGTAGTCGTGCATTGCATGTGCCGACAGTCGCAATCCAGGAAGGATGCTGCCTCCTCGGAAAATTCCGTCACACGTCATCAGGTCTACAGTTGTGGCTGTACCAGAATCCACAACGATGACAGCCTGGCGATTTCCCTGACGCCTTCCTGCAGCAAAAACATTGAGCAGTCGATCAATGCCTACGCGACTCGGGACATCAACATCCAGTTCAATCGGGATCTGCTGGTAGCTACTGATCACTCGCGGCTGACATTCCTTCAGTGGCCAGTGACTGAGCAATTGGTCACGCAGATCAGGGTCGCTCCCTGCGACAACCGCCTTGATCGAGTTATCCAGCCCAGTTGTTTCGAGCCATTCGAGCAGCGATTCCGAGAGGCTATGGGTCTGATGAATGATGCGGGCAGCAATCTCAAGCGGTTGAACTTCACCCAACTTGCTGACACTGAACAGCCCAAACTTGGCCCGCGTATTGCCGACATCAATGACAAGAACAGGATTGTGCGAATCCATATCATGCTACTTCTTGTCTCGCGCGGCGGCTCGAGCGATCCAGGTCTCGAGATCCTCATCAAACGCAGCCTTGCATCCACTGCAACAGACCCAGTATGAGCGACCTTTGTAGACCACTTCGGTGGTTCCAAGTCCTTCCGAAATGATACAGGTTTTCTCCGCGTAATCCGTGTCGCTCAATGCGAACGATGTGCCTTCACGCTGAGTTGAAACGGTGTCGTATCTCGCAAACGCGGCACTGCCACGACGTTTTGCTATCTCCAGCAAGTAACGATTGTTCTCCTGCTGTGCCAACGCAAGCTGCCATTGTTCAGCGTTTCCAGCGCTGGCATCAGCATCCTGAGTGAACTCAAGCCGAAACACCCTGTGCAGTTTATCGTCACTCCCCACAATTTCGTGGACCGGTTCAGAAAAGTCACCTGAATACGATCTCGTCGTTCCAGATGTATCCGTGGCCGTCAATGTGAACAGCTGGCGTTCGACGTCCCAGCTTAGTCGCCCGGTCTTCAAATAGGGGCTCTTGTCAGATTCAATCGTGAGGGCCGGCTTCCCGGGATCATTGCGAAGATCCCATACCCATTCATGGCTATCGACGGCCTTGAAATTTTCGAATTCACGACGAGTCGTTCCTCGCCACTGGCCAAGTAGAATCTGCAGCGGCTGAAGATGACCGATGATTGACTGAATCTGCTTCTCAGAATCACCAGCAGCCGTTGTCTTTGAGTTTCCTCCTTCAGCCTCTGAGGGCCTGGCAAGATTACTCAACGTCAGCGGTTTTAGTTCGAACGTTTCTGCTGCCCCGGTCTTTTCTGCGCCAGTCTTTTCTGCACCAGCCGACTTCATGTCAGTATTGGCGGTGTCGGTGAATCCATCGGCGGCCACCTCGGCAGGCTGATTCGTTTCCGTCGAATTTGCAGTTGTTGATTCGCCCTCGGCGCAGCCAACGACAAACGCGACTCCGACCAGCCCAAATACCAAACTATGATGACGCCGATGTTGCATGACGGGTTCCATTCTTATCATTCGCTGTCGTCTGATCGCATCACTCAGAATAACGTAGAAGGCCTGACAAAACCGGGACTGGCTCCCGAGCAAAGCAGAAAACGCTGTCCTAAGCTTTGGCAGGGTGCCTGTCCCGGTTTTGTTACTGCCGCTTCGCTTAAGCCACATTCTTTGCAATAGCTCGAATGCTGGCCGAACGCATTAGCAAAACAAAGTCGGTGAATTGCAACGGACGATAGCCACTATTCCTGGCAAAATTAAGCTCACTCATCGCGAAGCTCGCAAGTTCTTACCGTACGCCGTGTTTTCAGGATACGCATCCGGGACTCCAGTTCTTCGCCAAAACATCGCTCACCAGGGCCAATATTCCAAAACTCACCCGGATCACTTTTCATTTGGATAGAATGAGCACAGGATATGACTTGTTCTGCGATCCCGCAGTTCCCACTCAAGGTTGTTGCCTTGCAATTGAGTTTCCCGGAATCACCTGAAGGACACTTTTCTATGTTGCGATTCTCACTCGTTATGCTGGCTCTGCTGACTCTGACGGCAGCGCCTTCAGCCAATGCCGAAGATAAATGGGTCAGCCTGTTTGACGGGAAGACACTGGATGGCTGGAAACAGGCGGAGCACGGGAAGGCGAAGTACGAAGTTAAGGATGGCACCATTCACGGCATCACCGTCGAAGGAAGTCCGAACTCGTTTCTTGCCTCTGAAAAGGAATACGGCGACTTCGAACTGGAGTTCGAAGTTAAGGTTCACGACCAGCTGAACTCTGGCGTTCAAATTCGTTCACGAGGAAAAACTGAAGCTGACGTGGATGCAAACAAGCAGGGGCTTGGCGTGTTCCATGGTCCCCAGGTTGAGATCGAAGCAGGTCCAGGGCAGGCAGGCTATATCTATGGGGAATCCACGAAGTACGGCTGGCTGTCACCAGAGCCCAAAGATGAAAAACACTCTCACGATTTCTTCAAGAATGGCGAATGGAACAAGTACCGAATCGTAGCTCAGAGGCCTCGAATTCAGACCTGGATCAACGGCCACCAGGTCGCCGATCTGACTCATGAAGAGATCTACAAGACTCATCCAAAAGGTCACATCGGCCTTCAGGTCCACGGAATCGCCGCTGGAACTGGCCCGTTTGATGTCGCCTGGCGCAATATTCGAATTCAGGAACACTGATCATCCAGCGATCGGCTGCCCCAAAGAAAAACGATTCCTGCGAAAACAGCGACACGCATCGGCTGGGATTGGACAAAGCCGCCAATTCCAGCCGTTCGTTTTTTCGGACTGTGTTTGAAGAACCGGAGCGGGATAGTTTTCCTGCGCGGGGCATCAATCCAATTCAAACTGCTTCAGGTGAAGCTCTCGTTCTGCTTCCGACATCTGATTACGCTGTTCCGTTTTTCGCAATACGTGATGCCCCAGCACCAGCACGTCGATGTCCGTCATGCGAAAACACCGCCAGGCGTCTTCCGGTGAACACACGATCGGCTCGCTTCGCACGTTGAAACTGGTGTTGATCATCACAGGGCAACCAGTTCGCTCCTTGAACTTTGTCAGCAGCAAGTGAGTCAGCGGGTTTCGTTCTCGGTCAATCGTCTGAATTCTCGCGGAGTAATCCACGTGAGTGACGGCCGGTATCTTTGAGCGCGAGTAGTTCAGCTTTTCGATTCCGAATGCCGAAGCTTCAGAAGCATCCGGCATCGTTCGAAGTTGGTCCTGAATGTTGGCGACCAGAAGCATGTACGGACTATCTGTGCCAGGTTGCATCTGGAAGTACTCGTGAACGTGTTCTTTCAGCACGATTGGTGCGAACGGGCGGAATGATTCGCGAAATTTGATTTTCAGGTTCATCACAGACTGCATCGAGGGGCTTCGAGCATCACCCAGAATACTGCGTCCTCCCAATGCGCGTGGGCCAAATTCCATTCGTCCCTGAAACCACCCAATCACCTGCTCGTTCGCTATCAGTTCGGCTACTGCTGAACACAGAGCATCGTCAGATTCGTATGACGTGAATACGGCGTCTTTGCCGCGAAGAAATTCGGCAATTTGGTCGTCAGAGAAGTCAGGCCCCAGAAACGAACCTTGCTGCCCGTCTGGCTTCGAGGCAATTCGAGGTTTCTCCAGAAGCTGGTGCCAGACAAAAAGTGCCGCACCGAGCGCCCCGCCTGCATCTCCGGAAGCGGGTTGAATCCATATGTTTTCAAACGGCCCGTCTCGAAGAATCTTCCCGTTGCCCACACAGTTCAATGCAACGCCGCCCGCCAGAACAAGGTTCTTCAGGCCTGTCTGCTTCTGAACATGCCGAGCCATACGCAGCATGATTTCTTCCGTCACGCTTTGGATTGAAGCCGCAATGTCCATTTCGCGCTGAGTGAGCAGGGATTCCGGCTTTCTCGGCGGCGCGCCGAACAGGCGATGCAGTTTCTCGGAAGTCATCGTCAGGCCCTGGCAGTAGTTGAAGTAGCTCATGTCCATCAGGAACGAGCCATCTTCTTTCAGGGCCAGCAAATGATTCATGATCAGGTCATGAAATCGAGGTTCGCCGTAGGGAGCAAGCCCCATCAGCTTGTATTCACCACTGTTGACTTTGAAGCCCGTGTAATAGGTAAAGGCTGAGTACAACAATCCCAGGGAATGAGGGAAACGAATTTCATGAGTCAGGTCTATGCGATTGCCGCGTCCAACACCCATCGCAGTTGTCGCCCATTCGCCAACACCGTCCATTGTCAGAATCGCAGCTTCATCAAATGGTGATGGCAAGAACGCGCTGGCGGCGTGAGATTCATGGTGTTCTGTGAAAACGAATCGGCCCTTGTACTGATTCTTCAGGCCCTTCCGAATCTCACGAGGCATGTAGAGTTTCTGCCGCAACCACACAGGCATGGCTTTGCGAAACGAACGATAGCCAAATGGAGCGTAGGACAGATACGTTTCCAGCAGACGTTCAAACTTCCTTAACGGCTTGTCATAAAAACTGACATAGTCCAGCTGGTCTGCAGTCAATCCGGCCTGTTCAAGACAATATGCGACGGCCTGTTCAGGAAAGCCGTCGTCATGCTTTTTGCGAGTGAACCGTTCTTCCTGGGCGGCAGCAACGAGTTGACCGTCAACAACCAGGGCTGCAGCGGAGTCATGATAAAAAGCGGAGATTCCAAGGATGGCGGTTATTGGTCTTCTCCTGGGGCATTATTTTTTATGGCCCGTTGAATTCTATTCCACAGGTACTGTCTGGAACCAAACATGATTCCGGTCGCAAAGCCAACGACGTGGACGGTGTTGGCAACGGCCCCAAAACCGCCGCCGATACACAGCAGCATCCAAAGAATTGACCAAACCACCTGATCCGGCGACAAGCCAAGGCCCAATTGCGGCTGCGTTTTCCCCTTCATCCAGGCGTAACCGATTAGTCCAAACACAACTCCCGACATACCGCCAAAACGCGGCGCAAGGAAGGGAATTCCGTACTTTCCAACCCACAACAACTGCGCAACATTGGACGCTATTGCAATCACAAGCACCAGCACAACGAACCGGCGTGTTCCACGAACAAATTCCACTTTGGAGCCGAGATCTCTCAACCACATCATGTTGAACAGGATGTGCAGAAAATGAAAATGCAGGAAAATTGGAGTGACGAATCGCCAGATCTGACCAGAGAGGATCGTCTTCGCGATGTCAGGCGGCTCAAAAATGGCGACGTCACCGCCAGGCATTGGCAGATAGAAGACTGGTGCCTGAATGAACAAAGCATTTCGAAGTGCTGAGTGTTCGTCGTTGCAAGTGGCGGGAACCAATCCCATCACCACTTTGGGAGCGCCCCAGTCAGTGCACACGGTGACAACAATGACTGAAATTACGATCATCACCACCGTTGCCGGATAACATTTCCACCAAACGCCTCGCCATCGATCGCGGATGTCGACGTTCATGCGCTGGCGTTGTTTGGCTTTCTTCTGAGCCTCTATTTCCAGTTGTCTTGCAGTCTTTTCAGCCTCGTCGAATTCTGGAGCTTCTGGATTTTTCTGAAATTCCGTCAGCACCGTTCGAGCGTTGTCGCGGTCATCGTCGTTTTCGATCCAGATCACCCACGAATCGTCTTCCTGCTCCGCATGAGCTGGCATCTGGCGGGATTGCAGAACCTTGATGAAGCGTTCGGCGATGCGTTCATCAGAAAATGTATGGAGTTCGCGCACGGTTGATTATTCTGCCTGAAAATTCTTATGACCTGCCATCTGACGACACCGCGATTCTTCGAACTCCGCGACAAAAATAGTCTATAACCGCGGCGGCATCCAGCTCCGTTACGATTTCTGCATTTGTTTGACTGGATCGACATGGACGTTGATCAACGATTGTCATGCCGGTGCTGATTTCACCGGCAGCTTCAACATCCAGAACCACTCGTTCTGCGGCAAATTTTGCCGTTCGCGCGGCAACGGAAAGAGCAACGACCGCAGGCAGCGACATCTCTTCACGAGGCGTCTGCTGACGATTGGCCCGCACGGAAAATTGCATTAATGCTGTGATCATTTCGCCAATGGGAGTCGAGGGGATTAAGCCGCTGAGTCGATCGATGTCGTCGAACGACAACCCTGGCCCCTGGCTGACATTTAACGGAACAATGATTTTTCCAACAGGAGACTTCATGACCGCTCTGGCCGCCTGAGGGTCCGACCATATGTTAAATTCAGAGGTCGCAGTCACATCTCCACACTGTTGTATTGCACCGCCCAGACAAATCAAACCGTTCATGAGCAGCGGAAGATCAGGATCCAGTTCCAAAGCCATTGCCACGTTTGTCAGCGGGCCCAAAGTGATGACTCTGACATCCTGAGGATGCTCACGCACAAGGTCGACGATCAACTTTGCGGACTCTCGACGGTTGTGCAGATCTGGAACAAGCGGATCCAGCTCCCCAAGACCGAAGCGTCCATTCAACGCCTGCTGATGAGGCACTCCCGCCGGCGTCATGTCGGCAGAACTCACTGAGACATCCGACTGCCCAACGCGCGGATGTCGCAATGGATCAGCGAGTCCGATCAGGTATTGCAGGTTGCGTGTGGCCTGGATTCCTGAAACCGCGCCAGCCACTGCCGTTAGTCCGATCACATCCACGGACGGATCTGCCAGCGCCACAAGAATTGCGAGCGCGTCGCCGATCCCGGGGTCTGCATCAATTATGATTTTTTGAATCACGGATTCAGCCTTTTGTCATCCGGTCAAAAACTAAGAACGCCTAACAAACATGCCCGCCATACGTCATTATCGAATTAATGGCGATCGTCGCAATGACTGTGTTCGATCGATGTTCGATCAATGTTCGATCAATTCGACAAACACGACTTCGCATTTTCCGGAGGAGAAAGATACTTATCAAACCAATCAAGCAGCGCGGTTTCTGCCTGAACGCCCTGTTCTCCTGGAAACCCATGAGCCGCACCTTTCATGACGATAAGCTCACATGTGACGTTCGCTTTTTTCATCGCATCAGCAAACCGTTCGCTGTGGGAGATTGGCACAAGCTCATCTTTATCTCCGTGAATCAACAACGTCGGCGCATCATCTGACGTCACTGCCAGCAACGGAGAAATGTCGTCCGCCTGGTCGTCAGGAAAGACGACAGCCGGAAACTGCTTGCTCAGTGTTTTGTGATTGACATATTCGCGAATATCGGTCGGTGGAAAATACGCAACGACAGCCTGCACGCGACTGGAAGTTTTCTCGTTCTCATCGGTAGCTGCCGCATTTCCATCGTCGCCCATAGAACCCAGAACAAGCGAAAGGTGGCCGCCTGCGCTGCCTCCACAAACACCAATTCGCGCCGGATCAATTTCAAACTTTTTTGCATGAGCCCGAATGTGACGAATGGCCAGTTTCACATCAGCCACCGCATCCGGAACTTTGAAATACGGACTGCTGCCATGGTGCACCAGAATTAGTGTGTATCCTCGCGCGACAATCTTCTCAAACAGGTTTGGGCTTTCTGGCTTTCCGATTCGCACAACAGCATCAGGGTTTGTCCACCGCGACACCCATCCACCGCTGACCATGAACAGCACCGCTGCTCCGTTTGAACTCTCGACAGGCTTGATGACGTCGTAAGTCAATGCCATACCGGCTTTGTGTCCGTAGACAACATCGGGGCTGACGGTTCTCCAGTCAGCGGCGAACGAGTTCGAAGGCGCCAGTGCCAGGACGGCCAGCAAACCAACTATTGATCGATACATGAAGAGGATCCTGAAGAAGTGGGGGAGTCTCGTTTTCGTCAGCGAATTTTCTGATCGGGCAATTCTGCCTTGATGCCCTGGTCTAAAGGCATCTTGTCTGTTTCCCCGGTTAGCCCTTCGGCCGCGAGTAATTTCGACAATTGCGATTCCAGTTCGGCCCGAACTTTTTGATGCGAAGAAGAGTCCGCAAGATTCTTTAGTTCATCGGGATCATTGATCAAGTTGTAAAGTTCAGCCTTGTGTCGATCGGGAGATCCGTCTCCGTGAGGATAACGAATAAACTTCCATTCATCTGTCCGAACACCACGCACATTTGGTGTGTAAGGAAATTGTTTCTCGTAGTTGTACTCATAGAACCACGCTTTTCGCCAATCGGTATCGCCAGATGCCGCAAGCCTGGCCCACGAACGTCCCTGAATATTCTCCAGAGGTTTGGCATCGCATAGTTCCAGAAGGCTGGGAGCAATGTCCAGTGTGAGGACTTGCTGGGAAACAGTTTGTCCTGCGGGCAGACCTGGACCACAGACAATCAATGGAACCTTGATGCTGGGTTCGTGCATCGTCCGTTTGTCGACCATGCCGTGCTCACCTTCCAACAGCCCGTTGTCTCCCATGAAGACGATGATCGTATTATCGAACTGGTCCGTTTCTTTCAAATACGCAACAAGTCGCCCCATGCTGTCATCCACGCTCAAGACTGTTCCCCAATAGGCGTGAATCATATTCTCAAAATCCTTCACCGCTTCCGGGCGATCGTCCGGGAATTTCTTGCGCCATTCAAACAGCGGACCATAAATCCCGTGCCACGTTTTTAATCGCTGACTGATCCATTCTGGTTTGTCCTCAAGTGCAAACGCGCTGGCCGGATAGGGAACTCGAACATCATCAAACGTATGAGCGTACTTCTCTTCCGGGAAGTAAAATGAATGCGGAGCCTTCTGCCCAATACAGAGCGCCCAGGGTTTCTCTGAAGACTGCAGTTTCAACCAGTCCAGAGCAAAATCTGTAACAAGATTCGTGTAGTAGCCCTTCGGCGCTTCTCGACGCTGACCGTTGAAGTTCCATTCAGTATCAAAATATTTTCCCTGGCCCTTGTGAGTCACGAACCAGTCGAATCCAGGTCGCGGATTGTCGTTATCTTCTCCCATGTGCCACTTGCCCAGATACGCAGTGGCGTATCCTGATGCCTGCAGCCGACCAGGCCAGTGAGTCCACTTCTCGGGCAGTTCGGTAAAGTTGTCGCGAACGCCATGCCGGTGTGCGTAGAGTCCCGTCAATATGCTGGCTCGACTTGGCGAACACAGCGATGTGGTGCAGAAAGAATTCGTGAACCGAACCCCTTGCTTTGCCAGAGCATCAATGTGAGGCGTCTTGACATGTCGGGAGCCAAGACAGCCGACCGCATCCGGCCGCAGATCGTCGCACAGTACAAAGAGCACATTCGGACGATCGGCTGCCAGAACCACCACGCTGGAGCAGACCGGCGCGAGGATCAGGCAAAGAATCAGGAGCTTGAGTCTTCTCATGAGATTTCCAAAATCAGTCAAAAAACGCGTGGTGGATTCACGAACCTCAACACGAGAGGGTTCAAAAAATCGAAGTCGTCCATCGATCCTCACGCAGAATGCATTCTTTGCAAAGCGAGGGATGCTGCGCCGCGATTCTTCAAACAACCTCAACGCTCTGCGGAACGCGAGTGGTTGTTGCATTTTGTCGGACCTGGACCAATCAAGCAATCGAATCGACATTTTGCCTGCCTGAGCAAGCGCTGGCCATGATTTCCGTCGGTGCCCCTTCCGCGATGTGGTCTTGTCTTTTGCAACGATCAAGAATCACGGGAATGGTCAGAATCCGGAGGTATCATCCTTTCAACGGTCGCAATGGAGCTATTTTTCGTTTATCCGTTAGCCGCAGGCGTACGTCGGCTGCCGCGTTCACGTACGCCTCCGGCTGACGGTTAAACACCTCAATCGTGACCGCAACTCGTATCACAAAGAATTCCGCCACGACTCTTTAAGATCCATTCGCGGGCTGTTACGACGTCGCCGTTCGTAGAGCGTAGAGCGTTGAGCGTTGAGCGTTGAGACACAACTCCTGAGTCAAAGCCTGTCTTATGCCAACCGAATCACCGACGCAACGCTGGCAATCAATTGGCCAAAGTTCGTCATCCTTCATGAAGGCAGAACGACCATAACCTTCGACATCTGAATCAAAGCTCCAACTTCGCTCTATTCAGTGAATTCCCCCAGGAAATTACCCACGGTTGAAAAGTGCAGGCCGGTGCAGTGAAACCGGGTTTGACGCCGTCCGTCGGCGAAATTCCCTGACGGCCCCAGAATCCTGCGGGAGCAACCCCTTGTTGAGTTTTGGCAACGTAGGTTTCCCTTCGTCGATAATCAGTATTGGTCCAGAATCTGATTGAGCTCCCCCCATGCCTCGTGCCCCTTTTCCAAAAAATGAAGAAGCGCGTCTGTGTACGCTGATTGAATGTCAGGTTTTGGACACGGAACCCGAAGACGTATTCGATGACATGACCACGCTGGCGGCCGAACTGTGCGATGCTCCCATCGCGCTGGTCAGTCTGGTGGATGCAGAGCGACAATGGTTCAAATCAGCTTTCGGCGTGAACGCTAAAGAAACGCATCGCGATGCTGCCTTCTGCGCGCATGCGATTCATGGTCGCGAACCGTTCGTGGTGAACGACGCTCTGACAGACCCAAGAACATTCGACAACATCCTGGTCCTTGGTCCACCGCACATTCGATTCTATGCGGGCATCCCGTTGATCATGTCTAACGGACATGCATTGGGCACGTTGTGCGTGATCGACACCGTTTCTCGCGATCTGACGTCTCGACAACTTGCCAACCTGAAAGCCCTGGCCCGGCAAGTGGCATCACAACTCGAACTCCGCCGCGTGAACCTGCAAATCACCAACAGCCAGTCGCATTCGTTGGCACTGGCGCAACGGCTGGAAGGAATCTCGGCCCAGGTTCCAGGAGTCGTCTATCAGTACGAATTGCGACCAGACGGCACTTCCTGCTTTCCGTATGCCAGTGAAGGGATTCGGCAGATCTATCGAGTAACTCCCGAAGAAGTTGAATCTGACTCATCCGCGGTTTTCTCTATTCTTCACCCGGATGACTACGATCAAATTGTCGAATCGATCCAGAGCTCGGCTCGAGACCTTTCGCTGTGGCAGCTGGAGTATCGAGTCCGCTTTCCCAACGGCGATGTTCGATGGCTCAACGGAAACGCAACTCCCACACGGCTGCCGGATGGTATCGTTCAATGGAACGGGTTCATCACAGACGTCACCGAACAGCGTTTGGAAAAGGATCGAGCCAGACTGATCCAATCGCAAATGGACGCTGTGGTTCAGGCTTCAACACATGCGAGTATTGTGGCGATTGACTTACAGGGTATCACGACCGTCTGGAATGCCGGTGCCGAAAGACTGTTCGGTTATTCGGCCAGCGAGATGATCGGACGACAGAGTCCTCAGATTCTGCATTTGGAATCAGAGATTGAAGCCAATCGGCAGCGACTTCAGAAACTCTATGGTACCGAGATTGAGGGACTCGACGCGTTCGTCGCAGAGATCCGGCACGGAGGTGTCAGCGAAGGGGACTGGACGTTCGTCTGCAAAGATGGTTCTCGCATTTGCGGTCACATGGTTCTGACGGCTATTCGCGATTGCGCCGGAAACATCACGGGGTTTGTGGGCGTTACGACGGATGTCACAGCAGTTCGTCGAGCACAGGAGCTTCTGAAGCTGAAACGTGAGCGTTTGGAAATGGCCTTGTCGGGCGGCGAACTCGGGACCTGGGATTGGAATATCCAGACAGGCGAACAGTCATGGGACGAACGATTCTGTCGACTGCTTGGCGAAGATCGCTGCACAGATCAGATCGGAGTGGACGGTATTCTGGAACGAATTCACCCAGACGACATCGAATCTGTTCGCAGTGACCTGATCGGACATGTTGACGGAACGACTCCGTTTTACGAAACCAAATTTCGGCTTCGGCAGAAGAATGGTGATTGGCGATGGGTTCAGGCTCGCGGTCGAATCATGCAGTATGACGAACTGGGATTCCCGCATCGAATGCTGGGGACACTGTCTGACATCTCGGCTCGAAAGAAAATCGAAGAGGAACTCATTACTGCCCGCATCCAGGCCGACATGGCCAACCAGGCCAAGAGTCAGTTCCTGGCAAATATGAGTCACGAGATTCGCACACCATTGACCTCGATTCTGGGCTATGCGGAACTCTTGTCCGTGCCCGGATTGTCTGAGGAGCGTATCGCCAGAAAAGTCGGCACGATCAAGCAGGCCGGAAAGCATCTGTTAACGATCATTAACGACGTTCTGGATCTCTCAAAAATCGAAGCCGGCCGCATGACAGTGGAACGCATTGCCGTCTCACCTGGCGACCTCGTGCGTGAAGTTGTGAGTGTTCTTGCGCCAGGAGCAAAGGCCAAAGGGCTCAACTTTTGCGCTCGGACATTCGGTGCGATTCCAGAACGCATTTCTTCAGATCCGGTTCGCATCCGACAGATCCTGATGAATCTGATTGGCAATGCGATCAAGTTCACGGAATCCGGCGACGTCTGGCTGACTATGAAGTATCGAGCCGGAACGGAGGGAGCCGCTGGTCGCCTGATCTTCGAAGTTTCCGACACTGGAATTGGCATGACGGAGAAGCAATGTGAAAACCTGTTTCGACCATTCATGCAGGCCGATGCATCGATGACTCGGCGGTTCGGCGGGACTGGTCTTGGGCTGACAATTTGTCGTCGAATGGCTCAACTGCTGGGCGGCGAAATCGAAGTGGAAAGCCAGGCGGGGGCGGGAAGTACATTTCGGTTCTACGTGTCGACGGAAACTCTCGACGACGTGAAACTTTTGAGCGGCATTACACTGAGCGAGACTTCATATACGCCCTCGTGTGAAAAGCCGCAGAGCATTCAGGATGCACGCATCCTGCTCGCTGAAGACAATCCCGTAAATCGTTGCCTGTTTGAATCTATTCTGAAGTCCGCTGGCGCACAGGTCGATGCGGTCGAAAACGGACAGTTGGCCATGGAACACGCGATGCTGAACCTTGAGGAAAACTCAAGCGGCTGCGTCTACGATCTGGTGATTATGGATATGCAGATGCCGGTTCTTGACGGCTACTCAGCCACGAAGCAATTGCGAGCACACGGTTTTCGAACGCCGATCATTGCTCTGACGGCTCATGCGCTGACAGAAGACAGACAACGCTGTCTCGATGCAGGCTGCGATGACTTTGTTTCGAAGCCTGTTGAACGCGATGTTCTCATAAAGATCGCCGGACGCTGGGTGGCCCGGAGCGAGCGATGGATGGAATCGGCTTCAGATCCTTCGAAGGAATTCCGTTCCGCCCAGTCAGACCTGAATGTAGATGCTCTGATGCAAGCTGTTGGCGGAGATCTTGCTGTTCTGGCAAAGCTGACAAGTCTGCTTCAGGAAAATTCTTCGAACCTTCTCGCGGAACTCCATGAGGCCATTGATGCGAAAGACATTTCTCGCACGCAGACGATCGCTCATTCCTTGAAAGGAGCGGTTAGTGCATTCCCCGCCCAAAAACCTCTCGCAACGGCCGCGGCTCTTGAATCTTCTGTCAGATCTAGTGATCTCTGCAATGCTCATGCTCAGCTGAAATCGCTGAGTGACGAGATTGTCGTCTTGCTCAAGGAATTGAAGTCTCTTCCCGCAGCGCGTAAGGCTGCAACGTAATTTGATTCTGGTTGCGTGTCAGCAGATTCGTCACTCTGTTCGCAGCTAAAATTCCCAACCAGTGCCGCGACGACACTCGAAGTTGGGCAAAAACATGACAGGGCAAAAAGATCTTCGTCTCTCATTTTTTGCCCCGCCATTTTTTTGCCCTCAACACAAGCCGACCGCTCACGAGCAGTGACCTGTGGCTAACACCACAGGCTATCATAACGCCGCCGCTCCGCAGCGAATCGCAGAAGGCCTGCCCGATCCGTGTTCGATTGCGATTGGAAACACTGGTGCCGGAAACACTGGTGCCATGCACCCGAGAGACGCACCCTGCGAGTCGGAACCAGCTTTCTCGAATCTACCGAAACTTCTATCCCCAGGTCGATCCGCTGAAGGCGACACGTTTCGCGGAGAGTCTGCCTGAATACCAAATTGCGCTGTAAGCCGTGCAGGTGCACCTTCCTGCTCGCTGCCAAAAGAAGAAAACATGGCATAAACGAGGCAGCTGACTAGTTCGCTGCCACGAACTAAACAACGAATCGCGAGGTCGCGTGCTATGGCAAACACTCATGCGACTTTGACACGCTGGTTCGTATTTTGCAAAAAATATGGAAAATTGCGGTACTGCCGTTTCTGCAGAATGTTTCTTGAATTTTGCGACCCTTTGCAAGAGGTGACGAGGCCCGGAGGTTGGTACTATCCGTCACTATAGTAGCCACATCACAATGTTGTCGTTGGACTGGCGTACGGGTTCGTTCGTCTCCTGATGCCGTAAGAGATGTCGGGCCGGATTTCGTGAGAGAATCATGTCGCACAATGAAAAGGTGACAATTACCTGTCCGTCGTGTTCCGTCAAATTAGGGATTCCGTCGCCCTTCATCGGGAAGCGTATCCGATGCCCTAAATGTCAGAGTGCCATCGACACAGGCGCAGGAAAAACAGTCGTGTCAGGAAGAAGTGCATTCACTCAGACGGCTCAGATTGCGGCCGAAGTGGCACATCGGCCGAAGGCGGAGCCGCGGTCGCATTCCCAGGGGATTCTGACGAAGATTACGTGCCCTCATTGCTGGAACGCGTTCCCGCCACACGAAACCAAATGGATTTCCGCTCATCCGTCGCTGCGAGACGACCAGAAAGTTCCCGACGGGCAACGCCGCTTTCTGCCGACACGTTTTCACGTGTCCGGTCAGGCGATCGATTCAATGGGCGAAAGATGCAGTGAAATTGCCTGTCCGAGGTGTCATCTCGTTGTTCCTCGCGATTTGGTAGAGCTGCCGGTGTCTTTCTTTTCGATCCTTGGATCACCAAGTTCTGGGAAGTCTTACTTTCTGGCATCCAGTATGTGGAAACTGCGAACGACGCTGTCGCAGAAATTTGCCGTCAGCTTTGAAGATTCGGATCCGGTTGCAAATCACAAATTACATGAATACGAAGAAACGCTTTTCCTGAACTCGCGACGCGGAGCCTTGGTGGCCTTGCCAAAAACGGAACTGGACGGCGACCTGTATGAGCAGGTGGAGATCGAACGCGGGCGCATCATGTTGCTGCCCCGCCCGTTTGTGTTTCGCATGAGAATGCTGCCTCATCATCCGAAAGTCTATTCAAGTGCCAGAGTCGGCAGAGCTATGTGTCTGTATGACAATGCCGGCGAACATTTTCTTCCGGGTGCCCAGTCAGCAAATGCGCCCGGCACGAGACACCTTGCCGTATCGAAAGCACTACTTTTCGTTTTCGATCCCACCCAGCATCCGAAAGTTCGTGAGCTCTGCAGTGGCAAGACTGACGATCCTCAGGTGCGCGATGATCTTGTCAGCTTTCGTCAGGATCATATTTTGACCGAAGCCACTCGGCGAATCCGTTCCGAGATGGGACTGCGACAGGACCAGCGAGACAAACGGCCTTTGATTGTTGTCTTGACGAAGTATGACGTGTGGGCGTCGCTGGTTGCGTCCCGAGCGTTGCAGGAAGACTGGGTGCTGCAGGAGACGGCGTCGGGCGTGTGTCAGTTGAATGTCCAAATGCTGAAATCGCTGTCAGACCGTTTTCGAGGACTGTTGATGAAGACAGTGCCTGAAATCGTCGCTACGGCTGAGGCATTCTCCGAGGATGTGACATACATCCCGGTATCCGCACTGGGGTGCTCGCCGGAAGAAATTCCCGGGTTGCCTCCCGTCGGAAATCCGCCCCGAGCGGCGCTTGGTATCCGACCCGAATCCATCAATCCGGCGTGGTCTGACGTGCCCCTGCTTTACGCAATTCATCGAACCATTCCCGGCCTGATCGCCGCCACGACTGATCGAAGCAGTTGATGAAATACACCATAGCGGGCTCTTTCGTCACAACAGTATCGAACGTTTGCAGCGTCGCACCACGTCGAAGCTGGCCTGAAGGCATTGCAAAGAAATTCAGAAAGGATTGTCGATCATGATTGAAGAAATCATCTACACGTCCGCAGAGAAGGGACTTAAGGCCGGAAGTCGTGGTTTCTGTACGGTCGTCAGCACTGCAGGAATGGCAATCAATACAGCCGAGCGTCTGGAATCGATGAGCGGTTATCGGCATGCATTTCCCATGCAGGATCCGAAAGCCGCTTTAAACCCGGTGAATTACTCACATGTCACACTTCGCATTGGCGGAAAAAACACGCATGTGATTTCGCGCGTGGCGGACGCCGGACAGGATTATTCCGGACGCACCAACAAACTGGCTCATCACCTGATGATCGACGATGTGTCCAGAATGACGGCCGGACCAGCAAGACTGATGGCCGAAAAAGGGGTGCTTGTCAGTCAGTGGAACGGAAACGTCCGGACGGTCCCTGCAAGAAATCTTCCCGTGCTGGCGATTCCACAATCGATTGAGCTCAAGGCATGGAAACAGGCAACCGGCGATTCTGGCTGGGCGGGCTGGGTGGCGGAACAGTTAACAAAAGACAAAGCGCCGGTCTCTGTCATCTTTCAACCGGGAACAGACACGCTGCTGCTGGTACGTGAGGTACTGGATCTGTTGCCAGTCACGCAACAGTGGTTGATCACTTTCAGTACTTACTTTACGAAACTGCTCGCCGGTACGGAGTGTCAACTGCGATTCGTCCTTCACGACACACCCGACGCGACGGCGCTCAGAAACGATGCACGGGCGAAGGTTGTCGATCTCACCGCGAGGTTGCCTGAATGTTCCGGAGGTCCGCTTGTACAGACGGCTCGTGCTGGTCAGATTCAGGCAGCACGGCCGAGTGAGAATGTCCCGACAGCAAGCCCGACATTATCCCGCGGGGCGACCACTGTCAGGAGTGATGATCGTCAGATCGCCACACGAACGTCGGCAGAAATCCCTGCGATTCCCAAAGCTACCTCACCAGACATCGCATTAACAAATGCGGTTGATTGTCGCATTCCCTCATTGCGAACTTTCGACACACCCCGGGCACGACAAAAGCGATCGCGGGCGCTACTGTATTCGGCACTGACATTGGTCCTAATTGCGATTTCAGGAGTTGGCTTCGCCGTCTATGCAAATCGTGCGACCACTCCGTCTCTCGCCTCAAATCTGCGTTCCTCACAAGAGAATTCAGGACAAGGCGAACCAAGTTCCCAACGCAAAGGTAGGCACGTTGACATAGCCGCCCCGCAACTCCCAAGCCTCCCGGCCAACCAAGGATTTGACCAGACCAACACACCGGACAGTGGCACTTCTCCCAAGGATATGTCGCAGAATGCTAGTACCCATGCAAATCATCCCGCGGAGCCGACGTTGGAAACAGCATCGACTACCACGATAAAATCGTCGTCTCCAGACTCGCAGGAGGCACTCTCCTCACATCCGCCAGCAGACCCGTTCAAGCTGATTAGAACTAGTAAGGAGTTCGAGTATCCAAATCACCCAGAGCTACGACTATTCGCGATCCCCTCGAATCCAGCAACGGCTAAGTCAAAAGGATTGCCACTGATGCTTCGCGATGGCGACACGGTTTCCGTCGCATTTCACAACAGTTTTCATGATGTGATTAACAACGCGGACGGCCTTGTGAAGGCCGATGACGTCAGGCTTTCGGGGCCGTTCTCAGAAAGCGGGCACCAGAGATGGACAGCCGAATTCGTACGAGCTCAAGCGGTAGCAGACGTGTACGGTCACTATCAACTACGAGAAGACAAGACTGGGGAGGCGACACATGTTCTAGAATTTATTCCGGACAATCTAGCTAAGTCTGCCAAGGAGACGGAAGTTCTTTTGTCCAATCTTTTCTTGTTCTGCCCTTTGGTAGTAACAGTCACAGCAAATGATGGTGGCGTTTCGACAATTCTTCTTTCGCAACGCAGAGGGCGAGTCGTGGAGGCAGCACCAAATAAGGTCAACCCACGATCTTCTCGGCTTGATGACCCGAACGAATTTGGACATTTGAATCTGTTCAGTTCTCGCGAAAAACCTCTCTGGCATTCGATTTTGAGTGTGGTGATTCAAACCGCAAATGGCCGAAAAAGTCTGCCTGCAATTCCATTCTCGCAAAGAAACGCGGTGGGTTCCGCCTACACTAAATTGCCTGCAGACGTCAATGGTAGCCGTCCATTTCTCCGTGAATCCCCATCGTCGTCGTTTTTGTTACGCGGGTTTGGGGAGTGGAATCAGGGTATTGAGCCGTGATTCGGTGGGCGGATCGAGGCCGCAGTTTTTCGCGAGTCGAGAGAACAGGCTTTCGCCCGTTTTCCACCAGCTTTCAACTTCGGCCTGAACACTGGTCAGAGTGAATTCGGCAAGATGCAGCTTCAGAGATTCCAGCACGCTTACCAGAATTGTGCGACGCTGCGCTCCGCGAAGTGTTTTTGTGGTGCGGCCGGTTTTCCGGTCCAGAGCAGCTGATCGAAGAGATCGTTCGGCTTCGTTGTTGGTACTTTCCACTTCCGGATGCAGAACAAACGTAAACAATTCTTCATTGCACATCAGTCGCGAAACTTCATGCACGAGATTGTCGAACTCATGCTCTGTCTCGCTGTTCCACTTGCGAACACCATTGGCATTCCCGCAGCGTCCCACACACAGTTCGGACAATTCATCGACAAGTTCCGCCACTCGAACTGTGCGGCCAGCGTTCTTCAATCGCTGATCAATCGAGGCTTTACAGGCCTTGCGATACACGGACAGCAGGCCCTTCAGGAATGAGTCATATTCCTTGTTGTTCGGTTCGAGCAGAGTGAAACGAATGGCTTTGCGAAGCAAATGAGCCCAGCACTTTTGAGACAACGAGAATCCCTGATACACGGCCGCATCATCACTCACAACAATCCCGTCGAAGCTGTCTTTCGGCAGAATCTGAGCCAGCGTGCTGGCATCTTTCCGACAGCCAAAGATCAACACGCGAGACTTCTCGGACAGAAACGCCCAAACCGAATTTTGACTCCAGCTCGTTTCGTCGGTATGCACCACGGCACTGACCGCCAGCAGCTGACACAACGATTCAAACTCGTTCGTCCAATGACGAGACAACTGATTCAAAAGAGTGTCGGCTTGAGACTTCGAAAGTTCCAGCTGCCAGAAGAACTTCAGCAGGGAACACACTTTGTCCATCGAAAGACCAACGATCGACACCAAAAATGCGACGGCCACGTGAATCTCAAGCCCGAACTCTGTCAGCGGCTTCACGCCGTCGATCGAGCCCTGTTCGCCATTCGGGCCACGATAAATTTCATACACAACCAGAATGGCTTTGCCATCTCGAATTCGCCACACCGGTCGATCAATCGAAGGTGTGCATTGAGATCGGCTGAAGCCTTCCGGAAGAACCAGTTCATGGACATTGGCCTTGTCGATCTTTTCGTGGGACGGCTTGCGACCGCGACGCTCAGAGGCCTGCTGATCCCCATGCGAACCATGCGGCCTCGGCTTGCCGGATTTCTGTTCTTCTTCCTGCTGCCGTCGCTTCTCATCAGCCTTCACAGAATACGACTCATCAAGACGCTGAGTGGGATTCTTCGCCGCCAACTTCTCCTCCAGCTCGACAATCCGAGCCTTCAATTGCACAACCTCAGCACGCAATTCCACAACGATTGCTGCCAACTCCGCGTAACTCGGTCGTTTTGCTCTTCCGCCCATGAAACGCGGTGTATCACACATCACATTTCTACAATACCCCGGT
>JBGSVD010000051.1:0-31250 GCA_041753135.1 Planctomycetaceae bacterium
GACCGCATCGCCATGGATCCCAACAATTTTGGAATCCGCCCGGTTTCGCCGTCCACTGGCAGCTCACCTCAGGGTCTCTCTAAGCCTCTAAGACATTTCTGTTCACGGTTTTCAATCTGTTCGGGGCTCGCAGCTTTGGCGTGAAATGTGTCCGACGGCGATCGTTCAGGTCGGCCCTTACGCTTCACATTTCGCAGGCTTCCTTCCCACGGTCGATCACTCTTCCGCGACCAACCTGCCGGTCGGTGCCCGCCCTCGCCTTGTACTTCACTCACAAAGAAACATTTGGCATACTGCCTCCTCAATGAGTCCCGTTTTCGTACAGGGGACTGGTCGACCTTACGGTCGACTTCACCCCACAAGTCCACGCCCATGTTGGGCGTACCGGTGAACCGGGGCACTCAATCACGCGGCAACTCAAATCAAAGTCTTCCGTTCGTGCCCGGTTACGGCAGACGTTCTGCCAGCAATCACTTGAGCGATGCGTTGTGACTCAGACACCACTCGAGTTAAGAGCTAAACCGGTGCGACGCGTCGCAGTGACGCTGATAGGCTTTGACTGTCGTTTGCTTTGCGTTGCTATGGCCGTTTCGTAGCGTCCTGAGCGAACTTTTCTTTCCGAAAAACGCGATACTTTATCGCGGCCAAGGTTACGGAACTTCCCGAACGGTTCCGCGACTACGTCCCACAGGATTCCACGTCGATACGATGGCAGACTTACCAAAGCGCGTGGTGGATCACAGTAAAATCAATCTGCAGCGAAGCCGATGCAGCGAAGCCGATGCGGCGAAGTGGGCGTCGTCGATAAACTGCCCGTTCAACTCTGAGGGATCCGTTCCCGATCTACCAGACCATACACTGCCTGCCGACGAACTTGGCTTCGTATCTGTCGGCAACGAACGAGACCGTTACGTTTGGAACGCTGAACATTCGGGAAACGTCCTCGACGTCGTGTACGATCGCAAGACGCAGCGGTTATGCTACCTTGAGTCACGAAAAATACGAGCCTTTTTCAGAGGAAGGTTGTCGAGAAACATTGCGTGCGGCTGTCCGAAATTCAAATCTTGGCAAAGCACTACAAACAACGCAGCGCTTGTTCGGGAGACACACCTTTCACGGTTTCCACATGACCGATTCTGGTGGGCAGCACGAAGCGAAGTTCGCGACCTTCCGTTTTCTTATCGAGCATCATGCATCCGACAATCTCATCCGGTCGCTTCTGCAAATCAGATGGTACGGTGACCGGCAGATCCAGTGCGGTCAATAGATCGAACTGGCGTCGAGTATCGTCCGGTGAGATTCGACCCAGCGATTCGGCCAGACGACTGGCGCAGATCATTCCGATGGAAACTCCTTCACCGTGCAGCAGCCCGCCGTAACCGGATAACGCTTCGAAGGCGTGGCCGAAGGTGTGTCCGTAATTCAGCACCGCACGAAGGCCAGTGGTTTCGTACTCATCCTGCCGAACGACATCGGCCTTCAGTTCGCAACTGCGAGCAATCACGTGACGCAGTACGTCCGGGTGACGATTGTTGAGCCCCGCGACATGGGCCTCCAGATAGGCAAAGAACTCGGCATCAAGGATCACTCCATATTTGACGACTTCAGCCAACCCTGATCGATATTCACGATCAGGCAGTGTCTTCAGAGTTTCCAGATCAATCAAGACTCCGACTGGTTGATGGAATGCACCGATCAAATTCTTACCACGAGGGTGATTGATTCCCGTCTTGCCGCCAACCGAACTATCGACCATGGAAAGCAGAGTGGTTGGCACCTGGACGAACCTCAACCCGCGTGCATAGGTCGCCGCGACAAAGCCCGCCAGGTCTCCGGTGACGCCTCCGCCGACAGCCACAACAATCGTCCTTCGATCTGCCGCCATGTCGACAAGATGATCATACAAGGCATGGGTTTGGTCGTACGATTTTGATTGCTCACCGGAAGGAACCGTCGCCACTCGAACTTCCGCGCCTGCCTTCTGAAGGCTGTCCTGAATCGTTTTCCCATGCACCGCATGTACGGCGGAGTCAGCAACCAGAAGACATCGCAATCCCTTCGCGTTGTCCATTTTCAGCCAGCCAGGAATCGTCGATCCGGCTGACGCTGTGCATCCTTCGTCGATGACAATGTCATAGCTGCGAGTTCCAAGCTGGACATGGACCAGACGATTCCAGGAAGTGGCGGGAGCATTCATCGGACGAAAGAAACCTTGGATTTTCAGGAAAAGAATTCACCGAATCGGCGAATCCAGGGCGGGCGATCTGCAGAACGGTTGAAAGCAGCGGCCCGAATCGCGGACACTATACCGCAGGTTCGACTCGCGAACCAAACGTCACACTTCCCGGAGTCTGGAAACATCAATGCTGGCAAAGCGTATCATTCCCTGTCTCGACGTTCACGCTGGCCGAGTGGTCAAGGGCGTGAATTTTGTGAACCTCCAGGATGCAGGGGATCCGGTCGAGATTGCTCATAAGTACGAGCAGCAAGGCGCGGATGAGCTGGTGTTTTTGGACATTACGGCCAGCCACGAAGAACGTGACATCATTTTGGACGTGGTGTCTCGCACGTCCGAAGTGATTTTCATGCCGTTGACCGTGGGCGGAGGAATTCGCACGCTGGACGATATTCGGCGTCTGCTCAAGGCAGGTTGCGACAAAGTCTCCATCAATTCCATGGCCGTGAAAGATCCAGCCTTCGTTCGCGAAGCCGCACTGCGATTTGGCAGTCAGTGCATCGTGGTCAATATCGATCCCAAGCGCATCCAGAAGGACGGTCAGGAATTCTGGGACGTCCACATCAACGGCGGACGAATTCCGACGGGCCTGCAAGCTGTCGAATGGGCCATCGAAGTCGAAAAACTTGGGGCCGGCGAAATTGTTTTGACGTGCATGGACGCGGATGGAACAAAGGACGGTTACGACCTTGAAATCACCCGAGCTGTCGCCGATGCTGTTTCCATCCCGGTCGTTGCCAGCGGCGGAGCAGGAGGCCCCGAGCATCTTTATCAGGCCGTGACTCAAGGCGGAGCCAGCGCTGCACTGGCGGCCAGCATTTTTCACTATGGCACTTATACAATCGAAGAAACAAAGCGTTACATGGCAGAACGCGGGGTTCCAGTGCGGCTTCCAAAAGTTTCCTGAAACAGCACGGTCCGCCCAATGGTTTCTTCTATCCGAACGCGTCGGTCCAGCTGTGCTGGTAACATGACGCCTTAGCGCAGATTTTTCAGATTCGAATGGTCAAATGACGACATCTTCAGAACTTACACTCACAAGCGGACCTGTCTCCGCAACGCTTCAACAGTCCAGCAATCTTTCGCTGCTGACGAAACACGCGGCTGAATTTTCCGTCACAGAATATTGTCGCCGGGCGTTTGAGAATCCTCTTGGCTTTCCGGAACTCGTTCGCTGCGTTGTGCCGGGTGATCGAGTTGTCCTGACTGTGGATCCGGAAACACTTTTTGCCTCTGACATTATTTCTTCCATCTGGGAGCAACTTCAGACCGTTCCAGACGGAGGCGTTTTGCTCACACTGTTGCTGCCTCAGGATCATTCTGGCAATCAGTGGCAATGGCTGCGTGAACTTCTGCCGCTGCATGTGCAGGAACAAATTACCGTCCATATTCACGATCCTGCTGATTCCAGTCAGATCAGTTACATCGCAAGCTCCGGAAATGGCGAACGCGTCTATTTGAATCGGTTGCTTTCTGATGCCGATCTGATCATCACCGTCGGTGTGATTGCATTCGACAGTCTGCTTGGATTCCGAGGCACGTCCAGCATTCTTTATCCGACCTTCTCCGATGCCATGACTCAGCAGGCTTCGCAGTCACAGGGGCATCCAGAGCTGACGCCCGATCAGCAGCGACCTTTTCGAGAACTTGTCGATGAAGTCGGCTGGCTTCTGGGGACTCAGTTTACGGTGCAGGTGATTCCTGGTTCGGCTGACGCTCCGGCGGAAATCCTCGCGGGTTTGCCGGAAGACGTGATGAATCGAGGCAAAGAACTTGTCGAGAAACTCTGGCGGGTCACCACCGATGAATTGCTCAACGGAGTCGTTGTGTCGATTCCTGGAGGCTCGTCCTTCGGCTGGCGTCAACTTGGCCTTGCGCTGGAACAGGCTTCGAACATCGTTCTGCAAGGCGGTCGAATTATCGTCGTGGCCGATCTTTCAATTCCGGAAGGCCCGGGCGCCACGATGTTGCGTCGATGTCAGGAGCCGGAAGAACTTCTGAAGCCACTCCGTCGTGAGCCGACATTTGACTCGGTGGAAATCGCACAATTGATCCAGGCACAGCGGCGTGCTCGAATTTATCTGCTCAGCAGACTGCCAGCAGAAGTTGTTGAAGAACTTGGAATGATTCCACTCGCCGACACTGCCGAGCTGCAGCGACTGGTGTCATCGATTGACGGTTGTCGAGTCATCCCATTGGCGAACTTTGCCTGGTGCGAGGTTGTTTGAGCAATCCGTGGTGAGATGTCTGATCGATCGACAACTGCATCGTCGTCATGCATTTGTCTCGGTGTGCTCTTATTCAAATCGTGATTAGAGAATAGCGAACGAATTTTTTACTGATGTCCTTCAGGAGCAAGCTGCGTGTCTGAAACCCTGCAAGAAAAACTGACTCCCATTCTTGGACGTATACCCAGCGGCGTATTCATTCTGGTCGCAGGTGATGGTGACTCGCGCAAGACCGGATTGCTGGCGAGCTGGATTCAGCAGGCGTCATTTGATCCGCCTCAGGTCACTATCGCTGTCAACAAGTCAAGATATCTCGTCGAATGGCTCAAGCTGGGCTCCCCGGTGACCATCAACCAGATCCCGAAAGGTGAAAACACTCTGTTTCGGCACTTCGGAAAAGGCTTCGATCCCGACACTGAGGCATTTGAGAGTATCGACGTCCATGAAGGCCAAACCGGCCTTCCGCTGATCAAAGTTGCGATGACATCCATGGAGGGAGTTGTCGCCGGGCAAATGGAATCTGGCGATCATGTCATCTTTCTTGTAACGATCACTAACGCTGTGGCGCATCGAGACGCTGCGGACTTCGATCCGTTTGTGCATATCCGCAAGAATGGATTCAGTTACTAACGCGATGCCAAGGCTAAGCAGTCGTCTGGACAAAGTTGCGACTCGCGATGCGGTGACGGCGTTTCTTGCGACTTACCGTGAAACGGTTTCAGAAATTAGCCGGTGGTAAGTGCAACGCCACCACCGGGAGGTTTCGCAGATAGTGTTTGAACCCTGACAAGGGGGCCAGATTTGAGGCTTCTGGCGGTGAATAGGAATTCTCACGAATTCTGCTACAGCTTTGCGACAGGTTTGTCATATCAGCAACGCTTCAACACAAACCGGTCGACACAAACCGGTCGACTCGCGATTTTGCAGATCGATTATTTTTTCATTGCCTTCTTTGGATTGGGCTTAGCATTCTTCGCGGGTCGTTCGGCGTCCTGCAAGGATGGTAGTCCATCATTTGGCTGATTCCACAATCGATAAGGATCATCTAGCCGACGCATTTCGGCCAGCAATAATGTTTCCATCTCCGCCAGTTTGTCGGAGTGGGCGGGATCTTCTGCGAGATCCGTCAGTTTGGGATCATCCTTGCCGTGTTCGATCAGATATTCATTCGGGTTCTCTGCCAGATTGAACAACTGCGTCTCACGAACGGTGCCATCCATAACGTCGTACTTGATCAGCTTCCAGTCGCCCTGCTTCACGCAACGCATACCGGGTTTTGTCCCGCCGTTATAGACACCATACATGGTCTCTCGAACGACATCTTTCTCGCCCATTAATACAGGTCTGAAACTCATACCTTCGCTGGTCGCCGGAATTTCAACCCCGGCCAGGTCGCAAATGGTCGACAGAACATCCAGCAGATAAATGTTCCCAGTGGCGCGAGTTCCAGGCTTGATTCCAGGGCCCTTGACTATAAATGGAACTCGCCAGGTATGCTGATAAAGATTCTGTTTGCCCTGTAGACCATGACGCCCGATCGCCATTCCGTGATCCGCCGTGTAGACGATGTAGGTGTTTTCCAGTTCTCCCATCGCATCCAGTTTGGACAACACTTTGCCGACCTGAACATCGATGTTTTCGCTGCACGCAAACTCTCGACCCAGCTCGTTTCGAATAGTTTGTTCGTTTCGATTCTCCCAAACACCGCTTACGGAGACTTCATCACGCAGTCCCGGATGCCCATGATGAAACGGATGCTTTTCGAGATAGTTAATCGGCAGCGCGGGCTGCTTCTGATGCAGTGCAGGCAGGTTGTTCTCGTCGGTGTGATTGACGGCTCCGTACTTAGCCAGCAATTCAGGAGTGCCATCGCGAGTATCATGAGGATGCGAGAAACCAAAGTAGATCAGAAATGGATCTTCATCTTTGTCAGCCTCGCGGCTTTCCAGATATTCCAGCACTTGCTTGCTATGCCATGCACTTCCCGTTTCTTCAGTACCGCCTCGCTTTGATGCTTCCCTCACGACCTTGAATCGTTGATTGGCGGCCGAATAACTGTTGCCTTGCTTACACGTGCGCATCGTGTCGTAGCCAGCCTTATTGAAGACAGCGGCCATCACGTTATCTTCAATGTCTTTTGGGCAGGTCTTTTGCCCTGGCCCAATAGGAAGATGCCAGACTGTTCTTCCCGTCATCACCATGTGACGTGAAGGAGTACAGACAGCTCCGCTGAATGAGCCCATATGGTAAGCTCCGTCCAGAACCATTCCTTCTGATGCCAGACGACCGATGTTAGGAGTCTCTAATTCTGACTTATCGTTGTAGACCTTCAGATCAAACGGCGACTGATCGTCAACGATGATAAACAGAATATTGGGTCGCCTGGCATTCGCTTCCGCTGCAGGAGCGATATTCGCACGCCAACAGATTGCGAGAAGAGCGACCGCACAAAGAAAGGAGCGTTTCGACATGTCGGAAATTCCAGCAGTGAGGTGATGGGGACCGGCATTATGACCAACCGTTCTCGAAGAGCAACGATGCTCCTCGCAACTGTCGGCCACTTTCCTCTCAATGCCGTTCTTCGTTGCAATCTTCACCAGAAACGCCAGAGCTTCCGGGCCCTCCCTTTGGCGGCGTCCCAAACTCCACGTGTTGACCGCGTTTCCATTTTCGTCGCCAGGTCCCCTGCATTAAATCAACTTCATTTTACGGTTTCGACGGAGTGTTTTGTATTGCACGTTCAGGAAACAGTCGCCTAGACGGCTTTCGCAGTGATCAAGGAGACGGCGGTTGGATTCTGCTATCATGGCCGACGACACCGTCGACGAATCCATTTCCGCGTTCTCGTCGCAAGGTGTCAGCACACCTTGAGGAATGGAATACATGGCGCGATACCAAATGATTCGGTTGTGTCTCGTTGCTTGCGCCGCTCTGCTGTCTCACTCCGCGGCACAGGCAAATCAGCCACTCGCACAAAGCCAGGTTCATCACTCGGTTCAATCTGAGCAAGGCAACAGCACAAGCTTCGAAACCGCGCCGGCCGGACCGTTCGTTAAACTCCAGACCGAGATTGGCACGTGGACCTCTGTCGATGGAAGCACAATCATCGACGACAAGCATGCAAAGACCGGGAAGCAATGTCTTCAGCTGATGGGCGGCGAAAAGACGAGCGTCGTTCTGGAAATTGCCGAGGGAATCTCGACGACTGGACACCTGACATTCTGGGCCGAACGCTGGACCAGTCGGGCTCCCTTTTCATTTCGCATCGAAAGTTACAACGGCAAGGACTGGAAAGAGGTCTTCAACGGCGACAGCGAAGTCCGCGTTGGACGAGCCTTTCTGTGTGACGTGAAAGTGCCGCTTGGTGATAACACCATCCAGCAGCTCCGTTTTACAGTCACGAGTCCAGCGGAGACTGGCGTACTGATCGATGACATTCGCATCGCCCCTTTTGAGCCGCAGAGAATTGTCAGTGTGGATGTCGTGCCATTCTGTTTGCCGGCATTGGTGGGAAACAGAGCGAGTCCGTTGTTAAAGCTGAAAGTCGAAACGACCGGTCAATTGAATCCGATTTCACTGACCGATCTGCAAGCTACGCTTGATGGTACATCCGATATCGAGGACGTCGTTTCATTGAGTGTTCACAACGCTGGATCAGGCAGCGATGTCGCGAGTGGAAAACAAGTGGCCACGCTGGATGTGAAAGGTCTGGGCAACAAGCCAGCGGTATTCTCCTGTCCCGAGAAATCGTGTCTGCTGAGCGAGGGCACGAATACTATCTGGGTTGTCTGTGAGCTCAGTGAGAATGCCAACATCGATCATCGTGTCGGTGCAAAATGCCAACAGGCAACTTTCTCGAATGGCGAATCGTTTAAGTTCAACACGGAACCGTCCATTCAACGAATTGGAGTCGCTCTGCGAAACGGCGGCGACGATGGCGTTCACACGTATCGAATTCCAGGACTCGCGACGACCAACAAGGGAACGTTGATTGGTGTCTACGATGTCCGGCGGCGAAGTGGTGGCGATCTTCCGGGAGACATTGATGTCGGGATGTCGCGTTCCATCGACGGAGGCCGAACCTGGGAATCCATGAAGATCGTGATGGACATGGGCGACGATCCAAACTGGAAGTACGATGGCATCGGCGATCCGGCCGTGCTGGTGGATCAGAGTACTGGCACGATTTGGATCGCGGCAACCTGGAGTCACGGCAATCGCTCGTGGATCGGTTCGGGGCCGGGGCTCACGCCGGAAGAGACCGGCCAGTTAATGCTGGTTCGCAGCGACGATGACGGCGTCACCTGGTCAGAGCCGATCAACATTACGCATCAAGTGAAAAATCCTGATTGGTGTTTCATTCTTCAGGGGCCAGGCAAGGGCATCACCATGAGTGACGGCACAATTGTGTTTGCCGCTCAGTACCAGGATCCGCCGAACGCGACTGACAAGGCCGCGCATCGTTTGCCACATTCGACAATTATCTACTCGAAGGATCATGGCATCACATGGCACGTTGGCACGGGAGCGTTCGACGATACGACCGAATCACAGGTCGTGGAAATTGAACCTGGTCTGTTGATGTTGAATTGCCGCTACAATCGCAAGGCCACGCGAGTTGTTATGACGACGCGCGACATGGGGCAGACGTGGCAGCAGCATCCCACTTCTGAGCGCGCGTTGATCGAGCCGGGTTCGTGCATGGCGAGCCTCATCAATGTCGATCCGGAAGTTGGCAAAGGCATCGGAAGCTGGCTGCTATTTTCCAATCCCGACAGCACGAGCGGACGGGATCATATCACGATCAAAGGCTCGTCCGATCGCGGCTTAACGTGGCCGAAAGAGCGCCAATTGCTGCTCGATGAAGGAGATAGTGCGGGATACTCCTGCATGTCGATGATCGACGAAAAGACCGTCGGCATTCTGTATGAAGGCAGTCAGGCTCACATGAGTTTCCAACGGATTTCGCTAACCGACATTGTGAGCAAATCGCGGCCTGTTGCCGTTTCGGAGCCGTCTTCACTTCGACTTCCTCCGGTCTTCAGCAGCCACATGGTGCTACAGGCGGATGCAGAACTTCCTGTTTGGGGATGGGCCGAACCCGTTGCGAAGGTTTCCGTGACTTTCGGCGGCAAGACACTTTCCACCAATGCTGATCAACACGGAACCTGGCAGGTTCGCTTCCCGCCTCGCCCTGCCAGCACGACGCCAACGGAACTGAGCATTACATCCGACAAACACCGATCCGACAAACACCGAATTGTTTTGACAGACATTCTTATCGGCGAGGTTTGGGTTTGTGCGGGGCAGTCAAACATGGAGTGGCCGCTCAAGCAGTCGGCTAATGGCGACGAAGAATTGTCGGCGGCCGATCATCCGCATCTTCGACTCCTGCATCTGATAGCCGGAGCTGGTGGAAATTCTGGAAGCTACACGGTTGATCAGCTTGCTCGGTTAACGTCCGAGACCTATTTTCAAGGCGAATGGAAGGTGGCATCCACCGAATCTGCTCAACGCTTTTCTGCAGTCGCGTGGCACTTTGGTCGCGACCTGCAGCGGCAGTTGAATGTGCCTGTTGGGCTCATCTGCCCTGCCGTCGGTGGCACGCCTGCCGAAGCGTGGATTCCGCGTGAAGCCCTTGAGGCTGATTCGGAATTGAAAGGGCTCGTTGCTGGCAATTGGCTCGACAACCACCGACTTGGTGAATTCTGCAGGACCCGCGCTCAAAACAATCTTCTGGAAGCAATTCAATCGGGGGAAACTATTCCGGGTGATGAACTGGGACCGAATCACCCGTTCAAACCAGGCTTCATGTGGGAAGTCGGAATCAAGCCGCTGACGCCCTTTGCGATTCGTGGAGTCATCTGGTATCAGGGCGAATCGAACGCCGAAACTCTCACGCGAGTTCGCGAGCATCACCGCCTGTTTCCCTTGTTGATTAATCAATGGCGACTGCATTGGGGACAGGGCGATTTTCCTTTTCTGTACGTTCAGCTTCCCGCGTCGAGCCGACCGGAATGGCCCTTGTTTCGCGACGGACAACGTCGGATCCTGGACCAACTCCACAACGTTGGGATGGCCGTCACGATCGATACGGGCGATCCGACAGATGTGCATCCCACAGTCAAGAAGCCGGTCGGCGAGCGGCTGGCGAAATGGGCACTTGGCACGACGTATCATTCGCAAACAAATGCAAATTACTCAGGCCCATTGCTTGAGAGCGCTGAACGCCGCGGAAATTCGATCCTGGTTTCGTTCCGGCATGTTGATGCTGGGCTGAAATCATTCGATGACCAGCCACTGCGCCACTTTGAAATCTCCGACAAGGACGGAGTCTTTCATCCGGCCAATGCGAAAATCGTCGACAAGGCAACCGTCGCGGTCAGCAGCCCACTGGTCACGGAGCCGGAAAACGTCCGTTATGCCTGGCTGCCATATGCCGATCCGTCCGTCAATCTATTCAATAGCGACAACCTGCCAGCCTCGCCGTTCTCGACGGAAAGTGACGAGCGACTTTTCAGCCATTGAAACGCAGGAACCGCGAAATCAACACGAAGGCATGCGGCAGAAGGAATAGTCCCTGTTGAGCCTGAGTCGCTAGTGCTTCGTCAGACCTAAAAACGTAGGTTGGACTTCTTGTCCGACAATCCAGCGACGTGCAAGGATGCCCATCCGACTCTAAAATCAAGCCTTGATGGAGCACGGGCGTCTCAGGCTCAGTTGGATTGGGTTAGGTGGATTTATCTCTGCCGCTGGCCTAAGGATCAGTCCCGAAATAACTTCCCACTCTAGCGGAACGGCGCGAGCCGTCCGGTGAAGCGAAACCGGAGGGCTCGCGCTCTTCCGCTCCTAAAAAAGTACGGAAACTATTTCGGGACTGTTCCTGAGTCGCCGCGGCAACGAATCAACCGAGACCAGTGACGGTTCCGTTTTCGCAGAATTGTTGAAAATTCGGAATCCGCGCCAAAAGATATCCCGGATTCTCACGAATCCTGAAACAGCTCAAGGTGCTTTTCATCCCACCACGAAAAACAGTCGTTGCTCTTTTTTTGGGCACGGCAGCTTGTCGTCTGTCAACTATAGGAAAAAGCGGCAAAGTAAAACAAAAAAAATCTCTGCATATGATCGTTCATGGTGCACTTTGCAGCTTTTCAGGGCACCATTTTTTACTACGATCCCTGCTCTTGTTCTTCTTTTGTTAATTCTGCGAGGTCATGAATCATGAAAAAGAGTGGTTTTACGTTGATTGAGCTGTTGGTTGTTATTGCCATTATTGCAATCCTGATCGCTCTGCTGTTACCTGCAGTGCAGCAGGCACGAGAGGCGGCTCGGCGAACGCAGTGCAAAAACAATCTGAAACAAATCGGGCTGGCTCTTCACAACTATGAAGGAACGTTTGGGACATTGCCGCCAGGTCAGATGAAAGTGAATTTGGCAACGCCTCACACAATGATCCTGCCCTACCTGGAGCAGGGTAATGCGTATGGTCTGTTCAATTTCTCTAGACCGATGACTGATGTGTCAAACAATGCCGTCACAATCCTGAACCTTCCAATGTTTCAATGTCCTTCCGATCCCTCAGGTGGCTACGTAACATGGCCCGTCAGCCCTTCTACGGCTGGCACGACAAATTACATGCAGAACATGGGTATCTCAAGCACGTACTTTGACACGACCAGGACGGCTATGTTTTACTCTGGTCCTGGCGTTAAATTCCGGGATATAACTGACGGTCTCACCAACACCGCCCTCTTTTCAGAAATCCTCCGGGGCCGCGGTACAGGCACAACCTCTGGTACGGGAATTGGAGTTGGAAGTCCGGAAGACTATGCCGCTCCCGTATATGTCACACCTGCGGCGCTGGGTGCTATTAACAATCCTTACAACCCGGCTCAATGTAATTTGACCTCCACAGCAACGACGCGATTCAGGGGGCGGGGTAATCAGTACTACCGGGGATTAACAATCTACACGTTTTACAACCATACACTCACGCCCAACTCTCGGTTCAGAGACTGTGTCACGGCGGTGAATTTTGCTGAGGGGCACATGGCCGCTCGAAGCTTACATACAGGCGGTGCTCAGACACTTTTGGGCGATGGCAGTGCTCGGTTCGTGAGTGAGAACATCGACGGAGGAGTTTGGCAAGCTGTGGGTACTCGCTCAAACGGCGAGGTCATTGGTGAATGGTAATTGTGAGTTAGTAAGGACCGGTTTCGAATCGTTTTTTCGAAATTCGGCCGGTCCTTTTTTCGACAGATTACAGATGTTTGAGTGTATCGGAAGGAAATTTCGTGAGTGCTCGTTTTCTGACTATTTTTCTAGTTTTGTTTTCGGCAGGCTGT
The DNA here is from genome assembly GCA_041753135.1 of Planctomycetaceae bacterium. Lineage (GTDB taxonomy): Bacteria > Planctomycetota > Planctomycetia > Planctomycetales > Planctomycetaceae > SXXK01. Next base: position 12,810 of record JBGSVD010000051.1, read on the forward strand.
TCTGGCTCCGGACCAGAAATTATCCCTATCGAAACCTCCAGAGTCACTGGCATTGCGACATTCCAGGGAAAGCCATTAGAGGACTATCGAGTTTATTTTTATTGCGACGCCGCGGCAGCAAAAGAGCCGGCAACTGACAGAATTAAGCCTGATGGAAGCTTCGATCTTTCCGTGCGATTCCCGGGCGATGGGGCGATCGTGGGTCTGAACAAAGTCTGGTTCTCATATGACCCTCTGCTTCCAGAGGAAGTCCCCGGCATGGAAACGGGACTAGCGCCGCCACCCGCGAAAGTCAAATTGCCGGAGAAGTACCTCAGTGCAGACACCTCAGGCATCACTGTCGATGTGCCAGCATCAGGTCTAGCTGATCACAACTTGGAGCTGAAGTAGAATCCGCAGAGGATTCTTCCAGGGTGGTGCGTCGGTTGGCATCGCCGGGGCCGGCCAAAGTTTATTGACGATCGAAAATGTCGCGGTCATTCTTGTGCGTCTCAATACAGGGGCTCTGCCTTACTCAGTTTGGTTGGCCCCAAGAAAAGCATTTTAACGTCTGAGCTGACGGCAGATGTTCCCGCTTCGGGAACGAGCGAACTGAAGTTCGATCTGAAATAGCGGATTCGGATAAAGTGCAACAACGCCCCCGCTGCAAACGCCGCGGGGGCGTTATGCGTTCTGCCCAGAAGCTAGTCTTGTCGAGATCTCCGCGACATATTTCGTCTGCGTTTCACGCCTTGCGGGCCGACAAATCAAAGTCGGGTCGGCGCGAGCCACCGGACACCGAAGGCGAACATTCGTTTTCAAGCCCCGAAGGGCAACGCTGTGAAGCATTTTTATTCAAGGATTTGCAGTGATTTCGGCCCAAGGGGCCATTCGATTGCCTAGGCCGGCCATCGGCCCGGGAACAGTCACCAGCGTGATGGCAAAGGCCTGAAGGGCCGATCGTTTGCTGTCAATACAAACCGCCGGCCCGTTGGGCCTTAGAAAACGTTGGTGCGAACAGACCCGGGCCGATGACCGGGGCTAGGTAAATCGCTGGGCCCTTGGCCCGGAATCGCATAAAAAAAACACACAAAAAAATGCTTCACAGCGTTGCCCGTCGGGCCTTTTCTTATCAGTGATCTGGATCCGGGTCGTTCGACCTCGGCAAAGGATGTATCGGCCCTGTCGGGCCTGAACCGCAGCAGTGTGTTCAACCACCGGTTCGGCGTGCTGAGACCGAATCGACATGGATCCCGGAAGCTCCCGACAATTTGGAAGTCCGCCCCAGTTTGCGCTGTTCCGCTGTCATTGACTCAGGTTCGGCGTGAGCCCCCGTACACCGTTCTTTGGCAGCGGAATTCGTGAGAAATCCATTGTCCGCACGCATCTGAATTCTTACGAATTCTGCTACGAAAAACGCTTCGCCGCGAAAGTGCTCTTCGCCGCTCGAATAGCGTTGGCTGGACGAACTTCATAAGATTCGTTGAGTCCATTTCGACATTCGTGGCTTTTGCCACATCGCCTGCTCGATAGAGGCATTGCGAAACCGCGTTCAGTAACTCATCGCGCGACAGCGTTCGTTGATTTCGCCAGTGAAGGTGGTTCGGCAAAAAGAGATTGGCCGTTTCCTTCTCGTGGATTTGTTTTCAGAAGAACCGTGGGGATAGCAATCTCCGTAGTGCCGTGACGTCGTCTGAGTGATCCAGAGGCCTGGATTTTTCAACAATCTTCCGCCAACTAAGGCACGCTATGAAAATTGCAGTCTTCTCCGCTCAGTCGTACGATCGAAGTTCTTTCAATGAATCAAATCTGGCGTTCCAGCATGAGCTGTCGTTCTTTGAAGAACGGCTGAATGCGGCAACGGCCCGACTGGCGGAGGGGTATGACGCCGCGTGTTGCTTTGTCAACGATGACGCTCATGGCACTGTCCTGGAATTGCTCAGTAAAGCGGGAGTGCGTCTTTTGCTGCTTCGCTGCGCCGGGTTTAACAATGTTGAACTGAAGGTCGCCGCTGAGCACAATATGACAGTCATGCGAGTTCCCGCCTATTCGCCGCACGCAGTCGCCGAACATGCTGTTGCACTTTTGTTGTCGCTCAACCGCAATATTCACAGAGCGTGGAGCCGAGTTCGGGAGGGAGATTTTCGTCTGCAGGGACTTCTGGGGTTCGACCTTTTCGAAAAGACAATTGGCGTTGTCGGTACAGGGCAGATCGGACAATGTGTCGCAAAGATTTTTCTGGGATTCGGCTGTCGTGTATTGGCATATGATCCGTTTCCGAACGCGGAACTTCAATCGCTGGGCGTCGACTACGTTGAACTGCCTCAGTTGCTGGGTGAATCGCGGGTCATCACATTGCATTGTCCGCTTGTGAAGGAGACACACCATCTCATTAACGCGGAGACTCTGAAGCTTCTTCGCCCGGACTGCATTCTGGTCAACACTGGCCGCGGAGCGTTGGTGGAAGCCGTCGCTCTGATTGAAGCACTGAAGCACCAAAAGATCGGCGGAGTGGCACTGGATGTTTACGAAGAGGAAGCCAGTTTGTTCTTTCGAGACCACTCAGACTTTGCGATACCGGATGACGTTTTTGCGCGGCTTTTAACATTTCCAAACGTGCTGATCACAGGGCACCAGGGCTTCTTTACCAAAGAGGCTTTGGCCAATATTGCCGACACAACTTTGCGCAATGCGGCGAGTTTCGAAACCGGCAACCCGGATTCAAAATGTCTTGTCCGAGCCACCTGATGATCGAACCGTCGCTGGCTCCTGATGACCGTGGCTATTCGAGCCGACTGCAGCAGACCGCGTGCGTTATGCTTTTAACATTTCCGACGGAGATGTTTTTCGTTTCACCGCAATACCGTTCAATTAAGCAAAGTAGTAGGCACATTCCATGTGCCGCAATCCTCAAAAAGGCAAGGCTTTTTGAGAACTCAGCGGACGGCACACGGAATGTGCCTGCGACTTTTTGAACGGCCTGTGAAGTAGCGGAATCGTCGCAAGCCGTCTGGTGAGCCAGCGTCTTGCAGGCACTCACCGGGCAGCTCGCGCTGCTCCGCTACTGTTTGAACGGTATTGCCGTTAAACAACTCAATCGTGACCGCGATACGTATAGGCTGCTGGTTCGGCAACCGTAATTTGAGGAGTGGCATAGAGGCGGGCGAGACGCCCGCGCTCCGGGAACGCGGGCGTCTGGCCCGCTGAACATTCTTCAACTCACAAAGAACTGTGCTCCAGTATCGTGTCTTCTGCAGTCCTTGAATGACACTTTGAGTGGCATGGAATAATTGGCCGAGTTCTCTCGCATACGGCTACTTCTTAACCCGTCGATTTGTCCGGCGTGAAAAATTGACGAAAGGACCGTTTATCAGAACGGCTCGGTTGTTTTGTCTGACAGGCGGGCCAAAATGCCCCACTAAGACAGGGTGCGACGACTATTCGGAATTAAGACATCAGATCAATGCTTCTGAAAAGAATCCTGATTTATTTGACGCAGACTCGGATGCGACGATGCCGCCGTCGAATGAGAAATTACGGGCGTCTGGCCATCTTGCGTGAGGCGGAGCGACTTCAGGAACGGCTGTTGCTTTCGGCTGCAAATCCTCTGCTGTTGTCATCCCTGGATGGCACCAACGGCTTTCGCATCAATGGGATCGACGCCAGCGATTTTTCAGGCTTCAGTGTCAGCGATGCTGGCGATGTGAACGGCGATGGATACGGCGATCTGATCGTTGGTGCTCTCCAGGGCGATGCAGGCAGTTTCAACAGCGGCGAAAGCTACGTTGTGTTTGGAAAGTCGGAAGGATTCGCAGCCTCCATTAATCTCTCGTCGCTTGATGGTAACAATGGTTTTCGACTTGACGGAGTGGCCGCCAACGAGCGATCCGGTCGCTCTGTGAGCAGCGCGGGAGATGTGAATGGCGATGGGTTCGATGATCTGATGATCGGTGCGCCGTCAGCCGCTGGCGGAGGCAACTATGCCGGGCAGAGTTATGTCGTGTTTGGCAAGTCGAGCGGATTCACGGCCACGCTGAGTTTGTCTACGCTGAACGGAACTAACGGATTCCGACTCAACGGCATCGCGAATTACGACAGCTCAGGTATCTCCGTGGGCAGTGCGGGGGATGTAAACGGTGACGGCTTTGACGATCTGATTATCGGCGCGGACTTTGCGAATGCCGGGGGAACTCGCAGCGGTGAAAGCTATGTCGTCTTCGGCAAGGCGAGCGGATTTGGATCGGTGGTTGACTTAGCGTCGCTTGATGGCAGCAATGGATTTCAGATCAGCGGAGTTGATGCCTACGATCGATCAGGCTATTCCGTCAGCACTGCCGGTGACGTCAATGGCGACGGCTTCGACGATCTGATCATTGGCGCCAAAGGCGATTCTTATTCTCCTTCGGGAACGACCGGAGAAAGCTATGTCGTCTTCGGCAAGGCGAGCGGTTTTACTGCGGAACTTGAGCTTTGGACATTGAATGGTACCAACGGGTTTCGTCTGAACGGTGTGGACGATGGCGATCGAAACGGCATTTCCGTCAGCAATGCGGGTGACATCAACGGGGATGGTTTCGATGATGTGATTGTTGGAGCCTATCTGGCGGACGCAGGCGGTAATCAAAGCGGTGAGTCTTACGTCGTCTTCGGGAAATCAGGCGGATTCGCTTCCGTGATCAATCTTTCGACAGTGGATGGCACCAACGGATTTCTGCTGGCTGGAATCGACGATGATGACTTCGCAGGACTTTCTGTGAGCGGTGCTGGCGATGTCAACGGCGATGGCTTTGATGATTTGATCATCGGAGCTCAGGGTGGCGATGCTGGGGCCAATGACACCGGTGAGAGCTATGTCGTTTTTGGAAAAGCGGGCGGCTTTGCAGCGACTCTCTTGTTGTCTTCCCTGGATGGTCTGAATGGATTTCGAATCGAGGGCATCGACGCCAATGACTATTCAGGTTTCTCTGTAAGCAGTGCTGGCGACGTGAACGGCGATGGCTTCAGCGACATGATCATCGGAGCTCACCACGGTGACGCAGGAGCCTATGACACAGGGGAGAGTTATGTCATCTTCGGTGACAACTTTTCTGGCGGCACGGAGACTCAAGTTGGGACGAATGTCTCCGACACGCTGAACGCTGCGCAGGGAGCGACCGCTCGTGACGTTCTGATCGGCGGACTTGGAGATGACACTCTGACCAGCGACGGTGGTCCTGATGTGCTGCTTGGTGGTCGCGGAGATGACATTCTGGTGATCTCCGATGCAGATTTCAGTTCGACTCGCCGCATCGTTGGCGGCAGCGGACGGGATACTCTGCGCCTCGCTGGCAGTGGGACGCATCTGGATCTGACCGCAATCCGCGACAATCGCATTGTTGATATCGAAGAGATCGACATCACCGGCAGCGGTTCGAACAGCCTGACATTGAATGCGCGAGAAGTTCTGAATCTCAGCACCGACTCCAACACGCTGATTGTTCGACGAGATCTCAACGATGTCGTGAATATTGGTGCTGGCTGGATTGCGAATGTCGACAAGCTGATTGGAGGCAATCGATTCGCGGTGTTTCGACAAGGGGCAGCGACACTGAAGCTGCAGTATCCAGCAACACTGAATCTCTCTCAACTTGACGGAAGCAACGGGTACCGTCTGGTGGGTGTGGATGCGAATGATCATTCTGGGTTTTCGGTCAGTCGTGCGGGCGACGTCAACGGCGATGGATTCGACGACGTGTTTATCGGCGCCTATCAGGCTGATGGTGGAGCAAGCTCCAGCGGTGAAAGCTACGTGGTCTTCGGAAAGCGAGACGGCTTTGCTTCTTCTCTGAATCTTTCAACTCTGAATGGAAGCAACGGCTTTCGCATTGTAGGCGTCGATCTCAACGATCGTTCCGGTTTCTGTGTCAGCGATGCCGGCGATGTGAACGGCGATGGGTTTGACGATCTGCATATCGGAGCGCCTTATGGAGATGCTGGCGGAACATCGAGCGGCGAGAGCTATGTGGTTTTCGGGAAATCGACAAGCTTCGCCCCTGCGTTGAATCTATCATCGTTATCGGGAACCGACGGATTCCGTCTTGATGGCGCTCATGCCGGTGATCAGTCGGGTGTCTCCGTCAGCTCTGCGGGCGATGTGAACGGAGATGGTTTTTCCGACCTGATCATCGGGTCTCGACGCAACGATGTCTCGGGAACGGACAGCGGCGAAAGTTACGTCGTCTTCGGCAAGGCGAGCGGCTTTGCATCTTCGATTCAGCTATCGACTCTTAACGGAACGAATGGCTTTCGGATCAGCGGTATTGATCCTTTCGACTACTCAGGACGTTCGGTCAGCAGTGCGGGGGATGTGAACGGTGATGGCTTTGGCGATCTCATCATCGGAGCGTTTCGCGCTGATGGTGGAGGCGATTCCAGCGGAGAAAGCTATGTGGTCTTTGGCAAAGCGAGCGGCTTCGCTTCGGTACTTTTGCTTTCGTCGCTGAATGGTGCCAATGGCTTTAAGTTGAACGGAGCGACGGCGGATGATCTTTCCGGACGTTCCGTCAGCAATGCCGGCGATATCAACGGCGACGGATTCGGCGATGTCATCGTCGGCGCCTTTCGAGCCGACGGTGGCGCGGCGACGAGCGGTGTGAGCTATGTGGTCTTCGGCAAAGCCAGTGGTTTCTCCGCGAGCATCAATCTGGCGACTCTGAATGGAACCGACGGCTTTCGTCTGGAGGGAATTGACCAGAACGATTTGTCGGGCCGTTCTGTCAGCGGTGCCGGTGACTTCAACGGGGATGGCATCGACGATCTGGTGATCGGAGCGGTATTTGGTGACGCTGGCGGCAGCAATAGTGGTGAAAGCTACGTGATCTTCGGGAAGTCTGAGGGATTCACGTCAGCGGTCAGCTTGTCGAGTCTCAACGGTCGAACCGGCGTGCGGCTGGATGGTATCCGTGCCGGCGATCTGTCGGGAAGTTCGGTCTCCGCTGCTGGTGACGTGAATGGGGATGGGTTCGATGATCTGATCATTGGTGCTTACAAGAGCAACAGTGGTGCAACAGCCTCGGGCGAGAGCTTTGTCATTTTCGGTGGGACATTTGCATCGCGTCCGGAAACTCAGGTTGGCACTGTCGATTCCGATACGATCATGGCGAATCAGGGCGAGGAAATGGTTGATATCCTCATTGGCGGAGCTGGCGATGATGTTTTGCTGAGTGACGGAGGACCAGATGTCATTCGTGGTGGTCAGGGAAACGATATCGTCGCCATTCCCGATGCGACGGTTCTTTCTGCGGGTAGACTGATTGGCGGAACCGGGACCGATACGCTGCGACTGGACGGCAGTGGAATTGTTCTGGATCTGACTTTGATCGCAGACAATCGAATCGTTGATTTCGAAGTGATTGATATCACCGGCATCGGGGAAAATACGTTGATTGTTGATCCAGGGGAAGTTCTGAATCTGTCAACGCATTCCAATACGCTCATCGTTCATCGTGATGAAGATGATGTCGTCGATTTGGGCAGCGGGTGGACTCAGGGCGTCGACCAGCCAATCGGCGACGAAATCTTCAATGTGTACACGCAGGGAAGAGCAACAGTGCTGGTGAGGGCTGTGAACTCACTCACGGGCACCAATTCCAACGACGCATTTGTTTTGACGTATTCAAGCACAACGCTTGACGGGACAGTCACGGTCACACGATCGACGGGCGGCGCTGCCGCGGTTCCGCTCGGCACATTCAGCATGAGTCTGCCGTTTTTTGTAAACGGTCTGGGGGGAACGGATTCCATCAAAGTTGTGGGATCTTCCGGCAATGACTACATCACAGCGACAAGCAGCAAACTTCTGATCAATCGTGCCGAACTGCATTTGACCAGCATTGAAACGAGAACACTTGCCGCAGGTCTGGGCGATGATACTTACAAATTTGACGCAGATGCACCTCTGGGAACTTTCAGGCTGGAAGAACAGCCGCTCGGAACTGACACCATTAGTTTCAATCTGACGACCTCGGTCAATGTTACGATCGATCTCGGCACTACGGCAACACAGGTGGTGAATTCCAATCTGAGCCTTGTCTTGAATTCCGCTCAACGGTTTGAAAATGCGACTGGGGGTTCCGGAAATGACACACTGATCGGAAATATTCTGGCGAATACTTTGCGAGGCAATTCCGGCAACGACGTGATGATCGGCGGCCCGGGCAGCGATAGTCTGCTTGGTGGCCCCGGTAATGATACCTATGAATTTTCATCGGCCAGTTCAGCGGAATCTGACAGTGCAACAGAAAGTGCAAACGCAGGAATCGATACGCTGTCGTTCGGTAACCTGTCGACGGCTCTGAACGTGAACCTGGGCACAAGCCTGCTGCAGACGGTCCATCTCAATCGCACTCTTAAACTGAATGCCTCATCGACATTTGAGAACGTAATCGGTGGTTCGGCAGACGACACCATTCAAGGAAATTCGCTGGATAATCTTCTGAACGGTAACGCAGGAAACGACATCCTGACCGGCGGTGCGGGCAGCGATTCTTTGTTGGGCGGAATCGGGGATGATGTCTACAACTTCGCGAATGCCACTGCCTTTGAGGCCGACAAAGTGACGGAAGGCACGAATGCTGGCACCGACACATTAAGCTTCAGCAGGTTGACCACCGCTTTAAATCTGAACATTGGCACAAGCCTGCTTCAGACTGTGCATTTCAATCGAAGTCTCAAACTGAATTCGTATGCGACGTTCGAGAACGTGATTGGCAGTGCTGCGGACGATATCATTCGAGGGAACTCGCTGGCCAATAATCTGAACGGCCGTTCGGGGCATGACATCCTGATTGGTAATGAAGGTGACGATCAACTTTTCGGCAGTAACGGGCTTGATATCCTGATTGGAGGACTCGGGCACGATTCCATCAACGGTGGCGCCGACGACGACATTCTGATCGGAGGGCGAACGACCAGCGATGGCAGTGTCAGCAGATTGATGGATCTTCGGAACGAATGGATATCGGGAAGAGCCTATTCCGTTCGCGTCGTCAATCTCCGTCGTTCCGTCGGGATTTCGAGTGCTTCACTCCGAGCTGGTGTCAATGTTTTCGACGACAACGAGGACGATGACCTGACCGGAAGCAGTGGAACCGACTGGTACTTCAAGGCAATTGACGACGAGCTGTTTGGCCGTCTGTCAGATGAAATGATCGATCTTCTGTGATGCGTCTCTGCGGATGTGTCCTGTGGTTGACCGTGTCTTGACTCTGGATCAGTCCTCCGGTGAAGCTAAACCGGAGGGCTTGCGCCCTTCCGCTCCTAACAAAGTACGGAGACTATTTCGGGACTGGTCCTCTGGTCGAGATTCACCGATCACTGGTCGCAAACCAACAGACATTTTTCAGGTGACCGTGCGGAGTAGCGTACACGATCAAGCGAATGTTAATGTGGCGTGCCTGGACAAGATGTTCTGTTGTTGAGGATCATTCCGAAGGTGCGCCTGTGGTAACGATTTCGGAGAGCGTACAAAAAGGAGTTTGTTTTTACCGAGGTCGGTCCGGAACTTCTGGCTGCTGCGTCTTCTTGTCGCCATGATAGATCGTCTTACACAATCCTTCGTGAACAGGTCAGTCGTGCGATGGCAACAATTCACCAGCGACGATTTCTTAAGCCGCCGTCCAACCCGTTAAGTGCCGAGTTTCGGCATTCGACATTATGAGCGATGCTTCGATTCAGGACTTTGAGCAGCGACTTGGACAGCTGGAAGCTGCATCCAGACGCGGTGACTCGTTGACTGACCTGATGCTGCCTTCCAGATACACGATGGAGGCCCTGACAGATCACCCCGAAGTCATCGTGCTCGTGTCGGAGCTCGATCAGACACGAGTACTGGCAGGAACAATTTCTGACGAAGATTGTCGTTCATTCGTTTCCTCAGCCTCGCTATCTGACGTCGTGGACGAAGTGACCATCGCCAAACAAGATGCCGTCGCGAACCTCGGTCGATCAAGCGACTGGTATGTGCTCATCGTGCGGACCTTGTCTGCGACTCAACGCTGTATTTGCGCATTTCTCTGCAGTGAAGACCCGCGAAGTCGTTCCGTTCTGCTGGATGCCGCAAGAACGCTTGCCGATATTCTGGCTGAAGCGGCCGGACGCACTTTGCTGTCGAAACTCACTCAGGAACTTCAGTACCATGAGAATCTGAAGGCGTTCGTCAGACGACTTGGACGAAGTTCAACACCCGAACTCTGGGCTCAGGAAATCGCACAGAGCGGGGTTGAACATCTGGGAAAAGGGCGTGTGTCCGTCCTGAGATTCATGCGGTCCGGTTGGCAACTGATGGCTGTCACAGGATCGACGTCCCCAAATCTTCAGTCTGATGCGATTCGTCGAAACGAACAGCTCGTATCTCAGGTTTCGACTTTGTCGTTACGTTCCGCATGGCTTTGCACCAGTCGTTCGCCGATTGAGAACGACGAGCCCTTAAGAATTGTCCTCGCTCAATATGCAGCGTTGGGAGTTGAACAAGTTCGCGTTGACGCGATGCCCGGAATCGATGGAAGCATCCACTATTCGATTCTTGTTGAGTTATTTGATTCCAATGAACGTCCTGCCGATGCGTTGATGGACATGGTTCGCCATGAAATGATTGACGCTTTGCACGTGCTCCCGAGAACGACACGATCAGGAAAAGCAGGGCTGTTCGGGACGGCGACTCGGAATTTGGTCTTCACCGCAGTTGCCCTGTTCCTTGCGTCGATCGTCATTCCAGCCGACTTCGAAATCGAAGTCTCTGGGCAGGCATTTCCGAAAGAACGCCGCCGAATTTTTGCTCCGGACGATGGGCTCGTCGAAGAACTGCTGGTGGCGTCGGACGAACGAGTCTCTCCGCAACAGACAATTCTGCGACTGCGAAACCCGGAACGAGAACTGGAGCTGAATCGAGTCCTTGGTGAAGTCGAATCCGTTCAGTCGCGAATTCAGTCGATCCGAACGACTCGCACTTCATCGGCTTCCAACAACGGAACAAATACTGGCAATCGGTCCGCAGAACTTAGCGGTGAAGAGCAACAACTTTTGCAGAAGTTGTCCGCTTTGCAACAGGAACAAAAACTTGTCGAACAGCAGATTCAGTCGTTAACGATCACAGCTCCGATCGGCGGGATGATTTATCAGCGACGGCTTCAGGAACAGTTGTTGTCACGCCCAGCACAACGTGGCCAGTTGCTTCTGGAAGTGGTCAACACGGACGGCGAATGGGAACTTGAGCTTCAGATCCCCGAGTCAGTTGTGGGGTATGTTCAAGCCGCTGCGGGAGAGCTGTCAAACGGTGCACAACCTTCCGAAGCGACTGCAGAACACATGGCCGATTCGGTGATCAAGGAATCGGGGCCGCGAGTTCAGTTTACACTCACCAGCCGCGTACGGGAATTTCATTCGACGTCACTATCGTCCCTGGATCGTGCGACGCATCTTTATGACGGACAACTGAGTTGCCTCGCCACGGCAATGATAGAAAACGGAACGGCCGGCAATCTGCGTCCCGGTCAGGCAGTGACGGCAAGAATCAACTGCGGCCGAAGATCGCTGGCGTTCGTGTGGTTTCGTGAAGTCGTAGAGTTTTGGCAGAGAAAGAAATTCACATGGCTCTAATCGCTTCCTTATTGAGTCTGAGTCATAGAGAGCCGTTGCAAAGTGATCGACGCTGCAGACGACTCGCACTGCCGATCAGTCTTTTAATTTTCGCATCTTCGATAGTTCTGGCCGACGAGAAAGCTCAGCCGATCATCGTCGAATCCATGACCACGGCGTTGATCCGCGAGGCGGAGATCACAGCACGAGATACAGGGATGCTGATCTCGATGTCGGTCAAGGCGGGTGATCATGTCGAGAAGGGTTCTTTGCTTGCATCTCTGGAGGATGAACTTCAGGAGCTCGCCGTTCGGCAGTGCGAGTTAAATGTACGAATCGCCGAACTCAAGGCGCAGAATAACCTTCCTGTCGAATCCGCCAGAGCGCAGGTGCGAGAGGCTGAGCAGGAGAAGAGAAAGCTGGAGATCGCAGCCAGCATCAGTCAGAAACAGGCCGACAGTGACGTGGCTGTTCGCCTTGCCGAGAAGAATCGTGAGGTCGCTCAGTTTGAACTGGATCGTGCATCAAAGGCGAAAGAAGCCTTCAGTGCCAGTATTTCGAAGTCGGAATTGAATCGACTTCAGGTGCTGTTCGACCAGAGAACGCTCGAGATCGAGCAGGCTCAGGAGGAGCGTACCATTGCCACTTTAAAGCCCGAGGCAGACAACGCCGCGGTATTGCAGCAGGAGGAAACGGTTGAGCGAAGTCGCCTGTTGACGTCAGAGCGAGAGCAGGAAAAACAAGTTGCAGAGACGAACCTTGATGTGGCGAAAAACGAACTCTCGCTGGCTCGAATCAAGCTGCAGCGCCGACGTCTGTTCGCACCATTCTCCGCGACAATAGTGTCCGTCAATCGTCAGGAAGGTGAGTGGGTTGAACCAGGAACTGCCGTCGTGCGGCTGATTCAACTGGACCGTTTACGAGTCGAAGGTTTCGTCAGTGCTGACCTTGCAGCCAGGATTCAAGCTGGGCAGCCAGTGACCATACAATTTTCAGCCAACGATCCTTCGACCGTCGCGGGCCTTGTAACTTTTGTCAGCCCCGAAATTGAACCCGTGAATCAGCAGGTTCGTATCTGGGCCGAGTTCGAAAACCCGAACCAAAAGATTCGCCCTGGATTAGTTGGATCCATGGTGATTCACGTTCAATGACCGTCCATTGGCGAGTGAGTTTCGATCGAGACAGCCGGAACTTGAAACACGAATGATCGCAGAATTGATCAATAAAACGGCGAAATTAACTCGCGTCTGTATTCTCCTGAATTCCGCAACGACTCATTTCCCTGGCTGTGGAAATGGAGGAGCTTCAAACTGATCGCGGAGCGTCTGAAATTCCGCAACAAGTTGTTCACGCTTCTGCTTGTATTCTGGCAGAGCATGCACGCTGTTCATCTCGCTGGGGTCCTGCGTCAGATCGAACATGTTCCATTCGTCCGTCTGAGGAAAGTAGATCAGCTTGTGCGTTTGTGTCCGAACGCCAAAGTGCTGAGGCACAGCGTGTTCGCCCAATTCGTAATAAGCATAATACAACGACTCGCGCCATTCGCTGCTTTGCCCCATCAACAGCGGGACCAGCGAACGCCCCTGAACTTCACTCGGCGTTGCTAAGCCAGCCATGTCCAGAAACGTAGGAGCGTAGTCAATGTTCTGAATCAACTGCTGTGGCCGCATTCCGGGTTCTGTGACACCTGGCCAGCGAATGAGAAATGGCATTCGGAACGATTCTTCAAACATCCAGCGTTTGTCGTACCAGCCATGTTCTCCGAGAAAGAATCCCTGATCCGACGAGTAGATCACGATTGTGTTTTCGGCAAGGCCGTTATCGTCAAGGTACTTCAGCATGCGTCCAACACTTTCGTCGACAGCTTTCACGGTACTGAGGTAGTTCCTCATGTAACGTCGATACTTCCAACGCACAATGTCGGAGTGGCTAAGTTTTCCCGCCTGATATTCGGCCAGAAACTTCTGATTGTGCGGAGAAAAATGAGCATCCCAGATCTGCTTCTGCTCGGCGTTCATGCGGTTATATTCAGGAGTGCCGTACCGATCCGGTTCAGGCAGCTTGACATCGCCACGTTCGTCTTTGCGGATCTGAGCGTCGTAGGCCCAGTCGAAATGTCGATCAATCTCCATTTCGTTCTCGGCCAGAGTACGGCTTCGATTTGAATAGTCGTCGAACAGGTTATTTGGTTCTGGAATCTCAATATTGTCAAAGGCACCAAGATGCCGCAGAGCCGGAGCGAATGTTCGATGAGGCGCCTTGTGCTGGCACATCAGGAAGAAGGGCTTTGATTTGTCGCGAGAATCCAGCCATGCGACGGCTTTGTCGGTCGTCAGATCTGTGGCATACCCTTCAAATCGCTTCTGCGTGCCATCCATCTGTATAAAATCAGGATTGTAGTAGCTGCCCTGGCCAGGAAGAATCTCCCAATGATCGAAGCCCACAGGGTTAGAATTCAGATGCCACTTTCCAATGACAGCCGTGCTGTAGCCTCCATTTTGCAACGACTTCGCCACAGTCCACTGACTCGGATCAAAGTTGTTTCCATTCCGCATGAACCCATTCTTGTGACTGTGTTTGCCCGTCAGAATGGTGGCTCGTGAAGGACCGCAAATAGAATTGGCACAGAATGAATTCAGGAAGACAGCTCCTTCTGAAGCAAGCCGATCGATGTTGGGCGTCGGCGCGACTTTGGCTAACGGGCCACCGTAGGCCGAGATCGCCTTGATGGCGTGATCGTCGGAAAACAGAAAGATGATGTTTGGCCGATCCGCAGCGTTCAAACGCGAGTCTAAACTCCACGAGCAGAACAAGAGCGTGAGAAAAACAGTTCTGGACATGATTGTTCTTTTCTTGGATTTCGTCGTCGGCGTTCGTTGCCGTGCACGGCCGGCTTGACTTCGCCGGTCGTTTCGAAGACTGGTCGATTGGCATAGAATGCAAAAGATGATTTTGTGCAGGATAGCCGTTTGGTTCATTTGCGTCAGGTCACTTGTTGGCAACAATGTGTCCGGTATGCATTGGCGGATTTGGGCATGCTGTTGCCGATTTACCGTCACCTCAGCGTCACCATGGTCCGCGATTTCAAACTTATATCCAAAACGCGTGTTTTCAGATCAATTGAATTGTCCAATGCTCTGTGTTCGGAAAGTAGTTGATAATGACAGTCCTTCTACAATGTCGTAATGCCATTCTCCTGTTGGCTTCTGTGATTGTTCTGTTGATCAGCGGAAGCATCAATACGAATGCTTCCGAGCCGATAAAAAAGAAGCCTCTGAAAGTCTTTATTCTGGCGGGTCAATCAAACATGCAGGGGCACGCGCATGTTGATACGATCGATGCGATGCGGCTTAACCCGCAGGCAGCACCTTTGCTAAAAGACATTCGGAACGTCGATGGAACGCCGGTGGTCTGCAAGAACGTGTGGATCTCGTCGATCGGGTCGTCTGACGCGGAGCAAATCGGGCAACTAACGGTGGGCTTCGGAGCGAACGTGCGAGGTCCCAAGATTGGACCGGAATACACATTCGGAATCTATGCCGAGAAACTCATCAACGAACCCATTCTGATTATCAAAACGGCATGGGGCGGCAAGAGCCTGAACACCGACTTTCGTCCCCCATCTGCAGAACCTTATACCTTCAACGAACAACAGTTGGAGAGTTTCAGGAAACAGAACAAAGACATTCAGCAGATTCAAAGTGAGAAGGACCAGGCAACGGGGCATTACTACCGGTTGATGATCGATCACGTCAAGAATGTGTTGTCAGATATCAAGCGAGTCTATCCGGATTACGATGCCAATCCTGGTTACGAACTCGCCGGTTTTGTTTGGTTTCAGGGCTGGAACGACATGGTCGACAACGGCACGTATCCAAATCGAGATCAACCGGGAGGATACGACCAATACAAGACGCTGATGGCACAGTTCATTCGCGATGTACGGAAAGACCTGTCCTCTCCTCAACTTCCATTCGTGATCGCCGTTATGGGAGTTGGCGGCCCAACGTCTGAGTACAGCGCCGAGGAACAGCGGTACAAGCCGGTGCATCAGAATTTTCGAGATGCCATGGCTGCGGCGGCGATGCTGCCTGAGTTCCAGGGAAATGTGACGGCGGTTCTCACAGAGAAGTACTGGGACATGGAAGTTGTTCGCCTGCGAGAGAAAGAAAAGACTATCAAGCCAATGGTCAAGGAGATACAGGAGGCCATCAAGTCCAACAAACTGGCTCGCGAAGCGGCTGAGAAATCGATCGAAGAACTCTACAGCAAGACCTTCAACGAGACGGAGTTGGAGATTCTGCGAAAGAGCACCTCCAACTTTGATTTCCACTACATGGGTTCCGCCGGCATTATGACACAGATCGGCAGAGGCTTCGCCGAAGCCATGGTGCCGATGCTGACGTCCCGGTAGTCGCTGAATGACCGAGTATTTGCATATTGTTCATGTCGCCAATGGCAACATTGCGGTGACATCTTCCTGAGCATAAAATAACGCGGGTAGACGAAAAGCAAGTTGTCCGCCATCCGTTGATTCAACGAATCTTCGGGCCATCCGAATCTTCGTTCGTCGCTTAGCTGGACAGCGCCATCTTTTCATCAGCCGGAACGAGCTAACGCCTCAGGCTCATGTTTCTGTTGGGCTTGTTCGATATGCGTCGGGCACTCGTTGCAGGTCGGCGTCGGGGAGGATAAAGGAACCGTCGAGCAGTTTGGTATCGTGATTGACGAGGTCCGGATAACGAATTCCAGGCACAACTCGCACAGCGAAGATTTCCTGAACAGCGTCTTCGAATTTTACCCAGCCCAGGATCTGTCCGGTCTGAATGTGAATCGCCCAGACTCCGCAGGTGCGTTCCTGTTTTCGCTCGGTGATCGGGATGCCGCTGAAGACAGCTGTTTCACGAACCTGCGACAGTCCAACAAATGCGACTGGGCCACAGAAATCCAGGCCGCGAGTAAACCCGGGGACTTCCGCAATCGGATTGTACGCACGACCAGCCAGATCAACGTGAACGATCGTGCCAGCTCCGGATTCAAGAACCCACAGTTGATCGGCATACCAGCGAGGCGAATGAGGCATTGCGAGACCATCAAGGAGGATCTCATTCGTGGTGGTGTCCATCACGATCCCGCCGTTTTTTTTACGTTTTCGCCAGCCGCCGGCTTCGTCACTTTGTCCAAGGGCGGAGACGTAGCGAATTTTGCCGTCGCGCAGGCCGAGTCCGTTCAGGTGGCAGCGATCTTCGGGAGCCAGCGACGTGATAAACGGCGGCTGCCATTTCGGAAGAAAGCTGTACTGAATGCTGCGCACGGCCAGACAGGAAAACAGCGTGTTGACGAACCAGAGTTCATCGTCTACCCATTCCATCTCATGAATCTGCATGTCGCCCGTGACATGACCGACTCGCGGCATAAAGCAGCGATCACATTTGCCGAGTGGTTCCATCTTCGGAGCAACCGCATCGTTTGCATGATATTCCCAGACTTCGTGCTGAGTTCCGATCGCGAGTTGAGGACCTCGCAGAGCCAGCCCCATCGGTTTGGCAAAGCTGCGGAAGTGTGTATTGAGAACACCATCGTCAGCTCGCAACGCGACCAACTTTCCGGCCTGATACGTTGTGACCAGCAGCGAGATGTTCAATTCTTCCAGCAATGCCGGAAAGGTGTTGGTATGAACGCTGCGAAGTGGTTGTTCGTCTGTCATAAATATCCCCGGCGAGCGGCAGGGCGTCAGCCCTCCGTGTCCGTCACCCCTGTTTGTGTTTGTTGTTGTACCGCCGCACAGAATCGCAAACACGGATGGCTGACGCCATACCGCTCGCCGGGGCTACGACCACGTCTCGACGACTGGATTGATCCAGATCAGCAGCGGAAACTCCTGATCGCGGAGATATTGCACTGCATTCAACACGGCAACTTGATTCGGGAGTTTGCGCTTCGAACCGCCTTTCGTCCACCATGTGCCCGATTTCGGTTTTGCGAACGTCCGATTCAATGCTCCGCTGCCGTACGCTTTGATGTCACGAAGCAATCCATCCGGATCTGGGTCGCCGGGTACGCCGAGGATGACATGGATGTGATTGGCCATGATCGCCGTTCCGACCAGAAGCCATTTTCGGACATCACACGTCTCCTGAAACTGTGACAGCAATCGTTCGGCATGGGGGAGTGTTAGATAGATCGGCTCTGCTTTCATCAATCGCCGAGACGCTTCGTACAGTTCCTTCATCGGCTCGCTGCAGGGGACGCCGATTTCGTTCTGCGACTGTCGATGCGATTCATCCGACACATTCTCGCGACTTATTGACCCACGCGGATCGCCAGGCAGCCACTGTCCATACGTCGTCGAAGTCAGAAACCAGTACCGATCGATCCCTTTCATAGATTCCTCTCTCCCGGCGAGCGGCTGGGCGTCAGCCCTCCGTGTCGTCCGCGCTGTTTGTTTTCGTTGTCGTTCCGTTGTGAAGAATCGCAGATACACGGATAGCTTACGCTATGCCGCTCGCCGAAACGCGACCCTGGCGAGCGGCTGGGCGTCAGCCCTCCGTGTCGTCCGCGCTGTTCTTTTCCTGCATCGTACAAACAAATAAATCGCAGACACGGATAGCTGACGCTATGCCGCGCGCCGAAACGCAAACCTGGCGAGCGGTTGGGCGTCAGCCCTGCGTGTCCCGTCCGCGCTGTTCTTTTCCTGCATCGTACAAACAAAGAATCGCAGAGACACGGATAGCTGACGCTATGCCGCTCGCCGGAACGCAAACCTGGCGAGCGGCTGGGCGTCAGCCCTCCGTGTCGTCCGCGCTGTTCTTTTCCTGCATCGTACAAACAAAGAATCGCAGAGACACG
>JBGSVD010000052.1:0-51405 GCA_041753135.1 Planctomycetaceae bacterium
CCGCCTACGCACCCTTTAAGCCCAGTGATTCCGAATAACGTTCGCACAGTACGTGTTACCGCGGCTGCTGGCACGTACTTAGCCCGTGCTTCCTTTGAGGCTCTGTCAACTTCGGAGGAGTACCTCCGAAGATTTCATCCCCTCTGACAGCGGTTTACAACCCAAGGGCCTTCATCCCGCACGCGGCGTCGCTCCGTCAGACTTTCGTCCATTGCGGAAGATTCTCGACTGCAGCCACCCGTAGGTGTCCGGACAGTGTCTCAGTTCCGGTCGTGGGGGCCATGCTCTCACACCCCCTAGACATCTTTGCCTTGGTAGGCCATTACCCCACCAACTAGCTAATATCGCATAAGCCGCTCCCCAGGCGGAATCACACCTTTGCTCCGCAGAGATAATCGGGTATTACCTACAGTTTCCCGTAGCTATCCCCGACCTGAGGGTACGTTCCTATGAATTCCTACGCCGTTCGCCGCTCCCATATTGCTATGAGCGCTCGACTTGCATGCCTAATCCACGCCGCCAACGTTCATTCTGAGCCAGGATCAAACCCTTCAAAAATATGCTTGACCAAGAGTTTCCTCTTGGAAAATAGCAAAAAGGTTTAATTCTGTTTGCCGTTCCGGTCTAGAACGGCGAAACCAACAATTCGTTAGCCAAAACTCAAAGGCTCACAAACTCAATCATGTTGTCAAAGATCATCCGAACCAGCTTCTTACGGCTGTTTCCACTTGTCACTTTCGTGTTTCAGGTGGTTGCGTTCGGCGGAGGGGGAAGTGTATCGAGATCCGAAGAACTGTCAATCCCTCTCTCTCAATTTTCTTTTCCGGATTTCAAATCAGTTTCAGGCTCTGATTCTGATTGATGCTCCGCTGCTCCTGACTGATCTAAAAAGCAGTCGAAGGACAGCCACAGTGATCGGGCATAGCGGAAGAAAACCAAAGGGAAAATGATAGAAAATGTCGCTAAACCTGGAATTAGCCATCGCTTGTCGATTCCCATGACAAAGTGAAGGATGATGTAGCTCCAGGTTGTGAGAAGGGTTGTCAGTCCATAGTTGATGTAGGTTGAACCAAGGAAATATCCCGGATCTCGTTCATATCTGAAGTTGCAGTGGTCGCAGCTTTTTTGCATATGAATCCATCCGTGGAATAGCGAGCCCTTGCCGCACATCGGACATTTCAAAGAGGTTGCTCTGGAAAAGGCTTGTCCGACTGAATCTGGAGGGGCGGCGGAATTAGTTGATGATCGGTGGCTAGTCATCGAATGGCCTCAGGAATTGTGGTGTTGTGCTTCAGGCTATGGAGCCGTGTCAGTCTGCAGAGTGCTTGGCCGGGGCTTGAAACAGCTGCAGTGGGTTCACATCCTTCTTGCTTGCGAAGCAGTGTAGCTCAGAAAAGTGCCCGGAAATGCGGTTTGCAAGAGAGACAACGGCTGGCCGCTCGCTGCAAAAGTGCCCTGTGAGGATCAGATTTATGCCTTTTGACTGGCATTGCAGCACCGCATGGAATCTGGCTTCTCCTGTGATAAAAGTGTCGCAGCCTGCGAGCGCTGCGTCTTCGAGGAATTCTGAGGCGGAACCGCAGGCAACCCCGACCCTGGACACTTGGCCCTTGCCACTGCTGGCGTGTTCGAGATATTTGGCTCCAACGGCATCAGCAACTTGGCCGAGAAAAGTTTCCAGCGGACACGGGGCGAGAAGAATGCCAATTCTTCCCGCTCCCAGGGCCGGAGCGTCGACGGATTTTCGAAGTGGCTGAATTTCAGTGAGTCCGAACGAAGTGGCCAGCATTTGGTTGATTCCATTGCTGGCGCTATCGAACGCTGTGTGTGGGCTGTGAACGGCAATTCCAGCTTCTGCAAGATCCAGTAAAAGCTGGCCCTCTTCCGTTGAATCCGTGATTTTCTTTGAGGCTCGGAAAAGGACAGGATGGTGCGTCACAACCATCTGGCATTTTTCCTGAATCGCCTCTTCTGCAACCGCTGCGGTTAGAGTGAGGCAAGTCATCAGTCGACGGACATCACGATTTGATCGACCAAGCAGCAGGCCAACATTGTCCCATGTCTCTGCAAGGTGGAGCGGTGCTACCTCTTCCAGATAATGACAGATTTCCGAAACCGTCACCATTTTGTCATCTCTCTGAATGGCCCAGTGGTTGTGGCAAGCCGCCAGTTGAATGGTGGCGGAGGTTCAGAATAGAAAGGTGCAGGGTTACGTCAATCCTAACAAGGGCGTTGCCCTTGACCCGCTCGGCCTGCCGGCCCGATACCAACGGATTCGCTCACGTTGTTCGCTTGCCTTATGTCTCTCATCGTCTTCTTGAGGAGAAATGCCTGGCAAGGGGCGTTGCCCTTGACCCGCTCGGCCTGCCGACCCGATACCAAAGAACTCGCTTGCGTTGGGCGTTTGATGCAGGTTTTTGTCCGAACAGCGCCGGTTCGTCGATGAGTGTACGATCACTTGGAAGCGGTTGATGACAAATAGAAAACCAGGCGATATGAAGGAACGGCCCTGTTCTGTTTTAGTCCGCTGTCTTCTTGAGTGCCAGCAAGGCTTCTCGTTCGGGCATTGCCTTATAGAACGGGTCGAGTGGGTAGCAGCCGGAGACGATGCCGTTACGTGGTGCGGTCGTGCAATCACTGAAAGTGCGGCAGATTTTCTTCCGAGTCATTGTTCGCCCATTGTCAACGTCTGCTGGCAGTTCAGGATAAGACAATACCATTCTGCCAAGACCGATCGAGTCTGCCATGCCATTTCGTATGACGGCTTGTCCTACATTTGGCAGCCATTCCTGAAGGTATGAGTAACCTGATCCCACGACAATCAAGCCTGGAACGCGTTTCTTCAGTTCCGCGGTGGCCATTATTTGTCTGCAGACACCAACAAGAGGATCTTCAGGAGGTTGATATCCATCGCTGGGAGGAAATAAGGCAGGCCGTTGAATATGCGGATTATAGTAGGGGCTTCCGCAGGTCGTGCACACGAGGTCAATGTTCAGCGTTCTCAGAAGCTCGAGAAATCTCTGAGGTTCACTGAAGTCGATTCCCATTCCGGTGCCGTCGCCTCCAAATGCGAAGCGATAATCCTCCGTAATCACGGGGACGCCCGTTCGATCGACATCAAGTCCTGGCTGAAATGGTACAAAATCGAACGCACTAATGCGGACGCCAATGCCAAGTTGCGGCACCTCTGCCCGAACACCAGCGGTGACCTCGCGAAGAAAGCGGGTTCGATTCTCAAAGCTGCCACCAAACTCCCCTGCTCGGTCGAACCCGGAAAGTAATTCGTGGCCCAGGTAGCCGTGACAGTGCTTGACATCAATCCAGCGATAGCCAGCCTCCGCTGCTAATCTTGCAGCTGCGATAAAATCATCGATCAGGCGCTTGAGATCATCGTCGGTCAGCAGTTCGTGGTCGCTCGAAATGCCAAACCTGGCGTCAAGAATGGGGTGACGATAGGCGATTTGTGGTTCAAGACGCTTTTTGTCGTTAGGTCGTGCAAATCTTCCAGAGTGTGTTAGTTGCAGCCCGATCAGCATGTCGCTGGAGTTACCGAAGTGCTCCCGATGAGTTGTCTCAAGAATTTCTCGCAGGTCGACCAGATCCGACAACGTCTTTGAATTGATCAGCAGCTGATTGGGATTCGCTCGACCGTCAGGGCGAACAGCGACAGCCTCGCCTCCCCAAATGAGTTTGGCTCCACTGAGACCAAAATTTTTCCAGCGGCGACGAGTCAGGTCCGAAGGTCGTCCGTCGGTCGTTCCATCCCAGCCTTCCATCGGCAAAATGCACCAACGATTGCCAATCGTTCCACAGACTGAGTTCAACGGCTGACTAAGGATGCTGTCCTTGCCTGACTGAACTTCCGTGTCGAAGGGAAGAGTCAAATCCAACTCTTCCAGGCGGCTTTGGAATTGCTCGGCCGTCTTGAACGTTGAGATTCTGGGGAATGACATCGCGGCACTTTCAACATCGCTAAGTGAGCCAGGGAATAGTTTGCCTACTTTAGGCGGGCGTGCCCCGGGTTCGCCAGTCTTCCGTATCGAAGACTGGTGGCGATGTTGATTCTTGATAGCGGACTGTCAGCGTCGGTGTGATCTGGGCATCGTACTATTTTGAACGATCAACAGTGTTGCACAATTTCCCTTTGTGTGACCATGCCGGAATCACGCTCGCGATGAAGAGCATCTGATGTGCATATCGTGCGTCGGATGAAAAACGCGAGCCCGTTTTTTTGTCACCGTGGAAACGCGAACTGCGTCGATGGCGACAACATGGTCAGGTCAGAAGCCAGTCGATCAATCGCCAGTCCATCCAGCGTCGATCGGGATCGATGCCGCTTCGCCCAACAAAACCGAGGTGACCGCCATGTCGAGTCAGGCAAAGCGTGACATTGGTTGGCAGGCTTAGTTCCAGAAACGGCTTATAACAGACGACAGGATCATCCTCGGAAGCAAGGATTGTTGTGTGAACTCGAATATTTTTGATCACTGGCATCGCCGAAGCACGTGTGTAGTAATCATCCGCAGACTCAAAACCAGCGGCGGGTGCCGTGTAGAGCTCATCGAAGTCATAGAGGCGGCGAGGTGGTCGTCGAGCGGCAGCCAAAGGAAGATGATCTTTCCACTGCGGGCTGTTAGCGATCTGGCTGATCAGCAGCCTTGTAAAGTACCAGTCATATCGCTGTCCCATGCTGGATGAGTTTAGTTTCAGGGCGCAGCGATGAAGGTCAATTGGAGGGCAAACGGCAACAGCTCGGAAAAGACTAAGTGGAAGCTGATCCGGGTTTTCTCCTAAATATCGCAGCAAAAGATTTCCGCTCAGCGAAAAACCTGCCAGAGAAATCGGTGACCCCGGGCACAGTCTTTCAACCATCTGAACGGCTGCTGCAACATCTTCTGTGCGCCCGGCATGATACGGGTTCCGGGCCAGAAGCGCGCCGGCTCCGCAGCCGCGGTGATCCATCCGGAAGACGCGAATGCCCTGTGAGGTCAATCGGTCTGTCAGTCGCACCATGTAACCACTTTGGTGTGATCCGCAAAGTCCGTGAAGGAGCAGGACGGAATGATCACCTCGCTGCCACGTTGGCGGGCAGTTGTCGTGCATCACGACAAGATCGCCGTCGTCCAGTCGAAGTCGTCGTTCGGTTGTCCCGGTAATTTTGACTTTGGCTGGGAAAAGCGTTCCCCATAAAGTCTGTCGATGTGCTCCAACAAGCCATGAGGCTGGTTGAAATTGCGGAACTCCAGGGGGCGCATCCAGTGGAAGAACAAGCGGACCGGAGTCAGCCAACTGACGACGGATCTGCGCAGCACCAGAGGTTTGCTGTGTTGATGATCCCTGAAAACGGTCTATTCCGTCCATCGTCAATCCGGAAACCAGGTACCCAGTTGGACTTCAAATCAATTCCCGCAGCGACCTGAATTCGTGTGTTGCGTGAAGAGAACTAAGAGTTTGTAGACTTTTTTGGCTATTTCGCAAAGGGGACAATTCAAGAATCGGGAATCCTTGGAATTGGCTCTTCGCCAGACGTATCCGACTTTCTGCAGACAGCTCAAATTAAAGTGGGAATTACGCCACTTGGTTCCGCTTCGGAGGGCCAATCAAAAGGTCGTCAATGAAGCCCCAGGACGCTCAAGGTCAGAGAGATCCCTGCGACTCAGTGTTCATTCATGGCTGCGAAGATGAGGCATGCATTGTGGCCTCCAAACCCAAAACTATTCTTCATCGATCGACGGATTCGCATTGATCGTGGTTCGAATGGAACATAATCCAAATCGCATCTCGGGTCCGGATTGTCCAAATTCATAGTTGGGGGTGCGGTTTCCGTCAGCATCGCCTTTACACAGAATGCCGACTCCACACCGCCCGACGCGCCCAACAGGTGTCCAATCTGGCTCTTAGTACTTGAAACCGCGAGGGCATCGGCGTGGCTTCCAAAAACCGTGCGAATAGCGCTGGTTTCGGCAATATCTCCGAGCGGAGTGCTTGTTCCGTGGGCATTAATATAGTCGATGTCGTCGGGCCGCAGTCCAGCATCCCGGATCGCAGCGTTAATCGCATAGGCAGCTCCCGTTCCAAGTGGGTCAGGAGCGGTCAGGTGGGTGGCATCCGAGGAAAGTCCGTACCCAACGACTTCGGCAAGGATTTCTGCTCCGCGCTGTTTGGCGAATTCGTATTCTTCCAGAACGAGCACGCCCGCGCCTTCGGAGAGCACAAAGCCATCGCGGTCACGGTCGAAAGGTCGACTTGCTTCCTGAGGCGAATCGTTTCGTGTTGACAAGGCGCCCATGCGAGCGAAGCCAGCAATTCCCATTGGAGTCAGGCCCGCTTCAGTTCCTCCGGCGACCATTACGTCGGCAACGTCCATTTGAATGAGGCGATAAGCATCGCCAATCGCATTCGTTCCGGACGCACAGGCGGTGCAAACTGCGGTATTTGGACCGCGAAGTCCCCAGCGAACAGAGATGTTTCCACTGGCTGCGTTGATGATCAACTTGGGGATCATAAATGCAGAAATACGGTCGGGGCCACGATCAAACAGCATTGAATGCTGCTGCTCAATCTCATCAAGGCCTCCGATGCCGCTGCCAACGAGCACGCCGTAGCGGTAGGCGTCGCCAACGGAGAAATCGATGCCAGCATGCGTAATTGCTTTTTGGGCGGCAACCATTGCGAACTGGGTGAAGCGATCGATTCTTCGAAGGTCTTTGCTTTCGATGTTCAGATGAGGGAGCGGATCGAAATCTCGGATTTCCCCGCCAAATCGGACCTTGAAGTCTCGACAGTCAAATCTCTGGACTGGGCCAACGCCGCTTTTGCCATTACACACCGCTGCCCAGACGTCGTCCAGTTCGCAACCAAGCGGAGTGACAACGCCAAGCCCGGTCACTACTACTCGACGGCGTGACATCATTCAGCTCGCGGCGCAAAAAATAGCTCGCAGTTCCGGAACGAGCCCCATCTCAATGACCCTGAGTGTCGCTGGCTGCAAAAACAGATGTTTCCAACAAGCCAGCGTCTGGGGCCAATTTCTGTAACGGAATTTGCGAGCGAAGCAGACTATTGCTTACCTTCAATGTAGGTAATCGCATTGCCAACAGTCTTGATCTTGTCGTAATCCTCATCAGGAATCTTGACGTCGAATTCGTCCTCAAGAGCCATCACGAGTTCAACAATATCTAGTGAGTCAGCCTTCAGATCATCTACGAAGGAACTGTCACGGGAAATTTCTTCTTTAGGAACGTCCAGCTGGTCGCTGACGATACCAATCACTTTTTCTTCAATCGACACTGATGCTTTCCTCCAGCGAAACAAAACACAGACTGCGACTTCAACCAACCGCCAGCCGTTCGCAGAATTGCTCCGGTGGCCTGCGTCGTGTGCAGGTAATCATTCGGTCCGCGAATCGTGCGGAAGATATATCGGGTTTGCGAATTCATGTAAACCCGTTTAGCCGGATAGACTTTCGCAATTCCAGAGTGCGAGGGATTGGGTGCGTCGACGAACGGGAGTGAATTCACCATTAGTGAAAATTGGCCGTGTTTTTTCACGGATTCAGTCAGTTTGAAGAAGGCCATGAGTTGCAATCACGCCTCGTCGATATCATGCAATTGAAGTTGCTGGTTCCTGTCAAGTCGCTGGGGGACTGATTCGCGACTCTATAAAAGAGGAGATTCCCGGCTTTGTTGCCATGCTTATGACCGTGTTGAGAAGTTACTCCCGGTGTCTCCGATGGCGATTTTTTGGCATTCCGACGGCAAGCACCTCCTGGCGAGCGGATTTTTTCCCATGATCATGTCGCCGAGATCAGGCAAGATGCACATTTGTGGCCGCACCCTGTGGGACGGAAGTTACGAAACATATCGATTGCGAGGATTTGCAAGCGGGCAATTTTTGCCGCAAGAGATGGTCAACCTGAATGAATGCGCCACGGCGTGATCCGTTTTCGTCTTTCCAGCTGCCTCAAACCGTGCTGATTCGGTTGCCAGAGACTTCGTCACACGAAAACCTGGCACATCCGGAACAATCGCTACAGTTTCGCAAATTGCCCGACCGATACTTCCGGCAAGACCGTCCTGATGCGCAGAGTCTGTCGGTTAAACCGCGCAGACCGAAGTGATCAGGAACGGGAGAACATCAGCGAAGGCAGTGATTTACTGCAGCTTCTCCAAGGATGGATCAATGCGGATTCGGCACTCACTCAAGGCGTTCGTGCCCTTTATCATGATGCTTGCGGCCGGTCGCAGCGTACAGGCTCAATACGGGCCGCCCGGTCCGCCACAAGCGATGCCGCAGGGTTACCCTGCCGGATATCAGGCGTACCCTTCGCAGTCGCCTTATCAGTCGCTGTTCGAGCAAAGCTATGTTTCGGACGGGCTGTGGTACCGCGATTCGAATAACGGATTCGGCCCGTTTTCAAGTCCTCGTGATGTCTTCATGAACCTGGACTACACCCGGACCAAAACAAGGGCGCTTCGTGGCATCGTCGGTTACTCCGGGGCCCAGTCGTATCATCAGCAGAATGACCCGGAAAACGACGAGATTGTTACGGGGCTTCACTCTTTCAACTACTTCAACGCTGCTGCGGCCTCGATGGCAACAGACCTGATCAACGGCGGGATTCGTGCCAATGGCGGGTTCTGGAATGCTGATGGCACTGGTCTTTTGATCGATGTCAACTGGGGTGCTGAAGGGTCATCGATATTTGATGCTCGCAAGAATGCTCTGGCTGGCCGTCTGGACACGGCCACAATTCTTCAGCTTCGCTCGACAGGTGGCCGAGGCGTTCCCACTTCCCGCTTCAATCTGAATGGGCAAACGGACCTTGGGATCACAACCGGTCAGATCCTTGGGCTTGGAGTTCCATTCGACGAAGCGGATGCGACACAGTACGGGTTCTTTGGTACGACGAGTGAGGTTTTGGATCGCACTTTGTTGAATCTCTACGGTATTCCGATTGGTGATGGTCGTACGATAAGTGACACCGATACCGAAGGTGGAAATGGTCTGGGCGTTACAATTCCGTACGACATTCAGTTCCAGATGCAGCACCAGGTGACAACGTTCGGGTCATCGATCGATGGAGCTTTCGCACCGTTTTATGAACGCGATGGTTTGAAAATCAATACGATCGTTGGTGGTCGCTACCTGCATGTCAAGGAAGGTTTCAGGCTGGATGTTGCAGACAGCGGATTGTCCTACGGCGTGAATAATGGTGACAACGACACTCCCGATAACGCGAAAGTTTTCCCTGGGGCTGACGGTCGGGATGATGACAATGACTTCGTTCCAGACAATCCGGCAGAAGCAGGAACCCTGACCTTCAATCAGATCAACCCATCAGACCCAACACTTGTTCGGGGTTATCTCAGCAGTCAGGTCACAAGCAATCTGGCAGGTCCTGAGTTTGGGATGCATTACAGACTTGGAGACAAGAATGGTCTGAGTGTTGTCGGATCCTCCAAGATTGCTGCGATGTTCAACAACGAGAAGATACAACTGCGCGGTGACAACATCTTCAACCATATGAATCCTGATGACACGACCAACCCGACCGTGCTTAGTGATGGGTTTGATACAAACAATCTGAATGGGGAAACTCAGAACGCCTTCAGAGACAGCAAGTCGTCGGTTCATCTTTCACCGTTATTTGAACAGTCGCTTACTGCAGAGATCCCGATCTTCAGCAATATGCCTGTGCTGCGAAACGTGCAACTGCTCGAAGACGCAAAACTTCGGCTTGGCTGGACATTCCTTGTCGTTGGCGAGGTCGCAGATCCAAACCAGTCGGTTGATTATTCTGCTGTGAATCCCAGGCTTGATCTGTTTCCGCAAGTGAATGTCGAGCGGGGCGCATTCAGTCAGAACTCGTTCAACATCGGTATCAACTGGAACTACTAATCAACAACAATTCGATCTTGTTGTGATGACAATGAAAACCCGGCCACTAAGGCCGGGTTTTTTTGTTCCGATCGATCAGAAAGATATTCATCAGGCTTATGGTAATCTTGTGTTCAATGATGGACTGAGGACAGAAAGGCCATGTTGAGCAGGCAATTCATGTCATGACGCTTTGGCCGAGTGATCCTGCGGGTGTTTGAGGGAAATCGAACTTTCACCCAAAATACCACGCAAGACGGTGCCGCTCTGCTTCGAGACTGGGAATGTTGCTGTCGGACAACAGAATCCCCGAAGGACTCGAGCATGATTGACTCCCTGCAGACCCGCCTCGAACGCCGAATCAGACTTGGCGGATCCAATGTTCTGAGACACGTTGGTCAACCCTCCCTGGGAGTTCTGAGCACAGCAAGCAAGCGACAAGTCGTGTCGATACTCGGCGCAACGGGATTTGATGCGCATGTGTCGTTGACTTCGCCGGTGGCTCGTGGTGAACGAGTTACACTGATGCTTGGTTGTGGCTCGGATGGTTCAGAGATCGGCAGTCCAGGTGTTGTTCACTGGGCGCACGCTGGAACTGAGACATGCGAACTGGGCATTCTGCTGCAGGAACGGTTGCCCGAAGAATTTACAGTCAAGCTGCCGGGGTGTGAGCGAAACAGCATTCGGTATGCGTGTCGTGTCGATGGGAAGTTATCGTGGGGCGACAACAACGCAGTGTCCATGGATGCGATGGCAACCAACTATGCCCGAGATGGCGTTTGTATTAAGACTGCTTTAGCACCAGAGGTCGATACACCAATTGTGTTTCGCTGGAATGCGGTCGATCGAGAATGCCGCGTAGCCGCCGTTGTCCGTTGGGTTATTGGCCAGAACCAAAGTTTTCTGGTCGGGTGTGAGCTAACCGGCAACCTCGGATATGAACTTTCCGGAATTGAAATCTGAATCCGCAGGTTGGTTGAGAGCCCCTGGATTTGCAGCCGCAAATCAGGGTGTCAGCCAGCTTGCCTCTGACAAAGTCCCATTGCTGATCAGAAACTCTGCGCGGAGATTTCCGTCGCGAGAAAGTCGCAACCATTCGATAGATTTGGCTTCCACTTCAATCACGCAGAAGTTCGTGCGACCATTGAGGATCTCCTCTCGATTCGGAAGTCGGCCCCTGAATTTCTCTGGCAGATTGATGTCGGGAACCGGGGACTTCGTTCCCGGTGTTTGCGGCGCGGAATACATTTTCAGGCTTGCTGGCGTTCCGCTTTCCCAAAGAAGATCTGCCGTACCGTCTGAGGTGCCAATGCGGGCTTCCCCCTTCACGGATAATTGAACGCCCCTGTCATGATCGTAGAACAGCAGCGACACCTGTGAGTTGTTTCGAATGTCGTTGACTTTGGCGGAACGAATATCGGTGTGAAACAGAAGGGAACTCCGGGCGCGTTGAACGGCTCTCAGGACAATAGTTCGCTGTCGACAGCCTTGAGCTGACTGGGTTGCCAAAACCGGCAATCGCCAGCCAGCCTCTGTCCCTTCAGCAGCGATTTCCAGCAGGTCCCAGCAGGATTGATGAATCGCGAACAAGGCTGTTTCGTCGAGAAGGTCTTCCGGCATCGGGAACTCGGATGTGTGTCGCGCGCTCATTGGGGGCCAGCACTCTTTCGTGCAAAATGGATAAGGCGATCTTCCACTTCATTCCAGCCTGGTTCAGAAGCGTCGGTAATGAACTCGACTCGGCTGTCTCGCCGATAAGCGGTCGGAGTGATTGAGATCTCAGAGCCACTGCGATTGAAGAGCCACCAGTCGTCATCGCATCGAAAAATGCCTTTGATACGCTGCATCGGGCGAATCGAAGCGAGATAGTCGAACAGATCTTCACGGTCGAAGATTTCGTCTGAGGAAAAGATCCAGCCGCAGGCTCGCTGTCCGTTCCCAGCGTTCTCGCGACGAACCGGTCTGTCCGATACTGCGGGTCCATTCAGGGAAATCAGGCCTGAGCCGTCAGTGAGTGGACTGCTTGCGTCCGAGTGTTGATGTTTGTCTTCGTTGCCAGCGGAATGAGCGTGCGGAAAACGAGGAGTCCGTACGACAATCCCGTTGAGGTCCAGCCAGTCGGGATTCAGTTTCCCAAACTGAGTCTCAGTCACCAGGAGTTTGGGGGGATCGAACTGATTGATCCATTGACGACACCGTTCGATTTGTGACGCTTCGCGTTTGTCGGTCCAGCTGATCGCGACGACGTCTGACATCTGGATCTGATCATGAAATCCTTCGTTATTCGTGACACGTGGATTTTCAAAGTCTTTGGGATCCACCAGACAAATTGTCGCCCTGAGATCGATCGCTTCCTTAAAGCGAGGACTTCGCAGAGCATCAATGACTCGGGCGGGGTGCCCTGCTCCGCTGGGTTCGATGAGCAGTCGATCGGGCTTTGTTCGCCGAATGAACTGCATCAGCACGGTATCCATGATTGCTGATGTTGTGCAGCAAAAACAACCGCCGGCGAGTTCCTGGATCTGGACCTCGGGTGTTTGGTCATCGAGCATCAGGTCGTCGATTGAGACCATTCCATATTCGTTAATAAACACTGACCATCGTTCTCCTTCGGGACGATGATTCAGTAACTCTCGGATGGCCGTCGTCTTGCCAGTTCCCAGAAAGCCGGTAATTATGTTGGTAGGAATTGGTTTTCCGGAATACCACACGTGTGAAGAGCCCTGGATTGTGCCGGTTTCGAGGAGTTGTTTACAACTGGCAACGATCAATATTGGTGCGCCGTCAAGATCAAAGATCACGTTTTGGAGGTAGCGGATCTTGCGAAAGATCCCTTTGCTGCAGAACCTTTAGCAAGGTCCACTACCCTCAAATCAAATCTGGACAAAGCATAAGATCCGCCAGTTCAAGCCATAAGGCTATTCCTTGTCGGGGGAGTTCGCCATGATTCGGGGCGGGATAGATGCATTACAGACAAAATGGTGTGGCGATTCGTATCGTTTTCGTGGAAGCTGATGGAATTTCACTGCCGAATTGTCCCCCGCAAGATTGATAGGACGATCGGAAACGGAATTATCAACGTTTTTTGCCTGTTCTCAGCGGCGACCTCCAGTCGCACGGAGCTGGCTTTTGAGCCCGCGTAAGATACTGCAACTCTTTTACTCCCTTCGGAGTGGTCAAGCATTGTCGACCACTCCAAGCTGGCTTCGCGCGCTCCAGAATATTCTGGGTGGTGCCTCAAAGCCGCGACGAGCAGCCGGCGCGACGGGCGGAATGCAAATTGAGTCGCTTGAGGTTCGAAGGGTCCTCAGTGCCGCAGGAATCGCCCCGCTCGAAGCGATTTTCTCTCAGGACGTCTTTTCGAATGAACAGGCACCTGTTGTTCGTGGGGCGTCGGGTGAATCGCAGGCCGATGGTTTTTTGATTGGTTTCATTAATTCACTGCGTGGTCAACTGACGGAGGCGTTTGGTTCGAGTGACAACGCTGCCCCCTTGAAGGAAGTCGCCGCGAATGGCGTTGTTGAGGAAGTAGGGCTGGATGGGAGTTGGCTGGATGCTTCCGTACAGTTCGAACCGCCCGCTCAAGTGGCCGTCGCCGAGATCTCAAAGCGAGGATCTGCGATCAACGTGGACGTTGTTCTGGATTGGAGTGACCTGCCGCCTCAGGTCTCTTTCGTCAGCACATCCGAAACTGACTATCAGATCATTGTGCAAGGGTTGGCCAGTTCCTCTTTCAGCCAAAAGGATTCTGCGGCTGTTGAGCGTCTGATCTACGAAAATGTGATCGACGTGCTTCAGAGTGTGCAACCTGCGAGACCTGTTCAGATCTCCTTCCGCAGTCCAATAGGTTTCAGAAACGACCAGTTTCTCGCGGAACGAAACAATTCAGGGCGACTGAACCATGCTGTCGAGGGGAAGTCGAATGACGGTGGTTTGGCTGACGCAGTCATTCCCTCGTTGCCTTCTGTGCAGGAAAACGCCAATAGCACTGTAGTCACCGGTCGTGTCCAACCTGCCGATCTGGTGGAAGAAGTATTCAGTAACGCGGCTCCATCCGCTCTCGATCAATTGTCGCTGGCTGTTGAGACACCATTTGCCCTGAGTGATGGTGTTGCTCTTGTTGTGCCAGTGGAGGAGGCTCATCGCAGTTTTGCCGAAACGCCGCCTGAACGACTCTCCGAAAATGATCGAGTGCCGCTGTGGCGAATGCAGCTTGTGGAGGCCCGCAGCGAAGCGACGTCGAAGCGTGTGGTTGGGGCTGTTGCACGACGCAGCTTGAACTGGCTTCGAACGGGAATCCTCGCCGCCACGGAAAACGGAACGCTGACGATTCCCGCTGATGATTCGTTTCGTATTGCTCTGGTTCGTCAAGTATCGACGTACGCGATTGAAGCATCAAGACTCCAGTCGAATGAATGGACTGAGTGGACTGACTGGCTGACCGGGCCGTCGAATCCGTTGCTGCGGAATTCTGATGGGGCAACCGCGCCTGCACAGGGTTTTATGACCGCAGGGGTTGATGTTGTTCCGACATCGGTCAGCGGCCACTTGTCGCAAAGGCAGTTGCAGGGATCCCCAGCGAGCACTTTTGCGAAGACCAGAAAATTTCGCAGTCTTGATCGGAAAGTCGCGAACCCGGAGAGTCTTCGGTTTTTTGAAATTGTTGAGCAGCAAAGCACCCTGTTACCGCAGTCTGGAAGCATACCGCGGGAACTGAAGTATGTTGCCAATCCGCGCGGACCACCGGAGTATGGCCGAGACGCCAACGTTCCCTTTGCCGACATGGATGCGCCTGACGACCTGCTGGCGCGATTGAGATACAGCATTGCCCCGAGAGGACCTTCGCTGGTGACTGAGAAAATGCAGTCACCCGAGTTTCAGTTCTTTTCGGGGCCGAGAGTGAGTCCTTCACAACATTGTCTGGCTGTCTGAAATGGCTTGCTGATTTTTCAGCAGGTTTACAGCAAGCTGGCTTCACATGATGATTCAAGGGCGAAGCTTGGCTCCCATTTTTCAAAATGGAGCCGATGCATGTCTCACCAGTTCGACGACGCAAGAATGCGGAGTCTGATACGTTATCACTATCAAAGGAACAGGCATCTGTCCGCAACTCATGATGCGGAAGACTTGTTCCAGGACGCATGGATTGATTTGAATGGTTCGCAGTCGGGTCAGTGTGATCCGGAGGCGGCTTCGGTCACACAAGAGCAGATGCTTCGACAAGCCGTTGGCCGTGCCGCCGAGCGAGCATTCGGAAAGCTGCGAAAGAGAAGTCAGCGAGGCTCCGCTGCCGAGGTGCAGTTGGAGTATGAGCCGGCGGAGTGTGTTCCGGACCACGGGCTGGTTTTGGATCTGAAGCAGCAGATTGAATCACTGCCATCTGATGAGAGGCTGGTGATCGAAATGTTGCGATCAGGTTATGATGGATTGGAAATCGCGAAACAGCTGAAGCTTTCGCCTCAGGCTGTGACGCGGCGGAAACAAAAAGCCCTTGAACGGCTACGGCAAACTCTGGGTGAACAGACATGAAGAATACGCCAGAGAATTCAGCATCATCCACAGCATCTGATGAATGTCAGCAGGTGCTCAACGCCCTGCTCCTGCGATGGCCGGACGGGCCGAGTGACAATTGGTCCTCGGCCCATCTGGATCATCTTTGCCATTGCCGCAACTGCCTCCGAAAATGGATTGCCCTGGAGGCGGCTGCGGATTTGGCCGATTTTTCCGCCATTTCCTGCGACGAATTCGATGCAGATGTTGACGGTTCCGTGGCTCAAATTAACAGAGGTTGAGTTTCCCTCGCATTCCTTGCCTGCCGATTATCCCGGAACGCCTGCATTTTTTTGCCTCGCGAAGCGGATCCCTGCGGCATAGATCGCCCGTTTCATCGATTCAAATCGTAAATTTGGTCGATAGACGAGTGTTCGCATCGCAACCATCGCCACTGCCCGCGAATTCTTGGAAAATCAAGCGTCGGTTGTCCCAAATACTCATGACTAGAGCATGAAGACGCTTCGGTTAAAAACGGTGAGTGCCGTTTTGAACCAAACGATTTCTGCCCATTTCAATAGATCTGAACAACTGTCGATCGTTTTCCATGGTCAATGGTTTTTCGTTAGT
Source organism: Planctomycetaceae bacterium (assembly GCA_041753135.1). Lineage (GTDB taxonomy): Bacteria > Planctomycetota > Planctomycetia > Planctomycetales > Planctomycetaceae > SXXK01. The sequence continues at coordinate 16,000 of JBGSVD010000052.1, forward strand.
TCCAATTGATTTGGCTCCCAGATGGCACAATGATACTGCGGTCGTTCGACTTGCTGATTCTGCCTGCTGGGTGTAGACGGTCTTGTCAGCGGCACGGTAGCCCAGTTTTGTTGGGGTACATATTTCCAAAGGGAAGCGTTAATGGCCTTTAAGAAGAAAAGAAATCATCGCCGCGGGGCCGACACCCGGCCTGCAGCAACCTCGGCGGAAATCTGCGAAACGCGAGCCCTGCTTAGTGCGGCGGCCGTTTGTTTGCCGGCAGATTGTGTTGACGCACCAGTCGAAGAGACGGTGAACGAAGAGTCCGCAGAATTGGTCGATGGTGAATCCGTCGACCTGACCGGAATGGAATGTGAGTTGGCGATCTGCACAATGTTTTTTGTGGATCCAGCCGCTGAAGGCGATGACGTCTTCATTGACGAAAACGGCGACGGTGAACTCATGGAGCTCACTGGCTTTGAAGACAGCGTTGAGACTTCTGAATTTATTGAAGAGGACTTTGTTCTCTATGATGAATCAACAGAGGACTGGGATCCGTCTTGGGCGTACCGCACGTTTATCGTTGGCGACGGGACCTCTGAAGAATTGGTTGATCCTGTTGATGGATGGGTTGACGATTCGGAAAGCTGGATCTACGAAAGTGGCTTTGTCGTTGATGATCAAGGAAATGCGGTCTACAAAGAAGACCAGACTTACGGCGAGGATTTCATCGTCCTTGACGATCAGGTTGAGTCCGTCGATGATGGCTTCGTCGATGATGGTTTCGTTGATGTCACCACACTGGAAGACTGGGATCCCTCATGGGCCTACAGATGCTTTTCTGTTGGTGGTGCGGACGGCGAGCAGACTGTTGAAGAGTCAATGGTCGATGGCGAAGTGACAGTGCAGCATTTTGGTGGCATCTCCAAAGGTTTGGATGACAAGGTCGTCTCGATTGATGATCAGGTCGACTCTGTTGATCTGGAGTCTTCGGATGATGTGGTTGATGTGACGACTCTGGAAGGCTGGGATCCATCCTGGGCTTACCGGGGAGTCGTTGTCGAAGACGGTAAACCAACAGACGAAACGGATGCTGGTGTCGTTGGACCAGTCGTTTCTGATGATTCGATTGAAGTGGTCGAGACTGAGGTTGTTGATTCTGGTTCAGCACTGGTTGACGACAACGGCGATTTGATTTCTGCCGATGTTATCTTCTATTCATTCTCAACCGGATTTGAGCCTTTGGCTGAACTGGATTCGCCGCCGCTAACCACTGCGACGATTGGTTTTCCAGTGTCAGGTTCCGGCACTTCGTTGTTCACAGACGGTGGGCCTGATCTGTTTTCGGTCGGCACGCTCGTCCAGAGTGATTTGGGTGACGTTGTTGAAACAACACCAGTTACTGAAGAATCTTCAGAAATCTCTGACAGCTTGACTTCAGATGGTTTGGCATCTAACGACGGTCTGTCAGGTGAGTTGAATGTTTTGAGCCCGCTCTTCGAGAGTGACGATCGTGATAGTGGGCCTGTAAGCAAGCCCGCTGAATCGAATATCGAATTCGACGAAGTCAGTGCTCAGGCTTCCTCAGATTACAGAGAGATCTCTGTGGCAAGATCTGAACAGCCTGCTTCGCAACGAAATGTGCCGGTAGTCAGTAATGCCTATCAGCGAACTGCTGATATTGATCTGTTCATGAGTGACTTCGCTGTGAACAGCTTCATGAGCTAAAGCAAGAATACTTGTTTGAGTATTCCTGAAACTCTGCGTCCGATGAATGATTTGCCTTTGAGGCGGACTTCATCGGACGTTTTTTGTTGAGTGGCTTTCGTTACGCCAGGCCGGCCAGCTTGCGGCCAGTCCAGAATGCTCCGAGCAGCACAACAATCATTCCGCCCCAGGCCGGGTGGCTCCAGAGTCGGAAGCGACGGATGATCGGTTCAGGTTCTGGCATCGCGGCGATGCGATCGACGAGATTCTGAATTTCCGACACCGTTGTCAGTTCGCCCCGAGTGACCTGAGCAATTTCTTTAAGGACATCAATGCGGGCTGGTTGACCGATGAGTTCCCGCTCCTGACCTTGTACGGAGATCAGGGTCTCCAGACGGCCGCCGGTTTCCGCACAACTTGTCACCAGTTTGTATTGGCCCCCTTCGGTTGGAACGAATGTGCCAGTGAACAATCCCCAGGAATCTTCGCCAGCGGGTGCGAGTCGAATGGAATCAGTTTGGCCGGAAGGGGAAACGGTTTGTACAACCACAGTGCCGGTTCGCAGTGGATCCCCCGAATTGCTCATGACATTGGCGTTCAAAGTCAGAACGTTGCCGGCTTCGGGACGATCGGGCGAATAGAAGAGTCGCATGGCTTCGCCCTGAGACATATTTCGCTGATAGGCCATCCAGCGCACAACCTGGCCCCAGAATCGATAGTGGTACAAGTCTTCAACACCCTTTCGCCATCGCCAGGCACCGTCAGACCCCATAAACAGCACCTTGCCGGTGCCGACGGTTCGAGTCGCAATCAGGGGGACTCGACCATACGACGACGAATCGGAATCATGTGTTGCCAGAACCTGTGATCCGATTTTTGCTCGTTGAGCGGCCGCATACCATTGAAACCCGGGCAATGCATTCCATACTCGTTCGTTCTCATTGTCTTCTGGCTCAAGGCGAGTCAGTAAGCTGCGACGTCCCGCTTCCGTCAGCGAAAATCGCGCGGGGCGATTGGATCCGTGACCTTTGGGATGTGCCTGATCCAGCACCACAGGATACAGCTCTTCCAGTTCACTGGTTTGCAGCGAATTCTGGAAGCCGCGAAACCCGGGCAGAAAGACAAGTCCGCCCGCCTGGCTGCGAACAAGTTGCTTGAGGTTCACGCAGTCCTGAGGCGTCAGCTGCTTCGGTCCAATACCGACATCACCCAGGAATACAACATCGTATTCAAACAGCTCTTTCTCTGTCGGAAATTGATCGAGGTATCCTCGCCCGCCGCCGACTCCTTCAAGATCAGGATGATACAACAAGCAACTCACAGCGACGCCTGGATCGCGCTCCAGTGCATTTCGAAGATATCGATACTCCCAGCGTGGATACGATTCGACAACCAGCACCTTCAATTCTTCATCTCGAATGGTGATTGGAATCGTAAGCGTGTTGTTTTCGGGCAACGTTTCAGATTCATCCACCGGGATCTCAAGAGTCAGCGAATATTCCCCCGTCTTTTCTGGCTTCCAGTCGATCGTGTCCTGCTGTTGGCCCATGCCGGAGACGCGCACGGTCTTTTCAATCTTCTCGCCACGAGTTCCCGTGAGAGAAATCCTGACGTCTTTGTCCGCCGGCAGCCAGCTGATAATTCGAAACGGAATTCGCAGGGACTTGTTGACGACGCCAAATGTGGGAGCATCCGATGCCGCAAGTTCCATATCGGGAAGTCGCTCTTCGCTGCCCACACCCACTGCAAACACCGGTACGTTCCTGACTCGCAGTGCTGATGCGGACGAGCCGGGCGATTGGCCGACGTTCCAGTCGCCATCAGAGAGCAAGACAACGCCTCGCAGATTCGCGTGCTTGTCGGCGGTGGATTGTAAAGCCGTACTGAGGTCGGTGCCTTTTTCCCCGGTCGGCGGTTGAGACGAGAACGGTTCGAACACAACGTTCATGCGTCCTTCAAGCGGCTTCCAGACTTCCGGCAGGATGACGGGTGCGACAGCATCCGCTCGAGTCGCTGGTTTTTCCGCCGGGGCCTGAGGATTGATCACGTCCTGAGTCTGCATGCTGCCAGAAGTGTCGTACAAAACGACGAGCGCAGGCTGCTCTTGTGGTTTGATCTCCTGAGTAAACTCCGGCTGATTGAGGGTGACGAGCACAACGGCGATCAGTACAAATCGAAACAGCTCCAGCCACATCATCGATCGCGCATACCCGCTGCGCCGCCAGCTGATTAAACAACACACCGCAGCCGCAATCAGGACGATTGTGGTAAGGATGAGTGTAAATGGTGTCCAGACGAAGGTCATGAGTGTGAAGTTTCGTTGTATTGTTTTGCCACTTGCCTTTTACGCTCCAGCCGATTTCGAATGCGCAGCCACATATTTGAAATGTGAAAACGAAGTCTTACGTTCTCATCGCGGATCCCTTCTTTGGAAACGGCGTAATCGGCGTTGGTGCATCGCGTTTGACAGGCTTCTCTGCGGTAGTTTTTAGAACTTGCTGCTCGGGCACTGACAGCAATGCTTCCGCCATCAAGGCGATGATCATGAGGACCAGAAATGTTCGCCAGATTTCACTGGCCAGCGCCATGGTGCTGCCGGCCTTGTCGTCAATGCGAGTAAAGTTCAGACCGTTCAACACCTGCTCCAGGGTTCCATCATTCAGCACTTCAACGGCATCTTCCGTCAGTGGACGGTTCAACGCGAAAGCGGCTTCCGGAGTTTCATAGAGCCCGCTGTTAATCGTTCGCTGAGATAACAGGACATTCTGTGAAGCGTCATCAAGCGGCGTCCAGGCTTCCGCGATGCCCGGTTTCAGAATGCCGCAATCGTACTGACGAGCTTCCCCCAGCGCCGCAGCGCCGCGAGCGACAGCCCGTTGAATCATAACGTAGAAGGTGATGCCGTTGCTGACGAAATTAGAATTCTCGGTTGTCGGCAATGTGGTGCAAAACCATGCGGCACCCTGATCGGTGGTCGATCTCACGAGCAGCGGCGGACCCTTTTCAAGCTGAGCCAGTGTCGTTGCCTGTTCATTGATCACTTCGCAGCTTCGATAGGTGACAATCTGTCCCACGGGAAGCGGCGTTCCGCTCAGCGTATTGGCGAGCAAATCGGCATCCGTTCGCCAGCGAGAAAGTGCAAAGTGATCGCCTTCCGGAGGCGTTTGCCATTGGCCCCAGCGAGTTCCAAAGATTTGCTGGTCATCTGGAGCCTCTGGCGGAAAGAACATAGCGCAGCCACCCTGAGCCACGAAAGATTCCAATTGCTTCGCCATAACATCTGTTGGTAATGGAGCCTGCCACAAGACCAGCGCTGCTTTCTCCCAGTCGATCACGGCTGCCTCCGACGAAGGGACAATCTGAGCTTCGTAGATCAAGCTTCGGTCCGACGCCGTCGAAGCCGCCAGACGCAGCAATTCGGCAACCTGTGAATCATCCGACACGATCACAGTTTTTTGAACGGCTGGTTCAGCATAGACGAAATCAAAAACGTTGTCGGACGAATTCGCATCGCGTGGCAGTTCGACTCGCCCCCAGCCGCGTTTGGATTCGCGATCGATAGGAATCGTATGACCGTTGCGGACCAGTTGATTGCCCGTGAGTTCAAGATCGATCGTGGATCTAGCACCACCAATGACGAATGTTACGGGAACTCGAATGGGTTCGCTGGTCGGTGTGGAACGCGTCAGCTTCAGATCCATCACCAGTTCAGCACCTTCGATCGTTTCGCGGCGATGGACTCCACTGACGGACACGGCAAGATTGTCAGCGGCAAGATCCTGATAGGCCAGCAGATACAATCGGACACCATCGCGGCTGCGAAGCTGTTCGCGAACGGATTCCCATCGCCCGCCGCTGGGGTTCCAGTCCGACTGTCGCAGGTCGGAGCAAATCCAGACATCCGTTCGCCCTGCTTCATTGGTCAAAATGTACTCTGCGGCTTCCTGCATCAAAGCCGGGATGTCTGCTCGCGTGGACGTCGGAGATGTCTCTGGCAATTCGGTCAATGCGTCAGAAGATGCGAGATCGTGCCGTTCGCCCGTCGCGCTGTCGAACAGCACGACCTGGGTATTGCGACCAAGATCTTTCAGCACACTGGAGAGTTTCCCAATCGCTGTTTCGCGTTTGGAGCGTCCGGTTTGCGGGTCCTGCTCTTCCATGCTGACGGATCGGTCAAGAATCACAACTGTCAGCTCTGGGGCTCCGCTGGTGGTCAGACCAAGCCAGCCTCCGGACATCGGTCGACTGATCGCAAAGATCAGCCCGGCAACAGCCAGCATGCGAGCGATCATGATCAGAATGTAACGCAGTCTTGCCATGCCTCGTGCCATTCGCCTGGCCTGAAGCAGAAACATGGTCGCTGCCCACGGGATTGTGCGATGGCGATTCTGATTGATCAAATGGATCAGAATCGGCAATGCGATCAATGGGAGTGCGAAAAGGATAAAAGGCTGAAGGAAGGTCATGGGGGATGTGAGTTTTCAGTTTTCAGTGTTCATTTTTCAGCAAATCGCAGGACACTACGATATGAGTTGCTGCATTCCAGAGACCTGCCATTCCGGCGACAGTGGCTTTGATTGTTACTTCTTCCTTGCCAGCAGAAATCGAGCAAGAACATCCGCGTAGTTTTCATCGATGCTCACTCGATGATAATCCACTGCCGAATCTCGGAACACTACTCGCAGCTGTTCCAGCCAGATCTGCACTGCCTGACGATATTCTTTGGCAATGGTTGTTGGGTCCACCAGCAGCGGTCCAGCGCCTTCGAGGTCTACAAATCGGACCGGTCGATCGAACTGAAAGTCGATTTCGTTCTGTTCGACAAGATGAAACACGGCGACGTCATGCTTGCGAAATCGCAAATGCTGAAAAGCACCTTTGAGTGTTTCCGGATCCATGAACAAATCGGAGATCACGACAACAAGTGCCCGTTGAGCAATTCGTTCCGCGGCCTGATGCAGAGCTTCGGGCAGTCCGGTTTCTCCTTCCGCTTTCATGTTGCCCAATTCGTCCAGCACGAACTTCAGATGCGCGCCGCTGCGTTTGGGGCGGATTTCCTTCTGGAAGGTCTTTCCGGCCGAATAAAGCCCGACCGCGTCACCCTGACCGGATGCCAGATACGCCAGTGTTCCGGCGATGCGACGAGCGTAATCCAGCTTGGTTGTGCCTTCTTCTGAACTGCCGTTCGGTCCGAAGTTCATCGAGCCGCTGACATCAACAACAAGGCACAGCCGAAGATTGGTGTCCGCTTCATACTCTTTGATATAGAAGCGATCGCTGCGTCCCCAGGCACGCCAGTCCAGTCGGCGAGTGTCGTCGCCGGGCACGTACTTGCGGTATTCCGAGAACTCCAGACTGGAACCCCGAGTCGGACTGCGGTGCCTTCCCGACACGCTGCCAATCATCGGGATTCTGGCATCCAGAGCCAGCCCCTGAAGCCGAGCGACGATTTTGGGATCAACAAAGTTACGCATCGAGAATTTCTGAGTTGGAACTTGAAAGAACAGACTTCAGATTTGAAACCGGATCACAAGCAGCACATGGATTGGGTTATTGATGCTGCACGGTCGCAGATCTCAGAATTCAACCGACCTGTTCAGCGTTGAGCTCGTCGACCAGTCTTGCGATGATGTCGTTGCTGGTAATTCCCTCGGACTCTGCGTTGAACGTCGTGAGAACGCGGTGAGTCAAAACAGGTTCTGCCACAGCGATTATGTCGTCCAGTCGGGCCATATAGCTGCCCGTCAACGCTGCCCGCGCTTTTGCGCCAAGGATCAGATACTGCACCGCGCGTGGCCCCGCGCCCCAGGAAACCAGCGGCTTCAGCCAATCGGGAGACTCACTTGTTCTGGGGCGAGTGCGACGGACCAGGTCGACAGCAAATTCATAAATGTGTTGCGGGACCGGGACTCGACGAACAAGTTCCTGAAACTTCAGCACATCCCCGCCGTCCAGAATATGTTCCAGCTTCGGAACCAAACCGCCGGTTGTTGTTCGAGCGATCTCCAGTTCTTCTGATCGCGACGGATAATCAACATTGATCAGGAACATGAAACGATCCAGCTGCGCTTCGGGCAGTGGGTAAGTACCTTCCTGTTCCACCGGGTTTTGCGTTGCCAGAACGAAGAAAGGAGGTGACAAAGGATAAGGTCGACCAACAACGGTGACTCGATGTTCCTGCATTGCCTCCAGCATCGCAGCCTGCGTCTTGGAGGGAGCTCGATTGATTTCGTCTGCCAGAACGATATTTGCGAAGACCGGACCTTTCACGAATTCAAATTCACGGCGACGGTCGGACGTCTCCTGCAGAATATCGGTTCCGGTAATATCCATTGGCATCAGGTCGGGCGTGAACTGAATGCGGCTGAAACTAAGCGACATCGTCTCGGCAACGCGGCTGACCAGCAGTGTCTTTGCAAGTCCCGGTACGCCCATCAGCAACGCGTGACCTCGAGCAAAAAGACAGATGCAAAGTTGTTCGATGACTTGTTCCTGTCCCACGATGATCTTGGACAGCTCGACCTTGAGCTTTCGATAGACGTCCCGCAATTCATCAATCGCGGCAACATCATCAGACTGAAGCGAAGGAGCCGTCGGAGTTGTGGAAGACATTTGTGTCCTGTCGTTGAAGGTTGGAAAACGGCCGAATAATTTCGTGTTCAAATTCAGAGTCAGGACTTACCTGAACAGCAATTACTGTCCGAGCATAAAGCCAAAACTTCCACCGTTGTTTCGCAGGGGAATCTGTACATAGTTGTTTTCCTTCTGCCATTGGAAGAAGGCTGACAATTTTGTCCAGACGGCCCTCTGTGGTTCGTCGAGAATCTCATTTCTTTGTTTTTCAGTGACTCTGAATAGAGGATGAGCCATCAGAATGACTTCGCGAATGTACTCCTGATATTGCACCACGTTCGCGTCTTTTGGCATCGCTGTTTCGAAGAGCCCCATCATTGCTGCGCGTTGTTTGGGAAGCAGCCAAAGTTCATCATCAAAGAGAGCCAGTACTGCACCTGCGATCGCCGCACGATCCGTTGCGGAACGCTGTTCCAAACGATCTTTGGCTGTGCCTTCCGTAATAGTTTTCACTGCATCGGCCCAGATTTCATTTTGTTCAATGGCTCGGGTATCAATCGCGCTGGCGCCGAATCCGAAGTTGCCGCCCATCTGTGCCATTTGCTGTTCCATATGCTCAAACGTCTGCTGCGTTGATTCCTTCCAGTCACCAAGAGCTCGGATTGCGGCGCCCTTGCTGGCATTGTTCAGGAATTCAATCTGTTCGGACGAAAGATCCAGTTCTTTTTCGTACCACGTGACTCTCACAGCGGCCGCTCGCAGGAACTGTTCGCGTTGTTTCAGGCCCATTTGATTCATTTGCCTGAACCACTCATCAACTCCGGAGGATGCCTGAAATACGATCTGCTGATTGTTCGGATCGGAGCCTGTCAGGTCGGTCAATCGCTTCTTCTGACTGGGCTCCAGAATGTCTTTGACAGACGAGCGAGCCAGCAGCGTCGAGAGTGCGACATAGGGCATGTAATAGGTCTGAGGCTGAAACGTATAAAGCGAATGTTCAATACCCGGGTTGAGCGAATTCAGCTTTTCTGTCATCGCAAGTCGCTGGCCAGCAGTGAGAAACAGCTCCTTGTCAATCAACGAGACGACAAACGTGACATAGGCCTGATGTTGAAAGTTCTCTCGATCTGTAAGGGCTGTCTCCAGTCGCTCAATCTGTTCGGGGGTCAGAACATTTTTTTTCAGCTCGGCGGTGACCGCGTTTGCGAACTCCGGAGCAATGGCCGATTTGCGAATCGTGAACAGCAGCGGGAAGGTGGCGGGAAAATTCTGTTGCTGTCTATCGGTATTTTTGGTCTTCGCAAATTTGCTGTTGGAGGTCGTCAACTGAGCAGTCAGCAGTTCCTTAACTCGAGCTTGCTGATCCTCGGATAAATCGCAGGATTGGACGATCCATGACTGCATCGCGTCGCTGTAAGCCTGAAGTCGCTCTTTAAATTCTTCGCAGTCTTTTTCGCCCGGGATAGCGCCGTCTCTTTCCGCTGGCATGAATTCAACCGCAACTCGGGCTGCGGCTGGGTCAGGAGCTTCCCCGCGAAGTGCACCGCCGATGAACTTGCCAATTTCGATCAGGAAAGAGTCTTCATCGGCCAAGACAGCTCGGATCGGAGTGATTGTTGCCCCCAAAACGATGATAGCCGCGAGTAGTTGAGTGCGAAGGTTCATACGATAACGTCCCGATCCAAAGTCTCAGGCACCAGCGGCCCTGCTCGCTGCCTATCTACAGATGACCAGAATTGTCGGCATCGCGGGGGCTCTTGGCAAGCAGTTGCTGTAATTTATGACGGTTGCCGTTCACGAATCATGGCGTACGAAAAGAGCAGGATGGCCAGGAAATTTGTCTTCGAACCTAGATGGAACCCGATGTTGAGCCTCCGTTTTTCGCGGCAACAGAGCGAGAATCTTCTGGTTTGTTCGCACAGACAGTTATTTTCCCGGCATCGTGTACGATCGCAAATAGCTAATGCACGCAACCAGTGACCACACGAACAGTGGAGCAACTGTGGCCAGAAGAGAGAGGCTCATTAACGCTTCTGTCTGTCCGTAGTGCATTTCGTTGTACAGTCGATTGACGACAGGTTCCACGCGAATCGGTCGCAGAATCGAAGCGACAGTGACATCCCAGAAGCACCAGTGTGCCACTGTGAGACCTCCCAATAGCCAGCGACCATTCGTCATTCGCCAAATAATACTGGATGCTGTTCGACGAGTTTGCAGATCGAGTGCCCTGGTCAGAATTTCTGCCGAATGAATCGCCGATCGATCTGTTATGCGATGCAACAACAGAACAACTGCCAACGCTTTGGGAAGTACGGTGAGTGCTTGTCCCAGCAGCAAAGGAAGCCATGTGTCGTAAAGAATATTCAGCAGCGGAACCTGGAACACGGCCAGCAGCACCAGGCTAAGAACAAGGGATCCCATCAAACCAGGCAACAAGGCGATGAGTTTCCATCGCTGCTGGCTTGATGTCCCAATTCTCTGCCGAGAAAGAATGATCGCAGCCATATTCATTGAAAGCACTGTTGCCGCTGCCGCGAAACCAACGGACGTCAGGATCTGTATGCCAGATTGACGCAGCATCGAGCCGTTCGTGAGCAGCGAAGTCAGGCCCGAGTATGCTGGTTCCGCATTGACCATCGCCGGCCAGATCAGAAAGAAGCAAAGGCCCGGCAGTAGGCAAGCGGCTGCGACCCAGCGCTGCCGAGCCTTTCCGTTTTTATGCCAACGGGATGTTTCGTGATCTTCGGGGTTCGCCACATCGGACGGGCGATAGCTCATCAGTGCCAGCAGAGCTGGACAGAGCAGCGTCAATTCGCAAAGCAGCGGAACAGCGATCATTCGGAGCGAATCCGACAAAGGCTGCCTGTCGGCATGGGCATCGAAGAGCCACACGGACCAGGCGATTGGATGCCGGTCAATCTGCATCAGCGCTGCGGTCTCGAATTCCTGAAAAGTAATGAGAGCCATGAAACTCCAACTGACGAGCATCGGTTGCCACGGCCCTGCGAATTGCAATTTCAGTGCCCCGAGTCGCCACCGTGAAACGTTGTTAGAGGACTTCAGCAGATTCCATGCATGCATCGATTCACGACTGACGGCGGTGCCCGGAAGAAGCAATGTCAACGCTACGCCAACAGCCAGGCATCGAGCGATTTGCAGGAACGAGTAGAGCAGTTCAGTTGTCGCCGCGGCAATCAGAGGTCCGTAGCTGGGGCCAATCACCCGTTGCGTTCGACCTGTGATACTGCCAGTCATTGCCCCGCCATGGTCGACTGAATCTGATTGGGATCGAATCGATTCTGGTTTGAACGCGTTGCTCAGTTGAGTGGACGTGAGTCGATAGTTGAATCCGATCAGCAAGTCGGGAACAAAAAATGGAAACACAGAAAGAAGAATCCAGACGCGACGTGACTGAAGCCCACGGCACGATTTGATCTGTCGGATCAGAATCATCAATGGACAAATCGCAACGCTGGCGACAACGACGCTGCGTGCAAGAGACCATAGTATTGATTCACTGAGAGTCATTGGTTCAATTCATCGGGCAATCGTGATTCCTGCAGCCTTGATCACAATGTCGCGTCGCAGTGACTCGCAACGCGGATGGCAATTTGGCTGCTGCTACTGATCCTGGAAGTGGCTGAAATTGCCTATTGTTTTGTGATTCTCTGTTGGCTCAAGCGTGCGGAGAGAATGTGCCCAACAAAAGTCAACTTTCGATGTGGAGCTGGTTTTCAATCTGCCCCACGTCATTCGACGGCCGCATCCGGCAGAGACGTTCTAAGGAGCCGCGTATTCGGCCGAAAGCCATTGCAGGACATCCCGATCGTACTGCGCGGCTCCGTCGAGTGAAGTGCCGTCCGCTGCCCATTTCGTGAGTTTTCGCACGTCTTCCGGCAAGCGGTCGAGATCAATCGTGCCCAGTGGGATTTGCCGTGACGCCGATTTGGCTAAGGCCAGTTCAACGTCTTCGGAAAGCAGGTATTGAATGAACTTAGCGGCCGCGTCAGGATGCCTGCAATTCCGAATCATCGCCACGCTGTTTGGCAAACAAATGGTCTTTCCGTTGGCCAGTCGGATCGGCAGCATCTCAACTGGCTTTCCTGTGTCGATCGCCGAAAAGGCGTCGTCAGTATCGGTGAAACCAAAGTCACAGGCACCTTCGGCAACCAGGTCTTTCACGGCTCCGTTCCCGCGAGCCTCACGAATTCCGCGCGAGCGTAAGGACTGGTGCCATTGTTTGAGTCCATCCAGTCCCAGTTCGCTGCAAAGGACGGCGTAATGAGAAAGCGTTGTTCCGAACAACGGAACAGCGATCGCTGCATTTGAGAGATCCTGGGAGCCCAGTGCTTCCGAGATCGCCGCTTCTGTGGCAGGCATCTTCTCGGTGTTGACGATAAACACTCGCAATCGCGCGGCAAAGCCGGCCCACTGGTTTTCTGGATCTCTGAACTGTTGCGGTATTCTGTCGAACAGGGCCGCATCGCAGGTCGCAAGGACTCCTTCGTGCTTCAGTCGAATCGTTCCCAGCGTTTGGTTGTTCCAGAAAACATCGCAGCGCGGACGATCTTTTTCGGCGATCAACAGATTCGTCAGTCCCAGGGATTTATTGGATTCTTCGTCGTAACGTACCTGGACATGAATGCCTGTCTTCGATTCAAAATCTCGAATAATCGATTCGGCGAAAACAGAATCATGAGCACAGTAAACAACCAAAGTTGCTCCGTCAGAATCTCGTTGACTCAGCAGCAGCGGAATCGTAACAGCAGCCAGCAGCATGAGTGCGATCGTAAGGCGGTTCCCGGAGTTCGACGCTGGCATATGTGGGCTTCACCAAAATTCGACTCGACAAAAAAAGGCAGACAGAAACCTCCGGCGTCCGTCTGCCTTGATCACTCGCTTATGATCCAAGCGTCACAGGGAATTCACTCAGGGAGCTGGTGTTTCTGCAGGAGCCTCGGATGGCGTCGTTGTTTCTGCAGGAGCTGGCTCGGTTTCAGAATCGGTTGCAGGCTGTTCTGGTGCAGGCGATTCCGTGGCCGGTGATTCAGCGGCAGGCGATTCAGAGGACTCTGCGTCACCTTCCATGGCTGGACGTCCCTTGCGGCCTTCACGACCTCCGCCGCCCATTCCACCCATGCCGTCGCCACCCATTCCCATTCCGCCCATGCCGCCGCCACCCATGCCACTCATGCCTTCGGGTCCAGCAGGAGGAGGTGTCATGTTTTCTGGCGGGGCTGCGTTTTCAAGGATCTCTGTGGTAAACGTGATCGCCATGGGTTTTTCTTCCTTGGTGACGACCAGAGTGAGCTGCGGACATTGTTGCCCCATCAGTGGGCGAAGCAAACTGTACCATTCATAGTGATAGAGCATGTCCGGGCCACGATCCACTGCTTTTTCGGTCGGTGACATGGACAGCATTCCACGTGCTTCTTCGAAGGGAAGGTCCGTAAATTCCCCGTCCTTCTCTCTCGCCTTGAAGGCTTTACCTGACAGCATGTGACCAAACCCTGCGCGAAGTTCGATGACGCAGACGGTACCCACCACCAAAAGGAGGAGGAGTGAAACAACCGTTCGAGCCGGGGAAACTTTTGGGCCCTTAACTGATTTGGGCTTTTCTTCGGCCATAGAATTCTCCAGGAAAGATAATGACGGAAACAAGCAAATTTTGAAGCGTTCACGATAGTCATCGCGACGTCCGTTGTCACCCGTAGATAGAAGTTCACTCTGCGGGATTCAGTCAATTCTTGGGCAAACTGAGGATTTGGTTCCCAACTTTCGGCCTGCGAAGCGTATGAAGTCCCGGCAGATTTTTCGGTAACGGCATTGGCGTTGGTCTTCGTGTTGTTCAGTCGCGGCCACCATCGGCTGTTTGTGATACAAGAGTGTTAAGTCCGGCCAACGGCTCGTGTTCCTGCAAACCTTGCTGACTCACAACCCCTTGCCTGTTGCGACTTTACGCAGTCGGGTAGACTGCCGACGTTGGACCGCAATGATCTGCCTTTCCTGATCTCCGCCCGCATTCGGAAGTTATCAATGATGTCGTTCCGCTGCCTCTTGCCGGTTGTTTTTTGCTTCCCGATCGCCATTCTGAGTGCGGGATGTGGGTCTGAAACAAAGCCGACGGACAATCAAAATGAGTCGCTGGGAGTTTCGTCGCCGGCGGGTTCGCCCCGCTCAGCGAGTGCAGCTGTAGAGCTTTCTTCAGTGCAGCTTCGGGAAATCGTTGAGCTGCACAATCGCGGAATCGGACATCTCGAAAATCATGAATGGACTGACGCCGAAAAGTCTCTCAGTCGTTTGTTCGGTTTGCTCCCCCAGAATATCGATGTGGCGCAGAATCTTGCCGTCGCGCGAACTCTGTCGCTGATCGATCGCAGTTCCTCATTTTCGCAATCTCGCGATCCGGTTGCATTCGCCGACATGCTGACGAAGGCGAATGAAGCAATCGCTCATTTTCAGAAGGTTGCAGTTTCAGGCCAGCAAAAAGCCGTGGCAGCCCTGGTCGCAGGAAAACTGGCGGCCTTCGAAGACAGCGCGACGAATCCGCGAATTCAAAAGGCCATGGATTTTCTGAAGCAGGCAATTGCCTTGTCTGATGATCGTCCGGAAATGTGGTACGCCTATGCGTTGGCGATGGAAGGTCATCGTGATTACTCCGATTCGCCAGAGCTCATCAAGGCATTGCTGAAGACAAACGAACTTGTCCCGGAGAACCTCGCTGTTGCCGGAAAGCTTCTTGAGAAGCAGGCACTCGGCCTGAATTCAAAGAACGCGAACGCACAGACGAAAGAGCTGGCAGCAGGAATATCGACAACGCTCGAAAAAGTGGCCTTGCTGCTTGAACCATTGAACTCGGCGATCAAAGCTCAGCGACGAGTTGATCTGGTCGGAACAATCCGAACAGCGCTCGCCGGACCAGGCGCAACGAATCCCTCCGCGCTGCTGGGGCCGGCAATGATGACGAAGAATCTGATGCTGCCCGAACTTGCAACGCAAGTGGATCAGCGCCGGATTGATCTTAATCTGCTCGAGTATCTCGTTGTTGATATTACGACCGGTCTTTCGATCTCTGCGGAAGTTCGAGCAGAAGTGTTTCCGCCAGCCGAGCCTACGGTGGTGAAATCATTTGCGGTGGGAGTAGGGCTGCCGGATTTGTCGGACGTTTCGCAGGTTCAATTGTTCGACATGAATCTCGATGGCGTCGATGACCTGATCCTCATTCAGGAAGGTCGGGTCAGGATTTATTCGCGAGGTGTGGATGTTTCCTCTGAGTGGTCGCTGTTGATGGAATCGCCTGCGGATGCCGGGGCATTTGCTCATTGTTTGCTGCTCGACATCGATCGAGACTTCGATCGAGCATTGTCGGATATCAAAAATCCGTATCGACTTCGAGATCGTGATGGAGATCAAAAGATTGTGAAAGATCCGTCTGGCCAGAATCGCTGGTTTGATACGGACCTCGATGTTATTGCCTGGGGTGCCGACGGAGTCGTTGTGCTGAAGAACGATGTGGCAGCTGATGGAACTCGCAGTCTGGTTGTGTTGCCTCAATCCAGTTCTGTGGTGGGGATTCAGGATGTCGCTGCAGCCGATCTTGAAGCGGATGGTGATCTTGACCTGATCTTCGGAACTTCGACAGGCATGACACTCTGGAAAAACATTGATGGCAAAACATTCGAGCCGGTGCTGGATGGAGTCAGTTGGCCGCAACACTCGATTTCGGCACTAGCGATCGGTGACTGGAATCGCGACATGGCGATGGATGTGATTGGGGTTTCTCCTGATGGAAAATCGGGATGGCTGCAGAACATGTTGCATGGTCGCTTCCGATGGCTTGAAGGTCCGCCGTGCTCGGCCGGCACGACTGACGTTCTGATTGATGAACTCAACGGTGATGGTCGTTGGGATCTGGTGACGACCGGCTCTGAAGGCACGTTTTCAGTCCTTCCGAAGAATAGTGAAAATTTCGGGGAGACGGTCGCAGCCAGCATTTCCAGCGTTCCGGGGAAAATGCTTCATCGGTCTGATCTGGATAACGACGGCCGCTCCGACATCCTTGTGGCCAGCGCAGGGGGAATCACATTTCTTCGCGGGACGGGAGACGGCAAGGCAGAAGATCTGACGAAGCTGTTGCCTGCGGGTCTCGCCGCTGAAAGTCTGGCCACAACGGATCTGGATGATGATGGAGACCTGGACATCGTGTTAGCCACAACCGACGGAAAGCTGCAGTTGCTGGTTAACGACGGAGGCAATGCGAACCAATGGATCGACATCGTTGCAAGAGCGGTCGGAGATGATCCTCAGTTTCCATCCAACCGTGTCAATATGCATGGTCGCGGTGCTGTGATTGAACTGCGTGCGGGAGCAAAGTATCAGGCTCACGTGATTGATACGCCGACTTTGCATCTTGGAATCGGCCAGGCGGACTCTGTGGACACCATTCGGATTATCTGGACTGATGGAGTGCCGCAGAATGTCACGAATACTTCCCTGCTGAAGGCACGGCTTGGTGTTCTGGCACCGCAGATTCTGTCCGGGTCCTGTCCGTACATCTACACCTGGAACGGCGAAAGATTCCAATACTTCAGCGACTGTCTCTGGGCTGCTCCTATCGGTTTGGTCCAGGCCACCGGCGACATGGCA
Source organism: Planctomycetaceae bacterium (assembly GCA_041753135.1). Lineage (GTDB taxonomy): Bacteria > Planctomycetota > Planctomycetia > Planctomycetales > Planctomycetaceae > SXXK01. The sequence continues at coordinate 32,905 of JBGSVD010000052.1, forward strand.
CCGACACGAGAATGGGAATATCTGCTGATACCAGGTGAGCAATTGCGAGCTCGCGATGGTCGTTATGTATTGCAGCTTACGGAAGAGCTTTGGGAAGCCGCCTACTTTGACGAAGTCAGGTTGATGGCTGTTGATCATCCGGCGGATGTGTCCGTCTTCACCAACGAAAAAGTGGGCTCACCAGACATGGCGGCTCACCGAATTCATACGGTCAGGAATGCTCGTCGACCTTTGTCGGCGGTAGACGGACGTGGTCGCGATCTGCTTCCTGGCTTGACGGATCAGGACCAGGATTATGTGCAGCCCTTCAGGGGTCGAATTATGCAAGGGCTGACCGACGAGTGGACCATGGAATTCGATCTGGGAAAGTTGGCGGATTCTGGTCAAACAGCACCGAAGGATGTGCGACTTGTGATGATCGGCTGGGTGTTTCCTACGAACACTTCATTGAATCAGGCGATCGTTCAGAATCCGGACCTGGATCCCCCAGCACCTCCATCTCTGGAGGTTGTTGACGCAGACGGGAACTGGAAGATGGTTCGTCCGTTTATTGGATTCCCGAGCGGAAAGACAAAGGCAATGGTCATTGATCTGACGGATGCGTTTCTGACAACCGATTACCGAGTGCGGATTCGTTCAAGTATGGAGCTTTATTGGGATCAGGTGTTCTTCACCGTGAATGAAGAGGATGCGGACACGACCTCTTATGAGTGTCCTCTCGCTGCGGCCGATTTGCATTACCGCGGCTTCTCGCGTCGCACTTACGCAGACAATGCGCTGTTTCGCAGCGGTCACGCGCCAGAAGGTTATGACTACGATTCCGTCACAAAGGAGCCTCGCTGGAATGAAATGCTTGGTCGTTTTACGCGTTACGGCGAAGTTCCAGAGCTTCTGCGAAATCAGGATGATCGAATGGTCGTGATGGGTCCAGGTGACGAATTGACTGTTGAGTTCCTTGCACCCAAAGAAGATCCTCCCGCAGGCTGGAAGCGAGACTTCGTGTTGTACAACGTTGGCTGGGACAAAGATGCAGATCTGAGTACGGTTTATGGTCAGTCTTCAGAGCCGTATCCGTTCAAGGCGATGACTCAATATCCGCTGGCACCCGAAGAAAGTGATCCGTCCTCGCTGGAGTATCAGCAGTACATGCAATCGTATCAGACCCGCGAGTACCCGCGTTTCAGATTTCGAGACGTCGTTCGTCGTCAGAGATAATGGCTCCGATCTGGATGACGACCCGCATGTGAAGTGACTCGTGGAGAAAGCAGTGATGCGCGACAACGCCTGGTTCGAGAATCAGTCACGCCATTTTCGCCGTGAACATGCCGCGTGGTTGACATCATTCGTTTTCGCCGCCGCTCTGCTGGTGCAGCAGGCTGTTGTGGCTGGTCAGCAGGATGAAGGAGCAACGCTGCCATTCACCACCACAGATCAAGTGGTCATCCGAAAAGATGGGGCCTTGCGGACTCGAACGGTCTCGGGCGTAATAGAAGACATGTCCGGAGAGAGCATCATCCTTCGACGAACGGGCAATGTTGTTGACGTTTTTCGATTGCGTGAAGTCGTTTCTGTTCGGTTTCAGAAGTCCGCAGAGTTTGACGAAGGACTTCGAAAACTGCGAGAACGCGACTGGAACGCGGCGCGAACGGCGCTGAAGTTCGCGGAAAAACAGGAGCCTCGCCAATGGGTCGTCAGAGAAATTCAGGCGGCGTTGTCACAAGCTCAGCGAGCCCTTGGGCAGTTTGAAGAGAGTCTTGAAACGATTGAAAAGATTCTGAAGGTGGATCCTGAATCTCGCCATGTGGTCGAACTTCCGCTGGTTTGGGATGAACGGTTGCCAAAAATTCAACGGATCCAATTGGGCGTTGCCGATCTGCAGTCTGCATCGATCGCTCGGCAGTTAACAGCGGCTTCCGCGTTGCTGCAGGATCCGGCGAATCAGGATGAATGCATTGCTGTACTTCAGAAACTTCGCAAGTCAACGCAGGGAACACTGCAGCGATTGGCGGAGAGTCAGTTCTGGAGAATGCGTCTCCTGCATCCAGAGGAACTGCGTGAATCCGAGATCAGCTCCTGGCGTCAGCAGGTTCGCTTCTTTGACCGACGAACTCGTTCAGGACCGGAGTTCATAATCGGTCGTGCTCTGCTGGCGATACACGATTATGATAATGCTGCGACGAGTCTGCTGTGGATGCCGTTGCTCGAGCCGCTGGATCCGGCCACCACAGCCTCCAGTCTCACCGATGCAATCATGGCTCTGGATCTGTCTGGTCGAACGGCTGAGGCCGCTCAGCTCAGAATCGAATTCCTGCAGACTCCCCGGCCAGCACAAAAGTAGTCCGTTTGGCGGGCTTGGGCTCAACTGGGACTATTCATTCTCCATCCATCTTACGATCACCCAAATACAAGCTCGAAGCGCAAGCGAGTGGGCCATTGAGTGATCGCAGCCCACTCGCTGGCGCTTCGAGCTTGTACAAGATCACGGCCTCTGAGCGATTGCCAACACTTTAGACAATGATTGATAGGCCGGTCCTTTTCGTGCGGCCTGACAACACCCGATGCTACGTACCCACCATGGCCCGTCGAGCCATGATCAGGAAATCGTTCGCCCTTTCATAATCCGGTCGTTCAGGAAGAGAAGTTTCGCCAAGAGAACGATCGAATTCTTTGTGCAGTTGACGTCGCCAGGCTTCCGTCTCAGTCCAGGGCATTTCGCCACGCTTGATTGCCAGAAGTTGGTCACGATGTTGTTCGACTCGTACCGGCACGAAGCCGTTCTGCAAAATATGGATACCGGAAATCAGCAGACGGATCAGGTGCATCACATGTTTGGGTTTGACCTGACCCTGGTTCCGGATGTCGGCCTGCATTTTCTTGAACTGTGACATCACGTAGCCGTTATACGTCTGATACACAAGACGTGAAAGGAACGCTTCCTTCATCTGCAGCAGCTGTTGTCCGATGGGCGTCGTCTTTTCAATCAGAGGCGTGTAGAGACACTCCAGCACATTGGGATTCGACTTGAGCGCCAGCACAAGAAATCGCTGCAGTTCCCAGTAATGCTCCTGAGTGTCGTGGCACTCGATCACTTCCGGAACGCCATACAGTGACCAGTGCATATCCGCTGTTGGCAGAAACACACCACGATAGTCCGTATCAGAGGCGTCGTCATCGAGACCGTAAGCTCGCGAGCCGATCACACAACGCAGAATGATTCGCGAGAAAAGCGGATTACTTGCAAGCAGACGGCTCGAATCCTCTGCAGAAACTTGACTGCCGGGAGTTACGTTATGTTTGTGGTCATCAGACGACTCCGTCAGTGAATCGCCCTTCAGGACTGCATTCTTGTAATGTGTGAGAGCCACCAGATCGTCGGCTCGAACGGCTTCTTCCATGTCGTCAGGAAAACGTACACGATAAGAATGTGATCTGTCATCGGGCGACTTCACAATGATGCCAACCGCGCCGCGAGGATGAACCACTCGCGTTCCCTGCCCCGTGACTTCTCTCAGGACGACAACCTGGCAACCCTCCGGAAGAATAAAGTTGTGCGAAGGGCTGTCGTTTCGAGTCATAATTCATCACAACCTTCAAGGACTTGCAATCGGTACCGTTTTAACGCGAAAGTGTCACGCTTGAATCCTCCAGCATTCCACGTTGTGACAACGAACGGATGAGTTCCCTGGCCACAGGTCCTGCTGCTTTGCTGCCGGATCCGCCGTGTTCCAGAACGACAACAAAGGCATAGCGAGGGTTCGCTGCCGGAACGAAGCCCGCGAACCAGGCGTGGTCTGGTTTGCCTGGAGATGTTTCGGCCGTTCCTGTTTTTCCTGCGATCGCCACTTCAGAGAGACGAACAGTTTTGAATCCCGTACCGATTGGTTCCTGAACTGCTGCGACAAGGCCTTTCCGAACCGCGACAAGCGTTTCTTCGGTCACTCCTGGAATGCGATGCCGCGAAACGCTGAATGGGGAGATATCAATCTCGTCGGCCTGCCGTGCAAAACCTTCTTCGCTGACAATATGGGGAGTCACCAGCCAGCCGCCATTGGCGACAAACGCCATCAGTCTTGCCATCTGCAGCGGAGTTACCGTGAGTCTTGACTGGCCAATGGAGAATCCCAGCGCTTCGCGTTCAAATCGTCGTCGTGTGGCGTCGGTTGTGACGGAATCGGAAGTGCGGCCCGCTGTGGGAACTGTTCCGGTTTTTTCGAACGGCAAATCGATGCCTGTTTGTCGGCCGAATTGAAGTAAGCCAGTCCAATGAGCCAGCGGTTCAATCCCCATACGTCGGGCGGCGTCGAAGAAGTAAACATTGCAGGATTGAGCCATTGCAGTTTGAAGATTTACCGCTCCGTGGCCGCTTCCATAAAGGCGAAAGATCAGACAACGATGTTCTTCCGGAGTGGTCAGAAATCCCTGACAATCAAACATCGATTCCGGGGAAATCACGCCGGTCTGGAGTCCAGCGATCGCGGTGACGATCTTGAACGTTGAACCTGGCGGCAGCGCCATTCCGGAAAATCGTGAAACGAACGGCCGGCGAGTATCACTGTTGACCATGGCCCATTGCGATGTCGTCCCTTCGGTAAACATCGACAAATCAAAATCCGGCGCGCTGGCGGCCGCCACGATGCGACCAGAATCCGCCTCCAGCACAACGATGCAGCCACCAGTTGGAATGTGTTCTGGTTCAGGCGGTGCCAGCACTTCGTCATCTGAATCGGATGCTTCTTCTGTTGGCGGAAGCAGCAGGTTTCGTTCAGCATCTCCCAGCGATTCTGCCAGTAGTTGCTCGGCCATTCGTTGCAATTCCACATCCAGCGTCAGCGCGACATCGCGTCCACTGACCGGTTTGCGAACGACCTCTGTTGAAACGACTCGTTGCCGCCGATCACGGGTGATCTTTCGAAGCCCGGGAATTCCGGCCAGTTGATGATCGTACGATTTTTCCACACCAAATCGCCCGAAGCGTGCTGTCTGATCAACCGGCTGCTGTTCGACGCGACCTCGTTTGGACTGATCGTCTGTGGTCGGCTTTGTTCTCGCGCCGACAACATGGACTGCGAAATCGTTTTCCGGATAGCTGCGTTGTGTTGACGCGACGATCCGCACGCCGGGGAAACGCTCGGGATGCTCACTGATTTGAGCGGCAACATCGAGTGGCACGTTTTCCGCGATGTCGTGCCAGGATTCTTCTTCCTTCACGACAATTCGTCCTGCATCCTCACGACGCGGCGGCGTGGTCAGAGTTTCGCGGAGTGCAGTCACCCAGTTCAGCAGAACGCCACCTGTATTCTCGTCGTCGCTTTCTTCGTCCGCGCTGGGAGCCTGCGGGTTCAGGCGGCGATTTACAGAATCGCTGATTCGTTGCACTCGCTGTTCAATTTGTTCCTGCCGCGCTGTCAATTCTTCCGGAAGCAGTTGAGCGACAGCCGCAACGGCCTGCAGCATTTCATCGCGCTGCTTCAGAATGCTTTTTTCTGTGGCCGAGTAAAGCTCAGCATCTTTGCGTTCCTCACGACTCAGATGTTGTCGAACCTGAAGTTTGAGCCAGTTTGGATCTGCGACTGTCTGCAGCCATCGAAAATGAATCTGGATCGCATATTGTTCGACGTCTGCCGCCAGCACCACCGACTCTGCCAGAATTCGTCCGTCTCGAGCCGGGATCAGTTCTTCCTCAGTCGTGGTGACTGTCAGTGAACTCAGGTAATCATCCGGCAACTGAGTCTGTACCCATGCCACACGACAAATCACGATGATCGCGGCCAGGGAAAATAATCCACCGATCAACCACAATCGCAACGGACTTCCGGGCGCGATGAGCTCATCGTGTTCATCGGCCTGCGTGAAGATGGAATTGTGCGGTGTGTTGAGCATGATTCATTCAGGTGGAGATTTCTTCGTGTCGGCATGTCTTCGGACTACGAAAAACTTCGCCGCATCCCGAATTCATCCGCGATTCGGATCAGCAAAGTCAGAATCGCGCTGACGGGAAAAGCGATAATTGCAAGTGCCTTCAAGCCACTTAAAAATTCGGGGAGCAATGTGTCCATGGAATTTTGCTGCGGCAGCGAAACCAGTCCAAGCTGGAAGAGTACGACTGCGGCGAGTGTTAACAATGGCAGTTGCAGTGGCAAGGGGATTCGAAACGAGAGCCGTCGGGAATCAAATTCATCGACGTTTCGGGATGGTGCCAAAAAGGTCACCGCAATAAACGGGAGAATCATCGGGCACAAAGGAAGGTAGCTCGGGCGAGCGATCCAGTCGAGAAGCAGTACTGTCCCGGAGAGCATCATGCCGGTGGTGGATCGCGTCCAGAACATGACTCCACAGGTCAATGGCAACAACAGGGAACCATGAGGAAAGATCTGTGGTCTGGCGATTTCAATCGCGAGGGCCACCCACAGCAGGCATCCCGAAAAGAGAAGAGTCTTCATTATTGGTCGCCCTGTTTCTTTTCCGCACGAGTTCTTTCGCCCGGCTTGTGGGAAGCGGTAGCGGGCTGATGAAGATTCAGTCTCAGGATCCCCACTGTTTCCAGGTCTTCAATTTTCGCAGCAGGCAGGACTTTGACATCCCATTGCCCGCCCGCCAGGAATTCCGCATGAGTGACTCGACCGAAATACAATCGTGGACCTCGCAGACCATTGACATCAGCAGAAACGACTTCGTCTCCAACAGCTACTGCGTCCGTATGTGGAATTCCAGTCAGAGTACACTCTGCGTTTCCTGTTCCTTCCAGCATGCCCTCCGCGCCGAAGTGAGGTCCGTCGGGCGTTTGACGCAGCAGAATCACCTGACTCTTGAACCCAACCGCCGTGACAGGCTGCACCAGGCTTACCCAACGAGCCGCCTTGTCAACTCGTCCCACAACGATCGCTCCCGTGAGAACTCGATCGCCGGCCGCAACTGAGGAATCAGAACCAACGTCCAGAAGAATCCCGTCGCCAGCAATAACAAGTTCTGATCGAGTGACTCCAGCCGCCTTGCCTGCGTCGACAATCAGGTCTCGAAGTGAGTTCGGCATTCCGCCAGAACTGATCACGCTTGCCGGCAATAATTCGAACTGAGCCAGCGAGTTCAGCGGTTCGATGGACTGCATAATTGCCGATGTTGCCTGCTCTCGCTTCAGATCGCGACGCAGACGAGCATTTTCAATCATGAATTGTCGCAACAATGTTTCGTTTCGACGCTGGACCTCGTTGCTCGCCGCGTCTTCTGATTCTTCGTTCTTCACTGTGAGCGAATTCTGCGATGTCATGGCAAGAACCATCAGCCGTCCAGGACTCAGCGCGTCATGCAGCGCGGGCCGAAACGGGTTCAGGATTCCCGTTCGGTCTGCAATCGTGACAAGTATCGACAGGAAAAATATTCCTGACGCACTCAGCCACATTCTGCGACGTATCTGGTCAATTCGCATGATTCTGGTTTTGCCCTGTGGGAATCGTTTTCGTTTTCTTTGTTGACTGACGCTTCGTCTCAGATCTCTAACGACTTCGAGCTCTGAAGATCTAGATCCCTTCGAACGTCGCGATCATCTGATGAAAGAACGGCTCGCTTAACACACCGGTTTCACAGTCTGTAGCAAGGTAAATTCCGTGGTAGTATTTCTCTGTCTGGAAGAAATAGAGGAACCACATGGCGTCAGTATTTTCGTCTTCTTTCGAGGGACGGAGCACCGTTCGCATTTCCATGCGATCACCGTCTGGTTCAAAGAAAACAAATTTCGGCTCTTCCCATTTTCCCCATTCCGACATTCCATCAACGTTGCCTCGGCAGAATTCCAGAAAGTGCATAGAAGGGTGGCGTGCAAGTGACTTGACGTTCAACACAACACCCGGGCCTTCAAGAATCCAGAGTTCCCCGGAATCTGATTCGACGTGAAATTCCTCTGGCGTAGAAATCGCATTTCCTGCGTGAGAAACATGTCGGATCATTTTGGGTTTGATCCGTCGAGCACGATCTGGAACCAGCCATTCGCTCAGCCTGGAAAGAAAAGACTTTCGCTGATCGCCCATTTTCTCGCCTACACTCCTTTAGAAGATTCCTCCTCGTGGCCTGGATGCCATGGTTACGAATGCCTCATTCCGTCATCAAGTCCGTTTTTCCAGCGATCGAGATGATCAAGACAAATCATGGCACCACGAGTCACGGCTGTTCGAGGTGAATCGGCGACTCGCACAGGAATGCCAAGATGTTGCGACAGGTAGCGATCGACGCCTCGAAGTAAGGAACCGCCACCCGCGAGAATCAATCCGGTGTCTGCCAGATCTGCAATGAGTTCCGGTTGGCATCGTTCGATCGTGCGGCGGATGCAATCAACAATTTCTTCCAGCGGTTCGTAGAGTGCTTCGCGGATTTCCTCGCTCGTCACCAGCGCTTTGCGGGGAATGCCACTGGCTGTATCGAGTCCGCTGACTTCATGAGTCAGTTCATGATCCAGCGGTGCCGCGCTGCCGATAGCGATCTTAATCTGTTCGGCCGATTGCTCACCAATTCGCAGTGAGTATCGACGGCGAAGGTAACGGACAATGGCCTCGTCCATGGTATCGCCAGCCGTGCGAATGGACTGTGATGCCACAGCATCCGCCAAACTCAGAACTGCAACTTCGGTTGTCCCACCTCCGATGTCACAAATCATGCTGGCAAGCGGTTCGGAAACCGGCAGCCCTGCTCCAATGCCCGCAGCTTTCGACTCATCGATCAGCCAGACCCGCCCTGCCCCGGCGCGCTCCGCACTGTTGAAGACGGCGCGACGCTCAACAGGTGTAATGCAGCCCGGAATGGCGATCACGACTCGCGGACGAAGACCCATCGATTGACCGCTGGCTTTGCGAATGAAATAGCGAAGCATCGTTTCGCAAAGTTCGAAGTCGCTGATGACACCATGTCGAAGTGGACGAACTGCGGAAATCCCTTCCGGGGTCCGTCCCAGCATCTGATAGGCCAGTTTGCCCACCGCTGCACCTTTGCCGAATACGCGATTTGTTCCCCTGGGAACTGCGACAACCGATGGTTCGTCAATACGAATGCCCTGCCCCGGCACACCGATCTGAGTGGACGTTGTCCCCAGATCAATGGCAAGGTCAGAACAAAATCGTTTTCGAACCCAGCCGAGCATCTCTCTATACTTTCAAACTATTTAGAACGCCTGTCCCGGTTTTGTTAGTGCCTCTTAGGACGAGTCCCGAAATTACTTCCCGAGGTAGCGGCACGGCGCAAGCCGTCCGGTGATGTAAAACCGGAGGGCTCTCGCCCTTCCGCTGCGATCAAAGAACGGAGACTATTTCGGAACTATTCCTTAGTCGTTTCATCAGCACCGTCCAGGCGAAACGTTTGCGGACAAGATTCACGGAGTATCAAAGGTTCCCACGCGCGATCGAGCCTGCGTCGTTTCGACCTTGCTGGCGATGCGCGCTGGCATATTTTCACCATCCGCTCGCCTTGGTGTGGTTTTTACCGGCAAACCGGCAAACGCCGCAAGACGCAGATTTTTGAAGCAAATCTGGCCGGTTTTGCGTGCTGGAGAGTGGCGTCGATCGATGAAACGGCCGTTTGGATCGCCTTCGCGTGACTTCTGCCAAATAAGTAGCGTCCAGCTTCAGACCGCCTGTTTGTGCAAAATTTGGTTCCGAGATGGTACGAAACCTGGCAAAAGTGCCGTGAACGTGTCGTAAAACCGAAGCATCGTTCGGCTCGTTCAATACCATACACTCAGGAATCAATTGCCATTCGGCTGTGATTCAGGACTTATGACTCCAATGGCCGAACAGTATCGAAAGTCGACGCGTGCCCTTTTTGACTTGTGAAATTACGCTGGACGCAGACTCGATCTACATTGATTCCCGTGCAGATCGGTGTGTTCAGGAACTGGCGGGTGGATCGCGATCGCACGTAACAGGTCTGTTTGACCACGATTGCGTGAAGCTGAATGGTCAGTTGGAAACTGATCCGGGGCGAAAGCTGGCGGCTGGTGATCACATCAGTATTCGATACGAACAAGACCGACGGTATTCTCCCAAACGTCGTCCGGCCACGACAAAGCACCGAGGCTTTTCGATTGTCTATGAGGATCGCGAGATTATCATCGTCGACAAATCGGCCGACCTGCTGACCGTGCCCACAGATGGGCGTGAGCCATACACGCTGGTCTATCGAGTCAACGAACACGTTCGTCACGAAGGCCGAGGTCGTGGCGCTTTTCTGGTTCATCGATTGGATCGCGGCGTTTCCGGTTTGCTGGTGTTCGGGAAGACGCGGGAAATGGCAGATGCGGTTCAGACTCAGTTCCAGCAGCGCAAGCCTGAGCGGCGGTATGACGCGATTGTGACGGGGCATGTTGTGCAGCAGCAGGGTGAGTTCCGAACATTTCTGGCCACAGGAAAAAACCTCAATCGTTTTTCGACTGAAGATGAAGAAGACGGTGAGCTTGCAGTGACCCATTATCAGGTGGTCAAAAACTTCCCTCGCACAGCTCAGTGCCCTGCGGTGACTCATGTGGCCGTTCAATTAGAAACCGGTCGTCGCAATCAGATCCGAGTTCATTTTGCGGAGGCTGGCCACACGGTGCTGGGGGATCGTCGATACCGTGCACATTTGTGGGGAAAAATTCCGTGGCCTCACAAGCGACTGGCGCTGCATGCGTCGACGCTCGCGTTTGTTCATCCGGTTTCGTGCGAGCTGCTGCGATTTAACTCACCGCTTCCCTCAGAGATCACTCGCTTCGTGCGTTATATTCAACAACCGCCAGGTCGTGATGTGAAGAGATAATTTTCTTACAACGCTGGAGAGCCTGACATGTCGCCATCAAAATTCCTGACGTCGCTTGCATCCTGTCTTGGTGTGGCCACTCTGATTTCGCTGGTTGGTGCTGACGAAACACCAACGGCAACTCCGCAGATTGTGGCTAATTCCAGCGAAACGGCACCGCGAGAAGTCGCCGTTCAGATCCTGAAACCGCTGGGAACACTTGTCGGCGAGTGGAAAGGCGTTGGGCAGCCAAAGCGAGGATCCAACGTTGGAGCCTGGTCAGAAAAATCGCAGTCAGCCTGGCACTTTGAGGAAAAATCGGTCGCTCTGCTTGTAACGTTCGAGCCGGGCCAGCAATTTCATTCGGCTGCGTTCTCTGTTGCCAGCGATGGAAAGACAACTCAACTGGTACTGACGCCGATCAAAGGTGATCGTATCGAATTGACTCGCTCGAATGCGAATCCCGAGGATGCTGACAAAACGTGGATCTTCGAATCGGATGCGGAAGGTGCTCCGCAAACTCGCTGCACCGTCCGCATCATCAGCGACATCCGCATAACGATCCTGTTTGAAGAACGGCCCATGGGAAATTCCGCGTGGCGCAGGCTTTCCGAAATCGGAATGACTCGGGCTGGTGCGAAACTTGCGAACGGCAACACAGGCGAACGGCAGTGCATCGTCACTGGCGGACTTGGAACGATCAAGGTTTCTTTTGAGGGCAAGGCGTACTACGTTTGCTGCGAAGGCTGCAAACAGGCGTTCGATGCGGATCCAGCAGGAACGCTGCAGGATTATCGCGAACGGTTAAAGAATGCGGCACAGAAATAATTGTTGTCTCGCGGTGGTGTTCTCGCCGTGGTCGTCTTTCAGTTGGCACGTCAAGGCTGTCGTCGGACAGAGGAATCCAAAAGGGCTTACGCCACGGTTGTGTTCATGTCCCGCGAACGTTGCCAAACATTTCGATATGAAGTCGGGATGAAAAGTTAAACCCGTGTTGGCGAGCCAGTCGCCTGAGCCATTCGGCTTTCTCGGAGAGCTGTTCGCGAGTTCGTGCCTGAGGCATCAGCCAGACGATGCCAGGATCGATCTCTGTGAAGTTCGAAAGCCACTGCTGGACTTCGTTCACATCTTCCGGGCGATCAATCACAAATTTCAGAATGCAGTTGTATCGAGACATCAGCGAGCGGATGACGTCTGGCTGGAATCGAGCTTGTTCATGACGGTCATGCCAGGCAGGGTCATCCGGGACCGAGTTGCTCAGTTTCGGGCTGATGGCCATCAGGTCACATTCGACAGGCAGATCAACCGTGCCTGCGGTTTCGATTGTGATTCGGCGTTGAAGTTCGCGGCATCGTTGAGTCAGCGGTACTAAATCGGGGACGAGCATCGGTTCGCCACCGGTGAGAACGACATCGGCAGCCTCACAATCCGCGACTCGACGGGCAAGCTGATCAAGCGACCAGGCCGTGCCTTCCGGCTTCCACGACGTATACGGAGTGTCGCAAAACCAGCAGCGCAGGTTGCAGCCGGAGGTGCGAATGAACAGGGACGATGTCCCCGCCCATGGCCCTTCGCCCTGAATGGATTCAAAGATTTCGGCGATCTGCACGGTGGTGGTTTGGCTGGAGGAAGTCTGTCTTTTGATCGAAAGTGCGAAAGATACCGATCCGGAAGTCTGGATGCTGCTGTAACGGTGTGGTTTGGCCGGAAATCGTGATCTCCCCCGTGCTTTGAGTCTCTGAGATGCCCCGGGAAGGCAGATTTCTGAGAAATCCGGCAACAATTGAACCCCGATTTTTCCTTGGCCCGCGATCTCAGTAGACTCTGCCAGTGTCTGGGCAAACGGTTTGGAGACGAAAGTGAGGCGGGCCTTGCCTTAGAACGCCTGACAAAACCGGGACTGGCTTCTGCAACACCCAAAGTGCATAGTCAGAGGATTTGATAGTTTGATAGAGGGTGCCTGTCCCGGTTTTGTTAGAGCCTCTTATTTGTCAGAGGCTCGCAGAGTCTGCATCATTCGCAACGACCACTGTTTCTCGCCTGACCGTAACGATCTGATTTCTATCTCACACTTTTTCCCCCACGAAATGCCATGCATACTTCTCAGCTTGTGAACAATCTGAAGCCGTCTGAAACCTTAGCTGCTGCTGCGAAGGCTCGTGAGCTCCGAGCTAAAGGCATCGATGTGCTGGAGTTCACTGTCGGTGAGCCGGACTTTATTACTCCCGCGCATATTCGTGAGGCTGCAAAAGTCGCGATGGACGCTGGCCACACTCGATATACGGCCGCAACCGGGATTGCAGAATTGAAACAAGCAATTTGTGACGCATTCAAACGCGATCACGGAGTCAGCTACAAGCCGTCGGAAGTCACGATCTCCAACGGCGCAAAGCACTGCCTGCACAATGTGCTTGTTGCCTGCTGCGAACCGGGGGATGAAGTCATTATTCCAACTCCATACTGGGTCAGTTACTCGGCTCTTGTCGAATTGGTTGGTGCAAAACCTGTGCTGGTCGAGACGACTGAAGCAGAAGGCTTCTTTCTGTCGCCTGAAAAGTTTCGCAATGCCATTACTTCCAAAACACGACTGATGATGCTCAATAGCCCGAGCAATCCAACCGGCGGAGTTTATCCTGTTGAGATGCTTGAGGGGCTCGCAAAAGTCGCCGTTGAAAAAGACATCACGGTGTTGTCAGATGAGATCTACGACAAGCTGATTTACAGTGGTCACACATTCCGTTCGTTTGCTTCGTTTGGCGAAGAAGTAAAAAAGCGAACAGTAATCGTGAACGGTGTGAGCAAGGCTTATGCGATGACCGGCTGGCGAATTGGCTGGACGCTGGCTCCGGAAAATGTCAGCAGCGCGATCAACAAGTTGCAGAGTCAGCAAACTTCAAACCCCTGCAGCGTCAGCCAGTATGCTGCCCTTGCAGCTTTGAATGGGCCACAGGAATGTGTGGCTGAGATGTGCAAAGAATTTGCGGCGAGACGAGATTACGTCACTGGTCGATTGAAGGCGATTCCCGGATTGAGTTTTGCAGAACCGGGTGGAGCGTTCTACGTGTTTTTCAATGTGAGCAGCTATTTTGGAAAACCGGTTGGGGGCGGAGCACCAGTGGCCGATGCCACCGCGTTCTGTACTGCGCTTCTGGAAAGAGCTCACGTGGCTTTGGTAAGCGGCGATGCATTCGGAGCTCCCGGATACGTACGTCTGAGTTTTGCCGCGTCGATGGAATCGCTGACTCGAGGACTGGATGCGATTGAGGCGTTTCTAAAAGGCTGACGTTTCTTTCCGTCTCCCGGCGGATCTGGTATCGATCGCATTTCACTTGATGGCGTTGTTGTTAGTTCAAGGCTCGTTCGTAACCGTTGCGAACGAGCCTGATGAGCCAATCTTACGCAGAGGTATCTCATGTCTGAACCTTCGTTACGGCGCACGATGATCGCAGAGTTCCTGGGGACTTTCCTGTTGATCTTCTTTGGTTGCGGTGCAGTTCATGCCGCAGTGCTGACTGGGGCTCAGAGCGGTCTGTGGCAGGTCGCAATTGTGTGGGGCATTGCCATCATGCTGGCGATTTATGCTGTCGGCTCCATCAGCGGCGCGCATATCAATCCAGCGATGACGATCGCCAGTATGGTGTGGCGTGGATTTCCGAAATCGCGAGTTGTGCCATACATCGTCGCGCAACTATCTGGCGCTTTTCTGGCAGCGTTCGCACTGTTCATTCTATTTGAACCACACATCGCGGCAAAAGAAGCGGCGAAGGGAGTGACTCGTGGGAAACCGGGAAGTGAAATGACCGCGATGTGTTACGGTGAATACTTCCCGGCTCCGGGTTCTCTTGGAGACGGCGATGGGCCTTACTCTCCGGAAGATCACGTGAAACTCAAGGCGAAGATGTCTCAAGGCCGAGCGTTCCTTGCGGAAGTGCTGGGAACAATGATCCTGGCGTTTGTTGTCTTCGCTGTGACCGATAGTCGCAACGCAGGAGCACCGCCAGGCGGAAACGCGCCGATCTTCATCGGGCTCACAGTCAGCGTCTTGATTTCCGTCATTGCTCCGCTGACGCAGGCGTGTTTCAATCCGGCTCGTGATTTCGGACCACGAATGTTCGCTTATTTCGCTGGCTGGGGTTCAGTTGCCTGGCCTGGTTTCAGTAATCTCGGATGGCTGACGGTTTATATTCTTGCCCCTGTGTTTGGTGCGGTGCTGGGCGGTGGGCTCTATGACTTTGCCGTTTGTCCGTCCAATACAAAGCCAAAGACGAAGTCGTGATTTCGCTCGCTTGTTCCCGGGAGTCGATAGCCGTACTTCATCCTCCGTTTCAATCATTGCGATTGAGCAGCACTGCGGCGACAAGCAAATTCACATACGTCAAAATGGCCGCAGAGGTTCGCGATACTGAGATGCCTTTTTGTAGGATTGGAGCGAGCGTATCTGATGGTGAACATCATGTGTTGACATAGGCCACAGTTCATCACCTAGCGTCTGGCAGCCAACAAGAAACATCCCTGCAACCGGAGAAACCCAGCGCGCTTCGGCAGTGACTGTTTGTCTCTTGCCAGAGTTTACTCCACAGTTCACCGTCACCCATTCAAACTTCAGGCGTACGCCGATTTCAAATTTCTCTTTGCTTTGCAGGCACATGCCGTTTCGTGAGTAATTGATCGCGGTCGCCGGAGTCAGAACTCCTCCGTTTTCTACTTGGACATGCCCCATGATCTTGCAGGGATACCGGAGATTTTTCCGTAACGATCCAGCGGCGGCAATAATCAGGTCCGGAGGAGCGGCCGCAATCAACGCGATTCCTGCTTCTGGGCTGGTTCGGTGTGATAGTGACCAGTGAACGATTCCGGTTATGGTCTTGAGCTCGACAGGAAAACCAGTGGGGACGGAAAACTCGACTCTTGTGCCACAAGGAATCGTCGTCTCCACTGCCAGATACAGGTCAAATTTCCCTGTTTCGATGAGGTAAACTTCCTGCGTCTCTCGCCCGTTGAGAAGTGTCAGCAGTCGGTTAGGGTTCAAGCGACCAGTAATCCGCTGGCGGACTGGTGATGCGGGCATTGTCGCCATCGGAGGTAAGCTTTCAATTTTCACCAAAGGATTCGGACCGCTGCGATGACGTGCATGGACGGCATAAATCTTTGTCGAAGCCCCGGGCACCGGAGATGCTCTCAAATTCCTTGGTGTGCTGGCAATACCCCACTCTATGTATACATTTGTTCTCATCTTATTTGGGGGTGTGCGGAATTGACACCTGGGGAATGTGCCCGGTTCTGCAGTGATGATTGGACAAGAATTGGCCACAACGTCAGGAGCGGGCATGTTTTGTCGATGCCGAGAACGCCGTGGTGACGGACGCAGTGGTTGCAAAAAGGCGGCGACTTGGGATGGAGTGGTGGTGCTGCCTTGTTGAAGGTCCGACATCAAGTCGACTTACGATACCCCGACCGCTCTTTGCCTGAAACGTGCCCGTTATACATCAGCCAACACTCCAGTGCTGTCGGCGAATTTTTCGGTTTGGACGCCCAGTCGCTGCAGCATCGTGAGGAACAGATTCGACAACGGGAGATCTTCGCGAGTTGCTTCTTTCTGCCATGGTTCGCGACCACCGTCCCAGGCTCCGCCAGCCTGATCGTCGCCTGCGTAGTTCAGATACTGACCGTGCTTGAAGCCCAAGTTCTTGCCGCCAGCCAGAATCAGCGGATAGTTGCGAGACAAATGGAACGCACTGGAAGCCGAACCAAACAACAGCAGCGTGTTATCCAGCATGTTGCCGCTGCTGGCTGGCTCTGGGGTAGATTTGAGTTTCGCAGCGAAACGGCCGTATTCTTCGCTCAGGAATCGGCAGTACGTTCCGAAGTTCTGCCATCCGCCTGGGTTCTTGGTCTCGTGCGACAACTGGTGAGTCAGATTGAAGCCAACAGCACGAGCCAGATAATCGCTGACTCCGACACCGTTTTCTCGACCGATCTGATACGCGGCGACTCGAGTCGAATCCGTCTTGAACGCCAGGTAGATCAATTCGAACATTGTCTGCAAGTAGACTCGCGGATCTTCCGGAGTAATATCCAGTTTCAGATGATCGACATTCACAGTTGGCAGTGGAATGTTGAACCAACGCTTCGCCTTTTCGATTTTGATTTCCGTGTCGCGAACCGACGCCAGATACTCGTCCAGTGATTTCTGATCATTGGTCGAAAGCGTCGCACGCAACGATCGAGCATCCGCCATCAGATCATCCAGCGTGCTTTGGCTCAACGTCAGGCGCCGCGCGGCATCGTCATCGCTCTTCACAAACAGCATGTCAAAAATTCGCTTCGGCCTGTGTTCTGCAGGGATCGCTCGGCCGCTGCGATTGAACGACGACGTATGCGCACCTCGCGGAGTTCCGGTGCCTCCATCGGTTGACATCACCAGCGATGAAAAGCGAGTCTGATCGCCAACGTGAGACGCGAATTCCTGATCCAGCGAGATCGAATTCATGTACTCGCCCGAGGGCCCCGTGGGAGCACCGGTCAGAAACTGATCGGCATTCGAATGCCCATGAATGCTGCGCGCGGACGGATGCGACAAGCCCGACAGGATCGTGACATCGCTGCGAAGCGGTTCCAGCGGATCAAGGCATTTGGTGAACGTAAATTCTTTGCCGTTGCCATGAGGAAACCAGGCCCAGTCCTGATAGGCCGGATCATCCGCGAGCGGCATCGGGACGCCGTCAGGCATATAGAAGCACGCGAGTCGCTTCGGCTTGCTCGGTTCTTCTGCCGCGTTCACGAATTTCGGAAACGATTCAAACAGCGGCAGCGCCAGAGCAATTCCGGTTCCACGCAGAAATCGCCGTCGGTCCAGTGATGTGAGTTTGGTTTTCATGAAGTTGTCTTTCTTTCTTGACATCACCCTCCCTTTGGGAGGGTCGGACGCGATTAGCGTCCGGGGAGGGCAAGCAGCGTTGCGTTTTGAAATTACTCAAGATCGACCAGGCACAGCCCTCCCCTCGCTGTGCTCGACCCTCCCGGGGGGGGAGGGTGAAATCTAATATGGATACCGATGCTCGGAGGGAGGGTGAAGGTTGTGGCGACATTTTGTATTTAGACTCCACCGTAGCCTTCTTCGGATTCTTTCTTCCTGCCTTTCAAATGCATCATCCCAGACCCTGTCTTTTTTCGTCTGGCAAACTCATAAGGCAGATCAAGTTTCTTTGCGATCGCACGAGCGACGGCTTCTGCGTCTTCTTCAACTTCTTTGTCTGTAAAACGAATGACTGTCCATCCGAGCTCCTCAAGAGACTTCTGACGTTGAATATCTTCTTCGCCGGTCTCGTCATGATAGCCGCCATCGACTTCCACAACCAACATCTTTTCCACACACGCGAAGTCAGTAATCCATGGGCCGATCGGATGCTGCCGACGAAACTTCAAACCGCACAGTTGCTCCGCCCGCAGGATGCGCCAAAGCAAGCCCTCAGATTTCGTTTGGTTTTCACGAAGCGACCTGGCTCGTGTAACACGTTTCGAGCTGCTGTTATCCGGCATCTTTAGTTCCTTATGTCATCACTCTCCATTTGGGCATCTTGTCTCTGCACAAATTCCTTCACCCTCCCTCTGGGGAGATCGTGCAGCTTTTAGGTTGGCGTATTCGCTGAGTTTATGGCATCACGTTTGAGTCTGTCGAGGCGGAGCAGGTTTTGGGCGAGGACGAGCAGGCCGGTTTCAGTGCGGGCACGGTCGATGCCTCGACCGTGA
>JBGSVD010000053.1:0-112965 GCA_041753135.1 Planctomycetaceae bacterium
ACGGTTCTGACGGATGCGATCATTATGCCAAACCATGTCCACCTCATCGCGGCGTTCCGAAGTCAGGAGACGATGTTTGAACAATGCACGTCGTGGAAACATTTCACCGCGACGAAGATTCGGAGAATTCTGCGGAGTCGCCTGCCGACGGAGCGGCAGGTGTACCGTACACCCGTCGCTCCGCCGACGGGAACCGGAAGTCGCGAACTTCTTGATCCCGAGCCAGTCATTTCTCGAATCGCTGGCAGAAGTTGTAATGAGTCTTTAATCTGCTGATGGATTTGCCCCGTCAACCTGAATGGATTCAACAATGTCCAGTCCGAAGCGATCGCAGAAGAAGCATCAGAAAGAAGTCAAGCGGAAGAAGCTACTGAAGGAAAAATCTGCAGCGGCAGCTCAGGCGAATCGCGTTCCGCCTCGCGAAGTGCGCAACGCGTTGATGGAAGCTCACGAATTGATGCAGAACGGACAGCTGGGCGAAGCTGAAAGAGTTCTGAAGTCCGAACAGCGACATCGCCGCAATAGCCCGGAGCTGCTTGAGGCACTAATTGATCTGTATCAGCGGACGAGAAACCATGTACACCTGGCGGAATCAGCGAGACAACTCGTTCAGTTGCAACCGAATGATCCGGAATCGCAGCTGATCATGGCTCAGGGCTACATGTTTTGTGGCCGAGTTGCGATGGCATTGATCGCCTATCGAGCGTTTCTGGAAAGATGGCCCGACCATAAGCATGTTTCAAAAGCGCAGGCGGCCAGGGGCATTTTGGAGATCGAACTTGCCAATATCCTGAAGGTGTTTGAGCTGACGGAGTCTGAACTGGATCTCATGGTTCAGCATGAACGAATTCTGTATCGAATCAGCATCAGCGAATTTGATGACGCGATTGCGGATGCGAAAGAGTTGCTGGCCGTAAAACCACGGATGGTTTCGGCTCGAAACAACCTGACGCTCGCTCTGTTTCAGACGGGTCAGATGCAGGAAGCGATCCAGACAGTACGAGAAACGCTCCGAATTTTCCCGGACAATCGCTTCGCGGAAGCACAACTCGGACGCATGCTCTTTCTAATCGGGGAGTTTGAAGAAGCATCCGACATTGCACGTCACGTTGCTGAGTCTCCGTCTGAACAGCAGGACGCCGTTGCAGTTCAGGCAGAGTTCCTCGGCCTGATGGGGTACGACGAAGAGATCCTGCGAGTTGTCGAACACTCGGAAAAGAATGACTCGATAATTGACGATTGTCGTGGTGTCCTGAATCACTACAAGGCGTTTGCATTGAAGCGACTTGGCCGCGATCAGGAAGCCATGGATTGCTGGAAGTTGAGCATCAGGCAATATCCTCAACTGCACATCGCAAAGGAAAATCTTGCCGAGCTGAAGTCTGGCGTGCATTGCCATGCGCCGTGGCCCGATAGTTTTTCAAAGTGGTTGCCGAAACGGTCGATGGACGAATTTGTTCAAGTTCTGACATCAGGCAAGTCCAGTCAGCAGTTACGAACTGCGGAAGCATTGAATCGCTGGCCGCATTTTGGAAAACTCGTCCCGGCTCTGTTAGATCGGGGCGACCGCACGGGACGCGAATTTGCAATTCTGCTGGCAAAAGGTCTGGCTTCTGAAGAAATGCTGGATGCTCTGGAATCGTTTGTCACAAGCAATCGAGGTCCGGATGAGTTGCGATCCCAAACCCTGTCTTACCTGAAGGAAAAAGGCCGTTTCACCGACGGCGCGATTCAGTTCTGGTCTCGTGGCAAATGGACTGAGATCGTTGTCACCGCAATGGAGATCAACCGGAACCCAATTGCTCACGAAAATCCCAGGGTCGATGATTTGATTCGGGAGGGTTATGACGCAATGCAGACGCGGGATTTTGATGTCGCCGAAGCCCGTTTCAGAGAAGCCGCGGCGCTGGATCCGGCGTTTTTATCATCACGGTTCAATATTGCCGCTGCTCTGCTCTCAAAGAATGACTCCAGCTCGAATGCTGCTGGAAAGGAACTCGTCAGGGAGATTCATCGCCAGTTTCCCGACTATCCATTCGCCCGAATCGCGTTGGCTCAGTTTGCGATTGAAGGTCATCGGCTGGACGAGGCCCGAGAACTTCTCAAGCCGTTTATGACAAGAACGCAATGGCATCTTTCGGAGTACATGGCGTACGCATCGGCTCAGGTCGAACTGGCTATTGCCACGAGCGATTTTGTAGCAGCTCAGAATTCAATCAAAATGCTGAAACAGCTCGACGACGACGATCCACGAATTGCCAGCCTTGAGACGCGAGTCAGGATGGCCGAATTACGGGAGCATTCGATGTTGAGGCAACGAGGATTCTGATTGATGCGACCGGCATTTCGACGAATCGCGTGGGATTATACTTCGTGCGGTCCGCAATGATGTGTCGGCGAGCAAGCGGATAAGCCGGCGCGACGCCCGCGCTCCGGGAGCGCGGACGTCTCGTCCGCTTGTCGATGCCTCATTTTTCGCCGCGAGCATCTTAAGCAATTTTTCCATAGCGAAACTGCTCAAGTGTTTCGTTTTTTTCAAGCGGCAACCGAGCCTACCGAAAGTCTCGACGGCTTTCGCTACAGCATGAACTTCATGCCATTAATCGGTTCGCCGACGCGGATCTGACTCGCCTGACTACGGAAGCTAAAACTCACGGGAATAGATCACGCAGATTTTTGTGCCAGCCTGTTAACGTTGCCTGAGTTCATCGAAACACACTGGAACGATTGCCAATCACACCGGCGGTTGCGGAGAATGTGTCGAGGTCTCAAGTTCCTCCTTTCCTGCCAGAGGTCGCCGCAATGTGCTCGTGCAAACCCAACTTTTTCATGGTGAGCATCCTGCAGCTGATGTTGTTGTTGTCTGCGTCGTTCACTCCTGCGCGGCCTTTACTTGCGGGCTTCGATGAATCTGAACGCAATGGCGGGGCTGGCACAGCAAGCGATGTCACTGATCGACGAAGCCTTGAAGAGTTTTTCGAAGAGTCTGTTTGGGCCAGAGTCGGGGAACGCACTTGTCTGCGGTGCCATAGTGTTCGAGGTGATGCTCGGGAAAGTCAGTTCATCCTGCAGAAAGTTGTGCCGTCGGCTTCCGAATCCAGCGAAGCTTTGGAGCACAACCGTCGTATGTTTGAGATGATGGCAAAGTCGAAGGTGGAGAATTCGGAGTCCACAGCGAACGCCGGGGAATCACGGCTGCTGCTCAAGGTGATTGGCAGATTAGATCACGGTGGCGGTGAAGTATTGTCAGAGGATTCGACGGGATTGCGAATTCTGAAGCAGTTCGTTCAGCGACTGGACGATCCCGTTTCGACAGAGGATCCGTTGGTTCAGTCGGCAAGTTCGTCATCTTTGAATTTGTTCGACGACTTGACAATGCTCTCGCCAGCTCGGCGGCTGCGGCGAATCACACTTTCGCTGGCTGGGCGTTTGCCGTCTCAGGCTGAGGTCGATGAGGTTCATCAAAGCGGCGATGCGGCTGTCTCATCGATACTCGATCGTGTTTTGCTGGAAGATGCCTTCTACGAACGTCTTAAAGAAGGCTTCAACGACATTTTTCTGACCATCGGTCTCGAAGACAACGCGGAGACGCTGTTGTCCTACCACCACTTTGAGAAGACTCGTTTGTGGTATCAGCATCACGACTTCAGCAACCTGCCGGAAGCCGAACGCGAGCGAGCGGGATGGAAGCTTGCTGATGTGTATCGTCAGGCTCTGCTTCAGGAGCCGCTGCGGCTGATCGAGTACATCGTTCGCAACGAGCGGCCGTTCACGGAACTGGCAACAGCCGACTATATCATGGTGTCGCCATACACTGCGAAAGGTTATGGCATCTTCGACAAAATCAAGGATCAGTTCAAAAATCCCGAAGACCCGTTCGAATACATTCCCGCGAAACTCCCCGCGTTGACGGGCCGCGACGGGAAGACTCAGGATTCAGCGACCGGGCTTTATCCGCATGCGGGATTTCTCAGCATGTTTCATTACCTGCGACGTTATCCGTCGACGGAAACCAATCGCAATCGTTTGCGAGCTCGCATGTTCTATCAGCACTTCCTTGGCATCGACATCATGCAGCTCGCGCCGCGTTCGACGGATGCGTCCGCTGTAGCAGCGAAGTATGAAATCCCGACGATGCAGGCTCCGGACTGTGTCGTATGCCATCGCACGATTGATCCTGTCTCCAGCATTTTTCAGGACTTCGATTTTGAAGGCCACGTGATTCCCCGCAAAGAAGGCTGGTACAAAGATATGTTCCAGGCTGGCTTTGAAGGCGAAGACATGCCGCCGTCCGAACGCTGGAGAGCTCCCCAGTGGCTGGCTGAACGAACCGTCAAAGATCCTCGCTTTGCGACCGCGATGGTGGAACATGTTTACTACATCCTGTTCGGACGGAAAGTTCTTCAGCCGCCGGATGATATTGATGACCCACTGTTCGCCGCTCGCCGGAGTGCTTATTTAGCTCAGCGAAAACTGATCGAATCAGCGGCCCGCGAATTTGCTGATGGTGGCTTCAATCTGAAGACGGCTTTTCGCAGTTTGATCGCATCTGACTTTTATCGAGTCGATGGCGTGCAAGCCGTCGCTTTGAGCCCGGGCCACGCAGCGGCACTGGATGATATGGGTGTCGTGCGACTGCTGAGTCCCGAACAACTGGAACGCAAGCTCAAGGCGATCTTTGGCAAAGGGTGGGGCCGACTGGAAGGCGAAACGAAGATTCTCTACGGAGGCATTGATTCAATTTCGATCACCGAACGCAACGCTGATCCCAGCGGCGCGATGGGGGCGATTCAGAGAATTCTGGCAAACGATGTTGCGTGCTACCATGTGGCTCGTGATTTTCGAAAGCCATCGGCCGAGCGGCAATTGTTTGCGATGATTGAGCCAACTGTCGTGCCCGGAGACGACATGTCGAACCAGCAGATTCGGCACACGATCGTTGCACTTCATCGAAAACTTCTGGGGCAGGACGTTGCTGTTGATCACCCCGATATCGATCGCACGTTCCAGTTGTTCACCGGCATCATCGCCGACGCGAATGCTCAGGGCCGCTTCGAAGCTCGTGAAACCTATTTCTGCGGCGGCCGCGAAGAATTCCGAGCCGAAGACCCCCACTACACCCTCCGCGCCTGGCGCGCGGTGGTGACATATTTGTTGAGGCAGCATGAGTTTTTGTATGAGTGATTGGATGGTGTGAACGACTGAGACAGTCATTCTACATTGTAGAGCGATTGTCCTCAATCGCTCACTGCATCGCGTTCAGCATCGTCGGTTCGTTGGAGCTGAAGGAGCGCAACAGTGATCTGAACGACTGAGACAGTCGTTCTACATTGTAGAGTGATTGTCCTCAATCGCTCACTGCTCTGTTGCCTGTGGATCGTTCCTGCTCCAAAACGCAAACTCACCGTCACGGAGATTTGCCTTCCGCGGATTGTCCGCGATGTAATCCTGCAGCCACACAAACTGTTCGGCATTGCGAATGATGTGATCAAAAGGCTCAGGCTGCCAGAACGCGCCCTTGTTGCCGATTAAAGGATTGATCTGTCTGGCCGAAAACCGCATCCAGCTTTGACCGACGATCGAAAGATCAAAGCCAGTGCGAAATTGCACAATCGCATGGACGTGATTCGGCATGATCACAAATCGATCCAGGTCAAACTGCGAACCGTCACCATGTCGAATGGCATTGAAAACAATCGCGGCCAGGTTGGGCTCACGCAGAACACACTTGCCGTGGCAATCATCAAGCGACCAGTGATACAATCTTGCCAATAGTCGACGCAATTCGTCACTGTCATTGCGAGTTAATGCTTTCAGCAGATGATCGTGGTCGACTCGACGTTGAGTCAGAACGGACAACGCAAGTTCTGCGGGAAGTTGTTTTATCCTCAGCCAATCCTCCAGTTCTTTTTGCATCGTCAGCACTACGTCCTTTGGCAGCGAATCGGCCGTGCGAAAGGTGATAAAGATTGCAGTCCCTGGTTGAAACCAATGTGGCAGGTTTCTCTCTCGAACCGCAATCTCTCGACCACGATCAAGCGTGTTGAAGACAGGTTGTTCGTTAGACATGCCGAACGCTCCAGTGCTCTGAACGATTGAGGACAATCGTTCTACATTGTAGAGCGATTGTCCTCAATCGCTCATTGCACTACTTGCCGTTACGAGTTCCACAGAACGGACGCGCTGCAACAGGGCTCTGAACGACTGAGACAGTCGTTCTACATTGTAGAGCGATTGTCTTCAATCGCCCTGGGCTATACATTTGCGACTCTAACGTAGGTTCAGCAAGATCGATGAAAGAGACTCCATGAAACGTAGCCATTTCCTACGCCTCTGCAGCGCTGCTGGCCTGGGTTTTGCCTCGCCGGTTGGCTTGAATACCATACTTCGCGCGGATGAGGCGAAGAAGACCGAGACCGAAGGCTATCCGGGTCCTTACTACGTGGTCTTCAACGCGTCTGGAGGCTGGGATACGACGTATCTGATGGATCCGAAGGGCGTTGATGGCATCAATCGTCTTTATCAAAGCGGCGATATTCAAACCATCGGTGAGCATCATTTTGCGCCGACGGCGAAGCACATTGAAAAGGGCATGAGCAACGAAGATTTCTTTGCAAAGTATGGTCAGGAACTTCGAACGTTTAACGGGCTGGATTTCTCCGTCAACAATCACACGCCCTGCGCGCGGTACATGGCGACGGGGAAACTGGACAGCACCAACTACCCGACATTTCCTGCACTCATCGCTGCCTGCAAAGGGGCCGATGCACCGCTGGCGTTTTTGACGTTCGGCAATTATTCGGCGACCGGCAATCTGGTGCCGATGTCGCGAGTTCCCTATCTGCAGTCACTGAACCTGCTCGCGAAGGCGGATTACGTCGAAGGTAATGAGCGGGCTCCGTATCACGATCCGTTTGTGTCCGATCGCATCGAACAGGCACTGCAGGAACAGTTCGAAGCTCGAGTCGCCAGTACGCGTCTTCCGCGAGTCGAGCGCAGTCAGAGCATGCTGTATTCTGCGCAGGTGAACTCAAAGGCGCTGCAGCGAGTCGTTCCATTCATTCCCAGGGAGCCCGCGAAGGAGCGGTTGGCTCAGCAGGCCGACATTGCTCTGGCGGCGTTCAAGGCAGGAGTGTGTATCTCGGCGAATCTTTCGATTGGGCAGTTCGATAGTCACAACAACAACGACACTGATCAGATGCAGTTGATCCCCGAGTTTCTGGCGGGCATTGATTATCTGTTGAGAAGGGCGGAGGAGCTGCAGATCCGCGACAAGGTCGTCGTGATCATTCAAAGCGAAATGGGCCGCACACCGAACTACAACAACGGCAATGGCAAAGACCACTGGTCGATTGGCTCCATCATGTTCCTCGGCCCCGGCATTGCCGGCAACCGAGTTCTTGGCGCGACCGATGAGGCGCAGCAGCTTGTTCCCATCAATCCTGAAACGCTGGCCATCGACAAAAACGCCGGCATTCGAGTCCGCCCCGAGCATATCCACGAATCTCTTCGCGAGTTTGCCGGCATTCAGGACCACGCCTTCAGCAAGCAGCTTCCGTTGGGTGTTCCCAAAAGCGAGTCTTTGCAGTCATTCTGGCTCTCGTGAATTTGCAAAGAGGGCACGTTCAGAGTTCGAGGTTTATCTTGCAGCGACCGGGCTGAGATTCGTCGAATGCGTGGCACCATCAGCTTTTATTGCACCATCAGCTTTTATTGTCGGTGCCGGTCAGTCGCTAATTGACGCCGTCAGTAACCTTAATGTCGACCAATTGCTCTTCTTCAGTCACAGTAAAGGTGACTGACGTTTTGGGATCATCGACACTTGCAGACAGAACAGATCCCGGCTTGAAATATGCGGTCAGATGATCGTTGGCATCATATCGCTCGTTCCTGGATTCGCCTTCAAAGATCATCTGACCGGAATCGTCCATAATCCGGACGGGAACGGATTTGCGCACATTGCTCTTTGCATCGGAGACTCGAATACGAACCGTACTATGACCTTCCGGAATCGTCTGAGTTAACGCCGTGTACCGATCTGTCACATTCACGGCATACACGTCATGAACATCGCGAGCCCACACCATCGGAAATGACTGTCCATTTCGACGGAACGTTACTGCATAGATTGCATGCATCCGATGATCTCGCTGCGCGCGAGACGCACGATCAACGAACCAGCTTTTATCCAGGTCTTTGCCACTTGGTTCGCACGCCCCTGTAAAGTGCCAGCCATTGTCCCAGATTTCGACCCAGGAATGATTGCCACTCTTGTCCGACCAAAGCGGCGTTCCGACAATGCGAGCCGGTATGCCGACAGCACGACACGCATCGACCAGCAATACAGAAAGCCCGGTGCACGATGCCAGACCAGACTGAACGCTCTCGTATGGACTTTGATCAGCCTTATTGCGCTTTGTCGAATATTTTACATTCAGCGTTGGAAAGATAGTCTGGTTCAGAATTGCAGCGGCTTCTCCTGATGACTTTATGTTGGCAACGAGCGGAGAAAAGCGTTCGTAAAAATCTTTTCGCCATTCGTCGCGGCGTTCATTAATGTTGGCATACGGAAGCAGACAGTCGAATGCAATCTCTTCAGGCACCGTGTCTTTCCATGCGGCCTGTTCCAGCGCCTTCCATGTCAGACGACTGTTTTCCAAAAGAAATTCAGCCTTCAGAGTTTTCAGATCGTTATCCGGCATATTGCTGATCAGGAATCTCATTCCTGACTTCTCTGCCGATGGCGCCTTTTCCATCGCCTGTTCAAGCTGCGGACGATTTTCTCCGGCGCGTTCCAGAGCCTGCTGAAAGTCCAGATCTTCGGCTGAACAATGCAACGCTGTCGCAAGGAAAAATACCAGGATGTATGCAGGGCAAGAATTCATCAGGCAGGAGCATCGTCGCATAACAATTTCCAATCCGGTCGCCGCAAAACAGAGCATGCAGAATTCGGGTCACTCTAGCCACAAAGTCAGTCGCTAAAAAGTATGGACTCGGTTCCAACGGCGTAAAACTCCAGACTGCTGAATTCAGCCTGAGTATGGCCTGATACTTTGTTCACAGCGTTGCATGTGAATCGGGCTGTTTTCAGCAGTCACGCTTAATAAGCGTCTGACTTCAACGGATGAGCAACCCGGGAGAATCTGTTCCTGGAAAAGTTGTCGCTGTAAACGGATGATGCCTTTTCAACCGACAAACCGTATCCCTGGCGCAAAGCGCCTGTTGGGGCGTGTTAGCCCTCGGTGTCAGCCAACGACATCGAATGGTACTGATCCGATTCTCGTATCGTTATTGCGATACTCGATCCCCATTTGCAGGTGCATTATTTTCCTTTGATCGTGGAGTTGCCGCCGGCACCATCTGGGATCGGAATGCGATTAACCAAAGATTGACTCGCACTGCAAACAGGCTCGCGAGAATAATCGGTACCAAAGTGCTCAACAGAATAATGACACCGAAACACAATGTCTGCTGGCTATCGTATCCACGGGCCATCACCCAGGCGTGAAATTCCGGAAAGAGTCTTTTGAAAGTATCTGTCAAAAGCAAAAACGGATCGACAGAGACAAAGGCCATGAGCACCGCCACGGCGAATCCGACCGCCAGAATCCAAACGCCCTGAATCTTGAGCCAGTCTCGCCTTTCAAATTTCAGACGTGAATAGGCCCGGCAGTGGTAACAACGGATTCGAAACTGCGGATGAAGCAGGCAAGCCCGCCCGGCTGATGAGCCAACCTTTTGACAATGGGGGCAGATCAGTTCCTGTTGCCACAAACGGCGAAACGATAATCGACTATGCGGCTGTGTCGTCGGCGATTCGTACGGATTCACCATAACTCACCCAACGTTGAACAATGGCCGAGCTGGCAAAACCCAGTCGATGCACCTCAACTGTAAGCCAGCCGAGGACCTTCTATCTTCTCGTTTCTTTCCTTGTGACATCGAACATTATGCGCAAGTCTGCAATGCGGATACCAGAGTCAATTTCACGTGATGCGCGCTCTCGGGCAGCGCGACAAAACTGAGGTCTCTTTAGCAATGGGCATCATACGTTGAAGAGGAAGTGACAGATGTCCCCATCGTTCATCACGTACGATTTTCCTTCGATGCGCAGTTTTCCTGCTGCTCGAATGTCCTTTTCAGTCTTGAAGGTCTCGAGATCGTCAAGCGTATAAACTTCGCAACGAATAAAGCCGCGTTCAAAATCGCTGTGAATTACCCCGGCTGCTTGCGGAGCGGTGGCCCCGATTGGAATCGTCCACGCACGGACTTCTTTTTCACCAGCCGTGAAGTAACTCTGCAGGCCAAGAGTCTTGTATGTTGCTCGGGCCAATGGACCTAAGGCCGGTTCTGTCAGGCCAACAGACTCCAGCATTTCCTGACGGTCAGCTTCGTCAAGCTCTGCAAGTTCTGCCTCCAGCTTTGCACAAACGGGAACGACGGAACATCCATGCTCTGCTGCATACTTGCGAACCTGCTCAACAAGCGGTCCTTTACCTTCAAGGTCGTCTTCAGCAACGTTCGCAACGAACAAAATTGGCTTGGCTGTCATTAGGCCAATGGCTCGAACAACAGCAGCCTCTTCAGCGGAAAATTCCACAGTTCGCAGAGGCTTGCCGTCGTTAACAACCGCCTGGCACTTCTCCATGACGACCGAACGCAATTTGGCATCTTTGTCGCCACTTTTGGCAGAACGCTGAGCCTTGGGCAGCGCGTTTTCTAACGTCTGCATATCGGCCAGCAGTAGTTCGGTTTCGATCACTTCGATGTCGGAAAGCGGATTCACTCCACCACCAACGTGCGTGATATCATCGTCGACGAAGCAACGCACCACCTGCAGGATCGCATCCACTTCACGGATATGGCTGAGGAACTTATTGCCAAGTCCTTCGCCGACGCTTGCTCCCTTCACAATGCCCGCAATATCAACCAGTTTCAAAATCGCCGGAATCACTTTCTGCGGCGGAATGAACTTCGTGATTCGCTGAAGTCGAGAGTCTGGAACGCTGACGATACCCTCGTTCGGCTCAATGGTGCAGAACGGATAGTTTGCACTCTGAGCCACAGTAGAACACGTGAGCGCGTTGAACAGGGTGCTCTTGCCAACATTTG
Source organism: Planctomycetaceae bacterium (assembly GCA_041753135.1). GTDB lineage: Bacteria > Planctomycetota > Planctomycetia > Planctomycetales > Planctomycetaceae > SXXK01. The sequence continues at coordinate 11,113 of JBGSVD010000053.1, forward strand.
GCAGGCCGACAATTCCGGCTTCCATGAAAAATCTTCCAGACTCGAATGCTAAGATCAATAAGGGGCGGCCAAGCGGACGTTCCCGTTTCGGTAAGCGGCGGATTGTATCCAGCCGGTGGCACGCGCCAAATGCGGCTTGGTTCCTCGGGCGGAATCGAGAAACTCGAAATTGGATCAAAAGTAGGGCGAAATCACGACTGCGACTCGCCAGCGTCGACACTTTCGGCATGGGAACGCGGGTTTTTACAAAGATTTATTCGACGCCAGGGAAGCCCAAAACGAAGTCTGTCAGCTGCCGATGATTTCTTTCCTTGTCAGAATAGAGTTCAAACTGAAGAACAAAAAAGGACGACCGGTAAGGGTCGTCCTGAATTCGTTGAGGCTAAAAACATGAACTTGTGCGGACTATTTTGAGGCCGTTTTAGGCTCCGTCCAGATAACGAGTTTCACTTTGACGTTGGGACCAAGCGGAGTTCCTGGTGCAGGATCCTGAGACTTAACAGTAAAGACGTCTTCAGGATTCGTGGCTGCCGGACCAGCTTCAAGAATGATTTGATTCTCTTCGCCTTTCACTCGTTTCAGGCCTTGTCGCGTCAATTGAAGCACGGCTTCGTCGTGCTTCAAACCACCAACATTGGCAAGCGCATTTCCCGGCGGCGATTCGCCCTGAGCCGGTGGGCCTTCGACCATCTTCTGGGGATTCTCGTCACCTACAATTTGAACATTGAAATCACGAAGGTCAGGTGTGAAGTGTGTCTTGGGATTTCCGCCGAGGAACACTGGCAGATTTTTTTGATTCTTCTTGAAGTCCTGAAATTTGTAGACCGTTAATTTTGTTCCTGCCGGATCAAGCAACTGCACTGCGACGGGAAGAAACTCTTTCAAATCCAGAATCACATCAGCCTGTCGCCAGCTTTGTGCGTCCTGAGGCAGGCGAGGATAAATCGTTAGTCTTGCCTTACCAGAGTTTGGATCAAATTGACCTCCGGAAAAGAACAAGGTGAACCGTCGTTTTGCTTTATCTGGTGGCATACCAAACAAGAACGGAAGCGGACTATCCATGATGTTTTTGCCCTGCATATTTGTGGGCAATTGTGCGACGACTGCTTCTTTCTTTTCGACATCAATGCTATAGACGCGCTGACCATCGCAGCTCCATCGTTCCGGCTGCTCCATGACCAAGTCAAACGGTGTGCCGTCTGCCTTCAGTCGAACCTGACATCGTCGCTTTTCCTTCTTTGCCGTTTCAACTTCCTTCAGTCTTGCTGCAATCAATTCTGGTGTCACCTGGACCGGCGTGATATCGATGCGGCCTTTGTCAGACTTTTCATAGGCAAACTCACCTTCGGACTGTTTCTCGATCTCGAATGCGCTGTCATAAACGATTCGAAAATGCTTGCCCTGAAGTCGATTGATGTCATCACTTGCCGCCGCCCAGAATTCCAGGATGCGATCAAGTTCGCGAACCAGCTCGGGGCTCATTTCTGGAGCCTGCTGATTGATAATCTCATCTTTGACTTCGATGGTCGCTCGGCCAGTGTCCGGCTTATCGACAAGCGATTGCTGCTCGGCTATTCGCGGCTCGGCGGGCTGCGAACGGCTAACGCTTTGAGCCTGCGTGCTGGGGGGCCGCGTGCCGGGTGGTCGCGTGGCTGTTTGCGCCTGCGTACCGGACGGCCGCGTGCTCGAAGGTCTTGCAGTGTCTGCACGTCCAGTTGGCGGAGGCGATTTTGCGCCCGACGTCCTGGTCTGTGCGACTGCAGTCGCCGAGGGAAAAATCACAGAAATACAGGCAATGGCGATGACGAATCTCACCATCGGACTCCTTCCGATGACACGATGAACTGCGAATTTCGCAGCGAAAATCCAACTTTACCGACAATCCTGTCGTGCTTCCTGCTTCCTTGCAGGCTGGCATCGCCAGAGTCAACGGCAATCCTCACAACCGAGTGACACAAACGGTCTCACTCAACTGCAGGGAGGGAGGCTTATAGCGGTTTCCAAAGATTGACTCCAGACTATTTCTACCCAGAATTCTGAGTGTACAAGCCTGAGATCGCTCGATTGTAAAGCACCGTGCGGCAAGGATTTCCAAGTCCAGTGGTTTCGTCAATCTGATTTTGTTGACGATTTGCATTCCTCAGAGGCAGGCGAGACGTAATTCAGCAATTTTTGCCGTCATCGATCCCGTTTGGGGGGAATTGGGTATTCAGGTTCTGTCCTGATTGACTCTCCGAATTTTGGACAGTGACCAAATGAGCAGGCAACGAAGCCATGGCCCAGTTTTTTTCCCCCGCATAATTGAAAAAACCAGCAAAATCTGACGTCTGGCGGTCAAGATGGAGAACCTGTGCTTGTTTCTTCCATGCAACGACACCACCATTCGGTTTGCGGGGTTCAATCCCAATACGCAGCGTTTCGCAGCGAAAAGCCCTTTTTTGAAGTTCATCGGGCCGAAAAACCATGGTTGACAAGTTTATTGAATGGGATCGCGATCGACTGGTTGTTGCTCAAGGTTCCGCAGACGGACCAAAAGCGCAATTTCGTGTCGTTCGAATTCTGGAACGTGAAAGCGAATCAAACGATACGTTGACACTGGTTGACCAGCTCAAACAACTGTTCCCTGTATCCGCTGACCGCAAACGCACATCGGTGGCAGTTGTTTTCCCGCGTCAAATGGTCACGATCCATCGAATTCAGCTGCCACAGGTGCCGGATTCTGAAATCGCTGACATGATTCGGCTTCAGGCGTCAATGCGATTGACCGTGCCGGTCGAATCCGTGTGCATGGACTATACCCCGCTGCCGGTTCAGCCGGGAAGTGCCACGCGCGACGTGTTGCTGGTTACTGTCCCCAATGAACAGGTCATGGTGGCTCGCCGAACACTGAACGACGCGGGCCTGGACCTTACCGAAGTGCGAGTCAGCGCGTATTGTGTCGCGCAGGCGGCTGCAAGAGCTGGGATCCTTCGGGAGACGGGTGAAACTGACAAGGTCGATGTTGTTGCCGTGATGCGTCGTGACTTCATCGAGCTTACGTTCGTTCGAGGCACGTCGGTCGTGTTCTCCCACAGCGGCAGTTCCTGGACTTCACTGGATACGATTGAAAAGACGATTCGCGCGGAACTGACTCGCGCGCGATTGTCGGCAGCAGAAATTCTGGGCGAACATAAGATCGATCGAATCATCCTGATTGGTGCTCCGGAAGTGACGGCGGCTGTCAGCGATCAAATTTCAACGCGTCTTGACGGAGCCAGAATTGAACGCATCGATCCGGCATCGGCGTTCGTGTCGGGTGTGCTTCCGGAAGGAATTGCAACCGCGGATGTCGTCACGATCGCCGGCGCGATCGTTGGTGTTGGTGAATCGAAAATTGAAGTTGTCGACCTGATCAACCCACGCAAGCCTCCGGAAAAGAAGGATCTTCGACGGATTCGGGTGCTTTTGGCCACGCTGGCGGCGATCGTGATTTTCGCTGGCGGGTATTTCTGGCGACAGGGAAAGATCAATGAGCTATTGGCAGACAAGTCATTGATTGACGAACAAAACACGGAGGTCAAGGGATTACTCGCCGCGGGTGAGAAAGAAATGCAGCAGGCGGAAAGAGTCGGTGAATGGGTTGATCGTGATATCGAATGGCTGGATGAAATGGTGCGTCTGAAGTCAATTCTGCCGACGACCGATCGCATGTTTATCGACAACTTCCAGTTCAACACGGTGCAGCGCGGAGGCATCGGTACGATTCGACTGGAAGGCTTTGCGAAAGCGGAGGCCGATATCAACGAACTAGCTCGAACGTTGCGAGATGCGGGATATGGCGTGAAACCGTACGAACCCGAATTTCGAGCCTCCGCAGTTTCTCAGGACTATGGAGTCAAGATTGTGCTTGAGCTTTCCCTTCCGGAAGCCACAGATCAGTCTGCTCAACCGTCTTAGAGTCTTCGGTTTGTTGTTTTGCCGCATTCGCGACCGTTGGATTTTCAGAACAGAATTCTGAGTTTCGGCTCAGCTAAAATAAGAGTGGGATCGGGTTCGATGGAAGATCAGCAACGTACAAAGATTCTTGCGTTAGGACTGGGAGCGGTCGTCGCCGTTTACAGCCTGAGGTCCACGGTTGACGGTTATCTGATGAAGCCGATTCGCGACCTGCAGACGAGCTTGAAGTCCGCGCAGTTTGAGAACGAAACACTGGCTCAACAGAAAATTCAGTTGCAGGTCGCCCAGCGAAATCTGGACGATTGGAAGGCAATCAGTCTGCCTCAGGAGATTGATGATGCTCAGCGTCTTTATCGCGAGTGGGTTTACGAGCTGACACGACAGTGCGGATTCACCGGCCCCGGCTTCGAAGTTACGCCTGGCTCTCGTTCTTTGCAAAAGGAATTCAGCACCGTTGCTGTCGAAGTAAAAAAAGCCGAAACCGATCTTCAGGGACTCACCCGATTTCTATACCTGTTTGACCAGGCTGCGTTGTTGCAGCGTATTTCTGCGATGAAAATCGACAGTCCCGGCGCGCAGGGAAATCCGCGACTGGTCGTGTCTTTCACAGCGGAAGGAATGGGCGTTGTCGGCAGCGAAGACAAGAAAGAATTGTTGCCTCGCTCAACACTGACAACCACGCTGACAGAATCAGCAACGGCTGTGACTGTTGCCGCTAACGAGTCATTTCCCACATGGGATCCGTTTGAGCCATTTCTGATTCGCATTGATCGCGAACTGATGAAAGTCGAATCTGTTGAAGAGGGGCAGTGGAAAATCCAGAGAGGTGTCCACGGCACAAAGGTGGCCGCCCATGAAGAACAGGCCATCGTTGAACTGCTGCCAGTATCGTGGAACCGTAAGGAAGTCGCACTTGAGCAATACGCTGATTTTGTGAAGGCGTCATTGTTCGTAATTCCGTCGCCGCCGAAAACCTGGAATCCACGTCTGGCCGGGGTTTCCGATAAGACAATCAAGCCGGGAGAGGAAATCAAGTTTACGGCTCGCGCGGAAAACTTTAATCCGGATCTTGGAGTACCTCAGTTCTCTCTGACTGAGCCTGCGGAAGGCATGACGATTGATCCTGCGACAGGGGAATTCAGCTGGAAGCCGGTAGAGACTCTGGCAGCTGGGAAATATTCCGCGACTGTTCTCGTTTCTCAGGCTAACAATCCGGACGTCAAGCTGGACTCCAAACTCACGATTACGATCAAGTCCACGAACGCCGCACCAGTACTCACGATTCCGGAAGCCGCCATTGTGATCATCGGGCGCGAGTTCTCAACGCAGGCATCTGCGACTGATGATGGTCCGGTGACATCACTGAAGTATTCGCTGGGGAATGGCGCGCCGGAAGGTCTCAAGATTGATGCGACATCTGGTGCTATTACATGGACGCCAGAACGCACGTTAACGCCTGGAAAATATGACGTCGAAGTGAAAGTGACGGATGCGGGTGAAGAACCGAAAGTCGGCTCCGGAAAAATTTCGCTGGATGTGAAAGATGATGATGCCTCGCTCACATTACTTTCAGCCGCGATTTCAAAGGACGATGTCTGGGTCGCATGGTTTCGAAACAAGGGCACAGGAAAAACGGATCGACTCAAGATCGGGGAGACGCTAACGGTCGCTGAAATCAGCGCAGAACTCGTGAGCGTGACAAATCGTTTTGTGACACTGAAGGATGCCGAGGGAATCTGGAAATTATCACTGGGCGACATTCTGCGAGATCGGAAACTGATCGAACCAGCGCCGAAACCAGAGTCGGTGCAGCCTGCTGAGCAACTGCCGTCGACTCAGCCTCCTGCGGACGAGTTGCCTGCATCCGACACGGAAGAAGGGGTTGCCGCTGATGGTGTCGAAGTCAACGTGACAGAGTCGACTAAATCGGAGTCACCAAATGCGACTGCCGCCGATGCTGATGCTGCCGGTGCTGATGGCACAGTCGCAGCAGACGCGAATGCAGGGAATAGCGGATCGCGATAGGTCGCAAACCGCTACGCACAAATCTGTATCCCGGGCTGTGAAGTTGCACGGTCGGGGATCGCGAATCGAGACGGGCGCCGATGGTTCCCTGCACTTTCTTGTCGATGCCGTCTTCAGTGACCGCCTGAAAAATTGCACGGAATACAGGGATTAGGGCCAGGCCCCGAGGATGACCTTTCCAATGTTCCTGTGCTGAGGTTAGATTTCGCTTGCCCTGCCATCATCAGAGTCGTCAGTTTATCGCCAGCGAAGAACTGAGCGATTACGGCCGAGTGCTGTGAATGGGTCGTGCTGACTTCCAGCAACGGGCAACAGATGGTCTAAGAGGTACTCACAAAACCGGCACCCTGCCAAAGCTTATTTGACAGCGTCGTCTGCTTTGCTCGGGAGCCAGTCCCGGTTTTGTTAGGCGTTCTATATTCGTTTGCGTCATTCTCCAAAACAATCTGAATTTGAATTCACATGGCTTCTGCTGAACAACGTCCACAACTTTCACCTCGCGATGCAGACAAGTTGACGATGGACGAACTTATGCGATCCTCATTTGAGGAATTCGGCATCAACGGCTCGCCATTTGTGTTTCCAGCTTTTGTTCGCCGCATTGTCGCCTGGTTCGCTTCGCTCGATTACCGGATTTTTGCGATCATCATCTGGGGACTGCATCGCGTCTGGGGTTTCCTGGGCCGCAGCCATTCACATCCACTGGCAAAGATCTGGGCTGATCTTGCGTGGCAGTTTACGATTAAAGACGGCCTGCGACTGGGCGCCGCGTTCAAGGCGATGGATCGACTTCCGACGTTTCAAAACGGCTGCAGAGAATTGGGGTTTCGCAACTGCCTTGAAGCCACATTCTACCGCGGTGCATTCCTGGATCCCTTCTTCGCGCAGGGATCCTGGGAGATAACGTCCACAACACATCCGCATCAGCAACCGCAATATTTCATTCCCGGCATTCCTTCAAATCGCTGGTATGAGGCCGACCAGTTTGAGTGGAACAAACTGATGAGCGATAGCTTTGCCGCAGTGAAAGAAGAAGTCATCCGGCTTCTTGAAGATCCCAACGATCCTTTTGGGACGTTCCATACAGAAATCGTCTCCAGCATTCCTGGCTGGAACTCGTTGATCTTCTATGCGAACGGAAGGCGACAGGACGCTAATTGCGACCGCGCACCGGAACTTGCCAAAGTGGCCGATGCGATGACGGCTTATGAAGAGGGGGAACTGACAATGCTGTCGGCATTAAATCCCCATTCATTCATTCCTCCACATGTAGGCCCGATCAATGGGATTTTACGATGCCATTTGCCACTGCTGATCCCACCCAATTGCGGTCTGCGTGTCGGTGGAGAAACCGTGGAGTGGGTTGAAGGTAAAGTGCTTGTCTTTGACGACTCGTTTGTTCACGAAGTCTTCAACCGCAGTGATGAATTGAGGATCGTCTTGTTCTTCAACGCGTGGCATCCCGTTTTGTCGGCGTCAGAGCGGAACGCACTGGTGAATCTTCGAGTTGCCTATAATCAGACGCCTGCAGGTCGCAGTTGGCTCAAGCGTAATGAGCAGCCTCGCAAATCAACGATCACCGCAGCGATGAAACCCTCTGCAACGACGTGAATCAAAGTCATGCTCCGGAACGTGCGAGAGTGTTGCAAACAACAGGGAAGTTGTACTCACTTTGATGCATGGTCTGATGTGCGCCGATGCCTGATTCTGTTCGTACAGAAGTCGAAATCTGGCCAGCCTGGAGGCCTGAACGTTTGATGACTCGAACAATTCCTGGGTTATCGCCAGGATTTTGCCTCCACGAGCGAACATCCCGCGATCATGAACGCTCGCCAATTCGCCGGCACCTTTGATAGAGTTTCGTCGTCGGTGCAGTTAACCTGCATCAATTCCGCTATTGATCCGTCAGTAGAATTCCACTGCAAAGAACCTCCCACTGAAATTTCCGGCAACCGTTCCCAGGACGGCACAACTGCCTTCCAGATTTTATTGGAAAACAGACATTGGCCACTGCCTACTGTACTGCTTGCAATCAGCGATTTTCAGGAGGAGTAGCAGCGTGTCCGCGTTGTGGCATGCAGCTTGTGCCTCAGGAAAATATCTGGCAGAAAGAAACAATGCTGCTTAACGCAGAGGATGCGGATTCTGCGTCTGTTTCGATGGATATGGAACTGGATCAACTGCTGTTGCCTGGTCAGGTACTGGACATTTATCAATGTCAAAAGTTACTTGGACGAGGTGGCATGGGAGTCGTGTATCTTGCCCGAAACACGAGCCTGCAGCGTTTGTGCGCACTGAAATTGTTGTCGCCGAGAAAAGTCTCGCGTGAAATCGACTATGTGGAACGCTTCGAAAATGAGGGACGTGCCGCCGCCGCGATGGTGCATCCCAATGTCGTAACAACTCACGCGATTGGACGTGCAGGGGATTTCCATTTCCTTGAGATGGAATACGTACCGGGACACTCACTTCAGTGTGAGATCGAAGAGGAAGGTGCGATTGGTCCAATTCGTTCGACAGCTATGGCCGTTGGAATTTCCAGCGGACTTGCGATGGCTCACCGACTTGGCATTATTCATCGCGACCTGAAACCGGACAATGTTCTGGTCACTCCCGGCGGCGTTCCAAAGATTGTGGATTTTGGACTCGCCAAGCGAATTGTCGGCGATGATCTGCCGACTTCGAATCTCGCAGGGACACCGTATTTCATGGCCCCTGAATTATTCGAAGGCGACACTGCGACAACACAAAGCGACGTGTATGCACTCGGAGTCTGTTACTATTTGATGTTAACGGGGAAGTTTCCATTCGAGGGAGATACCGTCAATTCACTGATGAAGGCAATCTTGACGGCTGAGTACACAAGCGTTCGGCGAATCAATGAAGACATTCCGCTGGATATTGCCGAATGCGTTTCTTTGATGCTCAATAGAGAGCCTCGCAATCGTCCTCGCGACGCTGCGGCCGCATCACAACTTTTGCAGGCTGTTCTTGGCTCAACACGCGATCTGGATATTCTGATCTATGATGCCTTCAACGGACTTCCAAACGTACGATGGGAGCCTGATGGCGATGATGGATTTCGAGTTCATCTGACATTGCGTGACGAACGAGCCCAAACCGTTTACATCGAAAACAGCGAACACTCCGCCGGAGATCGCTTGCTGATGATTTTCAGCATTTGCTGCGAAGCTCGCGTCGACTTTTACGAGGACGCGCTGAGGCTGAACGCCCTGATGCATCACGGAGGAATTTCCATCCGCGACATCGGAGGTCGTCCGTATTTCGTAATGGTCGACACCTATCCTCGAGCAACCGTCAGCGGAGAAGATATCCGTCGCAGCGCGATCGAGCTGGGTTCTCGAGCGGACTCCGTTGAAAAACAACTGACGGGAAAAGACGTAAACTAAAGAATTGCGGCAGTAACGCAACTGGGCGCGGAGAGTCTCGGTTAACGCAGCGTTACCGAGACCCACAGCCAGCCAAGGCAGGCAATCACGAAAGCCTGTAGATTATTCGTACAACAGGTATGCGGCTCGCCGTGTTTCAAATGCGGCTAATTCCTCTTTCCATAGTTCTTCAATTTCCAATGACGTTTTCCCGGCCAGCACTGCATCGTGTACTTTTTTGCTGCTGAGTAGTCGATTCAAATTCTTTGTTTGCCAGGCTTCGGGAAACAGTGCTTGCAAGCTGCACATCAATTGAATTCCGGTTCGCAGAGAATTGAATGCCGCGCGGTCAGTGATCACGATGTTTACGCCGCCGCACGATTCGTCAGGAAATTTCGTGGCCGTCGGAGTGAATCGGACCGGCACAAAGCGTACTCCTGGGAGACTGGCGGCATTCAAATGTGAGGCCAGTTCTCGTTCGCGAATCCACGGCGCGCCGATCACTTCGAACGGCGTATCTGTGCCGCGTCCAACGGAGAGGTTGGTCATCTCCAGCAAGCCGACGCCAGGGTAAATCAATGCTTGAGTCAAACACCGCATGTTAGGCGACGGGTTGGTCCAGGTAAGTCCGGTCTCGTCGAACACCTGACTTCGCTTCCAGCCTTCCACTTTGATAACCTGCAGCTCGACATCGACTTTCATTTCCGCGCGGAACATTTCGGCAAGCTCTCCGGCCGTCATGCCATGCCGGACAGGAAGAGTATGATAGCCAACGAATGACTGATCACCGTCATCCAGGATCGGTCCCTGGACTTCAGTGCCACCCACTGGGTTCACTCGATCCAGCACAACGAAACGAATCCCGTTTTCACCCGCCGCTTTCATGGCGTTTCCCATTGTGGAAACGTAGGTGTAGAAGCGACAGCCGATATCCTGAATGTCGAAGATCAACGTGTCAATTCCCTGCAGGCTCTCTTTCGTGGGTGTTCGTGTTTCACCGTAGAGACTGAAGACCTTCAGGCCGGTCGTTGGATCCTGCTGGTCGCCGATTTTCGGAATATCCAGTTTGCCTTCCAGGCCATGCTCGGGACTGAACAAAGTCACCAGCGTGACGTCTTCGGCATCATGAAGCAATCGCACTGTACTGGCACCATCTCTACCAAGACCCGTTTGATTCGTTATCAGTCCAATCTTTCGGCCCCGCAGCACAGAGAATCCATCACGTTGCAAAACGTCGATTCCATTCAGCACATCAGCCGGATCGGTTGAGTGACTTGAAACCGATGGATTCACAATTGCTGACCCGGCGATCGTGCCGACGCGGCCAATCAGCGGATTCACGAGGCCTTTCCCGTCTGGATGAACTCGATTGCTGAGAAACAGAACGAAAAGATTCTGCTCCGGGTCAATCCAGATTCCAGTTCCAGTAAATCCTCCATGACCGAAGGCCTTGTCCGACATCAGATCGCCTCGGTTGGATGAATAGCCGGTCCGTGAATCCCAGCCCAGCGTGCGTCGACCACGTGGCACATCGACTGCGGTTGTCATCAGCGAAAATGTTTCCGGTGTCAACACAACGGTGTCGCTCAGGCTGCCATGGTTCAACATCATCACAGCGTATTTCGATAAATCGTCGGCAGTGGAAAACAGGCCGGCATGGCCTGCAATGCCTCCCAGGGCATAGGCGCGTGGATCGTGAACTTCACCCTGCATCCAGCGATCTTCGCGCTGTTCCGTTACGGCGGCGCGGACCTTCAGAGCTTCCGACGGCAGGTAGCCCGTCTCACTCATTCCCAGTGGCTGATAAATCGCTTCTTGTGAGAACTCATGCACATTTTTTCCGCTGACAGCCTTTACGATCTGCCCCAGAACGATGAATCCAACATCGCTGTAAGTGAACTCCTCGCCCGGCGCTGCATTCGGCTTTAAAGCATAAATTGCGGAGATCGCTTCATCGGGAGTTCCCTTATAGTCGTTGATGGAATTGTCAGCAATCAGTCCGCCGGTATGAGTCAGCAGGTGTCGAACTGTGATTGAGTCTTTTCCGTTGGCGGAAAAATCAGGAAGATAAGTTGCCACTGTCGCGTTCGGATCAACTTTGCCTTGCTGAATCAACACCATGATGCTTGTTGCGGTTGCAATCGGTTTCGTAAGTGATGCCAGGTCAAAAACGGTATCCAGCGTCATTGGCGCCTGCTGAGGTTTCACCTGTCGAAAGCCAAACGCCTTTCGAAACACAATGCCCTCCCGTCGCCCAACCACAACCACCGCGCCCGGCATTTTTGCCTGACTCAATCCTTCATTGATAACATCATCAATTGTGGCCAGACGTTTTGAATCCATCCCAGCGGACTCTGGTGAGACAACGGGAATTGTCTCGGGCGGAGCGGCAGCAACGATTGTTGAACACCAAAGGCAAATCAGCAGTGCGGTTCTAAACATTCTTGAGATCTCTCAAATGGCGAGGGCAATTTTCATGCATCTGAACATCTTTTGTTCGGGATGACAAACGACGGACAAATGCGAGAGAGGAAAGACGAACCTGAACGGATCTGTTAAACTGATCGTGGGCCATCCGGGGCGTGATTTTTATCGCTGCTGTTTAGCCCTCCTGATGAACAGTTCGTAGCACTAAGGTATTCGGCAAATGCGTCCAGTCTTTGATTCAGAAACACAAACTGCGGCAAAAGTTTTGGCTCGCATGTCGCTGGAAGAAGATCTCCGCGAGGTTGGTGATCTGACTTGTCTGGCAACGATTGCTCCGGAACTTCAGGCGACAGTCAACATTGTGTCCCGCGAAACAGGTGTTCTCTGCGGACTGCCCGTTCTGCCGCTCGTCTTTGAGGAACTTTCGAGCGACGTTTCCTGGACGCTGATGATGAAAGATGGCCAGCCTGTAGAACGTGGCAGTATCATCGCATCCATCTCTGGCCCGGTTCGAAGCTTGTTGACCGGCGAGCGAACCGTCTTAAATTTCATGACGCATCTCAGCGGAATCGCGTCGCAGACCGCACGATTTGTAGAACAAGTTCGCGGAACGCGTGCTGTGATTCTGGATACGCGGAAGACTCTACCTGGCTATCGGCTTCTTCAGAAATACGCTGTGCGATGCGGAGGGGGAACGAATCACCGGATGGGGCTTTATGATGGTATCCTGATTAAGGACAATCACCTTGCGGCTCGCGGAGAATCATCGTGTGCTGCTGCCGTCGCTGATGCTCGCAGTTACATGGAATCAATTGCGGCTCATGCAAAAATCGAAATTGAAGTTGATTCATTGAGCCAACTGCGAGATGCCCTGAATGAACAGCCAGAGATCGTCCTGCTCGACAATATGCCTCCTGAGATGCTGCGAGAAGCAGTTGCCATTCGCGACGCCCGCAGTTACGAAACGCTGCTGGAAGCCTCCGGTGGAGTCAATCTACAAACCGTTCGTGCGATAGCAGAATCCGGTGTTGATCGCATCAGTATTGGCAGCTTGACGCATTCTTCCCCGTCACTGGATCTTGGATTCGACTGGCCCTGGTGATCCTTTTGGCAGGAACCGCGGAGGGACACCATGCTGCGGTTCAGACTCGATGCACCTTTGTCGAGGTCGAAGGCCCGGGATCCTGTTCGCTGATGAGAAAAGGCCTGAAGTGATCGAAGTGCCGGCCCGCCAGGCTCGAGTCGCAGAAAAAATCACGTCGTGGAAATCCCGACAAGATTAGGACAGGCGCAGAAATAACTGTGTGACCTTAACGATGACACTTGGCCAGTTTCTCAAGACGTAGGGTGTGCCTGCGCTTCGCTGGTCACACCCTACGAGTTGCTCTCTGTCTTTCTCCACGCTGCACTTTGTGTCTACGTTGCACTCTGTGTTCGCAAAGGTTGGTCAAAACCGCGACACAGAATGCATTGACGCAAACGGGTGGATGTTGATCAATACGATGGCCGCAATGATCATTTTTTTCCGGAACGTCCGTATGACGGAATGCCACATCCTCGTCTTTGAATCGCGACCGTGTTTAGAGACACGCCTAGCTCTGCGGCTATTTCAGCGTCAGGGCGAGTTCCCAGTCGCTTCATCAGACTGGGCGTCCATGTTATGTTTTTCTGAATTTGGGTTGGTGGAATTCCGAGAGACTCGCGCTTTGAGCGGACGTGCCGACGGCCTCTCCTGGTTAAAGCAGATATCTCAGTGTCTGGCTTCTTGCCTAACATTGCGATCTCCGCTGAGGTCCACGGCCTTCTGGGCACCGAAGTCGTGAGACTGGATGAAATCCCAAGCGACTGACGTTTGGAGCCCACCACGGATGCAGAAATTCCCATCTCAACGGCTAAAGCCGTGTCCGTGACCTTTCCTAAACGTCGGAGCTGAGCTGCTTTCCATTGTGTGTGGACCGCACGACCGGGGAAGAATGAAGGAATCCCAAGCGAACGTCGTTTGACAAAAACGGCAGTGTCAGTGATTCCCATTTTTTCAGCCAGACTGGCGTCGGTCATACGTCCTAATTGCCGAATCCACTTCGGGCTCCAGTTGATTGATTGGAACGCTAAAATCTTTCTGCTCAGTCGCTCTTTTCGCACAAAATGCAATGCGACGTTAAATTCTTTGGCAAGTTCCCTGTCGGATTTTTTTCCCAGCTGCGCGATCAATTTCTTCGGCAGATCGGATGACTTCGTCTGTTTCATTTCGTTCGTCTCATTACTACAAAAGCAGGAATGGTAATCGTGTGGGAACCCTGTGGCACCGGGAGCTCGTTATCAATTGTCTGTGGTGGCGTGTCTTTCAAACAAGCAACACTCTATCCGGCTTCCAAAAAATCAGACTAAAAGAACTGGCCGGGGCACGTACAGCAGACTTGCGTCATTGTAGTCGTCTGGATGACAATCCTTCCACAAGACAATCGTTTTGGTCGCCACGTTTGTGAAAATTGCAAAGTGCATTCAGTGTCGCTCAATCACGAATTGAGATGAACGGTCCATGGGTCCATCCACCTTGGGGCCTACAAAAAACAGTTCTTCTGTGCCTCGAAATGACATGCGGTCATGGACACTGAAAGCATTTTGTAGTTCAGCCTGGATACTGAATCGCCTTTACAGAATTGGCAAAGCGATTTTTCTCTAAGTCTTAGGTCGGTGCCGAGTGAATTGAGTGTGGCGATCTCTTTGATGACGTGCCAGAACGCATTTCAAGATCGGATGAGACGTACGGCCGACAATGGAAGGAATTGAGAATTTCCGGCGCACAGGACTTTTCTCGACGACCAATTGGACCTCGGAAAATGGTTGTTCAGTCGCGATATAATTAATCGGGCGTGCTACATTGTGTTGGACGCTTGCGCCAGAGTTGTTTCTCGCGTGGACACGAATAGAGATGGGAGCCTATGGAATGACCGGCGACGTTACTCAAATCCTGCTGGATGTTACTGCCGGGAAGCGAGAGCGCATTGACGAGCTGTTCACGTTGCTCTATCAGGCCTTGAAATCGGCGGCGGCCAGCGCGTTGCGGGTGGAGCGGCCCAATCATACCTTGCAGCCAGCGGCACTCGTGAACCAAGTCTATCTGCAGTTAGTCAATCAGACTCGAGTCGATTGGCAGGATTAATCTCATTTCTGTAGGCCAGCAATTGTCCCCAGGCACCGGGACCAAGTGGTGACTTCCTCGCCCTGAATCCATCAGCCGCATAGCGTTCGAGTGTTGCCAGCGCCTCGTCCGTGTTGCACTCTGTCAGTTTCACCGCGACATGAGGCGGCAGCATCTTCACCCGAATCAACGCTTCCACAGACGAGTCCGCATTAAGGACTCCCTTTCGAAAGTCGGGGTTGCGAGCGGACAACGCCAATCGCAGGCACTCAACGATCTCAGGCTGGTCGGAATCATCGGCGGGCATCACTGCCGCCAGCGCTGCAAGTGCCCGAACCATGATATAGTGATAGGGCGGGCGGGCATTGTGCGGATCGGCCCATCGCCCACGACGCGACCCTTCCGTCAATTGCCCCGGCAATACACCAAGCAGAGCTTTCTTCCTGGCCGAAGAAAGATACTTTTCATCGTCAGTCATCCGGTACGTCTCGGCAAGCAGGAAAACGCTGAAGCTGTTGTAATTCCAGTTCGTCACAACTCGGCGACTGACCGCCCAATCAGCAGCCCTGATTGCAGACTGCTTGTATCGCTCGTCGCTTGTCACTTGGTACAGATGCACAAGAGCAACGCCCGCCAGCCCGTTGTCAAATTGCAGGCCCCCATCGTCCAGATCATCAATCGCCCAGCCATTCTGAATCACCTGATCCAGCTTCCCGTTTCGCTCAGCCTGGCGATAAAAAGCTTCAGCCACCTCCAGTGGTCGACCTTTCCCGTTGCGGACGGCAGGAAGTGGCAGGATGCCGGTCCCGGCCTGGCCCTGAGTCCAAATCAAAAAATCACCCGCTTCTTTTGCCATGGTCAGTAACGTCTCGCCGTTGGCTTCACTCAGCGGCCTCGCCGCCAAACAGCCTTCAATGACTGCGGCCACCTCTCGCAGTGAATGACTGGTCGTTGTGGGATCGAGTCCGATTCGCCACCACTTCTGCCTTTCGATGTAAGGAATATAGACGTCGAAGGCGGTCGGCAATTCGCTTGCTGTCAGCGGGCGAGCATCATCCGCAACCGCACGATACTCGTCGGGGGATTCTGGCAATCCAGCCTGATCGCCCAGCAATTTGGTCGCCTGCTGCACCAGCCGTCGTACTTCAGCCTTGTCCTCAGCTTTCATAGCGGCGGACATCTCGCCGACAATGCTTTGAATTTGATCCCGGGTCGCACGGTTGATTTTGGCAACCTCCTGCGCGAACACTGGAGAGCAACACAACACGGCCAACAGAATCAGGCATACTGATCGCATGAGCAAAACTTTCCTCCCGGAGGGGATTGGTTTTGAGCTTGAAGTAAGATCACAAGACCAAATCAGCTCCGAAAGACATGTGTTGCTTTTCACGTTGGCTATGAAAATCAGTGAAGTTCGATTGCCAGTCTTCCGTTAGTCTAATGAACTCTGCACGGAGAGAATTCGCGTCCTTGGACTTTATTCTGATTAACAATTAGTCGTCGGCCGGGATGAGACAAATTGATGAGGCCGTGATCAACCTGATCGCCAGCACACGCACCGAAACCGGCCTCGAAGTTCAGGCCTGCCTGGACGAAAAGTCATCTCCGTCATGAGTGTCCAGAAGCCGCCTGAAGATCTGATTCATCAGGGATACCAACGTAAGGCAAATGGCGGAATTCATCGTTGTAGTCGAGCCCGTAGCCAACCACAAATTCGTCAGGAATCTTGAAACCGAAATAGTCGGGCTGCAGGTCGACGCAAGTGCGTTCTGTTTTCCACAGAAGCACTGCCGACTTCACACTCGCCGGGCTGAAGCCCTGCACTGCTTCGAACAAACCCACCATCGTGTTTCCGGTATCAAAAATGTCGTCGAGAATGACAACATGCCGCCCTTTCAAATCGGGAACCAGCGTACTGTTGACCGACAACTGCCCGGGCGACGTGCGAGTTCCGCCGTAGCTGGATGCCGAGATCAGAGCCACTCGGAGAGGAACGTTGGTTGCTCGGATCAAATCGGCAAGCAACACGATACTACCAGTCAGAACTCCCAGGATTGTCAGAGGTCGTCCCTGATATTCTTCTGAAAGCTCTGCTCCAAGCTCTTTCACTCGTTCGCGAATTTCGTGTTCACTAATCAGAATTCTCATCGCCGCCGACGGTCCATTTGTTAAGAAACACTGGAAAGAAATGCACGGTGGAAAAATGGGACCGTGCGTCGCGGATGTTAGCCATTCGAAGTTTGAACGAAACTCAGCCGACCGAAGTTTACGAATTTTGCGAGATGAACGCTTGTCAGCCGAGCGGCAGGCGAGAACATACCAGAGCACATCGTATACTTTCAACGGCCCCGGCTGACGGTTAAACAACCCTATCCTGACCGCGATTAGTATGGAACAATTTTCTCAACGGTTGGTAAACGGTTGAGAAACTCGTTCAGCATTGGCAATGACTTATTTGCCGGTCGGCGTAAAGAACAAGAGTCGTCACATGGCGGCCATAGATTTGCCGAAATGGACACTGCCATACGTTGGGCTGATTGTCTTTCTTTGAACTTTTCAAGCCGTGAATCTGTAGTTGAACGGGGAATCAATCCTTGACCAGTGAAAACGAATTTGTCCGAAAACTTGTGACGCGATTTCCAGTGCTTCCGCCCGTTAAGATTGGAATCGGTGACGACGGCGCGGTGCTGAAATGCAGTTCGGACCAGGACATCGTTGTGGTGACGGATCTCCTGCTGGACGGCGTTCACTTTGACCTCAACGTCACAGATATTCAACTGGCAGGACGCAAGGCTGTGGCTGTGAACATCAGCGATCTTGCCGCCATGGCCTGTCTTCCAACAGCCGCCTTTGTGTCGCTCGCCATTCCCAGGGGAATTGAAAACTCGTCGAGTTCATTTTTGGACAGGCTCTATCTTGGAATTGAAGAGTTAACGAATGAGTTCAGTTTTTGCCTGGCCGGCGGAGATACGAATTCGTGGAATGGTCCGTTCGCAATCAATGTTTGCCTGACTGGCAAGCCGATCTCAATTTCCCCGGTGCTCAGATCCGGGGCTAAATTGGGCGATTCGTTATTCGTCAGCGGACCGCTGGGCGGCAGCTTGAGATACGGTCGGCATTTGACCTTTCGTCCTCGTATCGATGCGGCTCAATGGCTGGTCAACAACGTTCAACTGAACTGCATGATGGATATTTCGGATGGATTGTCGATGGACCTCCATCGCATGATGGAAGCAAGTGGCACCGGTGCTGAGCTCAAGGCTGCTCTGATTCCGATCCACGCCGATGTTCCCGACACCGATGTTTTCTCCGATCGCCTGGCGGCTGCGGTTGGGGACGGGGAAGATTTTGAGTTGCTGTTTAGTGTTACTCAATCGGACGCTGCCACGATCCGTAGTACCGCGCGATTGTCAGGAATGAACTTCTTCGAAATCGGAACAGTGACAAGTGGTCCGGGGATTTTTCTTCAGAATGACGACGGACATCTCCGTCCGCTGCTGGTCTCGGGCTGGCAGCACGAGCTGTAGCATCAAGGCCGTCAGCCGGGTGGCTCGTTACGAAGAGAATCGCCAGGAGTTGATTGCAATAAAAGAGCGGCCTGGAAAAACCAGGCCGCTCCGGTGTTGAATGATGTGAGGCGGGCCATGACTCACGTTCAACAATGCCACATTTAGCAAGCGGCATGCCATAACCGTGAATTCTGGTCCGCGCGTACTCACGGGAGGTTATCCGAGCGAAAATCTGGCCGATTTTCAGCGAAGTTCGATTCTGTCGACATCTGAATCAGGACGTGTGCCGTTGAAGTCGCATCGAAGAAACAATACAAGGTCGACGCGACCTGATGCGGCATTCTGCCAAAGGGTGTCTCAAAGTGCGACAGGTACGCAGCCAGAGAAGAAGCATGATTCAAATGGACACTGTGTGCACTCTGCTTGTCAAAACGCGGTGCAATACAGGCAAGTCGGGCATTTTTGCAAGACGCAGAGAGTGAATTCGCATGTATCGATCACTAGATCCGCAAATGACAATCGCAACACTCAGGACGTTATCACAACGAATTGAAGAGCGATTTTCCGGGGCGAGTCTGAACAAAGTCTGCCAGGAGTTGCTGGCGATTGCTGAAGAGACGACCGGTCGAATTCAATGGCTTTCCCGGAGTCACCTGGGAATTCGCTTCGCGGTGCTTATTGTTATCGGGCTTGCCATTGGTGCCGGGCGTTACATAATCAACCATCTGCGTTTCAGCGCGGACCGCTATGGTATCGAAGAACTGGAGGCCGCTACCAACGCGATTGTCCTGACTGGCGCCGCGCTGTTGTTTTTGATGACATTGGAGTCGCGACTTAAGCGAGCCCGTGTTTTGAAGGCCGTGAATGAACTGCGAGCCATCTCGCACGTTATTGACATGCATCAACTGACAAAGGATCCGAGTCATGTGATCGCGGGTGTGGGAAGTCGAACGCGATCTTCGCCTCAGCGGACGCTGACTGCGTATCAGTTGACTCGATATCTGGATTACTGCAGCGAAATGCTCTCGCTGGTTGGTAAGTTAGCCGCGCTCTATGCTCAAAGCACTTCTGATAGTGTGGTTCTGCAGTCCGTTAATGATATTGAGCAGCTGACGAATGGGATCAGCCGCAAGATCTGGCAAAAGATCATGATTCTGGATGATGACCTGGTGCCCGAACCGACGACACAAAAGTTGACGGTAGAGCTGCCGGTTTCTGAAGTTGCTCCATCGCCAGATCAAAGCAAGACTAACAAGTCTGCCCCCGCTTGAATTCACAATTGCTAACGCCCGTTTCAGCTGCTCTGGTGTTCTGTCAGCGATGTTCTATCCGCAATGTTCTGATGTATGCAGTCCGGACCGATCAATGCGAGCTTCATCGCTTGTGAAATTCCGAGCCTTACTCCGGTTCGGTCCGGCCGAAAGAAGTCCGCGACGGCGCCTGTGAGTCGTCTTGAGCGATGACTTTGTTCGCGTTCGCAATGCTTCTTTGCTGCGACTACAATTCCACACGTGGGCCAACGCCAGGAATTTCCGTGCGTGATTGAATGCTCGGCCACCGACGGTCTGCTCACATTCGGAAATTCGTCGTTTGATGTTGATGCCCCAAATGAGATACTCATTTCGGCTTGGTGTAAATGAGAAGTCCTGCCATGAAGTACGGTTTCAATCAACACTGTTGCCATCCTGCAATTGTCGGCGTGCGACGGACAATCGGCATTGTCGTTTCGCAGATGTGTTTGTGGCTGTTCTTAGCGACCGGCAGCTTTGCGGAAGAGCCAAATTTTTATCGTGATATTCGTCCGATCCTCGCCAAGGCTTGTTTCCATTGTCATGGTCCGGATGAGGAAACCAGAGAAGCCGATTTGCGGCTCGACAGACCGGAAGGATTGTTTTCAGAAATTGACGGAAGAACGATCGTCACCAGGGGAGATGCTGATCACAGCGAGATCGTGAAACGCATCTTGTCGAATGATCCTGACCTGCAGATGCCGCCCGCAGATTCCGGGAAGTCGTTGACCGAAACACAGAAGTCGACTCTGATTGCATGGATCAATGCGGGCGCCAATTGGCAGGAACACTGGGCTTTCATTGCGCCGAGGTTGCCGAAGGTTCCAGATCCATCAATTGCCGCTGGCAAAAAGGCGAGTTGGTCGGGAAGTGAGATCGATCGATTCGTGCTGCAAAAGCAAATTGCCTCTGGACTGGCACCCTCAGTTCGAGCAGTTCCGGAAGCTCAGGTGCGCCGCGTTTTTCTTGATCTCATCGGACTTCCGCCAACGGTTGACGAAGCGAAGTATTGGACGTCACGACTGCGAGAGGAAGGTGTTTCCGGAATCAGCGGAGATTCGGTCTGGAGCCAGCTGGTGGATCACCTGCTTGCTCGTCCCGAGTACGGCGAGCGGTGGGCTCGATCGTGGCTGGATCTGGCGCGTTATGCCGACACCAACGGCTATGAAAAGGACAGGCCGCGTTCGATCTGGCCTTACCGCGACTGGGTGATTCACGCGATCAATGATGATATGCCGTTCGATCAGTTTACCATCGAACAGATTGCCGGAGATTTGCTTCCGAATGCGACCGTCAGTCAGAAAATTGCGACTGGCTTTCATCGCAACACGATGCTGAACGAAGAGGGCGGAATCGATCCTCTGGAGTTTCGATTTCATGCGATGACGGATCGAGTTGCAACGACGGGAACCACCTGGCTTGGGCTCACCGTCGGATGCGCTCAGTGCCACACTCATAAGTATGATCCGCTGACACATCGCAACTACTATCAGCTGATGGCATTTTTGAATAACGCCGATGAGCCATCGATGGCTCTGCCGGACGAATCGCTGCAGACAACGCACGAAGCAAATCTTCAACAAGCCGCCAAGCTGCTTGACGAGTTGCCTTCTCAATGGCCGATCAGCACATTTCATGAAACCGCCATAACATCGATGCGGGTTCGCAGTGATAGTGGTGAGCGTTTTTCGATTGATGCTTCGAACACGGTCAAGGTGCGTGGGACTCTGCCTCAGAAAACGGTCTACGTTGTCGACATCGAACTTTCAGACATTGCAGAAACGTCATTAGTTCGACTCACTGCCGCCAAATCGAAAGGCTTGAATGGACCAGGGCGTGGGGCAAACGGAAACTTCGTTCTCAATGAAATAAAAATCAGTGTTGTGAATGCAGGTTCTGACTCAGAGGCCCGTGCGTCCGAAATGGAGCTGCCTGTTTCTATTAAGTCAGTCAGTGCGACCGTTGAGCAGACGAACTATTCAGCCGCGTTTTCGATTGATGGGGATTCAAACACCGGTTGGGCGATTGATTCCGGTAGTGGAATTCCCGCTACCGCTGAAGCCACATTTGTACTGGATCCAGAGAGTCTTAAAGCAGCGCTGACCAAAGCAGCGGAATCAAATCTCAAGCCCGCGTTTCGCATTCGGCTTGAGCAGAATCATGGAAGCGGCCATGTCATCGGAGAGTTTCGGATTGCCATTGGATCAGAGCAGTCGACTGCAGAAGCAAAACAGCAGCGTGCTGAACTTGTTCAAAAGACATTCGAGGAATGGCTTCAGCGGGAACGAGTCAATGCTGTCGTCTGGAATCCGATGCTTCCGACCGATGTTGCTTCTAACCTGCCGCATCTGACAGTGCTGGAGGATCATTCGATTCTTGCTACCGGCGACACAACGAAACAAGATCACTACGAGATCAAACTGGCACCGGTCCCAGAGGCGATTACAGCCATTCGATTGGAAGCTCTTCCGGACGAACGGTTGCCAGGCAACGGCCCCGGAACAACGTTTTACGAAGGGTCACTTGGAGATTTCTACCTGAATGAATTTGCGGTCTTTGCAAACGAAAAGAAGTTTCTGATTGGTTCCGCGACGGAGAGCTACACGAAAAATAAGTTTGGCAATACGCCAACATCCGCCGCGCTCACATTGGATGGCGATGTTCAAACAGGATGGTCGATTGCCGGTGAAGAAGGTCAGCGGCATACCGCCGTCTATGTGTTTGAAAGGCCGTTCCCTGCAAACACTCCGATGAAGATTGAAATGATCTTTGGACGACACTTTGCAAGTTCACTGGGAAGGTTTCGAATTGCTGCAAGTACCAGTCAGAAGAAACCTGTTGCCAGACGACACACCGAGTACGAAGAAATTCTCCTGGCAAAGTCCGCGAGCGAATTGACGGCCACCGAAAAGAAACAGCTGTTTCACGCGTTTCTGCTCAGTGCTCCCGAATTGAACGATCTAGCAGATCGGATTCGCAAGTTGCTTGCAGAGCCAGTTCGGCAGACGACGCTCGTTATGCAGGAACGCCCGGCTGACAATCCCCGTCCAACCTATCGTCATCATCGAGGTGAATATCTGCAGACTCGAGAAGCGATTTCCGCAGGGGCACCGGAATCGCTGCACGGCTGGCCGGACGAGTTGCCTCGAAACCGTCTGGGATTCGCGCGATGGCTGGTCCATCGCACGAATCCGCTGACCGCACGAGTTGTCGTCAATCGTCAGTGGGCCGCTTTTTTTGGTCAGGGGATTGTTTCGACTCTCGACGACTTTGGTATTCAAGGGACTGCGCCGACTCATCCAGAACTTCTGGACTGGCTGGCTGTTTCCTTTATGGACTCAGATCATTGGTCGTTAAAATCTTTGCATCGTCGAATTGTCTTGTCTGAGGCGTATCGGCAATCCGCAGAGACAAACAGCAAGGCCACAACTGTTGATCCTGCAAATCAACTTCTTTCGTTTGCTCCACGTTTTCGTCTGGATGCGGAAATTGTCCGGGACTCGATTGTGCAGGCGGCGGGTGTACTGTCAAAGAAGCGTGGCGGCGCGCCAGTCAGGCCAATTCAACCGCCTGGGATTACGGAGATTGCTTTTGGAAGCCCACGCTGGGAACTCAGTGCCGGAGATGATCGATATCGCCGCAGCATTTACACCTTCATCAAACGCACGGCGCCGTTTGCGATGGTGACAACGTTTGACGGCCCCAGCGGAGAAGCGTGTATCGCCAAACGCAATCGATCCAACACACCGCTTCAGGCTTTGACGTTGCTGAACGATCCCATGTTCGTCGACCTTGCACAGCAGTCAGCTCGACATCTGCTGACGCAGAAAGATCTGACCGACCAGGATCGAGTCCGCTACTTGTTTCAGAGTCTTCTGACAAGATTGCCGGATGACGAAGAGCTGAAAGCATTGACAGACTTTGTGACACATCATCGGGAAAAGTTCCGCGCGTCTCCTGACGAAGCGGAAAAGGTGGCTGGCCCGCTGGCTGAGATTGAAGGCAATTCTGCCGTGGAGCAAGCCACGTGGGCCGCGCTTTCACGGGTTGTCTTTGCACTGGATGAAGTTGTTATGCGGCCTTAGTGCTTCATCAAGAAAAAAATTAGTGCTGGAGGTAGTGGATCTTGCTACAGATCCCGTTGCTAAAGATCTCGTTACTGCAGGACCTTTAGCAAGGTCCACGACCTGAATTCAAATCTGGACAAAGCACAAGTGAAGCGTTGTGAAACCAGCCGCTGGATTCTTCAGAAACTTTTGATGCACTGACAACGGGTCACACGGAAACTCGTCGGATTCTACTTATGAACGTATTCTCACCGGTCGCACGCCGATTTTTTCTTTCAAATCTCTCCTCAGGCCTTGGTGCGTTTGCGCTCAGTGGATTGATGTCCAATGCCGCGCGGGCAAATCAGGGCGGCGATCCGCTGGCGATGAAACCACCGCATTCTGATGCGAAGGCAAAAGCCGTCATTCATCTGTTCATGGCGGGAGCTCCGAGTCAGCTGGAATTGTTCGATAACAAACCCATGTTGACCGAACTGTCGGGGAAGCCATTGCCACCGTCCGTGATCGGCGGACAGCGATATGCATTCATTCAGCCGGACGCGGCTGTTATGGGGCCACAATTTGAATTTGGCCGTCACGGGCAGTCGGGTGTCGAGCTTTCCGCTGCGTTACCGCATCTCGCATCCATTGCCGATGACATCTGTGTTGTGCGATCAATGCATACCGATCAGTTCAATCATGCCCCCGCTCAGATCCTGATGAATACAGGTTTTTCTCAGCCCGGCCGACCGAGCATTGGTTCCTGGTTGCTCTACGGACTGGGATCGGAAACAAAGGAACTGCCGGCTTTCGTTGTCATGAGCACGGGCGATGGGATCAGCGGTGGCTCGACATTGTGGTCGAGTGGTTTCCTGCCGACGATGTACACGGGAGTCCAGTTCCGTAGTCAGGGAGCTCCCATTCTGAATGTCGATACGCCGACGGGATTCAGCGACGATCTTCAGTCGGACACATTTTCTCTGATCAATCGCCTGAATCGACGGCGGATGGAAATTGTGCATGATCCCGAAATTGCAACTCGTATCGCCTCTTTCGAAATGGCCGCGCGGCTACAAACTTCAGCACCAGCCCTGATGGATCTGAATAGCGAAACGGCAGAGACGCTTTCTCTGTACGGATGCGATCCGGGCAAACCATCGTTTGCCCGTGCGTGTCTTCTAGCGCGGCGGATGGTTGAACGTGGCGTCAGGTATGTCAGTATTTTTCACAGTGGCTGGGACGCTCATAGCAACGTTCGAGGAAACGTGGCGAACAACTGCAAGACAACAGATCAAGCCAGCGCTGCGCTGGTGACTGATCTGAAGCAGCGCGGGATGCTGGATGAAACACTGGTTCTTTGGGGCGGCGAATTTGGCCGTACTCCGATGGTTGAATCCAATGCGGCACTCGGGCGAGCTCAGGGACGCGATCACCATCCGCAAGCTTTCACGATCTGGATGGCCGGAGGGGGAATACGTCCAGGTGTTACGCTCGGAGCGACTGATGATTTCGGCTTCCATATTACAGAGAATCCGGTCCACATCTATGACCTCCAGGCAACGCTGCTGCATTGCCTGGGCCTGGACCATGAACGGCTGACGTTTCACCACGCTGGACGTGATTTCAGACTCACTGATGTGCACGGTGAGGTTGTGAAACAAGTGCTGTCCTGATCGGTTCCGTCAGCCAGGATGAAGTTCTGAAGCGTGGTCGATGCCGCGTGCTTTCCTGCGGCAAACGGATGCTGGATTTAGCCGCCGCCGTTTTAATCCAATTGTACCGATTGGGCAGCCATCGTCGGGACGTCGCACGAAATTCACATTCGTGTTGTGAACAGACACCGACCTGCGGGCAAATGGCAACCTAATGTTGAGAGATCCCCTCTTGTGCTT
The DNA here is from genome assembly GCA_041753135.1 of Planctomycetaceae bacterium. GTDB lineage: Bacteria > Planctomycetota > Planctomycetia > Planctomycetales > Planctomycetaceae > SXXK01. The sequence continues at coordinate 36,768 of JBGSVD010000053.1, forward strand.
CGAACGGTGTGTCGCCATGGACTGGTGACGCTGGGCAGATGTCTGACATCTGAGTTCTCACCGCCTCGTAAGCGACATCGAACATAGTTCTATTTCCAGCCCTGCCAGTGTCTACGCACTCTGGCAGAGGTTGCCGCACACATCGTGAGGGGACAGTACATGGCTCGTAATACTTCGGGCTCATTGTTGGTTGTTGATGATGATCGTTACATTCAGGCAGCGATGGCCGATTATCTGCGAAGTCTTGGACATCGCACGGAAACTGCATCAACATGTGGTGAGGCGGTCGAGCGAATGGAGGAATTTCCATTCGAAGTGGTCGTCTGTGACGTGAATCTTCCTGATAAAGATGGTTTCCAGCTGCTGCAATGGGCGCGGGAAAACTCTCCGGAAACATCCGTCATTCTGCTGACAGGTTTCGGCACCATCGAAAGCGCTGTTGAAGCGATTCGCATGGGAGCGTTCGACTACCTGACCAAGCCCGTCATTGATGAAGAACTGAGATTCTCGATCGAACGAGCAATCGGTCAGCGTTCCATCATTGAAGAGAACAAAAAGCTGAAGGCTCAGTTGACTCAGCGATACGGTCTGTCCAGCATCGTCGGCAAAGACTACAAGATGCTGCGGATGTTCGAGCTGATCGAAAGCGTCGCTGATACTCGCACCACCGTTCTGATTCTTGGTGAGAGCGGAACCGGTAAGACAATGACCGCTCGCTCGATCCATCAGCTCAGCAATCGCCGCGACAAACCGTTTGTGGAAGTTGCCTGCGGAGCTTTGCCGGAATCTCTTCTGGAAAGTGAATTGTTCGGCCATGTCGCTGGCGCCTTTACAGGAGCTTCGCACGACAAGATCGGCAAGTTTCTTCAGGCTGACGGCGGCACTCTGTTTCTGGACGAAGTCGCGACTGCATCGCCTGCTCTTCAGGTTAAACTGCTGAGAGTTCTTCAGGATCGTGAATTTGAACCTGTCGGCGGCAATGTGACTCACAAGGTCGACGTACGTCTGGTTCTGGCCACGAACGAAAATCTGGAAGAGTGCGTCAAGCGAGGCACATTCCGTGAAGACTTGTACTACCGCATCAATGTGATCACGCTGACTCAACCACCGTTGCGTGATCGTATCGGCGACATTCCTCTGCTGGCAGACCACTATCTGCAGATGTTCAATGAGCAGACCGGTCGAAAGTTGACGGGCATTGATGAGATGGCCATGCAGGCAATGCAGCACTATGCGTGGCCAGGCAACGTCCGCGAACTGGTAAACGTCATCGAACGAGCCGTTGTTCTTAGCCGTGACACGAAAATTACTCCCACCGATTTGCCGGAAAAACTTTTCGCAAATCACGAGCACCGTGCAAATATTGAAGCTCAGCTTGGCGGTGCCTCATTGAAGGTCGCTCTGACTGAACCTGAGCGGCATCTGATCATTCAGGCACTGGAAACCAGTGGCTGGAATCGTCAGAAGACGGCCAAAGCTCTCGGGATTAACCGAACAACTTTGTACAAGAAAATGAAACGCTACGAGATCGATTTTGAATCTGTCTACAAGCATGTTTAGGCCTGCAGCAGCACAACCGAAAAAGCACTGACCTGCAATACCCTTCGAACCTCCCGCCGAAAAGCCTCTGTCGCGTGTTCTTCACGACAGAGGCTTTTCTTATTGGCTGACAACAGCGGTCGCCGCAGTTTGTTAACTTGACGAGACGTCCGGGAAGTGCCTGCAATTCCTTTCAACGGAAGCTCAGAAAAGTTCTGAATCGAGACGCCGCCAAATCGAGGCAATCAAAAAGCCCGTTCGTCATTCGATCAGTTTCTGAATCGCTCCGAAGTCTTTCTTCAAAGAACCATACAGCTGCTGATAAACAGGGTAGGCCTTGTTGTAGACTTTTGTGGCGGCCGACTTGTTTGCCGTTTTTGTCACGACGGAAATCGTTGCTTTGCAGGCTTCGACGACGTTTTTATACGCACCAGTACCGGCGGCTGCCAAGAGCGCGACACCATAAGCCGGTCCTTCGGAAGCGTTAATTGTGACAACCGGCTGGCCATAAATATCAGCCTGCATCTGACGCCAGAACTGGCTTCGAGCCCCACCGCCAGACAATCGAATTTCTTTCACCGGGATATCCATCGACTTGATGATCTCCAGTGTGTCCCGCATGGCATAAGTGGCTCCTTCCATTACCGACCGAGCCATGTGTCCTTTTCCATGCCGCAGACTCAGGCCGATCCAGCAGGCGCGAGCATCCGGATCGGCGTGCGGAGTTCTTTCACCCGTCAAATAAGGCAGAAAGAACAGGCCTTCGCTTCCAGTCGATGCACTAGCAGCCTGGTCAGTGATGAGTTCGTATGGATCGATTTTTCGTTTCTTTGCCAACGAAATTTCTTCCTGGCAAAGCTGATTTCGAAACCACTGCAAGCTACCACCAGCGGAAAGCACACAGCCCATCACGTGCCATTTGCCGCGAACAGCATGGCAAAATGTATGAACACGGCCTGTGGGATCGACTTGCACTTCGTCACTGTGCGCGAAGACGACTCCGCTGGTTCCCATCGTTGCCGAGATAACTCCGCTGCCAACAATACCGTTGCCAATCGCACTGGCAGCCTGATCACCACCGCCGCCCACGACGGGAGTTCCCGCTTTCAATCCCATTTCTTTCGCTGCGGTTTCCGACAGGACTCCCGTGATATCCTCGGATTCGTAGACCTTCGGAAGCAGGTTTGCGTCCAGGTCCAGTTTCTTCAGCAGTTCCTTTGACCAGCAGCGATTCACAACATCCAGGAGCAACGTGCCGGACGCATCGCTGACTTCTGTCGCAAAGTCTCCGGTGAGACGAAAGCGAACGTAGTCTTTTGGAAGAAGTACCTGCACGGTTTTGTCAAAATTTTTCTTCTCTTTATTGCGTAGCCAAAGAATCTTTGGAGCCGTAAATCCGGTGAGTGCGGGATTTGCGACCATCTGAATCAGCTTCGCTCGGCCACCGGCGCGAGATTCAATCTCCGCACATTCCGCCGCCGTGCGCTGGTCGTTCCAGAGCAATGCTGGGCGAATCACACTGCCAGCTTTGTCGAGGAACACGCTGCCGTGCATCTGACCGCTAAGACCAATTCCACCGACGTCGGCAGGCTTCAGCTTCGCGGCCTTCATCACTTTACGCACGGAATTCACAGACGCGGTCCACCAGTCAGCAGGAGCCTGCTCGGACCAGCCCGGTTTTGGACTGCTCAGAGGATACTCTTCGGTTGCTGATGCGAGGATTTGTCCCTTTTCACTAATCGCAAGGGTTTTAGTGCCGCTTGTTCCAATGTCGATACCAAGAAATACGGGCATTTCCAATAGCTCCAGGCAAGTGTAGAAAGATCCGTTCGATTGTATTCAATAAGTAGACTGCGTTGTTTTTTGCGCTATGAGATGCATCGCCAGACGGCACTGCGAGGTCTTGAATGTCGTCAAGTCGCAATTTCGTTTGCGAATCGATGGGCAAAAAACACAATTCGAATTTAATTTCGGAAGTCTAGTAAGTGATCGAACAATGCAAAGTGATTTGCCGTTGTGTTTCATATCGATCATGAATGGACAGGCAATCGTCAGCGGGACTTCGGGCTGGAATTCGTCAGGACGGCGAACAACAGGCTCTAGTCGAACAAATTTTGGAACTAAACTCCGGATTCGATCAATCCCCACTGAATCGAGTCACTGTCAGTGCATTTAACAGGATAGTTGATCTGCCATGAATCTGTTTTCGCTCGAAGTTCCCACTTCCGCCTTGATGACGGTGGCGGAAGTTGCGGCGGCCGCTGATGCCGTCGGTGTCAATCCACTCAAGGGGCCAGTGGAGTATGTTGCAACGATCCTTTTCGGTCTTGCGATTCTTCACACATTTTGTGTCAAAAGATTTGCAAAGCTTGCGCACCATTATCCGGAAGGATCTGTGGGCGAAAACCTGTTCCATTTCCTCGCAGAAACCGAGGTTGTTTTCGGAGTATGGGCAGCAGCCTTGTTCTTTGTCATCGCCACAATGAAGACATCTGTTGCTGCCGCTGTGGCGTATATTGAGAGCCTCAACTATACGGAACCAAAATTCGTGTTGGTGGTGATGGTCGTCGCCGCAACTCGACCGATCGTTAACCTTGCTGAAACAATTATTCTCTCTATAGCTCGTTTGTTGCCGTTGCGAGAGACCGTGTCGTTTTATGTGACGGCATTGTCCGTTGGCGCATTGTTTGGCTCATTCATCACCGAACCTGCCGCGATGACATTATTGGCGTTGTTGTTGAAACGACGCTACTTCGATAAGGACATCAGTAAGTCGCTGGCATATGCCACGATCGGCCTCTTGTTTGTTAACGTGTCAATTGGAGGAACCCTGACACACTTCGCTGCGCCACCAGTATTGATGGTGGCCGGAAAATGGCAGTGGGGAACATGGCACATGATTTCAAACTTCGGCTGGCGAGCCGTAGCAAGTTGCCTGTGCTCAACCACGATCATGACATTGATCTTCTGGAAACAGTTGAATGCCGTTGAAATTGACAAAACAGAACAGCAGAGCGTTCCTGGCTGGTTGACCGCGTTACACCTTGCGTTCCTGGCGTCCGTCGTCGCATTTGCTCATCATCCTGACGTGTTCTTTGGTATCTTCATGCTCTTCCTTGGGCTGGTCACCGCAACTCAGGAATATCAGGATTCTCTGAAGCTCAAAGAAGGTCTATTGGTTGGCTTCTTCCTTGCGGGACTGGTCACTCTGGGCTCGCTCCAGGAATATTGGCTTAAGCCGCTGATCAGCAGCATGACCGGTGCGAAGCTTTACTTTGGCGCGACGGCGCTGACTGCGATCACCGACAACGCCGCGTTGACCTATCTGGGATCACTGGTGGAGGGGATTTCAGCCGAGCTGAAGTACGCACTCGTTGCCGGAGCTGTAACCGGTGGTGGGCTGACAGTGATCGCAAATGCCCCAAATCCTGCAGGTGCCGGAATCCTGCAGTCCTCGAAGGCGTTTGGAGACACCGGAATCAGTCCGATGGGATTATTTTTGGGAGCCTTGCCTCCAACAGCTATAGCAATTGTTTTCTTTTGGTTTGTTGGGTAGCTATAGTTCACCACCTCTTTGGTTGCAAAATGGTGGACTGACCGAAGCTCCGGCTTCGGTCCGGAGTTTCTGGCATGAGTCATCAGATTGTTGAGTGTCCTGGTTGCCTGACGAAATTACGAGTCCGCGAATCAACGACAACAATCACCCTGCAATGTCCTCGATGTGGGGAACAATTGGCAGTTGATCCGCCAGAAGCATCGAGTCCGCCTCCGACAAAGCGTGCCGCACCCGTTGCCAGTAAACCAGCACCTCCTGCACGAGCTGCGGCAGGTGCTGGGACTGTGGCACCAAAGCCGTCAAAACCGAAGGAAGCCACTTCGCCTCCGCCCAAATCCAAACCAACGCGGAAACCGGCACGAAAAGAAAAGCCAGAGTACGACGATCCCTGGAACACAGAGTCTTCGTATTCTGACTCTTCCGACGGCGACTACGGCAGCTATGGCGAGGCCCCAGCCCCCAAGCGAAAGGCAGCTCCACCTGCGAAGAAGGGTAACGGCCTGATGGTTGGCCTTTTGGCTGGTGGCGGCGTTGCTCTTTTGGGCGTGATCATATTTGCTGTCGTTTCATTTCTGAGGAGTTCCGATACGTCGGGGGCCGGAAATGCCGGAACAATGATTGCCGGTACAGATCCGTCTGCCAGCGGCGTGACCCCGGAGCCTGGTCCGGCTGGTAATGGAATAGCACCTGTCGACGGCAATGCTGGAATGAACCCAGTGCCAAACCCCGGCGCAGTCACTCCGGCACCGAACAATAACGCGGCCTTTGCTGGTGGAAGTAGCCTGCCAGCAACCGCAGCGATCAGCGGTGATGCTCGTAAGCTTCGATATCACTGGAAACCAGGTGCCGAATATATTTACCAATTCACAGTGGAGCAGGGATCAAGCGATGATGCCAAAAAGACGACCGGCACCTGCTCTTACAGTGTTCGCGGGAATTCCAATCAAGTCGTCAGCGAAGAGGAAGGCTCAGGCACTGGATTTGTTGTTTCGGCTGACGGAATCATTGCCACTTGCGCGCATGTTGTCGAAGGCGCGAAGCGGATTGAAGTGCATCTCGGTGGTCAGTCGTATCCGGCGAGCGTGATTGCTGTTGATCCTAAAGCTGACGTCGCGCTGATTCGAGTCAATGCTGGCAACCTGCCTACGCTGACTTTGGCAGATTCAGATTCTGTTCAACTTGCGGAGTCTGTCAGAGCAATTGGATACCCGCTTTCCGACGTGCTTGGTACGGATGTTAAGGTGACGACTGGTACAGTCGCAGGCATCATCCAAAGCAAAGATCGTGGTAAGCAGATTCAAATTGACGCGGCGATCAACCCCGGTAACAGCGGAGGCCCCGTCGTCAACGGAGCTGGGCAAGTGGTTGGAATCGCCAGCGCCAAGTTGTCAGGTTCCTCAGTCACGTCGGTGGGTTTTGCGGCTCCTGTCAATCAATTGCGGCAACTCGCAGCCTCAAAAGGACTGCAGCTTGGCATCGCATCTCGTGGCGCGGAGCTCGCCGGGCCTGAGGTGGCTCGACGTGTGACTCCGGCCGTTGCCTATATCAAAGTTTGGGGTAACAGCGGCGGGAAAATGTATGAGGTGACGTTCAACGCCAGCTTCCATGAGCAGCCTCAAATGCGATCTATCCGTGGTGGATTTCCAGGACCTCCATCGTTTGGGTCAAGTTCGATCGATCGTGGCAAACTCACGGTGAATGCCCTCGGTGAAGTGCTTGAGTTCGAAGGTTCAGAACAATTGCCAGCAGTCCTGGGCCCCGTGGGCGTTTTCTTTCTGGAACCGCTCGATGCCTATTCGGAGTCTCAATGGCATGTTGAGACGGAATCCACATTGCAGCGAATCAAACGTGATGATAGTCCGTTCGGAGGCATGGGGCCGCGAATGGGCGGTCGTATGCGTGGCTTTGGACCGCCGGGAATGTTTGGAGGAAAACAAGATCAGGTTATTGAAGAAATTCCGGCCGTGGAGCGAGTCACTTACCAGGCTGGCCAAACGCTGAATGACAAGGTCTCGATCACGAAAAAATATGAATACACGGCAACACGATCCAACGGTCAGCCGTATATGAAGATTGTTGGCAACGGCACACTGGTCTTTGATACTGTGCAGGGCATGCCATCCAGCCTGGAGTATTCCGGGTCCGTCGAACAAACAGGTGATGACGGGACAATACGAGTTCCTGTACGAGTGTCGTACACACTGCGAAACCTGGAGGATGTGAAGCGAGAACGCGACCAGCTGGCACAGAAAGCGGCGGCCGACAAGAAGCAGCAGGAAGCGGAACGCGATGTCGCAAATCCCGAGCTTGTTGATCAGCTTATCGCTGACGTCAGAAAGGCAGAAGGCGGCAATGGCGCAAGTCAGCCGCTGTCAAAACTGGGGCAGGTTGCAATCGTGGATGCGAAGAGATCTGAGGTCATTCGCGTCGCCAAAAATCATATGAAAAACAGCAACGGCTTTGTCAAAAAGTCGGCAACGGAAGCGTTTTGCCATTGGGCCACTGAGGAACACATCGACGATCTGAAAAAAGTTCTGGCTGATTCTGATGGGCTTATGCACGACGCCAAACGCAGGGCGATACGAACATTGGTTAAGTATGCCATGCCCGCCGATTATCCCGATCTGATCATGTCAGTTACGGACTTCGTGGTCAGAAATGACGTCAAAGAGGCGTTGATTTCCGCAGGCCCGGCTGTTGAACAACCCATTCTGGATACGTTTGCAAAGATTGGCGACAGTTCCGCCAAAAACGAATTGCTGGAAGTGTTGAAAAAAGTTGGAACAGAGAAGAGCGTAGATTTTCTTGAAAAGCTGGCCACGTCGAATGACTTCTCTGTGAAATCCAATGCTCAACAAGCGCTGGACGCCATTCGAGCCCGCTTGTAGTCGGTGGTTACGAATTGTGCGGACTCTGGTTCAGGCGATCGCTTGGGTTTATGGACAGTCGTCCAGCGAAAGTCGACGAGTCTCGCCCTGTTGATTGGCCTGCCAGAGGATCCCTGCCTGGACATCCAGGCAGGTTAACCATCCGGTACCGCAGGCCCATGTGTCGATGCAAATGGCCGATTGTGTATTCACTGGCAAGCCGCATTTTTGTGACGAATGCCCGCAGACCATGATCTTGCCCGACTGGTGCATCACGGGATAGTTGAAACGCTCCCAGTACAGCATGTAGTCTGCCTGATCAAACAGTTCAAGCTGCGGGTCTGCGTTGGCATGCACAAAAAAGTGCGTGTTCGTTTCATAGTACGGAAGCAGCTTCCCTTTCAGAAAACTCCAGTGCGCAGATGGAATGAGTTTGAGAGATTCAGTGCCTTGTTCTGGATCCAATCCATAAGACTGCAACACGGCATCGCCGCCAACAGACAGCCAGCCTCGCAAGTTCGACTTACCTTCACATGCACGCAGCATCATGATCTCGTGGTTGCCTCGCAGGGCCACGAGATGATGCGTTCGGTCCAGTTCGATCAGTTTCTCAATAACACCGTTCGTGTCTGGGCCGCGATCAACATAGTCTCCCAGTGTGATCAGTGTGTCATCCGCTTTGAGTTCTACAAACTCAAGCAGAGCGTCCAGTGCGTGCAGGCAACCATGAATGTCGCCAATGGCCAGAGTTCTCGACATGTACGTTCTTAGTTCCCTTTTCTCTATGCCTTCTTCAATATCCATTCAGAAATCGATACGCCGACATCTGGTCCTTGTGGAAGAAAAGTCAGCGAGCCTTTGACTGCCTTGAATACTGAAACTGTCATCGATGCGGAGTCCGTCGTCTCTCCCGCCACAGCCAGTTTTGACTGACTGCAGAGCGCCAGGATTGCGGGCACATCACCGTACTTCACGGCACCTGGCAGCAGGTTGACATCTCGAACTTCTGTGATGTTTCCAAAGCGATAGCCTTGTGTATCGACGGCAAGCGAATCAATCGCCCGACCAGCAATCGCGCCGGCTGAGGCCACGATTGGACCAGCCCCGTTAACACCCACCAAATGGACCTGCTGGGGCATTTGCGCGTGATATTTTGTGGATGACGCCAGAGTCAAAACGTCATGCACACGTTGAGCAAACAGCGGATGATTATAGCCGAGAGTGTAACCTGCGAATTCGCGAGGGTTGTTAACGATCGGCATCTGAGACACTGGTTTGCCATCGTTCGTAAACTCACCAGTGAGATACAGATCAATGCTGCCAACGGCATATCCGGCCTTCAACAGGCGATGCACCGACTCGATTGGTTTGCCTGATTCAGAAAATAACTTCGCCTTGCCTTCACCATCAATCCACAGCACCGCCTCCTTATTCCAGTTTGGCGGCAGCAGATAAACGGCCGGCAATTCTTCACCATGGGTCAGCAATTTCAGCTTACCTGTAAATTCAATAAACCCATTTCGCGCGACCTCGTCAGACTTCTCGAATTCTGTGGTGCCCGCGGACGGCAAACTGCGACCGATCATGACGTCAAGAGCCCCGCCAATGACATCTCGAAAGGTTTGTGCACCTGCGGCGTCTTTGGGAATGAGCGACGCGATCTGCTTCACCGAAGCAGAATCAATCGCCGTCAACAATGCGATTTCCGTCTCTTCTGTTTTTGCTGGAGCAGGATGAGTCGCGTCAAAGACGGTGGCTTCGTCGCGAGTCAACGGAACGTAATCACGTTCGACAATCTCTTTGATCCCCAGATTCAACGTTCTGTTGAAGAACTCATACATCATCATGCGGCTGGGAAGATTGTAGTTGTGGGGGAATTTTCGGTACTTCCCGGCAACGTTCTCCGGAACACCCAGCATGGCGTAGTGCTTTTTAAGTTCCGGAAGCCCCTTCGTTTCAATTTCCACGGTCCAGTCGTCCGCTCCAGTCATGGCAATCGGACGTGGGGCCGCGAGCGCAGCAAACTCTATGTTGCCGGTATTGACGCGAAGCAGCGAAGCGTTCTCACAAGTGCACCCGCCCTGCATGGCCGTCGAAACCATCACGGCAGGAAAAGCAGCGGTCACGCGATCATCAATGGCGGTCAGGATGAAAGTCTGCGTACCACCGCCGCTGGCTCCCGTAACGCCGATCCTTGTTGTGTCGCAATCGGGACGAGACATGATCCAATCCAGTGTGCGAATCGAGTTCCATGTTTGCAGACCCAGCACATTCAGGCAGCGCAGTTCTGATTGGGCACTGAAGAGTCCCCAATGTTCAGGCGACTGCATGTGCGGACGCTGTTTTGCAAATCGATGAGTCAGGTCTTCTGTGAACGATCCGCCATCGGCATAACCCAGCATGTCGTAGAGAAAAACCATGCATCCCATGCGTGCAAGTTGGACACAACGAGCCTGCAATGGATGCCGACCTGCAATCTCCCGTTCCTCACCGCCGGAATCCAGTTGGCGTTTGAGTTCTTCTGGTCCGTGATCATGAAATCGTCCATTGGCCCAGTGTCCGTGTGGGCACAGAATGGTCGGCATCTTACCGCTGGCATTCCGAGGAAGATAAAGACTGCCGGTCACAAACAGGCCAGGACTGCTTTCGAAATAGACACGATCGACCGTGTAGTCATCCCGTTCTACTCGGCCGTGAACTGTGGCCTGGATCTCAGGTCTCTCAGGCATCGGCCAAAGCCCGCAGGCAACTTTGATCTGCCGAATCACAAACTCTTTTCTCTTATTCCACTCTTCAACGGAGCCTGAAGGCGAAAACGGAAAATAGCCGTTAAGATCTTTCAATGCGCCAATTCTGGAATCGGCGGGGGCAGCCAGGGCATTTGAATTCAGACCGGCGGCAAAGAGAAGTTCAGAAGGAAGCAGGCCTGCAGCGCCAACGGAAGCAGACACTTTGAGCATGGACCGGCGGCTGAAAGTACGATCAGACATGGACAGCTCCGCAAGAAATAGAGGTGGGCATTTGAAGAGGTCAAAGAGATCCAGCAATTCTGACTGGAGTCGTATGAGACGTTCTGGTCTGCCGTTCGTCAAACGAGTCGCCCCGGGCCGATTCCCCGAAATGTAAGAAGATGTGCTCGGCAAACACTGGTCAAGTTCGCCTAAATTCATGGCACGTTTGTTGCGATCTGATCAACCGTATTGTGAAAAGTGGCCCGAACTGCCTAGACTCTCAGCATACCGTCGAAAAACTGCCTGAAATCCGGACACGCCCGGCCTAAGGCGGTGGCAGGCCGGATCAAATAACGGGATTCAAGCTCCCCACGCTTCGAAACTCCTGCAGAAAAGATAAGGTCGTGACAACTAGCGCTCAGAATTTTGATGAACTTCTAACACCTGAAGGTGCTCCTCGACATCCAGCTTTGTCGGAGTGTCTTGCATCCCTTTCTTCTGAGGTCCTTGCGGAACGGCAACGTCACGCGGAAGAGGAGTTATTGGAGAAAGGGATCACTTTTGCCGTCTACGGTCATAATGACGGTAACGAAAAGATCTGGCCTTTCGACGTTGTCCCTCGCCCGATTGCGTGGGATGAATGGGTGACGATCGAAGCGGGTCTGAAGCAACGCATTCGAGCTCTCAACCTGTTCCTTGATGATGTTTATGGCGAAGGCCGCATCATGAAGGACAACGTGGTTCCTGAATCACTGATCAAGTCGGCGACAACCTACCGTCCCGAGTGCATCGGATTTCGGCCACCTGGCGGCGTATGGACTCATGTTGTTGGTACCGACCTGGTTCGCAACCACGATGGGACAATCTACGTTCTTGAGGACAATCTCCGCTGTCCGTCGGGGGTGAGTTACGTTCTGGAAAACCGCGAGATCATGAAACGCGTGCTTCCCGAAGTGTTTTACGGCTCAACGATTGCATCGATTGAGGACTATCCTGAACGGCTGCTGGACGCACTTCTGAAAACGGCGCCGGCAACCGCATCTTCACCGACGGCAGTCGTTCTTACTCCGGGTGTTTACAATTCTGCCTACTTTGAGCATTCGTTCCTCGCCCAGCAGATGGGCATCGAACTTGTCAACGGGACTGATCTGTTCGTTGACAACAATGATACGGTCTGGATGAAGACAACTCGCGGACCGCAGCGTGTTGATGTGATTTATCGTCGACTGGACGACGACTTCCTGGATCCGGAAGTCTTCCGACCGGACAGTATGCTGGGTGTGCCTGGACTGATGCGAGCCTATCGCAGTGGAAACGTAACGCTCGCGAACGCGCCGGGAACGGGCGTGGCCGACGATAAAGCGGTTTATCGGTACGTGCCGGAGATTATTCGCTATTATCTTGGGGAAGAAGCGATCCTCCAGAATGTGCCCACCTATCTGTGCTCCGAACCCGCACAGTGTGACTATGTGCTCAGTCATCTGCACGAATTGGTCGTGAAACCAACCAATGAATCCGGCGGCTACGGAATTTTGATGGGCCCACAGGCATCGCAGGCCGAACGCGACAAATGTGCGGAGTCCATTCGCAAAGATCCGCGAAACTATATCGCCCAGCCAATGCTGACGTTGTCAACGGTGCCGACGGTGATCAACCAAAGTCTGGTTCCTCGGCACGTGGATTTACGTCCGTTCATTTTGTTTGGTGAAGATGTCTTTGTGTTGCCCGGTGGTTTGACACGAGTCGCCCTCAAAGAAGGATCGATGATTGTCAACTCATCTCAGGGAGGCGGCAGCAAAGACACCTGGGTACTTTTGCGAGATACGCCGTTCGCGCGACTGCAGGTTCCCGGACAATAGGTCTGCATACTCTGACTTCAGAAGTTGCAGTTGAGACTTCTCACTCTCGAAACGGTTTACCATCATGCTTTGTCGAGTTGCTGATTCGCTGTTCTGGATGAGCCGCTACCTTGAGCGAGCTGAAAATCAGGCGAGGTTTATTGATGTCACGCTGAACATTGCCCTGGGATATCGAGGACGTGAAGACGTGCTCTGGTCGTCGCTCTTGCATGCGGGAGGTTATGTCGAAGCCTTCAACGAACATTATTCGGCGACGACCCGTGAAACTGTCCTCCAGTATCTGCTGTTCGACCGCAGAAATCTGAACTCGGTGGTGAATTGCCTCGCTGCTGCTCGCGAGAATGCCCGCGCGATTCGTGAAAATCTTACGACACCGTTGTGGGAATCCATCAATCGCTTCTACCTGCGAGTACGCCAGGCGGCATTACAGGCTCCACAGATTCTGCAGCAGCCGCATCCGTTCCTGGAACAGATTAAGCGGTCGGCTCATCAGACAAGTGGCGTTGCCGCAGCGACCTCTCCTCGCGGGGAAGCCTGGAATTTTTCAAGCATTGGCTCTCTGTTGGAACGTGCGGACAAGACGTCTCGAATTCTGGACGTAAAGTACTTCATCCTTCTGCCGAACCCGACTCATGTTGGATCGCAGGTCGATGTGGTTCAATGGGCCGCTCTTCTGGAATCAACCAGCGCTTTGCAGACCTATCGCCGGGCCTACGGCCGAATTCAACCCGTCAACGTCGTCGACTTTCTGATTCTCAACGCTTCGTTTCCAAGATCGCTGCGATTTTGTGTTCGCGAAGCCGAAAGCTGCCTGCGTGCAATCTCCGGAACAGCAGCCCACACCTTCAGTAATCCCGCAGAACAAATGCTTGGGCAAATGAGTTCGCAGCTCAACTATGCTCGAGCAACCGACATCATTGCGAACGGATTGCATCAATTCGTTGACGACTTTCAGACGCGGATCAACAAAGTTGGTGAAGCCGTTTCTGAGTCGTTCTTTCAAGTCAGCATACCGCCTCAGAAGATGACTCAATCTCAAACGATGACTCGCTATTGATAAGATTGATAAGTCTGAATTGTTAAGTCTGGTTTTGTTGTCTTCCGCGAAAGTCAACCTCAGCAGCATGCGACGCTGTTCTATGCACTCAGTGTGTATGGATTGAAATGACTTCTGAGAATTCCTGTTCCCACTTCTGAATGGCTTCGCGCCAAAGTGAATCAATGCCTATCAAAGTTGCGCTCCACCACAAGACCATTTACAAGTACGATCGACTTGTCACGCTTGGACCACAAGTCATTCGGCTTCGCCCAGCGCCTCACTCGCGCACGCCGATTGATGCTTATTCGTTGAAGGTAGAACCGGCTGACCACTTTATTAACTGGCAGCAGGATCCTCACGGAAACTTTCTGGCACGCCTCGTATTTCATAAGCCTACCGATCTTTTTTCTGTGTCGGTGGATGTTGTTGCCGACATGACGGTTGTTAATCCGTTCGACTTCTTTCTGGAAGACGACGCGACAGAATTTCCATTCGTCTATGCTGATGAACTGGCTCAGGACTTAAAGCCGTTCCTGCAACCCCATTCAAAATCCGCGATCTTTAATGCCTATCGCAAAACGATTGATATCAGCAAACGTCGCACGAACACCTTTATCACTGACATCAATCAGAAACTTCAGCAGGACATCAGCTACCTGATTCGCATGGAGCCGGGTGTCCAGACACCTGAAGAAACGCTTACGAAGCGTTCTGGCTCCTGTCGTGACTCTGCCTGGCTGCTTGTCCATCTGCTTCGCAGCTTTGGTCTGGCGGCGAGATTTGTTTCCGGTTATCTCGTGCAGTTGACAGCAGATCTTAAACCCCTTGAAGGGCCCGAAGGTCCGACCGTTGACTTTACCGATCTGCATGCATGGACCGAAGTCTTTCTTCCCGGCGCGGGTTGGGTGGGGCTTGATCCAACATCGGGACTGTTGACTGGTGAAGGTCATATTCCGCTGGCTGCAACGCCGTCGCCTCAGACAGCGGCTCCAATTTCCGGAGGTGTTTCGAAGTCCGAGGTTGAATTTGACTTCGAGATGACGGTTACACGAATTCACGAAGATCCTCGTGTCACCATGCCCTACACGGAAGAGAACTGGGAGCGTATTGATGCAACAGGGGCTGAGGTTGATCGGCGTCTGGTTGCAAACGACGTTCGATTGACAATGGGTGGCGAACCGACGTTTGTTTCCATTGACGATATGGAAGGTGCGGAATGGAATTCTGCTGCAGTTGGTCCGCATAAACAGCAACTTTCTGATCAATTGATTCGACGTCTGCGCGACCGATTCGGTCCTGGTGGACTGTTGCATTATGGCCAGGGAAAATGGTACCCAGGAGAATCGTTGCCGCGATGGGCTTATACGTGTCTGTGGCGAAAAGATGGTGAGCCGATCTGGAAGAATCAGGCCTTGCTTGCGGATCTCGGTTTGACAGCCGGTCATGCGGACATGACAAAGCCTGTGGCCGATGAAACGAAGGCAGCGGAATTCATCTGTGACCTTGCCGAACGATTGAACGTCGAAGATCGCTGGATACGTCCGGCCTACGAAGACGTTTATCACATGATGGAGATTGAGCAGAAACTCCCGGTGGATATTGATCCGCGAGAATTCAATGCTGATGACGACGAAGATCGCCGCAGACTTAGTCGCGCGCTGGAACGCGGAATCAGTCGGCCAGTCGGCTTTGTGTTGCCATTGACTCGCCCCTGGTGGCAATCCAATGCCAAATGGCTGAGCGGCTTTTGGCCATTTCGATCGCACAAGCTTTTTCTGATTCCAGGCGATTCTCCGATCGGGCTAAGGCTTCCGCTGGAATCACTGCCGATCGCTGGAGCCGATACTCCGTTGGTTTATACGGTCGATCCGTTTGCAGACCGAGATCCATTGCCAGGCTATGCGGAAATCCGCAAGACGGCACAGGAGCAATTGGCGGCTCAGAAAGAGGACGCTCGGAAGCCAAGGCAGCAACAGGTGATGCAGCGACTTGGGCTTGTCAACGATCCAGAGGAATCCAGCGAAGAGTATACCTCGTTGCCTCTCGGTTCCGGCCCAGTGGTGCGCACCGCTTTGTGCGTTGAGCCTCGCGATGGTCAGATCCGCGTTTTCATGCCGCCGGTGGGGACGATTGAAGACTATCTCGAACTGATTGCAATGATCGAAGAGACGGCCGAAGCTCTTCAGACTCCGGTGATTATTGAAGGGTACCTGCCGCCGTATGACTATCGGCTGGAGTTGCTGAAAGTGACTCCGGATCCAGGGGTGATTGAAGTCAACATTCATCCAGCCCACAGCTGGGAACAGCTGAAGGACATAACGACGTCCGTCTACGAAGAGGCACGGCAGTGTCGCCTTGGAACAGAGAAGTTTCAGCTTGATGGACGGCATACGGGAACAGGTGGAGGAAACCATTTGGTCTTTGGAGGTGCAACTCCGGCCGACAGTCCTTTCCTGCGTCGTCCGGATTTACTTCGAAGCCTGGTTGGATTCTGGAATAATCATCCTTCGCTTTCGTACCTTTTCTCAAGCCTGTTTATTGGACCAACCAGTCAGGCGCCTCGAGTTGACGAGGGACGTGATGATGCCATTTATGAACTGGAAGTGGCATTTTCTCAGGTGCCGGATCCAGGCCATGGCTGGATTCCGAACTGGATGGTTGATCGGCTGTTTCGAAATCTGTTGATTGACCTGACAGGAAATACTCACCGCGCAGAAATCTGCATCGACAAGCTTTACTCGCCAGACCATACCACTGGCCGACTCGGGCTTGTCGAACTTCGCGGATTCGAAATGCCGCCTCATGCTCGCATGAGCCTCACACAGCAACTTCTTGTCCGCGCATTGGTTGCGCACTTTTGGGAGAAGCCTTACAAAGAGCCACTCATTCATTGGCGAACACTGATTCACGATCGCTTCATGCTGCCCCACTATCTGTGGTCGGATATCAGCTCCGTCGTCGACTATCTGCGAGGCGGTGGACTGGACTTTGATGTCAATTGGTTCGGCGCACATCTGGAGTTTCGATGCCCTCTGATCGGGACGTTCGAAGCGAGTGGCGTCAAAGTAGAACTGCGTCAATCGCTGGAGCCATGGTACGTGTTGGGTGAGGAGCCCGGAACTGGCGGAACAACCCGTTACGTGGATTCGTCGCTGGAACGTCTTCAAGTCAAAACCACGGGAATGTATTCGCCGGGGATGTGCATTACTGTGAATGGCGTTCGTGTTCCGCTGCAGGCGACCGATGTGCCAGGCGAGTTTGTTGGCGGGGTTCGCTATAGAGCCTGGCAGCCACCAAGTTGTCTTCATCCAACGATCGCGGTTCATACGCCTGTGGTTGTCGATCTTGTTGATACCACAAACAGTCGCTCTCTGGGAGGTTGTCGCTACTACGTCGAACATCCAGGCGGGTTGAATCCGGAAGGGTATCCGGTGAATTCACTGGCTGCCGAAAGTCGGCGTGCTGGACGGTTCTTCCGAATGGGACATACCGGCGGCGTATTGGTGCCAAAGGAACCGCGTATGTCGCCAGACTTCCCGTTCACATTGGACCTGCGACGCGGAACTCTTTAATTTCATCTCCTGAATGAAGGGACGCTGCGAAGCGTCTTTCTTGTGGCCCGTCATTGATGTTTCCTTGAAGAGCACGCCTCATCTGCGCAGCACGGTCCGCTGAAATGTGGCCAGTGTCCTGCTCGATAGTC
Organism: Planctomycetaceae bacterium; assembly: GCA_041753135.1. Taxonomy (GTDB): domain Bacteria; phylum Planctomycetota; class Planctomycetia; order Planctomycetales; family Planctomycetaceae; genus SXXK01. The sequence goes on from JBGSVD010000053.1 coordinate 54,282, forward strand.
ATCATCTGAAGTAAGCTCGAATGTCTCCCGCAAGTCCGACACCGGCAGATCCAACGTCCGTACCGACGAACACGAACGCGCCAGCGCTGGAAGTGATGAGTTCACGCCACTTCCCCGCATGGCTCGCGGAACACAACGTGAGCCTGGCGTTCACGACTTACCAGAGTGGCAAATTGTTTTTGCTCGGGTTGCAGCCGGATCATCGGCTCTCCATTTTTGAACGAACCTTCAATCGCTGTCTGGGGCTTTGGTCTGATGGGCAGAGCTTGTGGATGTCGTCGCTCTATCAGCTCTGGAGGTTCGAGAACATCCTGGAACCAGGTCAACAGAGCAACGGATACGACAAGCTGTTCGCTCCCAAAGTGGGATATGTCACCGGCGATCTGGACATTCATGACGTCGCGATTGACCGCAACGGTCGCCCGGTGTTCGTGAACACGCTATTTGGGTGTCTGGCCACGGTCAGCGATCGACACAGCTTTACACCATTATGGAAGCCGCCATTCTTGTCGAAGCTGGCAGCCGAGGATCGCTGCCATCTGAACGGACTCGCGATGGAGAATGGTCAGCCCAGGTACGTGACTTCTGTTTGTCAGAGCGATGTTGCCGACGGTTGGCGTGACCGACGACGAGACGGTGGCTGCGTCATGGACGTCACAACCGACGAGACAATCGTTGCTGGCCTCTCGATGCCGCACTCCCCGCGATTGTATCGTGACAAGCTGTGGCTGCTGGATTCCGGGACCGGATTCTTCGGTACGGTCGATTGCAAGGCAGGCAAGTTCGAACCCATTGCGTTCTGCCCTGGTTATCTGCGAGGCCTCTCTTTTATCGGTGACTACGCCGTGATCGGCTCTTCGCTGCAGCGGGAGAATCGCACGTTTCAGGGGTTGGCTCTGGATGAGAATCTGACATCGCGTGAAGCACAACCCCGGTGCGGCTTATACGTGATCGACCTGCGCAGTGGTGACATCGTCCATTGGGTCAGAATCGAAGGCGTGGTCAAAGAATTGTACGACGTTGTCATTCTCCCCGGAACACGTCGGCCCATGGCCCTGGGATTCAAAACAGATGAAGTCTGTCGCACAGTCTCCATCGGACCCTCGAACGTCTGAGCATCACTCCTCAGGACTTAGCGATAAACAGAAGTCGTTTTTTTAGGAGAAAAACGAGGGCAACTCCTAGGGTGTGACAAGCGGATCGCAGGCACACCGTGTCCTGATACTGGTGTGCCTGCGCTCCGCTTGTCACACCCTACGACTTGAGAAACAGGCCAAGCGTCATCGTGTAGGTCCCACAGTTATTTCGACGCCTGTCGTTAAAAGCGAGTCGCAGATGAGAAACGCCTTGCGGCCGAATTCGTCGGAATTCGACGGACTCGTCCTTCAATTCTCGATCGCTCGCTTCAGAAGATTCGCCGTCATTCTTTGCACGCGTTCGTCCGGTCCGTGGGGACGACTGTGATGCGACCATGGCAGCGTGTGACCTGAGGGATCGCCAAGTGCCTGAGCCCACCAGATTGTGGCTGCGTTGAAGACAAAATTCTTTTTCGGTCCGGGATAGATCGTCGCAGTCCATTGCTGAGGATTCACGCCACCTTGCCAGGCCGTTCCGGAGGCGACAACTTCCAGACCCGGAATATCAGCAGGCTGGCCATGATATTCCCAGCCAATCAGCCCCGGAATAAATTCGCCGTTCTTGACATCTGTGCCGTCAAACATCCAATGATCAACCTTCGTCACAACCCAATCGCCGCCGCCGTTGACAGGTTCAATATTTCGAGCACCCATCAGAAGTCCTTCATCCGGCCCGCGATGAGGAAAAGGACCATTGTCCCGTTCGCGACCTTTGGCATAATCGTTCTCCGCGCCGTACGGTCCACCGCGAAAGAAAATGCGATTGGCAGTTCCGGTTGAACTGGCTCTCAGAGGCGTCACCCAGCAGACACTGTTTCCAGAAAGAAACAGCAGGTCAACACCTTCGTCACGCATGCGGCTGACACTTTCGAACTGTCGAATATCCCAGTACTCGTCGTGCCCGATGCTGACGAACGACTTGCATTTCAGGCCGCGATCCGGAGTCACCATATCGCTGTTGGAACAATAGGTGACATCGTAGCCTTGTTGCTCAAGCCAATAAGTCATGGGAAATTCGTAAGGAATAAATTCTCCGGCGCCGACAGTCAACGGGTCATTGACCACTGATGTGTATTGCGATTCACGACCGTATGGTCGATCAAAGCTGACATCAGCCCACGGTCCCTGGTTCCCTTTCGGATGCGTGTACACCGAGTAATGACTTGGCCAAACGTTGTAGGCCTGCCAGGTATTGTCGGAACATTGAAACAAGACATCCGCAGGTCGTTCATCGCGAACAATGAAGATGACATAGCTCTGCCAATACGGTTCAACGCCTTCGGGAATTGTCGTCATACGTCCGAGATAAACGCCGCTGATCCAGTCTTCGGGAATCGTCATCGTGTACGACGGAGCCCATTGGCATTCGTGCAGATCCTTTTCACCGATCTTTGGTTCAGGCTGAGTCACACCTTCGATTCGATCGATCGTCTTCATCAATCTTGCTCCGCGACCGCCGTAGAATCCCGTGCGGAAGAATTCCAGCTTGAACGCGCGAGCTGGTTTTGAGGAAACCATGATGTCGATCGATTCACCAGCCTGAACGCTTTGCTTTGAGCAATACCCTTCGATATTCACAGAGCGGCAGCCACCGGCTTCGACTTTTACACGAGTCAACTGCCAGTCGATGGCACCGGGCTTCTGATTTTCGGCCTGAATCAGGTTCTCGGCCCGAACAATGTTCGCCGCCGACATGGTTATTACGAAAAGAATCGACAGACACAGGTGACAGAGCGACATTCTGGAAATGATGGACAGGCGGTACTCAGCAACACGCAACATGATACCGTTTCCTATTGAGGCGAGTGAAATGAAAATGGCGGGAGACTTGACGATGTGACGCAGTGTGCCGCATGATAGTCTCCTGCGATGAAAAACTCTCGTCCGAGGCGATGAGAAGCCAATTCGCTGCGGACGGGTATGCTGTCTCCGGCAATTCCGGTGCTATTGCCCAACATCTCAGCATCTACAAATCATCCTTCCTCAACATACTCCTTCCAAAGGAACCTGCCGTGCTTCTGTTTGATGCTCATCTGGATCTTGCTCTTAATGGAGTTGACTGGAATCGTGACATGCGATGTTCCGTTGACGATCTGAGGGCGCAGGAGCGTGCTCTTGGAATGACAGATCCGGGACGCGGAGGCAGTACGCTCAGCTTGCCGGAGCTGCGAGCTGCCGAGATCGGAATTTGCCTGTCGACGCTGCTTGCCCGTCAGGAAAAAGAAATCAATCACTCCTTCGGCTGGACGTCGCCTCAGGCCTGTTACTCAATGGCCCACGCGCACCTTGCATGGCACAGAGCGATGGAGCGAGCCGGCCTGATGCGGTCCATCAAAACCAAAAGAGATCTTGCGCACCACATCGACGACTATCGCAAGCATCCGCAGACCGCTCCGCTGGGATTTATTCAGACCATGGAAGGTGCCGATCCGGTTCTGGTTCCGGAAACGATCGACGAATTTTATGAACATGGCCTGCGAGCGATCGGGTTGACGCATTACGGTGCCAATCGGTACGGCGGTGGTACGTCCTGCGAAGTTGGTCTGGCTCTGGATGCGATTCCTTTGCTCAAACGAATCGGCGAGCTGGGAATGACAGTCGATGTGACGCATCTTTCGGACGTTGCCTTCTGGCAGGTTCTGGAGTACTTTGAAGGTCGCATCCATGCGAGTCATCAGAATTCACGCCGACTGGCTCCATGGCAACGCCAGTTTTCCGATGAGCAATACAAGGCGGTGATCGACCGTGATGGAGTGATTGGGATCGCATTTGACGTGATTATGCTCCAGCCGGGCTATGTGCGCCGAGTCAGCGAATCGACTGTGACCATGGAGCGTGCTGTCGATAATATTGATATCGTCTGCCAGCTGGCAGGAAGTGCTCGCCATGTGGGAATTGGCAGCGATCTTGATGGCGGTTACGGAGTCGAACAAACTCCGGCTGACTTTGATCGCATTCGCGATCTGCAGCGCCTGACAGATCTGATGTCAAAACGTGGCTATTCTGATTCCGACATTGCTGGCATCATGCACGGCAACTGGCTGCGGTTCTTTAGCGAAGTTCTGCCCGATTGAAGAATGAAGAGCTCGCGTTTTCACCACGTCGGCTCTTTTAAAAGTCAGAAACCATTTTGAAAAGTCGAATCAGGTAACGCGATGTCAAAGGTGTCGTCCATCACCGCTGCGGAATTTGCGTCGCAGAAACAAGACCTTCCAGAATCGGGGCGCTGGCACGAACTGCACGATGGTCAGCCGGTGCTGTTATCCGCTCCGGACGACACACACGGAACCATCGTGCTGAATCTGACCCGCGCGTTGGCGGTCTGGTTTCAGACTCAACCCGTCGCTTCGCGCGGATATGCGTGCCCGGGAATTGGCCTGCACGTGAAGTCGCAGCCGGACACGGTCTACGTTCCGGCGATCAGCGTATTCTGTGACGCACGGCCGTTTTCGCAATTCGATCAGGCGGTGGCTTCTGAGATCCCCAAAATGGTGATCGATGTGGCCTCTTCCAATGATCGCCGCACCGACATGCGACTTCGCACAACGTCGTATTTGAAGCTTGGCGTGGAGATGATCTGGATTCCCGATCCATTCAAGAAAGAGATCCAGGTCATTCGCCGCTCGGCCCACACTTTGGCACTGGGAAAATGGCAAGCACTGGACGGTGGGCCAATCTTGCCCGGGTTTCGCATGGAAGTGGAGCAGATCTTTGCTCAACCGAAATGGTGGAATGGTGAATTGCCGGAATTCACTGTGGTTGAAGAATAGCCGGTCGAGAAGATTCTGAGACAAAGTTCGGGCCGGTGTCACTCTTGCATAGGAGTGACACTGGCGAAAGGGAACAGCTCATGCAGATTCAAATTCACTCACGACAAATCCTTCTGGCATTTGCGATCATTCTGTTTGCTGCGCCAAACCTTTACGGTCAGCGAAAAGTACCGACAGAAGTCAAAGCCGATCAGGCGACCATGGTCATCATGGCTCCGGGCGGTCCGATCTTTGCAACCCTGCAGATTTCTGTCGCCAAAGTGCCCTATCGAACATGGATTGGGAAGTTTCTGGCAACGCAGCTCGATATCGACAAGAACAAATCGCTCGATGCCAAAGAGCTGTCTCTTCTAACTGAAAATATCCGTCGGCTTGGCGGAATTTCGGGGCCTGCCGATATCCTTCGCTCCAGCGATGGGGAATCCGTGACGGAAATTTCGACAACGGCGTTTGCCGAATGGTTGCACGAGCGTCTGCCAAAAACGTTTGATCTGATCGCCCAGCCGCAGAGCTCCGATGATGCAGTACGGCTGGCATCACTGATCGACGCTGATCAAAATGCAGCGGTGTCTGAGCAGGAATTACTGAACGCCTTTCACACACTGCGTTTTCGCGACCTCGACAATGATGAAACGTTCAGTGTTTCCGAACTGTTGCCCTATCGCGATCCGCGAAGCCAGTACGCGGCCGTGACTCCCGATGTTGTAAGTCTGCCTTTCTTTCACATCACCGATGAGTCCTCTCGTGCTCTCGCCGCAGAACGAATTGTCAAGCGGTATGGCCAGGGTATGACGGTGAAGGCGGGGATACTCCGACAAGGTTCGGATCAATCGGCTGATGCCGATTTGAGTCTGGCTCAGGTTGAGTCCATTCTTGCCGCACCGGTCTATCATCTGAATGTCGATGTTCGACTTTCTGACCGAGCAAACACGAGCGACATCAATGTCACTCTGGCTGCACAGGCATCGGAGTTCTGTCGAATTACCGATGATTCGTTCGGGCAAACGACGATCGTCGTTGACGGATTGCCGCTGAAAATTGTGGCTCGTGGCGGAGGTGCGAACAACCGCGCGTTGACTCGAGGCTTCCTTGGACAGACTTTTTCCATGATTGATGGCGACCGCAATCAGTATCTCGATGAAACGGAATTCGGGGGAATTGTCAGCGCCATGCAGCAATCAGGAGCAAGCGGAAGCTTCGCCGACGTTGACCAGAACGAAGACAAAATGATTACTCGGGATGAACTGTTCTCATTCGTCGAGCGAGACATGATGGCGGCTGCCAGCAAAATCGAAGTGACCGTCAAGCAGGATGGGAAAACTCTGTTCGGACTGCTCGACGCAAATCAGGATCGTCGCCTGTCTTCGCGTGAAGTTCGTTCGGGATCCGGGGTGCTGAAAAAATACGATCTCAATGGTGATGGAACGTTTGCCGAAACAGAACTTGGCACCGAATACGTGCTGACCCTGGGGCTCGGACAACCCGACCTTCGTCGCGCAACGGGCGCTATGGAGATGAATTCCATGCAGATGGGCGGCGGCGATGCAATCCTTCCTGGGACAGCGGGACTATCGGGTCCAGAATGGTTCCGTCGGATGGATCGAAATCAGGACGGCGATGTTTCGACTCGCGAGTTTCTTGGTTCACCCGATCAATTCCGAAAAATCGACACCGATCAGGACCAGCTAATTTCCGCAGCCGAGGCCGAAGCCTTGTAACAGCACGGTTAGGTTTTAGCAGCACGGCGCAAGCGGGATGTTGATTTAGTCGTTTAACGGCAATACCGTTCAAATAGTAGCGGCACGGCGCGAGCCGTCCGGTGAGTGCCTGCAAAATGCTGGCTCACCGGACGGCTTGCGCCGATTCCGCTACTTCACAGGCCGTTCGTTGAACGGTATTGCGTTTAACGGCAAGCCGCAGGCTTCGTTGCCCTATTTCGCCTGCGCCTGCGGCTCGCCGTTAAACGAAAACGCCCAATACAGTAGTAACCTCCGCAACTCGGCTTACTTTTTTGGCATTAGCTTTTTTGCGACAGAATCGAGGTGACGACATCGCAGGTTGCCGTATCGACCACGAGAACTCCTTCATTTTCTTCGTCAAGTTGAGCGACCAACTTTCCGCTCCTGTTCCACGCGGACGACCGGCCTCTACATTCTGCGCCATCGAGAACTCCAAGGCAATTCGCCATCGCTACAGGCATCGAGAATTCAGCCGCAATTTCAGACAAACGTATGCACGCATTGGCGACACCCGATGCTGTTTTTGCGACGCTTGCAATGTAAGCGACAGCTCCCGCTTCGCTAGCACGCGTGGCGTGTTCCGGAATGGAGAGTTCGAAGCAGATCGCCATCGCAATCGGAGGATCTGCGTGTATCAAACGCGATGAATTCGCAACCGGAGCGAAATACTGTAACATCACTCGATTTTCTGAATGCTGCACGCGTTGATTTTGGAACCAAGCAGTTCGAGCAGTGTAGAATAAGAGTCGCTGGGATCAATGGTAGCACGAGGAACGTAGATTGAAACTCCAGTGTCCGGAATGAGGAAGAACCCTTTCGAGGCCGCGGCGAAGCCCGTGAATCCAGAAAAACGCATTGTTGCGGAACCATTGGCGGACGTTGATATAAGTGAATCTGCGTCAAACTGAAGATCGACTGTCTTGTCATGCCGGACAGTTGCAACGCGTTCATTCACCCACCGTCGCCTGGAAGTGGCGGCCATCAAAAACTCATAGACGCCCGCCGATGCAAAAAGAGCACCGACAAGCCATTGATTCCGAAATGCAATCGCCATCGTCATTCCAGACAATGTCAGCGTAACGGCGAACCAGATTTCGTATCGCTTGAATCTCGCACGATAGTGTAACCATTCATCGTATTGCAGTTCGAAATAGCTGCGATCGAATATGACATGAGCGGTGGCGATCATACTTTAGTTTCCGTTGGTCAAAGGCTGAGATCAACCGCTTGCGAAGAACGACGCTCCGGTGCATTGGTGCTATTGGTCCACGCATCACACTTTTCAGATCGGCCGCGATGCGCGGTGCTGACTGCACAGAATTTACCGAACAGGATTCAGTGCGGCAATCGCGATACCTTTCGACGTGACACTATGCTTTAGAATCATCGCCAGAAAAACTTCAGAACCAATTCACTACGAACAACCAGCGACGGTTCCCATTGCGCTTCAATCTGTGCGCATCTGTGGTCATCCGTGGTTAAAGGCGAATCACCAAAGACGAGCCACACGCAGGTGAAGTGGGCTCAGAGAAAACACGCAATAACCATACCCACAATCGCCGAGATCACGCTCTGCTGAAGTGTACGATTGAGTCGCCACGCGGCTCACGCGCAGTATCGGTGCCGATGTTTGCAATCGCCCGGTTAGCGTGATCGACATTGTGAATTGAATCCAGCACCGCATGTCTCCTCTATGTATATTGGATTATTAACTGGCGATTTCGATTCGGCTTATCGCAGTTACTGGTTAAGAGATTCCTGCAGGACTGGTTAGCGGAGAATTTTCCGAACTCCCAGGATTTCGGCCATTGAATCAATCGCCGCTTCACAGGATTCCTGGTGTGCGCGATCTCGAAACGAGAAAAAGATATTGTCCTCATACATTGTGCCTTCAAGGAATGGTTCGTCGTTTTGCACAAACCGAAAGCACTTGCCGCGATCCATCATACCCCAGTGTGAGTCAATTGTTTTCTGGGGCCATCCAAAACGCTTTCCGGCTTCAATCATGGCTGGAAAGTCAACATCCGAAATCGTCATGCCTTCAATCTCGCGGAGCATCGAAGATGCAACGGCGTACGGGAAGTCAGAGTTGTCAGTGGCAGGAATCAGCCGGATTGGCATTCAAGGGTCTCCAATGCGAGTTAAGTGCGATTCAATTGCCAGTTAGCCCGGAAGATCACTCGGCGCATTGAACATCAAAGATTGCACGCGCCGTGGAGGTCAAGATACCACGCCCCACGGGAGTGTCAACTCGAACTGACACAGCGTATCGCTCACCGAGTCTGGACCGCGATATTGCAACGCAGCTTGCAGAGCCGCACAATCGTGGGTCGATCATCGCGATGCTCAGTGGTCTTAACAAACCAGTCTTCAGTCGTGAAGAAGGCTGCGAATCCCGGTAGGATGAACGCAGTCGGGAATGATTGTAAAAGTAGCTCTTCAGGAAGGACCTTCGCAATCTGGAAAAGCGTGTGCGGGCGTTGCCGCCGATCACAGCCCTGATACCGTCGATCATTCAGTGTTGCGAAAATCGCTCGTAAAGCCCCGCGTAGACACCGGCCTGGGCGAGCAATTCATCGTGAGTTCCACGCTCCACGATGTGACCGTGATCCAGCACAAGCACCTGGTCCGCATTTCGAATCGTACTCAATCGGTGTGCCACAACGAACGCTGTTCGGCCAGCAAGCAAAACATCCAGAGCCTTCTGCAGCCGAGATTCCGTCGCGCTGTCAATGCTGCTGGTGGCTTCATCCAGTACAAGAATCGAAGGGTCTGCCAACATGGCTCGAGCAAAACAGATCAACTGTCGCTGGCCGGAACTCACGGTCGCTCCGCCTTCTCCAACGGGAGTCTGCAGTCCCTGCGGAAGCGACTGAATCAAGTCTTCGCAATCCAGCTTCCTGAGCACATCTACAATATCTGCGTCCGATGCTTCGGGGCGAGAAAACCGAATGTTGTCCGCGATCGTGCCACTAAACAGAAAGTTCTGCTGTTGCACAATCCCCATACGGCGGTGAAGCGAATGACTGGTGATGTCTCGAATGTCGTGACCGTCGATCAGGACTTCGCCAGAATCTGCCAGATAAAATCGGCAGACCAGATTTATGATCGATGACTTTCCGCTGCCCGTATGCCCAACCAACGCGATCACTTCACCGGGCTGTGCATCAAACGAAATCTGCTGAAGCACTGGTCGATCTTTGTCATAGCTGAAAATCACATTTCTGAACGAGACTTCACCGCGGATCTGCTCAAGTTGCACGGCATCGGGCAAGTCGCTCCACTCGGGTTCTGTGTCGAGCAGCCGGTAAAGTCGCTCAGCGCCGGCCATCGCTGTCATTGCCTGATTGTATTGGTTGCCAAGAATTGAAATCGGAGCAAAGAACAGATTGGCCATGAAAAAGAAGCCAACAAGATCGCCGATTTCTGTCGAATGTCCTGGAGCCAATACTCGATATCCGCCGACGAGCAGCAAAATCGCCATGAAGATCTGACTGTTCATTTCCAGCAGTGGCAGAAACGTTCCCTGAGTCTTCAAGACCTTCGTGTTGAATCGCGAATGGTCGGCCGCCAGATCGCCGAACACGATCGCGTTTTCGTGTTGCCGTACGAATCCCTGAGTCACTCGTATTCCAACAACCGATTCTACCAGCGTCGCAGTGACTCGGCTGAACGATTCTCGCATGTTGCGCAGTGCGATGCTGAGTCTTTTGTGAAAGTGACGATTGATAAACCAAATCACCGGAGCAAGACCGAGCACAATCAGAAATATCGACCAGTCGTACCAGATCATTGCCGTCGCGGCGATTCCCATTTGAATAAACTGCACCAAAGTCACATAGAAGACTTCCTGCACGCCGATCCGAATGTCCTCCATGTCCGAGGTCATTCGACTGATGACACGACCGATTCGATTGGTATGAAACCATCGCATCGGCATTCGTTGCATATGACAGAAAAGCTGCGTTCGCAGATCGCTGACAACGCTTTCACCCAATTCAAAGGCAAGCCGTTGTCGGAAGTGCATCACGATCTGTGTTGACAATGCCAGCAATGCGAAACCGGCAGAACCGATCAGCACACCGTTGACGTCGTGATTTGCCACGGGGCCTCGGATCACAGACGCAAGAACCCACGTCAACGCAGGCAGTTGAATCGCTCGAGCGACGACGGACGCGAGCAGCCAGAAACGCTTGCTGCCATAGGCGTTCGTGGCGGCCATCAGACGAGCAATCAGACGAAAATCGAGTGGCCGCTGCCGTGGCTCATCTTCTCGTTCAACATGTCGTGTTAAAGTTCGACTGAGTGTGGCAACCTGTGCCATAAGAAACGCCAACTACGAATGAAAACAAAATTTGCAAATCAAGCCGACCTGCGCCCGATTTCAAAAAGTCACCGTTCAATCATGCGGCCGATTCAACCGAATTTGCAGACGCTGGTTGCAAGGCATCGGTCGATTCCTGAGTCTGAAGGTCCACCAGTTCTCGATAGTAACGACTGGTCCGAAGCAATTGATCGTGAGTGCCGACTTCAGAAATTGAACCGTTCTGCAGTACGACGATTCGATCCGTCTGCCGCAAAGTGCTCAATCGATTCGAGATGATAATCGTTGTTCGTCCCCGCATCGCCGTGACCATGGCCTCACGAATTTCGTGTTCGGTTTCAGGATCGACCGAAGCTGTTGCATCGTCCAGCAAGAGCACAGAAGGATTGGTTAACATCGCACGAGCCAGTGCCAGGCGCTGTCGCTGGCCACCGGAAAGGTTGCTGCCGTGTTCGCCAACCATCGAAGCATATCCGTGTTCCAGTTCGCTGATGAAGCCGTCGGCGGAAGCGATACGAGCCGCCTCTTCGATTCGATCCTGAGTCGCCTCCGGATCCCCGAAGGCAATGTTTGCGGCAACCGTGTTGCTGAAGAGAAAGCTCTCCTGAAAAACGATTCCCATCGTCCGTCGCACGTCGTCAAGATTCAGCTCGCGAATGTCGATCCCGTCGATCAGGATGCGGCCTGCTGAAACGTCGTAAAATCGTTTCAGAAGACTCAGCAATGTTGTCTTGCCAGTCCCCGTCGGTCCAGTAATGCCTACACATTCGCCAGCTTTGATCGTCAGATTGATCTCATTGAGAATCGGTTTGTCGGCGTGGTATCCAAACGACACGTGCTCGAAGCTGATCGACTGCGTGATCTCCGGCAAGCGAGCCGCATCCGGTTGACTCTCGATCAGAACAGGCTCATCCAGAACTTCGAAGACACGTTCGGCACTCGCAAGACTGGCCTGAATGCTGTTGACGACGTTTGTAATCTGAGCCACCTGGTTCGCGAATTCATGAAGCAGATTCGCAAACACAAACAGCCCTGCCCCAAGCGCCAGCTCGCCTCGAATAACAAGCACACCTCCGTAAGCAATCAGCACCAGCATGTTAAACTGTGTTAAGAGCCCCATGGCTGGCTGAAACGTCGAGATGCGAAAGAAGATGGATTCCTTCAAGTTGCGAATGTTGTGATTCGCGACGCGGAACTTATCAGCCTGTTCTGTTTCTCTCGCAAAGCCTTTCACAACCTGAATGCCCTGCAGATTCTCGACCAGAGTTCGAATCATGACGTCGCCAAGTTCACTGGCCTGTCGGTAGGCGGGCTGAACAACCTTCGAAAACACAACCGCTCCAATCCAGAGCAGCGGCGTACTTGCCAGACAAGCAAGAGTCAGATTGACGTGCATTCTGAACATATAGATCAGAAAGACAGACAGCGTCAGAAGGACGGTCAGCAATCGAATGATAACGCCGTCAACGAAGTTACGAACGTTGTTGGCATCGCCGGCCGCTCGGTTGATAATGGAACTGCTTTCACCTGCGTCATAAAAATGAAAACTCAAACGCTGAAGCTTGGCGTAGATTTCCGTTCGCACTCGAATCAGTATGTGCTGCGACAACGCTCCGGAAGAAATTGCAGCCAGGTATTTGAGCCCAGCCGTCAGCAACGCGACAACCAGGATCGTCGAAGACAACGCAACAATCACCTGGAAAGGCGACCAGCTTGACGGCGGCTGCCAGCCGAATGGCCACTTCACCGGATCGGCGTTTTTCAAAACCTGCGAGGACAAATAGTCGATGCCAATCCCCGTCAGTCCCAGCGTGGACAGACTGAGCGCAACCAGCGCGGTTTGCATGAGCAGCACAACGGCTGAGGGGCCTCGATATTCCAAAGCCAGCAACAGAAGGCGGCGCAGAAGTTGCAAAGAGGAGACCTTGCGGCGTTCCTTTTGATTCTGTTGTACTTGCCCCGAACCTCCGGAAACAACGGACACCGCAACACTGCCTTTTGTGCGAAACGAATGATTGATCAGCTCTTTCTATACTGAAAGACTCGTCAGGAACAGATGTGATTTTTTTAATCGCAGGATTGGCAGAACATCTTCCATCAGAGAAATCCTGAACTGCCGTCGCGGAAAGCGCAAAACGGGGCGGGACAATACAGAATCAGGCCAATCGCGGTCAGGACAGAGTTGTTTTACCGTAAGCCGGAGGCGTACGCGAATGCGGCGACCAACGTACGCCTCCGGCTAACGGTTAAACGAAAACATCTCCGGCGGCACCGTTTAAGGTGTAATACTTGTCACTGTGTCAGAAAATGTGTGGTGCGACGGCTCAGGAACAATCAGGCGGCTTTCTCACCCGCGTTGGAACGACCAATCGTTTTCAATTCCTGAACAAGTGTCTCATTCAGCGTGGATTCGAGCCTTTGCAGAATTTCAGCAACCAGGGCGCCGTCCATGACTCGATGATCATAGGCCAGCGTCACACGAGCCACCTGATTCTCGTCCAGCGGACCATACGTCAGGCAACCCGTCTGAACCGAAGGCGGCAACTGAATCTCAGCCCCGCGACTTGCCAGCGTTGAAAGAAAAAACGTCCCGACGCGTGTCGCCCGTTTTCTGGTTTCGACATTCAGATTCCACCACCAGACCATTCGTCGGAAGACGGTGGGAAGATGAGCCAACTGCCACTGTTTCGAGAACACCTTCCGCACGTCGCCCACTCGAAACTGATCGATCGTATTTTGCAGGTCCATCAGGGCCAGCTGCTCAGGCGAACGAATCATTCCCCAGAACAACCAGGGTTCGCCGTTCACCTCTCGATGCACCGTCATAGCCGCGACGTTCGACGGATGCTGATACAAATGAGCCCATGGCCAGCGATACCAGGTTTGCCGCAGCTCGGGAACATCCGCTGCCACCAATGCAAACGCTTTCACAAATAATGCTGGCCAGGAAACTCGCTGACTGCAGGCGGCCCGTGCCTCGGCCACTGCCGAGAGATCCATTCTTCGATCGTGAGAACACATCGGAATGCTGTGGTGAAACACCAACAGGTCCCAGCTGAGTCGTCGGCTGAGCGGGACACCGAACCGGCTTCCATTCCGATCCTTCAACATGCGGAGCACTCCTGATTGTGGGTTTTCGTTCGTCGCGATTCGGCGCGGATACACACACTATCGAAACTGGCCGTTCGAAAACAAGCCATGACGCTTTTTGCAAACGCCGCTTCAGGACAGCAAAAGCTCGGGCCATTGAGCCGATCGTGAATTGGGAACCGGCGGATTTTCGAGCGAACGGAATGTAAAGACGACCGACTGCTTCGTCTCACTGGAAAAGTTTCGCGTCGCAGCGTGAAAACATCGAGCATGAAAGAACAAAGTGTCGCCAGGCTCAAGTTCAACAGACCGCGATGTCTTTAACACCGGTTGATTTTCCTCCAGGTCAGTCCGCAGAAATTTGGCTTCGTCCAGCAGCGATGCCGGTGCCTGTCGCGTATGAGTTCCGGGCAGTACCTGAAGGCATCCGTTGTGCGTATTTTCTGTTCCCAGAGCAATCCAGATATTGACGAGTTCGCCAGAGGTGAAGGCCCAATATCGAGTGTCCTGATGCCAGCCCGTGTCGCTGCTGAAACGAGGCTGCTTGGTCATAATGCAATTGTGGTGCAGCAACGGCATTACGACATGCGGCCCAAGCAGTTGCTGAAGTCGATTGAGCAGGAAGGGCTCACGAACAAGACTGAGAAAAACCGGGTCACGACTAATCGCCTGCCGCAATCGGCGAGCCGTACGGCCACCTTCTGCGTCCAGTGAAGGGGGAGCTCCTGGGTAATTCAAATCGGCTTCATATTCAATGTCGCCCTGATGCGCAGCGAGATCACGTTGTGTGATTCGCTTCATCGTCTGAATGTATTTTTCCGGAATCAAACTCCGCGCAACGAAGTAGCCGTCGTGCTGAAAGGAGCTGACCTCATCGTCCGTGAATCGTTCGGGAACACAATCAATCGCAGGGGTAACTGACATCTTGATGACGTTGGCCTGTGAAGTTTTAGATGCTGCAAATTCCTTCAGTTTTTCTCAGTGGCTGAAATCTGCATGCGAGTCGAATTCTCGCAGGACCTTGAGTTCTGGCAAGATGCCGACCCCGAGATTCTGTGTAAACACCATCCACAAGAATTCCAGAAACATGCGAACCTCGCAGTTCAGGCGCGAAGCGGTACGGACTTTTCGCGGAATTTAACGGCTCGATTCTTTAGAATCCTCGCCATATCGTAGCGGCTTTGCGGCTCAAATAGCGGCTCAGGGTGTGCTATCTGCGACCAATCACGCTTCAGGCAATTGCTCTGAATCGCTCACTTTTGTGCAGAGAACGGCTCATTTGCGACGTCACCTCACGCAAACACGCCACCGAAAATTTTGCTTTCAACGGCACGGTGCTTGCGTTTCGCCACACTGGAACGGCTCTGCATTTTCAGCGAAGTCAATGCACTCTGGTCCCTGGTCGCGAAAAAAATTTACGCTGCCGACAATTCAAGCGACCATGTTTGTTGTGCAACTCTCCCCAGTCGACGCTTTTGCATTGCCATGAGCAAATGATCCTGACCTGACTTCCGTCCTCATCCCCAATTCTCCTCTGCAGAAGAACTAAAATGAGCAAAGCAACTTCAACCGCCCGGTCGACTCTGACGCAACTTTCTTTACTGGCCTCCTGCATTGCTGCGCTCTGCTGGACAGCTTGGTCAGCGGAAGCACAGGATGAGCCCAGGAAAGGCCCCATCCAGATGAAGATGCGAGAAAAGCTCGGTGCGGCCTCCATGGTGCTGGAAGGATTGGCGATTGAAGACAAGGCCATGATTCTCGAAGGCACAAAGACGCTGACGGCCGTGAGCAAAGCCGAGGTTTGGCAAGTCCTGAAAGATCCGGAGTACCGGGAACACACACAGGCCTTCCGCAGCGCTATCCGTCGTCTCGAAGAGGCCGCGAGCGAATCAAAGTTCGCATCCGCGCAGCTCGAATGGCTCGATGCGACAAAGAAGTGTTTCGACTGCCACAATCATATCCGCAGTTTGAAGTCCGATAGCACCTCGAAGTAGAGGGCTGCGGGATTCTCAATGCGAAGCATGAACCCAGCAGCAAGTGTTCGTCATTCTGTCTGTATTTTGGATGGCGGTTCCTGAGCATCGTCAAAGTGAGCGACGCATCGAGCGCCGATTTCTTGTCGTTCAAAACGCGAAGTCTGGTCCACGACCTGACGCGATTCCGTTTCAGGACTGATCCCGGCGCACATGAGATAAGGAACAGTCTCGCAATAGTCTCCGTTCTTTGAATGAAGCGGAAGGACGCGGGCCCAGTGTCAGTCATTTTGGTTTTCAACTCGAAGCGGAACGGCGCGAGCCGTCCGGTTTTTGCATGGAATTTGAGAGCCATCACCGGACGGCTTTCGCCGTTCCGCGCTGGCAGGAATTGGGTTCTCGGTTGTTCCCTGGACCATGGAAAAGAGCATCGAAAATCCACGAATCGCGGAAAGATTAACTTGTTCCACGCGTAGACGATCGGCGTGGTTTTGCCTACCTTCCCGCTTGATCAGTGCATCGTGGCCTGCCAACTTGTTTATTCGAACAAGTCTGCTGTCGTCGATCTGAATGCAGCCAGCTAGCGGCGTATCTCTGGTCATTCCCGTTTCGGGTACTGGAGACGCATTTCATGGCCAGCCCACTGATTGACACCCATTGCCATCTCGATTCCGAGGGCTTTCACCAGGATATCGATCACGTGATTCAGCGTGCGGTTGACAGTGGGGTTGAGCGAATGCTGACGATCGGTGTGACGCTGGAGACCAGTCAGGCCGCAGTGTTGCTTTCAAACCGCTACTCATGCGTTTCGGCGGTCGTTGGAATTCAACCTAATTACGCCCATGAAGCGAAGCCAACCGACTGGCAGATGATCGAAGACCTTGCGTCGCATCCGCATGTTGTCGGCGTTGGCGAGACAGGGCTCGACAAGTACTGGGACTTCGCGCCGCTGGAGATTCAACGCGACTACTTTGTTCGTCACATTGAATTGTCACGCCGCATCCGGAAACCGTTTGTCGTTCATTGCCGTGAAGCCGAAGCGGAGGTTGTTGAAGTGCTGCAAGCCGAAGCACAAAACGGTCCGCTTTCAGGACTGATGCATTCCTTCTGTGGAAACGCCGATACCGCCGCTGCATGCATTCAAATGGGACTCTACATTTCGTTTGCCGGGATGCTGACGTTTCGCAAAAACGAAGACCTCAGAACCGTTGCCAAAACGGTTCCGCTGGATCGCTTTCTTGTGGAAACAGACGCACCTTATTTGGCACCATTGCCGAATCGCGGAAAACGCAATGAACCTTCCTGGGTTCGATACACGAACGACTGCCTGGCACAAGTCCACGGCTTGACGCCCGAAGAGATGGCGATGCAAACGACCTCAAATGCGAAGCGCCTTTTTGGTCTGACATAGATTGCAAACGGAGGCCGGAAGGTCGGCGATTCCGGGTAGTTCTGGGCCGCTCGCTGAGAAACATGGCGCGGCAGGAACCTCGACTTCCTGAAATCCAATCGCTATCGGGATTCACCGAACTCGGCCACTGCAGCCAGATGGCACGGCAAAAGCTCTTGTGGTAGCCTCAGGATTGTCTTGGTGTTATCCGCCAGAGTCGAATGATCCGATTGGCGGTTGATGGAGCTTTGAACCTCAACCAGAATGAACCCGCGAGTCCATGCCTAGCTTTTCGTCAGTCTGTTCATTCGTCAGGCGATGTTCAATGTTTGCCCGAAATAATCGTTCGCGAAATGGGCGTTCGAAATCGACGCTGGTCGCGGCGCTGATGCTGATGATTCTTGGGGTTGTTGTTTTCTGGTTGTGGCGAGCGCCGTCTGCGGAAGTCTTGCTTCGCACGGCCAAGAAGCTGAGTATTGAAGGCAAGCTGCAGGAAGCTCTGACGGTTCTTGAGCCACTTCTCGCCCAGGAACCGACTGACGGCGATGTTGCGTTTCTGGCAGGTGATGTTTCATCTCGAATGAATCGGTTCGCAGAATCCGCGGAGTTCTACAGCCGCGTGCCGCGCGAACATTCGCGACGCGAAGAGGCTTGCTTCCGCGCCGGCGACATTCTTTTGCTTCGCCAATTTCAATTGTCTGCCGCCGAAGTTTTTCTTCGTGAAGTGGTTGAGTTGAATCCTGATCACCAGTCGGCTCGTGCTCACCTTGCCGGACTGTATGGTCTTTGCGGCATCACGAGTGAGACTTCGGAATTGAGATTTGATCGCTTGCGGGCTGGTCAATTTACGGAGGTGGATCTGCTTCTGCTGGCACTTGGTGATACTGCGGCGGAGAACGCTGATTCCTTGAACGATTATCTGACGAACAGTCCGGACGATCCTCTCACGATTCTGGCACAGGCTCATCAGGCATGGCAGCAGCATGATTTTCCTGCCGCGAGAATTCTCTATGAGAAGGGATTGAAGCAGCGACCAGAATTCGCGGATGCCCAGGCAAGACTGGGACGCATCCTAAGTGATTTGCCGGACGGTGCTGATTTTCAGAAATGGCGATCGCAACTGCAGGAATCAGTTGCCGACAACCCGGAAATCTGGGCTGTTTTTGGTGATTGGTCGCTGCGCCAGCAGGATTCTCGTGGAGCGATTCGATGTTTTTGGGAAGCAGCTCGCCGTGATCCCGTTCACCGTCGAGCTCATCATCAATTAGGGCAGTTGCTGTCATCGATTGGAGAAACTCGTCTGGCGGAAGGGTTTCAGAAGCGAAACGAAGCGTTGCAGGAATTGCTGCTGTCGGCCAAGCAGTGCAATCTGGAACCCAGCGCCGAACGTGTGTTGCAAACGATTGAAGCCGCAGGCCGCTGCAGTCATCCGTGGGAAGTTTGGGGCTGGGCCGAAGTTCTTCGAGTGCGATTTCCGCAGCAGGCCGCAGTCGTCAGCGAGATCGAAAAGCCTGCGGCAGAGTCGCCCAGAGTCACGCTCACAGCTCAGCCCGCTTTGCAACCAGGTATTACTGAATTCGCGTTGCCTCGTTGGATGGGAAATGGCATCGAGACCGAGCAAACTTTGTCTTCAGTGCACACCGAGACCGCTTCTTCAGAGGGACGAATTCAATTCGTTGATGATGCCGAGCGAACTGGGTTGAAGTTTGAGTATTCTCACGGTGATAACATTCCCGGGCCGGGGATGCGAATGTTCCAGTTTTCCGGAGGCGGAACTGGTGTGCTGGATTACGACCGCGATGGCTGGCCGGATGTTTATTTTACTCAGGGCGGCCTTTGGCCTGTTGCGGAGAATCCCGTGCCGTCTGATGCTCTATTCCGGAATCATCGCGGTTCACACTTCGAAAACGTTTCGGGCTCGGCAGCAATTTTTGAACCCGGCTACAGTCAGGGGCTGGCCATTGCAGACGTTGATGCCGATGGGTGGCCCGACATCTTTGTTGCGAACGTTGATGGAAATCGACTGTTTCGAAACAACGGAGATGGAACGTTCGACGATATCACCCACTCAGCAAACATCTCGGGAGACAAATGGTCAACCAGTGCTGTCTGTGCAGATTTCAACAGTGACGGATTGCCGGATATCTATGTCGTGAATTATCTTGAAGGACCGGACTTGTTGTCTCGGATTTGTCAACAGGCCGATGGAACTCCCCGAGCCTGCACGCCGCATGAGTTTGATGCCGCGGATGATCAGCTCCTGCTGAATCTTGGCAATGGTCAGTTTCAGGATGTCACGTCAGAGTCTGGAATGCTCGCACCTGGCGGAAAAGGCCTGGGAATTGTGGCGGCAGACTTCGATGGCACTGGTCGTTTGAGTCTGTTCGTTGGAAATGACACCACCGCGAACTTCTTTTTGCTCAATCAGACGCCAATGCCGGGCGTCGTTCCGCGTTTCGAAGATTCAGCAGTCCAGACGGGGCTGGCTTTCGATCGCGAGGGAAGGACACAGGCCTGCATGGGGATCGCCGTTGGCGACGCAGACGGAGACGGGCAGTTGGATCTGTTCGTCAGTAATTATTTCAATGAATCGAATACTCTTTATCAACGGCAGGCAAGCCTCTTGTATTTCGACACCACAGCTGATGCGGGACTGCGAGAACCAGGCATTCGCCAACTGGGTTTTGGCGTACAATTTCTTGATGCTGATCTGGATGGCTGGGCTGATCTGGTGGTGACGAACGGCCACGTCGACGACGAAACGGCGCGAGGAATTCCTCTGCACATGCCGACACAGTTTTTTCGCAACCTCGGCGAGGGAAAATTTCTGGAGGTTCCCGCCGGACAACTTGGAAAATGGTTCGAAGGCAATTACCTGGGTCGATCGGTGGCCCGAGTCGACTGGAACCGCGACGGACGCGAAGACATTTTAGTCAGTAATCTGGACAGCCCAGCCGCCTTGTTAACAAACGAATCTTCGCTCAGCGGCGGATTTATTGCGATACAACTCGTCGGCACCCTGGACTCTCGTGATGCCATTGGAACTGTCGTTGAGGTTAAGACAAAGACTCGAACGCATTCTCGTCAGTTGATAGCCGGCGATGGTTATCAGGCCAGCAATGAACGGCAGTTGATTTTTGCAGTGGGCGATGATCCGGATGTTCAAATCTCCGTTCGTTGGCCGTCTGGTCACGTCGACACTTATTCGAATGTCCCCACAAACGGACATTCGTGCATCATTCAGGGACGATCGCAGTGCTTCACAGTGGCCCCTTGAATCCAGGCAAAAACGGTTCACTGAACCACTGATCGACGCGAACAAGCAAATCGCAAACGCAACTTCAGGAACCGTCCAGAGACAGTCTCCGTTCTTTGAGCGAAATGGAAGAACGCGAGCCCGTCCGTTTTTGCAGTGCCGGACGGATACCGACGTCCCTAACTAATAGAGGGAATTTTTTTGAACTGTTCTTTAGTCGCCCTGTTGGTTTGTGAACTCTGAGGTATGGACAAGAACAAACGCTCACGTTGGGAACAAAAGTTGACTAGAACGCGTGTCAATACCGTCGGTGGGCAAGTTTGCCTGCGATTTGAGCAAACTGTTTAAGGAATGACAGATTCGCTTCTGGGTTTGTTGCTGATTCACAATGTCGCGATGAATTCAATCCGAGGGTTAGAAACCTCTGCTACGGAATCGATCTGCAGAGTGAAGGCTGTTCTTTGCTTGAGTAGCCATGACGTCGAGATTCGTTCCTTTTTCGTCAATCGTCAGCCTTTTGTTTTCAAAACACGAGTTCAGGTGTTTTGCACTTG
The DNA here is from genome assembly GCA_041753135.1 of Planctomycetaceae bacterium. Classification (GTDB taxonomy): domain Bacteria; phylum Planctomycetota; class Planctomycetia; order Planctomycetales; family Planctomycetaceae; genus SXXK01. The sequence continues at coordinate 75,514 of JBGSVD010000053.1, forward strand.
GTAACCACCAACTGGCAGAACACGAAATGAAGACGGTGCTGAATCACGGTGCGGATCAGAAGATTTGCCGTACGACGCTGTCTGCCTGGTGGCTGTGACTTGCTTACTTTTATACCTGGCATCCGAGTTGCATCAGAAATGTTGATCCGGGACTCACCGATGATTGCTCACCGCCGTCAGTCATGTGACTGAGTGATGCGACTGATGTGGATTCCGCGATCCTTTCTCTTTCCTTTCTATCTTCCAAATTCGTCACTCAATTCGACTACTCGTCGATTTTGATCTTAGATCTCTGTGGTAACAGAATTGTCACGATCGTTTGCTGGCTTTTGACTTTCGCTCTGTGCTCAACCTTTCACTTGTTCTAATGCCTTGTTTTTGGAGAACTTCATGCCCCGGTCAAGAAGAGTCGGTTTCACATTGATTGAGTTGCTGGTGGTGATTGCAATCATCGCCATCCTGATTGCCCTGCTGTTGCCAGCGGTGCAACAGGCACGAGAAGCAGCTCGAAGAACGCAGTGCAAGAATAACATGAAGCAGATTGGGCTCGCGTTGCACAACTATGAAAGCACAGCGACCTGCTGGCCACTGGGTTCGAACAGTCCCTGGAACACAGTGCCAAACTGGCGACTGCAGATCTTCCCATATCTAGAGCAGGGCAACCTGTACGCTCAGATGGACTTCAATCAATCCTTCGCAGGCAACGTAGTGACGGTCAATACGACAGCACTGCGAAACAACAAGATCGCCGCCTACATTTGTCCATCAAGTCCTCTGGATCCAAACGCGGACCTTCTGAACAATTCACAATTGATTCAGACGCCAATGTACGTTGGTATTTCGGGTTCTTTTCCGGACATTGCAGGACGCACTGTTGGCTCACCAAGTAACTACGGCGGCTTCTACACGAACAACGGATTGTTGCTGCATAACAAGCAGACCCGAATTCGCGATGCGGTCGATGGGACATCGAACGTCATGATGGTTGCTGAGCAATCTGGTCGCGTTGGTCTGACTGATATCCGCAGCGGTTATTACGGTGGTTACACCGGAACAACTCGTGGCGGCCCCGTGACAGCAACCAACCCAAACGGCGCGGATTCCTGGAGCACTGGTTTGACCAGCGTTCAGTACCGAATCAACTCTCCGACGACAGCTGGTGGATCAGACCGACCATGGGATCCGAATACCGTGATCAACTCGTTCCATGTGGGCGGGATTCATGGTCTGCTCGGGGACGGTTCAGTGCGGTTCGTTTCCGAGAACGTCGATATGGGCGTGCTTCGAAATCTTTGTTCATGCGATGATGGTGTACCTCTTGGCGAATTCTGATTCCTGATCCGTCGTCATGTTTCAATTCAATCAACACTGGGCGCAGCAGACTTGCTGCGTCTGGTGTTGTTTTGGGGGGACTGGAAAACAGACTTCTCTCAACGTTCTGACGTTTATTTTTTTTAAACTTTGTTCTGGTTAAAGGTTTGTGAATTATGGCTTCTTTTCGTTTTGGCGTTCTCGCAATTGCCATTGGACTTTTCACTCTGCCGGGATGCGGCGAAACATCGACAATGCCGAAGACTGTGGAAGTGGCTGGAACCGTCACGGTGAATGGAAAACCGCTTACAGAGGGGATGATCAATTTTTCCTCTTCGTCGACGGGCGATGCGGCCAATGCCAAGATCGGTCCGGACGGACGATTCCTGTTTGGCAACGGTGTGCTGCCTGGAACTTATCGAGTGACCATTACTCCTCAAGGCTCTGATACTCCACCGGCGCCGGGTGTTACGCCTCCTTCCTTGAATCTGGAGATCCCTTCCAAATACACTGACGTCACAAGTACAGATCTGAAGGCGGTCGTTGCCCCTGGAAGTGATGATTTCACATTCGACCTGAAGTAATCCACGCTGACAGCCAGAGTTTGGACAGCGGCCGTTTGAAGATCAGGTTTTACCTGGAATTTTTCTATGGCCGCTGCTCAATCAGAGTTTGCCAAGAAGGCACTTCGAACGCTTCTTGCAGATTATGGAATGTTGTTCGTTCTACTGCTTTTGGTTCTGGTCTTTAGTGCCCTCACAATTAAGCAACAAAGGCCTACCGGCTCCGGCTCCGACGCCGGAAGCGAAGTTGCCGATGCACTGCTTGCGAAGCTTGATCCTGGTTCCAGCGTATTTATTGCGGTGCCGGGAGCAACGGACGACAGAGCATTCAGTGATGCCATCGTTCTTCGGCTGACAGGAACCGAGATCAGCGTCGCGGGTATTGTTGTTGGAACACCGGCAGAAGCCAGACGGGCTCTTGAACAAACCTTGTCCTCGGCGATCTCCATCGACGCAGTGGCTGTCACTGGAGCATCCGCAGACTGGACGATCTTCAAACGCTTTCCGGAACTCACTCCGGACCGATTTGTTTCCCCCAGATCAGGGCAGTGGCCCGACTTTCTGAAACGCTCCAACCTGATCGGAGTGGCCAATCAGACCGCGATCTATGCCGTCATCGCGATCGGCATGACAATGGTAATCATTACCGGTGGAATCGATCTGAGTGTCGGCTCGCTGGTGGCGCTGGCCTCGGTCATTGCAACTGTGGTGATTCGCGATTTTGCAGGGGGAACAAATGCGTCCGTTCCTTCGGTACTCGCGGCATGCGTGTTGGCGATTGGTTGTGCGGCTGCGGCGGGATTCCTGAATGGACTGCTGGTCACGGTGGCATCTTTGCCCCCATTTATTGTGACGCTTGCGATGATGCTGATGGCCAGTGGTTTGGCGTTGCGTCTGGCAGAATTTCAATCTATCAACGCCGTGCCGTCTTCCTTTCGCTGGATTGGAGGAGAGACGACCCTGGGTTTGCCGAATCCGATTCTGATCATGGTGCTGCTCTACTTTATAGCGCATGTGGTGATGAGTCGTTCGATCTTCGGCCGAGTGCTTTACGCAATCGGCGGAAATGCTGAGGCGGCTCGATTGTCCGGAGTGCGTGTCCAGCAGACAAAAATGCTGGTCTACACAATCAGCGGTGCATTGGCTGGGCTTGGCGGCATCATGGTTTCATCGCGACTCAACGCCGGTGACCCGAAGTATGGAGATATGTACGAACTGGAAGTCATTGCTGCCGTCGTTGTTGGCGGGACTTCACTCATGGGTGGTGAAGGCCGAATGCTGGGCACTTTGATCGGGGCATTCATTATTGCCGTGATTCGGAACGGAATGAACCTGATGAGCGTCGAATCTTCGAATCAGAAAGTTGTGCTGGGAGCCGTGCTGCTGCTTTCCGTACTGATCGATCGCATCAAGCGAGGACGGACTCGATCGTAGAGTTCGGCAGCAACTGAACCAGCAACTGATTGCCTCCGCAGCACGCATTCGTTTGTTGATCCGTCGTTCGCGGATCCATCGTTCGCGGGGCTGAACGGATTTTTTTGTATCTCTTGAGCGGTCAATGTCTCTCCATTGTTCGCGAAGACCGCATCGCCACGAGTGAACGCGATTTTGTTTAGAACGAGGCATCTCATCGCGAGAGCAAACATTCTGACTGCGCGTTGATGCACGACGCAGCCTTCAGCGACGCAGTGCTTACCAAATTCGGCATTGCCATAGTAGGAGGACTCAGTGTCAACGGCCACATTCCGGTGACGGTTGAGAACTGCGAATCGTGTCGCACAAATTCTAAAGCTCTTGTCCACGCCGTGGGCAAGAGCGTCTCGTGCTGCTATTCAATCATGGTTTCAAAATCACATACCATGATATTCCATTTTTGGGCGAGTGGCAGGAAATAGACAACAGCCCTTAGGAACTCAGTTGTCTCAACTGCTCATGCATGATTTGGACAATCGTTCTAAAATGGTGAATCGTCTCCTGCCGCTCGCCTTGCGGCCTGCTTGGCCCGTGGCGGACCGATCCGGAACCAACCATCAGCTTGTTGTCGGTCGGGACTGTTGGCGAAGCGAAGGGGGAGGCCGTTTGGAAGTGGATTGACGACGCGAAAAGCGAGCGATTCGGTGTCGTTGGGGATTTGAGATGAGTCGAGCGAGAGCTGCCACGTTCGTGCTGAGTCGTCCGGTAGCAGGCCGGTGACTTTCCAGTCAGTGGGCCATTGCTTTAGCGGATTGCCAGCTTTGTCGAGGGCCGCGATGACGATTTTCCAGTCGTAGTAAAATGGCGCCACGCCGGTGTTGCGTAACTGGATTGTGGCTTGAGTCTGGTTGGCTTCGCAGACGACAGTGGCTTGAGTCACATGGAATTCGTAGCCCATTTTTTGAACGGCTCGGGAGGCATTCTTCACGCGTGTCGCGGATTGTTTCTTTTCCATCATGCCGGTATCCATGAGCCATGAGGCGTGGGTTTCTCGCACGCTTTGATCAAAATCCTGAGCCTGTTTATGAGTGACTTTGTCATCGAAGATTTGCCCCCATAGTTCAGGGCGGATTTCGCCGCCGATCGGATGGGTATTCCATTTCGACATCGCGGTCGGCCCGGCGACTTTCAAGGACGGCATGTAAAACCAATCGTCTTCCTTTCGGCCAGTGTTCAGGGTGGCCCAGGCGAAAGAATCGTCGTGGTAGCCGAAGGGGCGATCGGCATTCTTTGCGTACAGCCAGTGATTGTCGCCCGTTGGATATCGCAGGAGCACGGGTGTGATGTCGAACGCACCGGAAAATGCGTCGAGGACTTCGGCCTGAGTTTCCCTGGATGCGAACAGATCCTGGCGAGGATACTCGTGCCATTCGCCCCACGTTCCCAGCAAACCAGCGGTGATAAAGCCGATTCGTGGATCGCCGTCATACTTCTTCCCCATCGCGGCAATGAAATTCTTCAGAGCCTTGCGCAGTCGGGGATCGTTGTAATCGGGCGTATGGACTTTCGCGGGAGGAAACGGGGCAGTGTTTTCATTCAACCACGTGGTGACCTTCAATCCATCTTTGATAAGGAACTCAGGAATGCCATCGTCATGCCCAGGATAAACCATCCAGATTCGAAAGACAGTTTGATGGCCGCGTGAAGCGATGTTGTTCAGCAAGTCTTCAAGCGGCTGCCACTGGAATTCGTTCATGCCAGTCATAAGTTGACTCAACGGCAGGTAATTGAATTCCATGCTGTGCGGAAAGTTATCTCGCTTATCGCCAGAATACGGGACAAGCCCTTTCAGTGGATTGTCGACAGCCGCCGGGGCGTATTTCAACGGCTCATCGGCAAAACAGGAAACCACGGTCAGAAGAGACGCGAACAGAATCGAGATGGGGCGAAGCAATGCAAAGGTCTCCTGCTGCATGATAAGATGGCTCACGACTGGAATGTCTTGTTGTCCATTATGCCGACCGGCAGTTGATATGGCAAAGAGCTCGAGGCTCCGAATAAGCTCGTTCAGCGAACGGAACAAACAACGGCAGGCAGTCTGCTGTTCATCACATCTGGTGCGAGCAGCTCGCGACCCGTGTTCACCCACACTTCGAAATCGTTGCATGATTGAGCGCGTTCAACAATTCATCGCGAGATTGATGACTCAGGTTCGAGTCAATCGGGTCCAGTGTCAAAATCGCGACGGTGTGGTTGTGTTTGTAAAAACAAGACGGATTGGCGGCAGCGTTGCTGTCTGGTTTGGGAATTTGTTCCTGTCACTCACCGACAGTGGAATTTGCATGTTTGCCCGAAGCCGCGATTGGATGGCCTGGGAAGAATATTGTGGCCATCTTTTATATCCGGATCGGCCGCCAGTGCAATGCGGTCCAGGCAACACGGTCACCATGCCAGAAGTTCATGGCGTGAGTTTGCGGAAGCTGCTGAATGAAGGGAAAAGAGATCACAGAGCTTTTGCCGCGGCCGCTCGGGAAGTACGGCGAGTTCACCAAATTCAATGCGACGACTACAAAGCGGCGTGGTCGCACGGTGATTTGCATCTGGACAACATCCTGTACGATTCCGCGAGCGATCTTGCATCACTGATTGACTACGACACGAGACATGTCCGATCACTCAGTGAAACATACCGCCATGCCGATGATCTGAAAGTTATGCTTCTGGAATTATTGACGCTGCCTAATAACGAATGGTGCGAGCCAGCACGCTGTTTTCTGCGGGGGTACGGTAACGCCGAAATCCTGGAGGAACTGAGCCGTCAACTTTGCATTCCGCGTGGTCTGGCAAAGGTCTTTTGGTACACACGAACTCGCTTCTGTTCGACTCATGAAATTGAGCAGCGATCGAAGTGTCTTGGAGAAATCATCCATCAAGTCGTGGATGAAGAACGTACGACGTTGCATCAGATCAATCCCGAACCTCCCCTGGAGAATTCCTGTTGATTGCCGCATCGTTGGAAATCGGGCTCCAGGGAAAACTACAAATTCGTGACGAGCGACTTTCGAATCGATCGGATGCATGTCGCCTGATTTACGTGAGTGACATTCACTTGCGGCAGGGGCGTTCGAAGAATCTGATGCGGCAAGTGGTCGAATCCGTTCATCAGTCGGAGCCTCACGCGATACTGCTCGGTGGCGATCTTGTTGACCGAGCGACGGAACTTACACAACTGCAGGATCTTGTTGCATCGCTTTGTGCGGTCGCTCCCGTGTTTGCGATTGGGGGCAATCACGACAGCAGCGTCGGAATACAGCGGGTTCGCAACGCTGTGATTGCTGGAGGCGGGAAGTGGATTCATACTGAGGTAGCGAGGCTCGTTCATTGCAATCGAGTGATCACGATTGCTGGTCCGGACGTTTCTGCGGCGACGCTGCCGGATGGTGATATCAAAATCCTGTGTGCGCACAATCCTCGAATATGGAAGACGGTCAGGAGCTGCGGGTACGATCTGGTTCTGGCTGGACATCTTCACGGCTGTCAATTCGTGGCGTTCGAATTTCGAGACCGGTTGTATCCGGGAGCCATCTTTTACCCGTACTGTTACCTGACGCATCAATATCAGTCCACAACACTGATTGTCAGTCGCGGCGTTAGTGATCTGATACCGATTCGCTGGCGATGTCCTCGGGAAGTCGTTTTGTGTCATGTGTAGCGGCAATGTTCGGAATCGCATTGCGATGCGACATTGCGGGCTTGATCGATACGCACTTTGAGGCAGAAAAATGGTCGTGTCAGATCAACATTATTCCCAGCGACCTGCCAAAAAGAATGAGCGAGCCTCATCCGTGATCGTTGCCATCATGAGTGTTTTGCGAGGCCTGCCGTTTCTGATCAGGAGGAGGCCTCGGACGCCGCTGCGAGTGATGTGTATCATGGCATTCGATATGCTGCATACGCTTCGGACGAAACGCCGTCTTCCGCCTGATCGCGTCAGCTGCCTGGCTTTGTTTCTGGACTTCGGAGCAGCCGCCAACGCCGTGATTGATGGCAAGGTGTTTTGCGAGAATGAGTTTCTGAGAACACGTCAATTACCGAATGATGCCGGAATCAGGAGCATCATTGATGATTATTGGACGCAAATTCAGGAGCTGGAAGGACAGCGTCCGGCTGCGTTCGGAGATGGCCGGCAGTGTCGAAAAGTGCAGTTGTACCGTGAAAATGTCGTGCGACTCTCCCTTGGTGCGTTGTCCACCGCTGCATTCGGATATGCGAATGTAAAAGACGGCGTGTCTGCAGTTAGCACTGATTCTGATTTGAAGATTCTTTTTGGGATCGTCATGCAGTTTCAGATCATCGATGACGTTATGGATTTCGCAAAGGACAGCAATCAGCGATTACCCGGATTTCTAACAGCATCAGCATCATTGCGCGAGTCATTCGAGTTGACTCATCATGCCGCGTGTTCATACGCCAGTAGCCAGGGCTTTTGGGAGAACGGGAACTTGTTCCCGTTGCGAATCGCACTGTTTGCTGTCTCCGCGATAACTCATCTCTTGATCGCCGCCAGCTTGGCCGCGGGTCACTATTGGGGGCCACGACAGCAACCACTGTAAAGTCCGAAGGAGACTTGAAACTGTCACATGACGTTCGGTGGCACCCGGCGGAGCAGGTCGGCGTTTTTGTTCGTCAACACATCAGCTCGGCGGCTTTACATCGGAAATTCGCCGAGTTGCGTTCTCGGGTGCAGAGTGACACGAAGCCGTGAGGTCCGGTCACTTCATGTTTTGACGCTGCGTGGTGACAAGAAAATTATGACGCAACAATGCAGTACGAAAACGGGCACAAGGCAGCAAAATTGCTGTATGTGCCCGATCTTGCTGGCCGTGTTTATCGCCCGCCACCGTTGTTGGCGCTGAGGCGAAGATAGTGTTGACTGAATTGTTCGACGCTCATCTTCTCCAGCTTGATGCCAGCTTGTTCGAACATCTCACGAGTTCTGCGACTCTGCTGCCATTCTTCAGGGTCAATAGAACCGTCTCCGTTTCCATCAAGCCGCTTGAAGATTTCTGGCGCGATGGTGGCTGGATCTCCGCTGCTCCATGGATTTCGGGAGTTACTCGACTGCCCATTCGGACTTGGCTGCCCCGGCTGACCAGGCGCGGCGTTCGTGCGAACTCGTGTTGGTGTCGCGGAAACGATCACAAGTCGCTGACGAATTGAGGCATCGGCAACTGTCTGAGTGGCCGTCGCTGATTCCACGGCCAGTAGTTCCTCCGGGATCAGATACCCATCTCCGTCAAAATCCATTTCATCGAACCGATCAAGATCATTGCGACGAGTCATCATCCACTCGTACATCCCGATCTGTCCGTCGAAATCGGTATCGACTTCGCTGTAGGCGGGAGGAAGAGCAAGCGTTAACGCCTTTTTGGGCTTCATCTTAAAAGGCGTCAATGTCTTCTGAGCCGTGGCGTTATTCGGTTGTTGCCCGTTATTTGGCTGTCCGTTTGGCGGTGTGCCACCCGACGCACTGCTTCGAAAACCGTTTCGCATATCGTCAAGCGACATTCCGGGTTTCAGTTCGACACCGCGTGCCTTCATCATGTCACGAACGAAAGACGGCATCCGGTCGATCTCTTCCTGATCAATTTTCCCGTTTCCGTTTGAGTCCATCATTGAGCTGAAGCGGCTGCCTCGGTCGCTTTCTCCGCCCGGCGGGCCACCGCCAAAACCGCCGCCACCGAAGCCACCTCCACCAAAGCCTCCGGGGGGGCCGCCCATTCCGCCGGGTGGTCCAAAGCCTCCGCCGCCGAAGCCGCCTGGAGGTCCGCCTCCAAAACCGCCGCTACCAAATCCGCCCGGAGGGCCGCCCGGTCCGGTGTCGCCACCACCAAATCCGCCGCGACCGCCGCGATCACCTCTGTCGCCTCGGTCTCCGCCTCTGCCGCCACGGTCCATTCGCTCCTGCGCGGAAACGGTGTTTGAGGATGGCAGGGAAAATGCCAAGACAGTGAAAACTGCAAGAAAATATCTCATTGGAAGAACTCCGGCCAGAACGTTCAAAAACGAATATTCGAGGCCAAGATGCGAATGTTGCGATTGGGACAAGAGCGTAAACCCCGGAAGGATATCCTCGAATCGCCATGATTTGAGATTTTTCCAGACTCTTTAGACCTTTAGCTGGGTTTGAGCCAACACGAGTCCACATCAGGCAACCGACTTGAACCTGATCAAAAGTACATTTTCTGTTTATAGCAGGAACAATCGTTAAGCTTTTTGCAATCTTCCCCAACTTCCAGATTTCCGTCGAATCGATGAAGAGAAATCAGGACTTTGAGACGACTTTGCAAAGAATACAAGATTTTACAGATGCCTGAATGATGCGACCAAACCCACGCGTGCTGGGTTGGTTTAGAAAAAAGTTTTCCGGCGGCAAGTTGCCGGTCTCAATCAAAAAAATGGTTGCACGAAGCAACGGAATCCAAGCATGAACATCCGTCGTCTGATCTCTGCTCTTAGTATCGCATCCGGGATTGCTGCGTCTGTGATTTGTGTCAACGTGCAAGCCCAGGACACATCAAGGGCCGGAAGTGAGTTGGATTTGCTTCGTAACGATGAAATTCGGCAGCAGCTGGGACTTTCGCCATCCCAGTTGGAGAAGCTGACTGAAGCAAATAAGGGCGGAAGTCCTGGTCGAGAAGTCTTTGATCCGTTTCTGCAGCGAATGAAAGACACTTCGGACGAAGCTGAGCGAACCAAGATTCGCGAGGAGATGCAGCAGGCAATCGCCAAGGCCAAAGAAGATGCTGGTGGCAAAGCGTTGACAATTCTTGACAGCCGTCAGTTGAAAGTTTTGCGAAGCCTGTACATTCAGCAGGCTGGTGTTCGAGCTCTGTCGGATGAACGTGTTGCGACAGAATTTGGATTGACTGACGAACAGAAAAAACAAGTTGCTGAGCTTTCGACTCAACGCCGCGAAGCGTCATCGAAGCTGAGACTTGAGACAACCCCAGAGCAGCAGGACGCGTTTAAAAAAGACTGGGAAGCGAAGTACGTCGCGGTATTGAACGACGAGCAGAAGAAGCAGTGGACCGAGCAAGCGGGATCTCAACCCGGAGCTACGGCGTCAACGACGAGTCCAGCAATTCCTGGCGCAATGAGTGTTTCCGGCAGTGACGGTGCGACGGGTGCGCCGCCAGCTGGAGCTGAGGTGATTTCCAGCTTTGGCGGAGGTGCCGATGGTTCTGAAACGGGTGAGTTGGTGGAGAAGTTTTCGTTCAACTTCCGCTATGCAGCCTGGGATCAGGTACTTCAGGATTTCGCTGCAGGAGCTGGATACACGCTTGATTTGAATCAGGTTCCACCGGGGACTTTTAGTCATATCGATGGCAAGGAATACAACGCCAGTCAGGCGATGGATATTCTGAACGGCTATCTGCAAAGAAAAGGTTTTGCCCTTGTCCTGAAGGATGGGTTTCTGGTTTGTGTGAACGTAGATAAAGGAATTCCGCCAAATCTGATTCCAGACGTTGCTGTTGATGATTTGCTCAAAGTGGAACAGGGGATTCGTACAATCGGCGACAACGAGATTGTTCGTATTGAAATCCCGCTGGAAAAATTGGACGTGGGCGTGATGGCTCAGGAAGTTGAACAACTTCTGGGGGCTGTTGGCACAATGACTGCTTTTACGCAGACGGGATCGTTGATTATTGCGGATACAGGTTCGAATCTGCGACGTATCAAATCTTATGTTGATGCGTCCGTCAGTCGCAGAAAGGGAGACCTGGTCTTTAAGTCGTATCCTCTGGTGAACATCGATGCTGAAGAAGCAGAGTTCATGTTGTTGAGCCAGTTTGGAATGCGACAGGGTGTGACCAATGTGAGTGCTGGAGGTGGTGGTGATCGTCGAGGTGGTGCACCAACGCCGCCTCCGTCAACGGCAACATCGACACTTCAGGTGATGTCTGATGTTCGCACGAACAGCCTGTTTGTCACGGGCTCGCCCGACCAGCAAACTTTGGTGGAAGAGATCATTAAAGCGATCGACATCTCCGAAGGACCGAATGGAGAGAAGCTGAGCCGAAGCGGAATGAGTGGTCCTTATCTTCGTGTGTACAAGGTCAGTGGTCGAGCGGATCAGGTTGCTCAAAGCATCACCGCAATGATGCCTGGGGTTGTGGTGAATGAAGACGGTGCGGCTGGGACTGTTCATATCTTTGGGACGTCCAAGCAGCACGAACAAGTGGAGGAGTGGGTTCAGGCTTTCAAAGACGGAACAGGTGCCGGTGGTTCTGTTGCGGTGATTCCATTGTCGAAGATGGATCCACTCTCCGCGGCAGCCACACTGCGAAATCTGTTTATCTCTGAAGGTGCTGGTGCACCCACCGTTGAGACGGACCTTTACGGCAATCGAATCATTGTGAAAGGCACCGCGATCCAGGTGGATCAAATCAAGCAGGTCCTGGCGGATTTAGGCGAAGATGGAACCGGTCTCAAGAAAAAAGGTGAAGGCGGAAACATTCGTCGCTATTCGCTTCGTGGTCGGGATCCGGAAGAATTTTTCCAGTACCTTGAGCAGGAGTGGCAGGCGACTGAGAAAACAGCGATCCGAATCGTAGTGCCGAAGAAATCGGGTCCCATCAAAGGTCTGAAGACACCATCCAATGAGATTCCAGGGAACTCTGCGGATAGCGCAGCAGAAGATTCCACAACCAGTGTCTCCCCCAGTAACCGCGGAATCCGAAAGCAAAGTGGATATCTCCCGGTGGCACGTCAGGCTGACGAGCCGTCTCTTGAGCAGACGCTTCAGAAACGTCCTGAGACTGGCACGCGATCCGGCGAAACCGCTGACGGAATACAGATTGTTGTTGATGGGGACGAGTTGCTGTTATTGTCACGAGACGAAGATGCTCTTGACCGTCTTGAAGAAACGATGGACTTTCTGCAGCAGTCGATTCCCTTCCGAACAAAATGGACAGTGTTTTACCTTCAAGCGGCTGATGCCACGGAAGCCGCTGCGTTGCTGGAACAGTTTATACCCAGCAGCAGTGTGTCGAACACATCATCGTCCAGCAGTTTCGGATTGAGTTCCATGTTCAGCCCGATCACACAGTCGGTTTCTGATCTCACCGGGCTTAGTGGGCTTGGTTCGAATCCTCAAATGCTGCGAATTATTCCAGACCCCCGTTCCAATTCTTTGTTTGTCACTGGTCCGCAGTCTTTGGTTGAAGAAGCGGAGTCGTTTTTGGAAGTTCTGGACTCCAACAATATTCCTGAATCTCTGCGTGATATGCAGCCGAGGCGGATTGATGTTGAGTACGCAGACATTGAAGACATTTCGAGCATCGTCACAGATACGTTCAAGCCGTACATGGAACCCGCAGGCGGGCGACAGCAGCAAAACAATCCGCTGGCTCAAATGTTTGGCGGTGGAGGTGCTGGTGGCAAGGGTAACGAGCCGCAGGGAGTGCAGATGACGATCGCGACAGATCGTCAGACCAGTTCGCTGGTGATTTCTTCCAGCGAAGCGCTGTTTGCGAAAGTGGAAACCCTTGTGAAAGAGCTCGATGAATCGGCCCAAAAGGCAAATCGGACAATTCGAGTCGTGCAGTTGAAGCACTCCGACGCGACAGTGTTGCAGGATTCTCTGAAGTCATTGTTTCCGCGAGTGACATCCGGCGGAACGCGTCCAACTTCATCGACTACAAACAGTTCGTCTGGCGGCAATGCGGGGCAGCCACAGCAGCCTCAAACGCCGACTGATCCGTTCCAGCAGATGATGCAGGACCGAATGCGTCAACAAGGTGGTGGCAGAGGCGGCGCTTCGCCGTTTGGTGGTGGTAGTGGCGGTGGATTCAATCCGTTTGGTGGAGGCGGCGGGAATCCTTTTGGCGGTGGCGGCGGCGGGAATCCTTTTGGAGGCGGTGGACGTGGCGGTCGCGGCGGACGCTGATCTGTGCGAAATAAGCTGCCAGAGTTTCTTGTTGTTTCAGCTCGACCCTATCAGAAATTCTGATCTGGTTGCAATTTATTCCTGACTGATCTCTCAATAAAAGTCCTGCAATGGAACTTGGTCAATTACTTGTCGACGAAGGCCTGGTCACTCGCGAACAGCTAAAACTGGCTCGCGAGACTCATGCGGGAATGCGCATCGATCAGGCGTTGGTGAAGCTGGGAGTGGTCACCGAAGACAAGATCCTCCGCAAGTTGTCCGATGAGTTCGGGATGGATTATATCGACCTCAAGGATGTTGAAGTCGACGCTGATCTGCTGGCCAAGTTTCCAACGTCGTCCATTTACCGCCATTCACTGCTGCCGCTCTATCGGCAAAACGGGCATGTCGTCGTTGCCACATCAGATCCTCTTAATCTGGAGGGGCTGGATGAGCTCAGCACGGTCAGCGGTTTCAAACTGGAACCAGTGTTGACTCGCAGTGGCGAGTTGGGTAGCCGAATCCATGAGCTGCTTGGTGTTGGTGGCGATACGATCAATGAACTGGTTCGCCGTCGTAATGAAGAGGGCATCGAGCTACTCGAAGAGATCAACGAAGACTTTGGCGAGCTGGCAGAAGGGGCTCAGGCTCCGTCGGTCATTAAGCTGGTGAATGAACTGTTGATGGAAGCCGTCAAACTGCAGACCAGTGACGTGCATATCGAACCGCAGGAAAATGGAATGCGTGTTCGATATCGTCTCGACGGTATGCTGCGAGTTCAGCCTACGCCTCCGGAGATCGCTCAGTTTTATTCGGCCATCGTGACGCGTCTTAAGATTATGTCGCACCTGAATATCGCCGAAAAGCGACTTCCCCAGGACGGACGAATCAAGTTGCGAGTTTCCGGTCGAGAAGTCGACGTGCGTGTGTCCATTATCCCGATGATGCACGGCGAAGGTGTCGTCATGCGTCTGCTGGACAAGGCACGCATGAAGTTCGACCTGAAAGCCGTTGGGATGCCGCCGACGGTTTCTAAGATTTTTAAGCAGTTGATCGATTTGCCTCACGGAATCGTTCTTGTCACTGGTCCCACGGGCAGTGGTAAATCAACCACACTTTACAGCGCATTGAATGAGATCAAAGACCCGACCATTAAGATCATCACCGTGGAAGATCCGGTGGAATATCAGATGGACGGGATCAGTCAGATTCAGGTACACAGTCGCATCGGACTGACATTCGCGGGCGCGTTGAGAAGTATTCTGCGTCACGACCCTGACGTTGTGCTGATCGGGGAAATTCGAGACGGCGAAACGGCACAAGCGGCTATTCAGGCATCGCTGACGGGGCATCTGGTATTCAGTACTCTGCACACCAACGACGCTCCCGGAACGTTTACGCGACTTATTGATATGGGAGTGGAACCATACCTCGTTGCGAGCACCGTCGAGGGGATTCTGGCTCAGCGACTGGTCCGGCGATTATGCCCGCATTGCAAAGTCGCCACACCAATTGAGAAGCTGGAGATTCCTTCCGACTTCCCCCAACCGTTGCCTGAAACCGTGTTCGAACCAGCGGGTTGCCGTGAATGCCGTGAAACGGGATACTCCGGCCGAATCGGTGTTTTTGAGCTTCTCAAAACGGATGCTACGATTCAGCGGCTCTGTGCAGAAAGCCGCAGCAGTATGGAAATTCGCGATTACGCGACGAAAGCCGGAATGACGACGCTGCGGTCCAGCGGGTGGGAACAGGTTCTTGCGGGAGTCACCAGTGTCGAAGAGGTTCTGCGAATCACTCGAGGCGATATCGTGGGGTAGCACATTAAGTCCATGAGTAACCGTTCTTCGCTGGAAATGATGAAGCGAAGTTAACGAGATTCGAATGTTCTTCGATGATTCTGAAGTGTAATTCACAATGCCTGATTTCAAATATCTTGCCCGCGAACTGACCGGCAAACAGGTCTCCGGAACGCTGACTGCGTCCAGCGAAAAAGACGCGCTGGCGAGTCTTGCAGGCCGAAGCCTGTTTCCGCTTTCGGTCTCATTGTCAGATCAATCGAAGCAGCAGGCTTCAGCCGGATCGAAACGCGTTCCAGCCAGATTTCTCACAGTCTTTTACAATCAGCTGGCCGACCTGTTGAAGTCGGGAGTGCCATTGCTGCGGTCGTTGCAGCTTCTGGAAGATCAAACATCCCATGCGTCGTTGAAGTTCGTCATTCAGGACGTGCGAGAGCAGGTTGCGGACGGTACTCGTCTCAATGATGCCATGCGACGTCATCCCAAGGCGTTCAATTTCCTGACGGTCAGCATGGTAAAGGCGGGAGAAGAAGGTGGCTTCCTTGAGGAAGTACTGGCTCGCATCGCCGCGTTCAACGACCATCAGGAAGAGCTAAAGGGCAAAGTCACGGGAGCAATGGTTTACCCGTTGTTTTTGATGGTGATCGGGTTCAGCATTGTGACCGTGATGATGGTCTGGTTCGTTCCCGAGTTTGCAGCCATCTTCGCTCGAATGAAAGATCAGGGAACGTTGCCCTGGGCTACAACGACCCTCTTGAATATCAGCGACATGATTCAGGCCTACGGCGTCTTGATCGTGATTGCAGTTGTGCTGTTGATCGTGGTGACACTTTCTTACTTGAAATCAGACAAGGGGCAGCGATTTCTGGATGAATGGAAACTAAAAGTTCCGGGCCTCGGGGGAATTCTTCAAAGTCTGGCTGTTGCCAGATTTTGCCGAATGCTGGGAACTCTTCTGAAAAATGGTGTCCCCATTCTGCAGTCTCTGCGTATCGCGAAAGATGCCAGCGGAAATGTGATTCTTGCAGAAGCGATCGGAAACGCGGCAGATAACGTCAGCAGCGGGCAATCGCTGGCCGTGCCGCTACGAGCCAGCGGGCAATTCTCACGCGAATTAATTGAAATGATTGCGGTTGGCGAAGAAGCCAATAATCTGGAAAATGTGCTGATCGGTGTGGCAGACAACCTGGAAAAGCGAACCAGTCGCCGAATCGATATGGTTGTCCGACTTCTGGAACCGTTATTGTTACTTGTTATGGCGACCGTAGTAACGTTTGTTATTGCTGCGCTACTTTTACCAGTATTGAATCTTTCATCAACGGCGTAATGATTGGAATAGTTGAACGAATACAAAGACATATTCGGTCATTGCAGCGGCCTGTGGTGTTGAACACACTGTTGTTACTAAACAGGACAATCTTCAGGTGAAGATCGTCAATGTCCCACAGCCAAAGCGAATCACCTCTCAACATAGTCGTGAACACAAGGACTTGGAAAACATGCGAAAACGTCAGACTCTGCTTCAGTCGCCAGCAACGCGAGCCGGCTTTACACTTTTGGAACTTCTGATCGTACTGGCCATCATTCTGGTCATTGCCGCGATGGTCGTTCCGAACCTGATCGGTAGTCAGCAGACTGCAAACGAGAAAGCGACTCTGGCGACGATCAATCAGATGAACGGAACTGTGGGTGCTTACGCTGCTGACCACGATGGAACGTACTTCAAAGGTAGCGGCGCGGAAGCCTGGCAGGCGATGATCAATCCCGGGACCTACAAAGGCCGAAAATTGCGTCCATACCTCGAAGCACCTCCAACGGATGCCTGGGGCAACGTTCTGCAGTATGAATGGAATGGCGATGGACACAGCAAGAAACAAAACGCATTGAAACCAGCAGTCTGGTCAACCGGTCCTGATGGACAGGGCGATGGTGTGAATGCTGGCGGGATACCGCTTAACAACTGGACGCCAGCTGGTGGAAATACAACCAACTAGGTTCTGGTAAAAGCTCAGGACGATCAGCCCTCTGGTCGTTTTTTTTTGTGGCTGACTTGTGTGGCACGGGCCGTTTGCCCTGAACTTTCGAACTCCGAACGTACAAACGCATCGTCCCCATGAAACGCCGTCGCATCATCACCAACACAAACTTCAACAACGGCTTTTCGTTGTTTGAGTTGATGATTGTGATGGCCATCATTATCACCATCACAGCGATGGCCGCCCCAAATTTAATGGAACGGGTCAAGAATGGCCGCGTGCAGGAAGCTGCTGAAGGCGTCCGCGAAGTGATTGCGAATGCTCGCCGGTATGCGATTGATTCCGGTGTGGATTATCACCTGCGATTTGAAGTCAACGGTCAAGCTGTGGCGGCGATCCCCGCCGAGCCAAGTCCAACATTATCGAATGTCTTCAGTTCTGATCGGAAGGATACTCGCACTCAGCTTGAGGCGTTGATTCTGGACGACAAGATGTTCATTCGAGCCATGAAGGGTGACAATCCTGGTGCCGAGCAACTCGATCCCAAGTACTTTGCCACGCTGGATGAAGCCGGTGATCTTGCTCAGCGGACGTGGTCTTCTCCCGTCTTGTTTCGATTCGACGGGACTGCAGAAGATCGCACTTTCCGAGTGATGGATGCCGATCGGCGAACTGCCGTAGTCACGATTCGCGGGCTCACTGGTGCGGTTCGCATTGGTCCAGTTTACATGATGGAGGAAGACTGATGCGAAGATCTTTCTCCAGGACGATGTGGGTAGATTCGCAGGTCGGTGTAATCGGTCTACAGACAAGCCGAGAGAACCGGCCGAAGCAACGCGAAGTTGTCGCAAGCACCGCAGAAGACCAGAGTCGAAACGGCTTGAGTCTTTTGGAAGTCATTATTTCTGTGGCGATATTTCTTGGTGCTCTCACGGCTGTGATGGAAGGTCTGGCAACAGGTCAAAGATCCGAATTGTCTGCCAGGCTTCAATCAGAAGCTGTTCTTCGATGCGAAGCGAAAATGGGAGAGATCATTTGCGGAGCGACCGAAGCGGCCAGTACTCAGAATAATCCATTTGACGATGACGATACTGGAAATTGGGAATGGAGTGTTCAGGTTGGCGAAGGCGGAGCTGCGGGGCTGCTTGAGATTACGGTGCTTGTAGAACATAAGCCCGGGGGCGATGAACCAAACGCAGGGTTTTCACTTGTTCGCTTCATGCGCGATCCACAACTATTCCTGGATGCCGCGCTGCAGGGGGGTGAGCAATGACGCAAAGCTGCCATCGAAATTCCAGGTCAGTTCTGTCTAAAAACCCTTTGGTTTTGTCCGGAGATCATTCCACAAAACCAGGGCGAACCGCGTTTACACTGCTCGAGTTGTTGATTGCAGTAGGGCTGACGTCAATCCTGATGGTCGCGTTGTTTTCGGCGTTGCAAATCAGCTTTGACTTACAACTCGACAGCAACGAAGAGATCACTCGTCAGCAGGTCGCGAGAACGCTGCTTCGCCAGATGGCGCGAGATATTCAGTCCGTTGTCTTCGTGAAGAAGACAGTGACCGACGATGAATCCAGTTCCAGCAGTAGCAGTTCGCCAAGCACCGGCAGCTCAAGCACGAGTAGCAGTTCGTCGTCCGGGACATCGGGAACAAGTTCCGGGACCGCGAGTGGTTCAAGTACCTCAGGATCGAGCGGCAGTTCAGGCAGTGGTTCCAGCGGCAGTTCTGGTGGTTCCTCAAGTAGCGGCAGTACATCTGGTCTGAGTTCTGGGTCGAGCAGCAGTGCAAGTTCGCTCGACGGGAATTCTTATGGGGAATCAGCCATCGATCCCGAAACCGTCCTCACCACGTACACTAGTGGTCTGGTGGGAACATCGTCGGACCTTCAGTTGTTTGTCAGTCGTCCCGACCGAACATTGTCCTACGTGACAGCGCAGGAATTAACATCGACTTCGCAACGAACAAGTGATCTGCTGATCATTCGATATCTGATGGCAAACAAAGGAAGCGGCGGGCTTTCTTCGGCCATCGCAGACCGCGAATCCATAAGTGGTGACCAGGGACCGATCGGATTGGCCAGAATGGAAGGTGATCTGTTCGGATTAAGCACCGCCGTTGAAACAAACGAAGACATCCCGCAGCTGAATGCCGCAAAGCTGCAGGCGAAGGAAGTCACAAATCTTCAGTTTCGATACTTTGATGGTTTCAACTGGCAGGAGCAATGGGACAGTAATGCTCTGAACGAAATGCCGAAAGCCGTGGAAATCATCCTGACGCTTCGTAACCTTGAAGAAGCGGGTGAAGCTTTCTCCGACGCCGATGAAGATCAATATTCGGTGCCGGAAACAACCCACCGAATGGTCGTTGCGATTCCTGTGGCAGAACCGTTCGTGACGGAGTCTGCGTTATGAAAAGTATGCACTCTCCACGACGGGTTGTCAGGACTTCAGCATCGACAACCACATCCGCATCGCGAAACGGTTTTGTGCTGCTTGTTGTCACCGTTGTTGTGATTCTCCTCTCGCTTGCGGCTTACAGCTACATGGGTTCCATGGAGACGGAGCATCGTGCGGCCGGGATGTTTGGACGAGATGTTGAAGCTCGTATGGCGGCGGAGTCTGGCATTGAGTTTGTGGCCAGTCAAATTGCCTTGAAGGAAACGGATCCGACGATTGACGTCTATCACAACCCGTCACTTTTTTACAATCAGATGCTCCGTGAGGCGGACGATGCTCGCGGACAGGTAAGATTCTCCATCGTCGTAACAAATGAAACTGGCTACTACAGCAGCATGCCACGGTCAGGATTGACCACCGAAAACGCAAAGTTCAATATCAATCGTCTTATGGAGTTTGAAGACGACACTGATGATACGACGGACCCGTTCACTGCAGTGTCTTATATTCCCAACATGACAGAAGAGATCTGTAACGCGATTCTTGATTGGATTGATAGTGATGAGGAAGCTCGACAAGGCGGAGCGGAATCGTTGACTTATCAGGGCCTGGCGGTTCCCTACTCAGCCCGCAACGCGCCGCTGGAGTCGATTGACGAACTTCTGCAGGTTCAGGGAGTGACGCCACTCCTGTTTTACGGCGAGGACGCAAACCGCAACGGCATATTGGACCCAAACGAAGACGATGGTGCTGACAGTCTTCCGTACGATGATGCGGATGGCCTTCTGGATCTGGGTTTTCGTGATTACCTCACAGTCTCAAGTCGCGAACGCAACACGATGGCGGGCGGAGACAAGAAGATCAATATTAACAATGGCATCGTGGCTGAGATGTACGATCTGCTGGAAGAAGAATTTGACACTGAAACGGCGCTGTTCATTACGGCCTATCGAATGACGGGAGATCAAAATGCCGATGCCGAAGCGCAGGGAAAATTGACGATTGAACAGCAACAGCTTGTTGACTGGATTGCGAAAAATATTTCGAGTGGCGAACTTGGAGAAGTGACTCGAGGAGGAATTGATCTTTCTGACCCGCCGTCCGCGCAGTTTCGGTCCATCTATGACCTCGTCGACGCTCAGGTGCAGATTGAGATTAACGGTGCGGAAACAACTCTGACAAGTCCGTGGACTTCGGACCCAGGGACCTTGCTGGAAAAGATGCCACTCCTGGAGCAGAAACTTACTGTGCTGAATGATGAGTTCATCGACGGTCGAATTAACATCAATCAGGCCCCGCGAGAGATCCTCCTGGTGATGCCCGATATGACCGAGACCATCGCCGATAAGATTCTTGAAGTTCGCCCGCCTGTTGAAGCGGGAAGCACATCTCAGGCGATGATGGCGACTCGTATTTCGCCGGTCTGGCTGCTGGCTGAGGGAGTTGTTGATGTGCCAACCTTTAAGCGACTGGGCCCATGGCTGACCACTGGTGGAGACGTCTACTCATTCCAGTCTTTGGGCCATTTCGATCAGGGCGGTCCGACGACTCGTCTTGAAGCCATCATCGATGCTACAAAGTCTCCTCCACGCATCGTGTTCCAGCGTGATCTGACTTCGCTTGGGCGGGGATTTAGTCCAGAGCTGTTGAGCGGAACTCCAAATCCCTAGCCTGCATTGCGCACCGGGTAGGATAAAACGGGACTGGCTCGTCGGTGTCTCTTGCTTCGGGAGCAGACGTTGTGGCAACCTCCGACGTGCCTGTCCCGTTTTATTGAGTGCGCACATCGCAAATGGGACAGGCACCGATCCCATCTGCTGTAACTTGTTTTGAAGATTACACTTCGATCGGAGCCAGTCCCATTTGCTCCACTCGTCGTGCGCAACGCAGGCTGGCAGATTGTTGCTCCGTCAGGCTCAAAGCAATCAGCGTTTGAGGTAGTGGATCTTGTTGAGGACTGAGCAATAAACAAAAGTCGGAGATGCGGGGAAAGAATGGTCACGCCCTACGTATTTCGAAACTGGCCAAATGTCATCGTCCAGGTCAGGCAGTTATTTCGGCGCCTGTCCATAGCAAGACCCACTACATGAAAATCGAAGCAGCGCGGAACATTACGACTCTTCGGCTGGGGTTTTCGCCCGACGTCGGGCTTGAAGGGCACGGCGGTAGTCGGAGAAAACATGTGCGGCCAGAAGTGTTGATTCTGTCGACAATTCTTCCACTCGGCTGCGAAAGAATGCCAATGATCCAATCGCAGGAATTGCGACGGCAAGTCCCTGCAAGGTTGTGATCAGCGCCTTGTAGACTCCGGGGGCAAGTTCTGAGATTTGCGGGTTTGCTTTCAGCTCAAATTCCATGAAGGCGATAATCATCCCCCAGACGGTTCCCATCAGGCCCAACATCGGAGCCAAAGTGCTGATAACCGAAAGATGCTCAATTCGCCGAAAGTAACGCGATGACTGCTCGACGGCAGCGTCTTCCATGGCTTTTTCAACGGTGCTGTAATTTCCTGTGCCAGCTTCTTCAAGTCCTGCATGGAGCACTCGACTCAAGAAGCCCTGATGTTTTTCGCAAAGCTGAAGGCCGTCGGAAAATTTCTTCTCAGCCAGGCATTGATGAACTTCTTCGGCAAGTCCTGGAGGCATGAATGAACTGCGTCGAATATGCAGCACATAGTCAATGATCAGGGCGACCATGATGAAACTCATGAACATGATCACATAACCAATTGCTCCCCCGGCCTCCAACATGTCGCGAACATTGAGAAATGATCGCGCTGTCTTTTCAACCGCTGGAGCAGAATTCGCATCTTGCCCGTAGACCGCAGAAACCGCCAGCAGGCAAAGAAATCCTCCGGCCAGCATGAAGATGTGCCGCTGCGTCGAGATGAGGCGTTGGGGTGTCAGGGGGATTCTCATCGAGACAGTCCGTTGTCGTGGAACCAAGTCGAGTAAAATGTCGTACATTGAATGATTCGCCGCCGATGCAAGCATCCGGACGCAAGCGAATAACGTGAGCGACTTCGCTGATCTGCGGTCGGTCCGGCCAAAAGGACGAACCCGCGCCGCAGTTGTTTCGCCAACCGAACGAAACCCTGCGCCCTCGTTGGGTTTGAGTGTATACGACAAGTGGCTTTGAGGACAGAGGCTGCTGTATCGATACTTTTTGAGTGCCGCCCTGGAGCTGCATCGAGCCTGCAGTCCGTCGACTGCAGTGAGCCTTCGTGATGTGTGCATGAGTTTGCTGGAAACACAAAAAGTGTAGTGTTTTTAAGGGTTTCTGGAAAATTCTCGCTCGGCTTTTGAGTTCGGCACATGATTTGATTTAGGGCTCTGTGAAACCACTTTCGCGTTCACAGAGGAGTCGATTCATGTCAATGTCCGGACTGTTGGGGGATCATGCTCCCGACGAATTGCCAAAGAGAAATGAAACAAGTCCTGCGACCGGCAAAGAGCCCACATCGGGACTGGAAGGGTTCATTAACAACTTCCTCCGTGAGCAGAACATTCGCTGGATGCTGGTCATTGGAGCGGCGATTGTTTTCGCTTCATCGCTGATGCTTGTCAGTCGAGAGTTTTCGCACTGGCCCGTGGGATTTAAGTATCTGACTGTGTTGGCCTACACCGGCATTATCTTTGGTGCAGCTGAAGTTGGTCGCAGTCGACTTGGCCTACAAGCAACGTCCAAAGTTCTGCATGTGCTGACCCTGTTTCTGTTACCAGTCTGCTTTCTGGCCTTGAATTGGGCCACGTCATCGGGCATTGCAGGCAGCACAATGGCAGTTGCGGAGGCGATCGCTTTCGGAATTCCGGCGGCTGCATTCCTTTGGTTTGCGGCAAATCGGATCTTCGACCATCTGTTGCGAGGCCGGCAAACGACGTTCGTTGTCGCATACACGCTGCTCTCGATTGCAGGAGCAATGCCACGGATTGCGAATCCGTTCATGGCATTCGGAATCTCTCTGGTTCTGTGGTTCGTCATGACCGCTGGGATGATCAAAGTCAATCGGCACTTATTCTGGATGTCAGAAGAGCACCGATGGCCGCGCATCTTTGCCTTCTTTCCGTCGATGCTGCTTGGCATCATGTTTATTCTGATCGTGTTCAGTCGCACCGGACATTCACTTTCGCTGGAATGGATTGGCTTCGGCTGTGTTCTGGTCTCTGCGACCATTCTGATGACGACACGCACCATTGCAGATGTCTTTCGTCAGCGAACGGGCAACCTGGTTCGGCCGCTGCCATGGTCAATCGTGTTGCCGATGCTGGGCGGTTTGATCTCGATGGTTCTGGGAATCGGACTGGCCTTTTCAGGTTTCCCCAGCTCGCTGGCCATCGTTCCGACTTGTGTCCTTGCCACGGGGATGCTTGCTTTTGCCGCTCGAGAAACAGGGCATCGAGGATTCGTGTGGGCCTCATTGGCCACAGGATTGATGGCTTATCAATTTTCGCCAACATTGTTTTTGGAAACGGCCGTCGCTCTTCGCGATGCTGCAGCATCCGGACTTCAAACGCAAAAGCTTCCGTTTGCGTTTTATGGCCTGACTTATCTTCCGCTGATTCTGGGCGTTTCTGCCATGTACCGCGCGGTTCAGCGACGTGGTCATCGTCACCTTGTCGAACCATTGCGAACATTTGCGTGTGGCCTTGCTGTGATCCTTCAGGCTGCGGCTTTGACAAATGGTCAGGCCATGTTTGTGGTGTCCGCGGTCAACATCGCGATGTTCTTTGCTCTCGGTGCCATTCTGCGAGATCGTCGTATCGCGTCGATCTCACTGGTATCGATGGTTGCTGCGGCGACGATGATGGTCCCCTTCTTCTCCTCAGAATCAGGATCAGCCGGAATCGGAAGATTGATCATCGGCTCGTTGTCGGAAGTGACTCTGAGTCTTGGTGTCCTCGGTAGCGTGCTGGCGATTTCCAGGATTGCAGATCGCTTGTTACGACTGATTCCATTGTCCGACAATACAGACCTCGACACGGACGATAACCGTTCTCTCGGCGAATACCTCGGACTGAGCCTTTCATTGGCTGTCGGCCTTTACGCTCTGACCGCAATACTTCTGAATTCTGTGGGGCATTTCCGCCTGCCAGTGACGGTTGTGCATTGTCTGTTGCCAGTTGCCACGTTTCTGATCCATACGTTGCGGAACAGAAATATTACGAGCGGATTTGTTTTCTGGACACTGCTGCTGGCGGGCTCCATCAATCTGGCCATCAATGTCGGACACTCGCTGACCAATATCAATAGCGGTGTCACCCTAATGCTGGGCATTGCTTCGATCGTCGGCACTTTGGTGCTGCGAGCCAGCCATGCGAACGAAGCCACAGACGGCCGATCGAGTCTGACTGCACGGCGGCTCTTCAGTCGTCAAGTTGAAAACAACGCCCTGGACGCACTGCTGATTCCACTCAATTGGCTGAGCCTTGGAATCATGACTTTCATGACGGCCGTGTTTCACTTGCCGATGATGTTACTGCATACCATCAATCACACCGCGATCACGACGCCACTTGCGACGACACTGACAGTGATCTGGTTGATCGCAGCAACATTTCTTCTCGTCAGTCGTCTGGCCGGTGCCTTTAGTGCACTCGCGATCCCTTTGCTGACTTCTTCTCTGGCTGTTGCGTTTGGAATTGGCAATCCAGAATCATGGACGTTTACGTTTGTCGTTTGGGCTGCAGCAACCTCGATCAGTTATGCTCTCTTCAGCTTGTCTCGCAGTTCGGCAACGGATTATGCGATCACAATCAGTCGAGTCTGGATGCTTGGAATTTTGGCGGTGTCTACAACGAACTTCAATCTGGAGTTTCGTCTGGTCCCGCTTATCGTGCTCCCGGTTGTTTGCCTCATCAATCGCGAAAGCCTGAATGCACTGAGCCGCACCGGGCTTGCCATTCTGGCCAATGTACACGTCATTCTGCTGATTGGCGGACTTGCCGGAGAACACGGAGCCGTTGGGAATATTCTTGATCATCCTGAAGCCAATCTTTTGCGGTCATTGTTCTTTGTGATCGTTCTCAGTGTGATCGCTTTCCAGCGATTCAAGCGTCACATGGAAAAAGAAGTCGTCGAAATCTGGCAGATTCTTCTGCGAACAGCAGGCGGCGTCGCGGTCTTTGCATCGCTCTTCGGAAATGCCCCGTCTTCCTTTGAGACCGGCTGCATGATCTCTGCCTTTCTGGTTGCAGTTGTCTTCGAATTCCGGACAGCAGTGCAGATGCAGCACGAACTCATGGTCTGGATGGCGTTCTATTTGCTCGGTGGACTTGCTGGATGGATGCTGGCGGAAGGAATTATTGAGCCCGGAGCTGGGGTTTCTCAGCTTCTGATTTTGGTGACTGCCGTGTTCATGTTAGCAATCGCTGAAAGATGTCGAGGACGAGAACGTGCAGAAATTTTGACTCGCCCGTTCCATACGGTCGGTCTGTCCATGCCGATGCTTGTTGTTCTTATCGCTCTGTTTAAGACGACGTTTTCCGGGGCGGAAGCAATGCGAGGATTGCAGACACTGGCTGTCTTCGGAAGTGCGGCAGTCTACTTTGAACAATGGATCCGCAGCCGCCGTCGTGGGTTCCTGCTGCTCGCGGGCGGTGTCGTTAACGTTGCCTTTGTCCTGCTCTGGAGAACTCTGCACCTGAGCGATCCGCAGTTCTATATGGTTCCGATCGGGCTTTCGGTGCTGGGGCTTGTGGAGATCATGAAGAAAGAGTTGCCCGCTGTTTCTCATGACCCGGTAAGGTACATCGGAGCATTGATGATTCTGGTCTCCCCGGTGTTCGAAATTCTGGGAGGAAGCTGGGCTCATCTGATGTCGCTGTTGGTTCTTTCGACAGTCGTTGTTCTGCTCTCCATCGGTCTGCGACTCAGAGCTCTGATGTATACAGGCACAGCTTTTATCGTAGCCGATCTGGCCGGCATGATTTTTCGAGCCACCGTAGATCGCCCTGGACTGCTGTGGATTGGCGGTCTGGCACTTGGTGCTGCAGTGATCACTCTGGCTGCAATTTGCGAAAATCATCGGGACCGTGTGCTGGCCCGAATTCGAAAGTTATCTGCCGCTCTGGCCACGTGGGAATGAAAGGAGGACTCAATGAGCAATCTGTAACTGTCCGCATGCAAACGTGATAGGTGATGTTAAACGTCCCATGATTATCTGGTCTTCGTGATTCAAAATACTTCGAGGAAGAATACACATGAAATGGCTTACACAATTCAGTCTCATTATGCGTTCCAATCTGACAACTCTCAAAGACAAGATTGAGGATCCAGAACGAACGCTCCTTCAACTGCTGATTGATATGGAAGACGAACTCGACAGCGTGCGTTCGAAAGTCGCGGAAGCGATCGCCGATGAGATTCAGATGCGACATCGTACCGAACGTGAGCGAGCAGAGGTTGGTAAATGGACGGATCGCGCGGCTCAGGCTCTGAAACGCGGTGATGAAACAACCGCTCGATCGGCTCTGGATCAAAAACTTTCTGCCCAACAGCGTGCCGAACGATTCGAGAATGAGCTGGCTCGCCAGCAGAAAGATGTCCTCAAGTTGCAGGACGCTGTTCGTGATCTGGAAGACAAGATTCGTCAGGCGAAGCAGAAGAAAACTCTTCTGACCGCTCGTCTGGCGCGGGCTGAATCGAATCAGAAGATTCATGATGTGATGGAACGCACGTCGTCAAATTCGGCATTTGCCCAGTTCAACCGCCTTGAAGAAAAAGTCGATCGACAAGAAGCCCTCAGCGAAGCGTGGGATCGTATGGATGGAAAAGATGTTGATGCCATGGAGCTGGAACGAAAACTGGAGGCTGCAGAGCGAGACGAGCGCCTTGCAGATGAACTTGCGATGTTGAAGGCGAGTGTGTCCTCGGTGTCTCCTTGAAGGCACGCGGCAGCCGGATGGCGAACGTGAACATCCGGCTGCTTGTTTTTTCAATTATGCTCCAGAAGTTCTTCCGAACTGGATCGCCTCTTATGCCCGCACTTTCTGCTTTACATCCCGATCGAAGCTTTCTGACGTCGGTCCTTCATTGTCTTCGAAGCTGGTGGAACGTGGATCGAATTCGTGTTCCCAACGCGGCCGGTCGATTGCTTTCACTCGAAACGGGGACCCGGATTCAGCTGCTCCAGCAAATCTGGAACGTCACGACGCGCGAAACCAAGTGCCACGAAGGAGTCGCTGATCTGCAGTACTCTTTGACGTCAATCGACGATGGTCGCATTGCGATATTGAGTGTTGGTGTTGTTCAGGACGATCGGGAAAAGAGCATGCCCGCGGTGTTTCGTGACGTGAATGAAGTCGTCCTGATTTGGGACACCGACGTCGTGCTTTGTTGAACGACATTTCATCGCGGGTCTGGCCTGACTCCATCACTGCCTGTTATTCACATCAGGGCGATTCAGAAATGCTGACAAGTGGTTAAGCAGACGTATCAACCGCGGTTCCATCGTGGTGTAGAGTTTTCATCAATAGGAGCGTAAGTACTGAGCGATAAACAAAGGTCAGAAGTTTCAGGAAAAAATGAGCGTAACTTGTAGGGTGTGACAAGTGGAGCGCAGGTACACCAGCACCGGCACACGGTGTGCTTGCACTCCGCTTGTCACACCCTACGTCTTGAGAAAATGGCCAGGCGTCATCGTGGAGGTCCGACAGTGATTTCGACGCCAGTCCTAAGTCCGGCATTCTGGAATTTGTGGTATTCTTTGCTCCCGCAGGATATCAATCGTATACAGTTCCACAGGATGTGACACAGCACGATCGAACATCCGGTTCATCAGCCCGAGCTTTTTCTATGGTTATGCAGCAACATGAGTCCCATTTATCCAGTCAATGACTACGGACCGCTGATGCCAGGGCTTGTTATGGCGGCTGTCGCGATCCTGCATGTGTTTCTCGCGCAGTTTGCGGTTGGTGGAGGAATTCTTCTTTGCTACTTTCAATGGCTGGTCATGAAAGGTCGCAGCGAAAACGCCAGAGTTTTTGTCCATGGGTATTTCAAGGTTCTGGTGCTGATCAGTTTTGTTCTGGGAGCACTTACAGGTGTTGGTATCTGGTTTACATCCATCCAGGTTAGTGCTGCGACAATTGGTGAGATGGTCTTTAATTTTCACTGGATCTGGGCAACGGAATGGACATTCTTCTGTCTGGAGGTTGTAGCCGGATATTGTTTCTATCGTTATCACCAGCAGCTCAGTGATCAGGCCTGTTTGACGCTGTTGAGTCTTTATGCGATTGCTGCCTGGATGAGTCTGTTCTGGATCAACGGGATTTTGTCGTGGCAGTTAACTCCCGGGGACTGGTTGGTGACGCATTCGATCGTCGACGGTTTTTTTAATCCGGGGTTTTGGCCAAGCCTCCTCTTTCGAACCATTGTCTGTATGACTCTGGCTGCTCTTATCGGATGTGTTGTCGTCAATATTATTCCTGGCCTGCAACGTGAAGCTCGGCAGGAATTGATCAGCAAGGCGGCTCACCTGATGATGCCGATGCTTGCCATGCCTGTTCTGGGTGCGTGGTATCTTTATACTATGCCGTCGGATAGTCGTGGCTGGGTTCTTGGTGGCAGTCCCGCCATGATGCTGTTCTTCATGATCTCAGTCGGCGCGTCGCTGGCGATTGGCAGCTATGCACTCATCGGACTGTGGTTTAAAAAGCTCTACATCAATGGGGCGACTGCGGCGTTGTTGCTTCTGCTGGCCTTTGGAGCAACGGCTGGTGGCGAATTTGTGCGTGAAGGGTCTCGCAAGCCCTATACGGTTCGCTATGTCCTGTTTTCGAATGCCATTCGTCCGGAGGAAGTTGCAGCTCTACGAATCCACGGTTCTGTGACGGATGATCCGTTTCCCATCATCCACGAAAAACAGCTTCCCAATGAAACTGTGACCACGGGTGCCAAAGTTTTTCGAAGGCAATGTGCGGTGTGTCATACGATGGAGGGTTCAAACGCAGTCGCCCATCTGACGGAGTCGTGGGATGTGGATCAGATGCGAATGAATATCGCGAAGCTGCAGCAAACGAAACCTTTCATGCCACCTTTCGCTGGTTCGGCAACGGAACTGGATGCGCTTGTGCAATACATCCAGTGGGTTCACGAAGGTCGACCGGAAGAATGGGACGTTGCGAATGATCCAGAGGTGATCAGCCATATTCAGCAATGGCTTGACGACGCTGGAACAGAGGCCGCTGGCTTTGTTCCCGACCGACGGGATTCAGCGGAAGTACTTCCCGCCAAAGCAGTCGTCGAAGAAGGGAGTGCTCTCTGATGCACGCTATGTTCCCCTTCGGTTTTGAATCACACCTTTCGTTTTATCTTGTTGTTTACGTGTTGACACTTGTGACGCACGTCTTCCTGATGACCTATGTGCTGGCAGGAAGCATATGGCTGGCCTGGTCAACGATTTTTCCCGGGCACCAGTCATTGCCCCGAACACGACAACCCCTTGCGATGATTTTGCGAGATTGGATGCCGTTCGCGCTGAGCGGTGCGATTACGGCTGGCGTTGCCCCGTTGCTGTTTGTGCAAATCCTCTATCGTCAGCAGTTCTATACGGCGAATTTGCTGCTCGGTTGGCGATGGATGGTGGTCATTCCCGTCCTGGTGATTGCCTTCTATCTGTTGTACGTCATCAAGAGCAAGTCCATTAGTCGCTGGAGTTTTTCGCTCCGTTGCATTCTTGCTGTGAGTGTTGCGGCATCGTTTCTGTTTGTTGCATTCTGCTGGACGACCAATCATCTGCTGAGTCTGGATCGGGCTACCTGGCCGGAAATGTATCAAACCCGACAGGCAATTGCGGCATTGGGGCCGCTGTCATTGCGTCTGCTGATGTGGGTCTCAGGTGCATTTCCAACAATGAGCATA
The DNA here is from genome assembly GCA_041753135.1 of Planctomycetaceae bacterium. Lineage (GTDB taxonomy): Bacteria > Planctomycetota > Planctomycetia > Planctomycetales > Planctomycetaceae > SXXK01. The sequence goes on from JBGSVD010000053.1 coordinate 105,761, forward strand.
CTTGCTTGCTGGCAAATGTTCGGAATGCGAAGCCGGGATAAAAATCGAGATCCCTCCGTTACTCCAGATGAATGGCGGGAACTCTACAGTTCAGATGAACGCAGAATCGCGAAAGCTTCCGTTGCAGGACTTGTTGTCGCGGTTGTGAGTGGATGCTGTTATGCGATGACGCTTAAGCCAGAGATTTTTTCGCAGATCGTTGGAAGTTCGGGTGGCCCCTGGCTTCTGGTAGCAGGTTTTGGTGTTGGGTTGCAGATCACGGGGTGGGTCGTCCAACTCAGGAAGTCGCGCTTTTGTCCACGCTGGCTCACATTGGTTACGCTGACATCCCTGGCGACACTCACCGCAACGGCTTCACTTCGAGAAGTGATTCGTTTGGTACAATCAGACATGCAGCAGGTTGAACAGGCGACTCGCAGTGCCGCGGAAGTTGGCGGCTTTGGCGTCTTTGTGATCTTCACATTGATCAATACAGGACTCATTGGCTGGTGTCTTCGAATCGTGATGAAGCGAAGACGTCTTGAGTGACCCATTCCTCGCAAAAATGTGAACTCCTTCCGAGCGGGGCGAGAATAATTGAGGCCTCCGACGCCCAATGACTGAATCGTATCATCGAGCGAGCGGATAAGCGGGCGAGACGCCCACGCTCCGGGAGCGCGGACGCCTCGTCCGCTTGTTGATGCCTCATTTCTCGCCGCGTTGAGCAAACGGTTCCGATGCTGGTCGATTCTCGCAGGATTGAACCGCATTTGCGATTCGTATCCACTTGCGTTGGATGATGTTAAACTTGAGGACGCTGAGTCTGAAGAGGATCAGCAAACGTGGTGAGATTCTCAGCGACGAGTTGCAGGATAGTTGACGCTTGCCGCTGAAGAATTCCGCCAGGATTGAATTGTAAATTTGTTATGGACTTTACTGATGAAAAAACTGTTTGCTTGTCTGTTAATTTGCACTGCTTCTGTATCTATGGCACAGGAAAAGAGTGTTCGGCCTGGTGTGAACGATACGTTCCGTGATCCTGATCCGAAGGCATTTACTGAACGCTTTGAAATTGAAAGTCGTGAGGTCTTCGCGAAGCGTAATGAAATTATTCAGACTCTGAAAATTTCTCCGACCGATACGGTCGCCGACATCGGAGCTGGCACTGGCCTGTTCACGCGACTGTTTGCGTCAAACGTCGGTCCAGAAGGTCGCGTCATTGCTGTCGATATCGCTCAGAAGTTTCTTGACCATATCGAAATCACTTGCCGTGAACAGGGGCTGCGTAATGTCGAAACGCTTCTGTGCAAAGACGACTCAACCGAGCTGCCGGCCAATTCCGTGGACGTCGCTTTCATCTGTGATACGTATCATCACTTCGAATTTCCACAGAAGACGATGACCTCCCTGTTGAACGCGCTCAAGCCAGGCGGTCGAGTGATTGTGATCGATTTCAAGCGAATTGAAGGAGAGACTTCCGACTGGACGATGAGCCATGTTCGTGCCGGGCAGGAAGTTTTTGAATCCGAGATTTTGTCCGTCGGATTTAAGAAAGTCTCCGAAGTCAAAGACGTACTGAAGGAAAACTACATGGTTGTTTTCCAGAAATCGATGCCCGATCCGGCTGCAAAAAAGAATTGATCGCAGTTGTCAATCGAACAGGTCGGAGTGAACAGCATTGCAGTGATAAGATGCTGCGACGGAAGTGACTCAAGTCCCCTTAAAAGGCCGGGAGGTTCAGGAATGTCACCAACTTTGAAGTCCAGTTCGGCGTGGAAGACATGGCTGCTGGCTATCGTGATGACGATTGTCGTGACGTTCCTGCTTCTGTTTCTGGCCGGGACATTTCATCACAAAGTACCTTTTGAAACGGCGGAATTGAAAGCACGAACCGCTGATGGTCTAAAGACAGTCGCCGCGCGAGTCTTGACGCGTCCTCGTTACGAAACAGCCACTGGTACAGTCAAGCCAGTGCATGAAGCCGCAGTGGCGGCCAAGCTGCTTGCCAGAATACTTGAGATCAACGTGACGGCCGGGCAGAACGTTTCCAAAGATGATGTTCTTGTTCGGCTGGATGATGCAGACCTGCTCGCTCGACTGAAACAAGCGGAGTCTGCGCTGACCAGTGCCGAGGTGCGCAGTCAACAAGCGAAGAATGATTTTTTGCGGGCCGAGCAGCTGAAAGAGAAAAAGGCGATCTCGCAATCGGATTTTGAAACCGCTGAATCCGGCATGAAAAGCGCAGTGGCCGATTATCAGCGAGCAACTCAAGCGGTCAAAGAGTCACAGGTCATGCTTGACTATGCCACAGTTCGCTCGCCCATGTCTGGTACGATCATCGACAAACGAGTCGAAGTCGGCGACACAGTCAGCCCTGGCCAGGTGATGTTGACGCTATTCGATCCGACGCACATGCAAATGGTTGCGTCGGTCAGAGAATCGCTGGCTTTGAAACTCAAGCCCGGCCAGTTGCTGCCGACTCGACTTGATGCATTGAATTTCGAGTGTGAGGCAACTGTCAGTGAAGTCGTTCCTCAAGCCGATGTCGCCAGTCGATCGTTCACAGTAAAGGTGACCGGTCCTTGTCCGCCAGGTGCTTACAGCGGGATGTTTGGCCGATTGATGCTTCCCCTGGAAGACGAAGAGATTCTCGTTGTTCCTGCTGCGGCCGTTCAGAGTGTCGGTCAGTTGACGATGGTCGATGTCGTCAACGGAAACACGGTTGCGCGACGCAACATTCGAATTGGCCGCACTCTGGACTCTGACCTTGAGGTCTTGTCAGGTTTGGTTGCGGGCGAATCAGTAGTCATAAAATGACAAGAGACAGGAATCGCAGTCATGTCGACATCCGAAGAAGCTGATCTGAAACTGGCTCCCTCCGATCCGCTATCGCGCATCGTCCGAATCTTTTTGGAATCGAATCTGTCGATCATTTTGATTGTCTTCTCAATCATTGTCGGTGTCGCTGCGTTGCTGATTACGCCGCGAGAAGAAGATCCTCAGATTGTTGTTCCGCTGGCGGATATTTACGTCAATTTCCCGGGACATTCTGCCTCCGAAGTTGAGCAGCTTGTCTCTTCGCCGCTGGAACGTGTGCTGTATCAGATCGATGGCGTTGAATACGTCTACAGCATGTCGCATGAGAATCAGGCGATTATCACCGTTCGATTTTATGTTGGCGAAGATCGCGAACGCAGTCTTGTAAAGCTCTTCAAGAAGATTGACGAAAGTCGTGAGCAGATTCCTCCTGGTGTTACCGGCTGGGTGATGAAGCCCGTTGAAATCGATGACGTTCCAGTGACCACATTGACGCTCAAGGGCGCGAACTACGATTCCCATTCGCTGCGTCGCATTGGTGAGGAACTGGTCGAACGACTGGCCGCCGTGCCGCAGGTTTCGCGAGCCGAAGTCATTGGCGGAGAACCTCGAGTCGTTCGGCTGAATATCGATCCGGAACGCCTAAGAAGGTACCGGTTGAGTATGCTGGAAATCCAGCGGGCAATTCAGGGGGCGAACGTTTCACTGCCTGCGGGGAATTTGACGCAGCAGGATCATGTCGTGCATGTCGTGACAGCCGCGGCGATTGCTCGTCCGGAGCAATTGAATGACCTTGTTGTTGGCGTGTCTGAGGGCGGTCCGGTTTTCTTGAAAGATGTTGCGACCATCGAAGACTCAACGGCAGAAATATCCAGCTATGTTCGACACGGCTGGGGGGCCGCTCGCGGATTTGATGATCATGCCGAGACGGAAACGGCGAATGCATCAGTCAATGAAACCGAGTCGCAGAAAGAAACCGAGTCGGAATCTGCCCATGCAATGGGACAGCATTCGCAGTCGGCGGTGACTATTGCAATTTCGAAGCAAAAGGGTGCAAACGCGGTCACGGTTGCGAACGATGTGATCGAGGCTGCTGAAAAGCTGGGGCGAGATGTTTTACCCGATGATGTGGAAATGATCGTCACTCGCAATAACGGGCATACGGCCAACGAGAAAGTGAACGAGCTTGTTGAAGGGCTGGGAATCGCAATCGTAATTGTGATTGCTCTGCTGACGCTGAGTCTCGGCTGGCGCGAAGCATTTATTGTCGCGGTTGCAGTGCCGGTTGTGTTCGGACTGACGCTGGCCGTCAATATGGTGTTTGGTTACACAATCAACCGTGTCACTTTGTTCGCACTGATTCTCGCGCTGGGTCTGCTGGTGGATGATCCGATCGTTGATGTCGAAAACATCGCCCGTCACTTTGAAGAAAGGAAGAAGGCTACTCGGCGAATTGTGATTGAGGCTGTGGCCGAAATCAGGCCGCCTCTGATCAGTGCAACACTGGCGGTTATCGTCAGCTTTCTGCCGATGTTCTTCATCACTGGAATGATGGGGCCGTACATGTCGCCCATGGCATTGAATGTGCCGGTCTCAATGCTGATGTCGATGCTGGTTGCGTTTACGATTACGCCGTGGTTGTGTTTTCACATGCTGAAGGGAAAGGCAACTGTCAAACATGCTGGCAAACACGCCGGGGCAGGCACAGTCGCGCAGGGCGAAACTGCGGAATCCTCAGCCGCCGCGGAAGCCAGGCCCGCGGTTCACGATATCTATGATCCCGACCTGGTGAAGAAATCGATCCTGTACCGTGTGTTTCGTCCGATCATGGTGCCCATGTTGAAGACGCGTTTGCGAGCCGTCGGATTTCTCCTGCTCATGGCAGGATTGACACTGGCCACGGCGGGCCTGGCGGCAACGCGCTCTGTTCCGCTGAAAATGCTTCCATTCGACAATAAGAATGAGTTCCTTCTGGTGCTCGATATGGATGAGGGGACTTCGCTTGAACGTACCACTGCGATCGTTGCTGAATTTGAAAAGGTCCTTACCACGGTTCCGGAAGTGACTGACTTTACCAGTTACATCGGAACACCAGGTCCAATTGATTTCAATGGACTGGTCAGGCACTATTACCTTCGTCAGGGGCCGCATCTGGCAGAGATTCGAGTCAATCTTGTTGGCAAGAAGAGTCGCGGTCAGCAGAGTCATGCGATTACATTGCGACTTCGAGATCAGTTTACACAACTGGCCGAACAGCATGGTGCTTTGGTGCGGCTTGTTGAACTGCCGCCAGGCCCGCCCGTTCTGGCTTCCGTTGTGGCAGAAGTTTATGGTCAACCGGATCACAGTTATCAGGACTTGTTGGCATCCGCTGCTGTTGTTGCCAGTCGATTAAAAGTCGAACCGGGGTTGGTTGAAGTCGATGACATCAGTGAAGCGATGTCGCAAAAGCTCGTATTCGTGACCGATCAGGAGAAGGCCGCGCTCGCGGGAATTTCCGTGGCAGAAATTGCATCGACTCTTCAGATTGCTCTGGGAGGAACAAGTGAAGAACTTGTTCGACTGGAGAGAGAGCGGCACCCGCTAAGAATCCATCTTCGGTTACCAGAGGCGGTTCGATCCAGCAAGCAGGACCTGGGGCAATTGCACGTTAAGTCAATCTCCGGGGCTCTTGTGGCTCTTGCCGAACTTGGAACCTGGGAAACTCAACGCGTCGATCAAACGATCTATCATAAGAATCTTCGCCCTGTGGTCTATGTGTTTGCGGAATGCGCCGGTCGTCCTCCGGCGGAATGTATCGTCGATGTGCAGGCGGACCAGGTTTTCGGATCTGGCAGTACCACAGTGGAGGCATCGACGGTCAATCGTCCCGTGGAATCTCGTACGTACTTTAAGAATGGAAGCGGTATTTTCTGGAGCGTTCCCAAAGGAATCGACGTTGTTTTTTCTGGCGAAGGCGAATGGAAGATCACGCTGGATGTGTTTCGTGATCTGGGGCTCGCCTTTGCTGCGGCGATGGTCATGATCTACATCATCCTTGTCGCTCAAACCGGCTCCTTTACGTTGCCGATTGTGGTGATGATGGCAATCCCGCTGACGATCATCGGAGTGATGCCTGGCTTCTGGCTGCTGAATGCTGTCAGCGGCAGTGATGTTGGAGGCTATGCGGATCCTGTCTACTTCACTGCGACCGCGATGATCGGCATGATTGCGCTGGCTGGCATCGTCACTCGAGACTCCATCATCCTTGTGGATTTCATCGAACTTGCGATTCGCCACGGCCGGCCATTATTTGATGCGATTCTGGAAAGTCGAGTCGTCCGTCTGCGGCCGATTCTGCTGACCGCAGGAGCCGCGTTGCTCTCCAGTTTGCCGATTACACTCGATCCGATTTTCTCCGGGCTGGGCTGGTCTCTGATATTCGGCCTGATCGCTTCGACAGCATTCACGCTGTTTGTGATACCAGTTTCGTACTGGTTACTGAAAGCTCGAACAACATCGAGCCACTCCACATAGCTCGCGCGATGGCAGCAGGATGCCTGCGAGTTCCGGGCGCCGATATCGATCGAGCTGGCGAACGCACACGAACGGTGATCCAACGAGGATCGCCGCTGCGCTTGACACTGCGGCAGATGCAGCACAGATTGCGGACGTGTCTTGAAAGAACCAATAAAGGGACATTCTCAATACTGTTCGGCAAAGCGGTTGCCCTTCGGCATAGGATAGAACGATCGCGTTTCGGAAAAAAAGCGGAAGAAAAAAGGGGGACGGCCAAAGAAAGAGACCTGACCCCGTGCAACCCTTTTTGCAATTCCCCGTAGCCCGCCCTGTCTCAGGTCGGGACAACGCCCCGTGATCAACTCACGCGACAATGATTACGCAACCCGGCATCATCTCACAACGGGAACACCTGCCGATCTGAGATAGTTCAGCGTACCGTACACCCGTCGCTCCGCCGACGGGATTCTGTAGCCCGACCTGTCTGAGGTCGGGACAACGCCACGCAATCAACTCACGCCGACACGATCTCCCAACCAAGCATCGTCTGACACCGCGAGCACCCGCTCATCTGAGACAGATTAGCCTACAGTACACACCCTGTAATTCAAAATCACAGATCGCTTTTCATCGCAACCGTATTCGCCACACGACTCATTTGGCGGGCTTCGGCGAATCGAGTAATAGACGCTCGAGCGGTGGCGAAGACGACGCCGAATAGGCGGTCGGCATCACGGAGTTTCTTCAGACGCTGATGCCAAAAGTCCGGGCTGCTGCCCAGTCGACTCAGAATATCAGCAGCCTCCTTTGGAACGCGGGCCTTCCCCGGACGAAACAGCCGACTGCTCCAGTCGAGAAGCTGAAGGTACGACGCCAGACTCATGTGAGCACTCAAACCCGCTCGCTGACCG
>JBGSVD010000054.1:0-39584 GCA_041753135.1 Planctomycetaceae bacterium
CGGATTATTCACCCGGAAACCCGCCATCATGACGGCTTCCCAGGCGATTACGAAGTCAACAACTGAACATTTGGGCGCTACACAATTCAACCGCCCGCCACGACCCGCCAAGCGCCACGGTTTCTCGCCGCCGTTTACAAAACCGAAGGCGAAGACACAGAGCTCGATAAAACGGTCGTTGATCAGATCGGAGATCCGCTGCTGCACATGGTGCGGAACTCGGTCGATCATGGCATCGAAATGCCTGAAGAACGCATTGCCGCCGGCAAGTCTCCGGAAGGTACGATTTGCCTGAAAGCCTATCATCAGGGCGGCAACTTCATTATTGAAATTCAGGACGATGGTAAAGGCCTGGATCGCGATCGCATTCTTCGCAAAGCCATCGAACGCGGCATTGTTTCCGAGCACGACAATCTGTCCGATGAAGAGGTTTACGGGCTGATTTTCTCAGCGGGATTTTCCACAGCAGAACAAGTGACGGATGTTTCCGGGCGTGGTGTCGGCATGGATGTCGTTCGCCGAAATGTGGAAGCTCTGCAGGGCAGCATCTCGATTCGATCACAGAAGGGAAAAGGCTGCCGGATGATTGTCCGACTGCCGCTCACGCTGGCAATTCTGGATGGACTACTTGTTCGAGTTGCCAACGACAGCTACGTCATTCCGCTGTTGTCCGTCGTCGAATCCATCAACCAGAAGGATCGCGACATCAAGTCGGTTCTTGCGAAAGGTGAAGTCATCACGCTTCGCGGTGAGATCGTTCCGCTGCTGCGTCTTGATCGAATTTTGAACCTGCGTCAAACCCATGACAAGACAGACAGCAGTCTGTTAGTGATCGTGGAAGACCAGGGAAGGAAATATTCGTTAGCCGTGGATGAGCTTCTCGGCCAGCAGCAAGTCGTGATCAAAAACCTTGAGGCCAACTTCCAAAAGGTGCCCGGCATTGCGGGGGCGACGATTTTGGGCGACGGCCGCGTGGCTCTGATCCTGGACATCAACGGTATCTGTGCGCTTTCGGCAAGGAACCTGTCGCCACCCGCGGCACTTGCACACAGCTCCGATCTAACCACAGCCTGATTGACGAAATTGACTCTTTAGCGTTCCAGCAACGCATGCAGCCTGCCTCACACCTTTGATTTCATGTCCTTTGAAAAATCCATTCTTCCAAATTGACAGCATAAAAGGTGAGGCCCATGAACGTCATTCAAAATCTCAGCATTCGCACAAAGCTCGCTTCTCTAACCGCCTTCCTTTTGATTCTGATTGCCGTCAATTCGATGTTCAATCGAACGACCTTGAATAAGGTTGGCGTGCATGGCCCATTGTATAGCGAGATTACATCCGGCAAAGAACTCGTCGCCGATATCCTGCCACCGCCAGCCTACATCATTGAGACGTACCTGACTTCGCACGCTCTGGCTGATGCTGAAGATGTTGCAGAAGCCGATCGTTTGATCAAGGTTTTGGATGATCACAAGTCCGCATTCGAGCAGCGAATGGAACACTGGTCCAGCGTTCTTCCAGACGGTGCTCTGCGAGAATCTCTGCTTGGTGATGCCCGTGAGACGGCAATCGTCTGCTTTGAGATCGTTGAAAAACAACTTGTCCCAATGGTTCGCGCGAAGAAGTTTGACGATGCTCGCACAGTCGTTGGGGGAGAGCTTAAAAAGAGATATGAGGAGCACTACGCCGCCATTGGCCAGGTCGTCGCTTTGGCTGAGGAACACAACAGCGTTCTGGAAGCTTCCGCGCAGTCGACGATTAGTGCTTCGACGTGGTGGACCAATCTTCTGGCCGTTCTCGTTTGCGGCGCAATCGGCGGTGTGATCTGGATCACCGGCCGAAATGCAACGCGACGCCTTGCCGCAACTCGCCAACTGGCAAAAGCACTTGCGGCCGGAGACTTCTCACAGCGGTTGACGATCCACGGGGGCGATGAAATTGATCTCATGGGAGCTGAACTCAGCGAAGCCTCCAACGCATTGGATTCTTCGATCTCACAAATGATCGCGTCGATGGAAGCAGCGGCCAATCAGGATTACTCAAAGGTCCTTACCAGAGATGTTCCCGGCGATTTGAATCGCGGAAAAGTGGCATTGAATTCGATGCTCGGCAAACTCGTTGAACTGAACACCGAGAACGCCGAAAGCAAAGAGGCCCAGCAGGAGCTTCTGAATCGCGTGGCCAGCGCAATCATGGTCGTCGACATGAACTTCATTGTGCAGTACGTCAACAAAGGCACGATGGATCTTTTCGCCCTCCATGCAGAGAGCTTTCGCAAGCTGTGGCCGGATTTCGATCCATCGAAGATTGTTGGCACCTGCATCGACAAGTTCCATAAGGTGCCATCGCATCAGCGACAACTACTCTCTGATCCTCGAAATCTTCCGATTAAGACCGACATCACCGTTGGAAATGCAAAGATCCAGTTGCATGTGACGCCGGTGAAGGATCGCACGGGTAAGCCGACCGGCTTTTCACTCGAGTGGAGCGACGTCACGGCTCTAAGAGACAGTAGTGGTCAGTTGGCAGCGATCAACAAGTCTCAGGCCGTTATCGAATTCCACATGGATGGCACTGTCATTCATGCCAATGACAATTTCCTGAAAACCCTTGGCTATACTCTGGATGAACTTCGCGGGAAGCACCACAGCCTGTTTGTGGCTCCTGCTGAAGTTGCAAGCCCTGAATATCGACAATTCTGGGCCAATCTGAACGACGGCAAGTATGACGCCGGAGAATACAAACGCATCGCCAAAGGCGGTCGAGAAGTCTGGATTCAGGCGTCCTACAACCCAATCGTCGACGGCAACGGCAAACCATTCAAGGTTGTCAAATACGCGACGGATATCACCGCAACAAAGCTGCGAAATGCGGACTATGAAGGGCAGTTAGCGGCCATCGACAAAGCTCAGGCCACAATTGAGTTCGATCTGAATGGCAACATTCTTAAGGTCAATGAAAACTTCCTGAACGCCGTCGGTTATTCGAAGGACGAAGTTATCGGCAAGAATCACTCGATGTTTGTGGATTCGGAAACTGTCGCCAGCAGTGAATATCGACAGTTCTGGACCAATCTGAAGGCAGGCCAGTATCTGGCTGCTCAGTTCCAACGAGTTGGCAAAGCCGGCCGAGAAGTCTGGATTCAGGCATCATTCAATCCAATCTACGACGTCAACGGCAAGCTACAGAAGATCGTCAAATACGCGACAGACATCACGGAAGCGAAGCAGCGTCAGATGAAGATGGAAGCGGACATCGCTGAACGCCACCGTCAGGACGCTCGGGCCGCCGAAGAAATGAAAGTCAAAGTCGCTCAGGTGCTGGAAGTTGTCAACGCGGTTGCGGACGGAAACTTTGACATCACGGTTCCTGATCTTGGAGACGACGCTGTCGGCCAGGTTGCACGAGCACTTGATGTGGCTGTCACATCCATAAAAACGGCGTTGTTGTCAGTCCAGAGTGTGTCTGACACCGTTGCTTCGGCAGCATCTCAGATGACGTCAGCTTCCAACGAAATCTCGAAGGGTGCCCAACATCAGGCGTCAAGCCTTGAAGAGATTACTTCAACTGTCAAGCAGAATACGGACAACGCTCAACAGGCGCGTCAACTGGCCAACGGCTCTCGGGACATTGCCGAAAAGGGCGGTGCTGTGCTGACGGATGCTATTAAGGCAATGGGGGAGATCAATCAGTCCTCAACGAAAATCGCCGACATCATCACGACGATCGATGAAATCGCATTCCAGACAAACCTGCTGGCTTTGAACGCTGCTGTGGAAGCCGCTCGAGCCGGTGAGCAGGGACGAGGGTTCGCAGTTGTCGCGGCAGAAGTTCGAAACCTGTCACAGCGAAGTGCTCTGGCTGCAAAGGAGATTAAGTCGCTGATCCAGGATTCGGTCCGCAAAGTCGAAAACGGAACCGCACTGGTGAATCAGTCAGGCAAGACCCTGGAAGAAATTGTGGGATCAGTAAAACGAGTGACCGACATCGTTGCCGAAATCGCAGCCGCTTCGAAAGAGCAATTGACAGGCATCGAACAGGTCAACAAAGCCGTATCTCAGATGGACCGAGTCACTCAAAACAATGCATCGCAGACGGAAGAGATGGCTGGCACCTCCGAATCTCTGCTAAGTCATTCCCAGGAATTGAGAGAGCTCGTTGGCAAGTTTCGGCTTGAAAGCTCAACCGCCGGCGGACCAGCGACCTCATCGCGTCGTGCTGAAGGGGCACGACGAACGAAAGCTCGACCTGTCGAAACGGATATTGAAAAAGTCACCAGCCAGTTGCACCAGATGGCTGGAACCGCAACTGGGTATGTGGAGTTTTGAACGAGCTCAGATGAAGAGGCGGGCCGCAGGGCGTAAATACTCTGTGGCCCGTTCTCAAATAAAGCAGGCTGGACCCGGCAGAGTGAGTTCCGCCAAAGTCAGTGAATCGTTCGACGCCAGCTACGGGAGTTTCCACTGTGTATTGCAGTATTCAGCGGCCGCTTGCGTCCAGCGACACAAGATGAAAAAAGAACGCGTAACAAAACCGGGACTGGCTCCCGCGCGACTCAGAAAACGCTTCCAAATAAGCTTTGGGAGGGTGCCTGTCCCGGTTTTGTTAGTGCCTCTAAGAAGAATGATGCGCCAGGTTGAGTTCCGGTTGATACGTGAAAAAACTTGTCGGGGTGTTCTCGACAATGCAGAAAACTGAATGACAGTTTGTGAGTCCCGGTAACACGGGCCAGGTGGAGCAACGTGATGGTAAGCAAATCAAAAACTACGGCTCGCGGTGCAAAGCCAAAGAGCACCAGTAAGACTTCTCCAAAGACTGCGAAAACGAAAACCAAGTCGAAGGCAACTCCCCGCAGCAGGAAGCCAGCAGGTCCGACAACCGCGGAATTGCAACGGTCTGCAGCTCTTCTGGAAAAGGTTTCCAGTGCTGTGATGGTGGTGAACACGGATTTTGTTGTTCAGTATGTCAATCAGGCGACGATGGACCTGTTCGCACGACACGCCGACAGCTTCAAAAAGCTATTCCCGACCTTCGACCCATCGAACATTGTCGGAGCATGTATCGACCAATTCCACAAAGTGCCTTCCCATCAGCGACAGATGCTGGCAGATCCGCGAAACCTGCCCGTGAAGACAGATATCACTGTTGGCAACGCCAAGATCCAGCTGCATGTGACTCCGATAATGGATGGCACCGGACGTCCTTCCGGATTTTCTCTGGAATGGAGCGATGTGACTGCGCTGCGGGACAGTACGGGACAGTTGGCAGCAATCAACAAATCACAGGCTGTTGTTGAATTTTCGATGGACGGAAAGGTGTTGACCGCCAATGAAAATTTCCTTGCCGCTGTTGGTTACTCCAAAGATGAAATCGTCGGCAAGCACCACAGTCTTTTCGTAGGCCGAGAGTATGGCGAATCTTCAGAGTATCGCCAGTTCTGGGAACGTCTGAACGATGGTAAGTACGACGCCGGGGAATACAAGCGGTTCGGAAAGTCAGGCAATGAAATTTGGATTCAGGCCTCGTACAACCCGATCTTCGACCTGAACGGCAAGCCATTCAAGGTGGTCAAGTACGCCAGTGATATTACCAGGACTAAAGAACTGGAATTCGAAGTCGCAGCCCGGCAGAAGCGTGATGCACAAGCGGCCGAAGAGCTGAGTGCAAAAGTTACTGAGGTTCTGAGAGTTGTGAATGCGGTTGCCGATGGCAATTTCGACATTACAGTTCCGGATCTTGGAGATGATGCCGTCGGTCAGGTGGCCAGTGCGCTCAGTACGGCCGTGACGTCAATGAGAACCGCGCTTCTGGCGGTGCAGTCTGTTTCATCGACAGTCGCTTCCGCGGCTACTCAAATGACCTCAGCGTCTGGTGAAATTTCCAAGGGGGCTCAGCATCAGGCTTCCAGTCTGGAAGAAACAGCTTCGAGTCTCGAAGAGATTACTTCAACGGTGAAGCAGAATACTGACAACGCTCAGCAGGCACGTCAGCTGGCAAACAGCTCACGTGATATCGCCGAAAAAGGCGGGAGCGTACTGACAGATGCCATCAAGGCGATGGGCGAAATTAACCATGCGTCCAATAAGATCTCAGACATCATCACCACGATTGATGAAATCGCCTTCCAGACGAATCTGCTGGCTCTGAACGCTGCTGTCGAAGCCGCTCGTGCTGGAGAGCAGGGACGTGGCTTCGCTGTGGTGGCATCAGAAGTACGTAACCTGTCGCAGCGAAGTGCTCTGGCAGCGAAGGAAATTAAAGCGTTGATTCAGGATTCAGTCCGCAAGGTCGAAAACGGGACGTCACTCGTGAACCATTCGGGCAAGACGCTGGAAGAAATCGTCAACTCCGTCAAACGAGTCACCGACATCGTCGCTGAAATCGCAGCCGCTTCGAAAGAACAGTTGACCGGGATTGAACAGGTCAACAAAGCGGTTGCACAAATGGATCGCGTGACTCAAAGCAATGCCTCGCAGACAGAAGAGATGGCAGGCACAGCCGAATCGCTGCTGGGTCATTCTCAGCAGTTGCGAGATCTGGTCAGTCGATTCCGTCTGGAAAGCTCTGACGCCGATAGCTCACCAAAAGCAGTCCGTCGAACGGCATCTCATCAGACCACAAACCAACGACAGATTGAAACGAACGTGAACAAGGTGGTCGGCAGGCTGGAAACAGCAGGTGCGGGATTTGTGGAGTTCTAGAGCCTCGTCAGTATTCGCACGATCAGGGGACCGTGGTGGGAAGGCGAATAACGACACCCAGGATTTCACAAACACTTCGATCATTTTCAAAAACAATGGCCCATGCGGGGCCGCGTTTCAATTTCCAGGAGATTCTCATGTCATCAACCAAACAAACGACCACTGTACTGGACGGCATCGCTGAAGGTGGCAACCAGTATCTGACTTTTCAATTGGCCGAAGAACAATTCGGCATCGATATCCTGCGAGTCCAGGAGATCAAAGGTCTGGCTCATTTGACTCAAATCCCGAACGTACCGCCGTACATCAAGGGCGTTATGAATCTTCGAGGCACAGTGGTCCCGGTGGTCGATCTTCGCCATCGTTTCAGCATGCAAGCCGCGGTCTATAACCAATTCACAGTGATCATCATTGTCACTGTCGGCGCGAAAGTGATGGGGCTTGTTGTGGATGCCGTGTCCGATGTGCTTAACGTCGGTGAATCGGAACTGGAACAACTTCCGGATCTCGGCGGTGGCATCGACACCACTTTCATCACCGGCATGGCCAAATCCAATGACAGTCTGATTACGTTGCTGGATATCGACTGCCTGCTTGGCGGCACCCTGGCGGCGTGAAAGATCAGTTGTTTGTCATTGCGTCTTCAGGCGGAATCCATGTTCGCCACCGGGATTGCCCCGGTGGTCTACAGGTTTCTGCACCTCGTCTGAATCAGGCACATTCACGTTATCCTCCCTCTGGGAGGGTCGAAAACGAGCGACCGCGAGTTTTCGGGGAGGGGCGTGATCGAGTCGTTGTCCTGATACGCCTGATTTTGCAATGCTCAGCCCTCTCCTCGCTGCGCTCGACCCTCCCAATGGAGGTTTAAGCCAGTATCGAAACATGCGTAGAGACCTATGCTCGGCGGGACGGTGAAACGTCTATGAATCCGCATGGCATCGACTTGCCGTTGAATAGTTTTTTCCCCAAAAACCAGACCTTCGAACCATGAATTACTGTGACCTATGATGGACATCGCCACTCTCACGCTGGGTCAGAAGGAATTCAACCTCTTTCGCGAGTTGATCTACAAGGAAGCCGGTATATCGCTGGGTTCTGGCAAGCAGCAACTCGTGGAATCTCGGTTGTCGAAACGTCTGCGAGCCTGCGGGATTGATTCGTTCGGCGCGTATTACAAATATCTGCAGGAGGACGACGTCAACGGCGAAGAGCGTTTGAAGTTGATCAACGCTCTGACGACCAACAAGACGGATTTCTTTCGCGAAGAACACCATTTCGATTATCTGAAATCGCATGTCTTTCCAATGCTCGAAAGACGGGCCAAAGAAACCGGCGAACGCAAGATCCGCATCTGGAGCGCGGCATGTTCAACTGGGGAAGAACCTTACACTTTAGCGATGACGGTGCTGGATCACTTTGGCCCGCCGGCGTTCCATGGCTGGGACATTCGTATTCTGGCATCAGACGTTGACACAGACGTGCTGGCTCAGGCAGAAAAAGGGATCTACGCGGCAGATCGAGTCGCCGATGTACCGAAGAGTGTTCTGAAGCGGCATTTTCTGACGACGTCAAAGGATCCCAATGCTCCTGTTCAGGTAAAACCGGAACTCAGGGAACTGATTACGTTTCGTCGGATCAATTTTATTGAACCGAGCTGGCCGATCAACACGAATTTCAACGTGATCTTCTGTCGCAACGTGATGATCTATTTCGACGAACCGACACAGGATCGTCTGCTCTCACGCTTCTCAGAACGTATGGACCCCGATGGCCATCTTTTCATCGGGCATAGCGAATCCATTCTGCGGCTCGACAATATCTATCGCTCGCTCGGGAACACAATTTATACGCTGAAGTCTGAGGCAGGAGTGAAGTCAAAAGATTCAGGACACCTCAGTACGGTTCCCGTCAAGACAACATCGACTGCCAGTTCCAGCGGTCAGACACCTCGAACGCAATCCGCGACCAGAGTACAGCCGGCAGCGCGAGAAGATCAGCGTCCTTCATTCGCCCATTCGATCCGAAGCCCGCAGGTAAGACCTCAGACGACAACTCTGCTTTCTCCGTCCGAACCAGTCTCCGAGGAACCCAAAATTCCTTCGCATTCGATTATCGTCGGCGAAGTCAAAGCCAGTTTTGAACCGTTGAAAATCACGACACTCCTGGGTTCCTGCGTGGGCGTCTGCTTGTACAATCCGAAAACTCGAATCGGAGGCATGAATCATTTCATGTTGCCAAACAATGCATTAACCGACAACGTCTCCGCAACCTATGGCGTTCACGCGATGGAGCTTCTGATTAACGAAATTATGAAGCTCGGAGGAGATCGCCGCAGACTCACCGCAAAAGTGTTTGGCGGTGGTTTCGTGATCGGCAATCAGTCTCCGCCGTCATCGCGCCCGGCAATCGGAGATCAGAACATCGAATTCGCGATGAATTTTTTGGAGACGGATGCTATTCCCGTGATCGCAAAAGATGTCGGGGGAACCACGGGACGACAGATTCAGTTTATGACACACACCGGTCAGGCATTCGTGCGACAGGTACAAAAAGTCGACGAGAACCCGACCTTCAGCATTCAGCAGATGAGTAGAAAAGCCAGGTCCAGGGTATCAGAAGCCGACCTCAGTGCAATCTTGTTTTAGAGCAACCGATTGCATGGCAAACTCAAGTCACCCATTCCCGAAATCACGCCGCGCATTTTTGAAAAACTCAGCGAGACCCTCCGATGGCAAAGATAAAAGTTCTCATCATTGATGACTCCGCTCTGATGCGCCAACTGCTTCAGGAAATTCTCTCCAGCGATCCGAACATCGAAGTCGTTGGCACTGCAGGCGATCCAAATATTGCTCGTGATAAGATCATGAAGCTCAATCCCGACGTTCTGACACTGGACGTTGAAATGCCTCGCATGGACGGCCTGACGTTTCTTGAAAAGCTCATGGCCAGTCGGCCGATGCCGGTTGTCATGGTTTCGTCACTGACTGAACGGGGTTGCGAAACGACATTCCGAGCTCTCGAACTGGGCGCGTTTGACTTCGTGACCAAGCCAAAGATCGACGTTGCAACCAGCATGTCGGATCTTAATGAAGAGTTGATCGACAAGGTTAATGCAGCCGCGTTGGCAAAGGTTCGAGCACGGCCGATTTCTCCCCCTGCCGCCGCCGTCGTGAAATCGCCACTGGCCAGCGACGCGCTGATCACCAGTACTCACAAGGTCATTGCCATCGGCACATCAACTGGCGGTACCGAAGCTCTTTCGACCATTCTCACCGCCATGCCACCGGATGCTCCCGGTATCATTGCGGTGATCCACATGCCGCCGGGGTACACAAAATCGTACGCCGAACGACTTGATCGCTCATGCCGTATTCGAGTCAAAGAAGCCGAAGACGGCGACCGCATTCTGCCTGGTCATGCATTGATTGCCCAGGGGGACCGTCATCTGGAAGCGTATCGCAGCGGAGCCATGTATTCGGTCAAAGTCAGACAAGGCGAAAAGGTCTCGGGGTTTCGTCCATCAGTGGACGTACTGTTTGGTTCCTGCGCCAAATACCTTGGCCCGAATTCCGTCGGAGCGATTCTCACCGGTATGGGTCGAGACGGCGCCGCAGGCCTGCTGGCAATGCGAAACGCGGGAGCTCAAACAATCGCTCAGGACGAAGCCACATGTGTCGTTTATGGGATGCCGAAAGAAGCGGTCGCAATGAACGCCGCCGCCAGAATTCTTCCTCTGGACCGCATCAGTTCCGCCCTCGTCACTTCCGCTCTTGCTCATAACGCCCGCGCGTCAGTTCTGTCCGCCACCTAAAGTACGCGGCAGAAAATCGGCTAGTGCTTCGTCAGACGTAAAAACGTAGGTTGGACATTCTTGTCCGACAATCCAGCGACGGGCAAGAATACCCATCCTACCCTAAAATCAAGCCTGGACAGAGCACTATCGCATCAGGCTCACTTGGAGTGCGTTAGGTAAATTTATATCTGCCGCCTGCCTGATGATGTCTGAAAACGAAATCGGCGTTTCATTGATTTCGTGTCTTCCGCAGAGTCGCCGTTGCATGCCTCGGGCGGATTCTTATCTTGTCAGAATCTTCGCGACGAATTTTGTCTGCGAATCAAGCGCTGCGGGCCGACACATCGATCACTTCAGGCCGATTCAACTGTATCGGTCCTGACGGGCCTGAACCGCAGCATAGGGTCAAACCATCGGTTCTGAGTTCTGAATTCTGAGTGCTGAGATCGCAGTGCCACGGATCCCGGCAATTTGGAAATCCGCCGCGCGTCACCCACTCGTTCTCAGCCTTGACTGAGGCTTTCCAGCATGTCCCCGATACTGCAATGGGACTCCAGTGGATGTCTTAACTTCTTGTCGACAGTGATCTGATACGTGTTCCGTCGACCGATTTTGGTGACCTCAAGGAACTCGGCTTCGACCAGTTCCGCGACGATCTTCTGCACCATTCGCTCTGTGATCCCGACCAGCACAGCAACTTCCCGCAGCGTGATCTCCGAGTCGCGGTAGAGACACAGCAGCACGTGCGTGTGATTTGTCAGAAACGTCCAGCCATGAGCCTTCGGTGGCACTGCGTTCACCGAAATCGGCGCCGGAATCTGGGAATCGGGTTTTCTTCTTTTTTTCATGAACGCTGCTCTTGTACCCAAAACCAAATGGCGATACACAATACACGAAATATGTTTCGTGTATCTAAATTCGCAAACCTTAAGGCGGGTTTCAATGCTGGATGTTCTCAGAGTTAATCTATGTTCGCCACTGACACTTTCGTTTGCGTTGGGAGTTTTCGCAAGACTGGTTCGCAGCGAACTGTCGCTTCCGCGAGATCTCTACACCGCCCTGTCGATTTATCTTCTCTTTGCCCTGGGGCTAAAGGGCGGCGTTGAGCTTTCCCACAGCTCACTTTCTGCAATTTCCGGGCCAGCGTTCATCACGATTCTCCTGGGTTGCCTGACCCCGGTGTCGGCTTATCTGGTCTTGCGGCGTCTGGGGAAATTCAGCATCGCGAATTCTGCAGGGATCGCGGCACATTATGGCTCGGTGTCAGCGGTCACATTTATCGCGGCACAGCAGTTTACAACTTCCGTCGGTGCGCCAGCGGAAGGTTTCATGCCGACACTGTTGACTCTGCTGGAGATCCCTGGCATACAGATCGCACTGGCGATCGGCGCGTTTCAAATGTCGGCCGCGGCAAAAGCGAGCGGTGAAAATGGCGAAGGGCAACTCGGTCGGCCCGTGAAAGAGATCATGCACGAGCTGCTGACGTCACGATCCATGTTGCTGCTGGTGGGAGGTCTGCTGATCGGAACGGCGGTGGGTGAAACAGGCTGGAAGCCGGTGCAGCCTGTTTTCGAAGGACTGTTCAAAGGCCTGCTGACAATTTTCCTGCTGGAAATGGGACTGGCCGCTGGATCACGATTGGGTGACCTGAAATCGGCCGGCTTCTTTCTGCTGGCCTTCGGAATGGTGATGCCGATTATTCATGGAACTGTGGGAGCCTATCTCGGTTCTCTTGTTGGTCTCTCGGTCGGCGGCTGCACTGTCCTGGCTTCGATGGCCGCGAGTGCCTCTTACATCGCCGCTCCGCCAGCGGTTCGAATGACGCTTCCCGAAGCGAATCCCACCTTCTACCTGACGGCGGCGCTGGCGATCACGTTCCCGTTCAATCTGCTGGTCGGCATTCCTTTGTACTACGAAATTTCCAAGTGGTTGTGCGCGTAGCGCTGAGTGAGTGTGCGGCGAATAATCATGAAAACACATTGTCCCAGCCAAAGGATTTTTCCACTGTGAAAACAGTTCCTCTTTGTTTACTGACCGTGATTGCAGAATCAATTCTCAAAGAACGCCTGATTCAGGATGTCCGTGAAGCCGGCGCACGAGGCTACACGATTACTGACGCCGAAGGTGAAGGCGTTCGACAGCGCCGCGTGGGCGAGATTCTGGGTGCCAACATTCGCCTGGAGACGATCGTGTCTCCGGAAGTTGCTGAACGTCTGCTGGCCGTGATCTCAGCAGAATATTTTGATCGCTATGCCGTCGTGGCTTACCTATCCACCGTGAGTGTCATTCGAGGAGAAAAGTATGTCTGAACAGGATCTCTACAGCAGCCGATTCAACAACGATAACACCGTGAGTACTCGACGAGGACTTCTGGGGCAGGCCATGCTGGCAACAGCTTGCGGTGTCACCGGATTTGCGAGCTATTCAACGGCCGGCAGCATCAATTCGCCTCAAACGGAGGCTTCGGAAAATCCCGCTACGCCGATGGAAGCTCTACAAAAGCTGATCGACGGAAATCGACGCTTTGCACAAGGCATGTCGATGGCTTCCAATCGAGATATTGACAGAGTCCGTGAGGTTGCGAAGGAGCAAAAGCCGTTTGCCGCGTTCCTGGGATGCGCGGATTCTCGAGTGCCGATTGAGATCGTGTTTGATCAGGGCTTCGGAGATTTGTTTGTCACTCGCATTGCAGGCAATGTTGCTTCCAGTGAAAACATCGGAAGCCTGGAATTCGGCACGCAGATTCTCGGTGCAAAAGTCCTGTACGTGCTCGGCCACACCGAATGTGGCGCGGTCACGGCAACGATGAAAGGTACGGACGTGCCTGGCCAGATCAGCGGACTGTTTCAACATATTCGACCTGCCGTGAAAGCCGCGCAGGGCGATCTGAACAAAGCTATCATCGAGAACGTCAGAAACCAGGCGATCCTGCTGGCAGAAGCGTCGCCCGTGATTTCGAAAATGATTCAACGCAAAGAACTCATCGTGGCCGGTGGAATCTATGACCTTGCAACCGGCATCGTCACGGAGGTGGATGTTTCCGTGCTCTGATCGAACTGGTTTCGTGCCTCAAATAGTCGTTGAACTAAGCGGTAGCGGATGTCGTCAGAATTCCTCGGAGGCCTGAATTCTGGCGAATCCGTCTACAAGACCGGCGGGCACATCGAAGTGAAACGAAATTCGAGACACCACAATAAATCGCGTGCGTCGCAAACAACAGACCGCGTGCGTCGCAAACTGGGATCGTGAAGGCGAATCCCCGGTGCGGAGATCAAGCGGTTTTCCTGACAGGGCCAGCATGTTCAGTCAGCTTGCGGCCCCGACAGTCTCAAAGAGGATTTGAGAAGAGCTCTGGTATTTTTGCGAAAGATTCCTTACTTTCTCCCGCGACAAGCAGGTTCGAATCCATACGAGCAGAAAGCAGGATTGTGGAAATCCAGATTACCAACCGCAATGTCAGCCTGACAGACGAGCAGATGCAGGACGTTGAACGTCGAGTTCAGCATTCATTGGAAAAATTCAGCTCGCAGATCAGCGTGGCACGAGTGACACTGACAGACGTGGACGGCCCGAGCGAAGGCACAGACGTTTTGTGTCGCCTGAAGATTACATTGAAGAACGAAGGCGAAATTCTTGCCGGCGACACCGACGTCTCGATAGATGCCGTAGTCACCAATGTTGCCGAGCGAGGCGCCAGATTGATCGCACGACGGTTAAGCCAAACTCACGAAACGCCACAACAACCCAAGTCGGAAGATGAATAATATTCGCGGGGTTGAAGTATCCGCCAATGGCTCAACCAACAGCACCAGTTTTGCACTGGTGCTTTGGCGTTGGTGAAGTGATCGAAGTTGAGTCGTTGACAGGATCGAACAGCTGAGTCTCGGTGTCCTGCGACTTTGCCAGAAACGCGGCGTGGAATGCCTATCGAGTTTTTCGCTTTGGAGAGGCAGACGTTCGACGACGGTGATCGCAGAATTTCTACCAGCGCGTCCGTTGCACAAGGACTTCAGGACTCTAATCCAGCGGTGAGGAAACTTCCAGCAGATCGATGGCTGGTGAACCATTGCAGAAGATTGTCGCGAGGCGACCGTAGGTTGTCTGACCTTCCTGCATCTGCAGATAGTCGGCCATTCCTGGCCCGGCATTGAATCGCAGAATCGCGCCCAGGTCAACGTGTCGAAACACGTTGTGCTGAATCAGGACACGGCCGAGCGGAGTTTTCTCCGCGAGGATTTCCGCTCGCACTTTCTCAGTGACGAAATCCAGATTGAATCGTACGTAGCCAAATTGAATGGCGTTCTTCGTACCGGTCTTATGCAGTCGAATCTTGCGAAGATAAAGACCGCCTTCGAATCGCGAGTCCATGACTTCGACATCAACCGTGCAGTCATGGTACGACTCCATGCTGATCGTCATATGATGCTCATGCACCAGCATGCGATGATAGGGTTCCGGCGTCGCTTCTTTGGCAACGTGTTCTGCGGACAGGAAGAGCTGATGATTGGCTGGTTCCGGGAACAGATCGACAAGTTCCTGAAGCTCTTTGAGTGGATTCACCGTTGAAACCTTCGTATTGGGATTCAGATCAATTTCCGAAGCGAAGCCAGTCGTTGTGACTCCGCCTGCCTGCCTGCCTGCCTGCCGACGATCAGGTGTACCGCACGGCTCGATGTTGTGGTTCGAAATATTCAGGCAGCAGACTGTCGACCTGCAAGAGGCCTTTGCGAGTCAGCTTGAGTTCATCGCCTTCAAGATTCAGATAGCCAGCGGCTTCCTGATTTCGAAATGCCGTCGCAAACTCCTGCTGAACATTCACGCTGTACTTTTCATTCAGACGACCCAGTGAGACTCGCCCTTCTTTCATCAAAAGCACGAGTTCTCTGATCAGCATCTGATGAGCCGTCGGTTTCAGCGCGCGGTTGATGGGCAGTTCACCGCGGTTCACGGTTTCCATGTACTCTTCGATCTGGTCCAGATTCTGATAGTGAACGCCTTGGAAATGCCCGAACGAGGACACTCCTGTTGCGATCAGATCACAGCCTCGCCAGACATTGTCGCGATAAACGAATTGATCACTTGCGGGATTCTTTACCAATTCATTGCCACTGGAAACGTGATACCCCACTGCCATCAGGCGATCCATCGCTTCGCTGACCCAGCGCCGCTTGGTTGGCCAATCGGCGACCGGTGACTGAATGCCCTGATCACGCATCTCTTTGGAATAGACCGTATTGAACGGCAATTCCATCTGATAGATCGTAATGTTGTCGGGCTGCATCTCGATCGCTCGGTCGATGCAGCGACTCCAGTTTTCGTCGGTCTCACCGACCATGCCTGCGATCAGGTCAATGTTGACCTGCGGGAATCCGACTTGTCGAATCCATTCGTAGGCTCGCATGACTTCGGGAGACAAATGCGCGCGGCCGTTTTCTTCCAGGATCTTGTCATCGAAGTTTTCAACACCCAGCGAAATACGAGTGATACCGATGTCGCGAAGAGTCTCCAGCTTTTCCATGCTGAGAGTCCCCGGCTCGCATTCGAACGTGACTTCCTTCGCGTTGTCCCAGGTAATGTATTCGCTCATGCGATCGCGAAGTGAACGCAGTTGCTTTGAGCTGAGATAACTGGGTGTGCCCCCGCCGAAGTACACGAACAACAAGTCTCGTTTGCCGATCGCCGATCGCTGACTGATCAGTTCCAGTTCCTGAATCAGCGACTTCACATAATCTTCAATCGCTTTGGCGTTCTGATTTGTGTAGACGCGGAAGTAACAGAACTTGCAGCGTTTGCGACAAAATGGGATGTGGATATAAAGACCAAGCGGCATGTTGGCGGTGTCGTCCGGATTGGCATTCAACGCTTCGATGGCGGATGGGACGAGGTCAGTTTTCCACTGCGAAAACGGGGGGTAGTTGGAAATAAAATAGCTGCCCACTTCGGTTGTGGCAGAGACTTCTGTTGTCGTCATGAAAATCCCCTCATCAGGGTTGAGGTCATAGTTTTCAGCCCGAAATCCGCACGAATGAACGCTTCCGTTGCCGCCAAACGCCAGCGTAAATGCCAGCATTCACGATCAAAGGACAGGGACTGAGAAGGCAATATGCAGCCCAATAATACAAAGATCGAGGCCCAAAGTCTTCGGCGACCGCAATTCTTCATGATTATGGCGCTGGGATCCTTTGGAGGCTCTAACAAAATCGGGACTGCATCCAAATCAGAACCCTCTGTCGATGCACCTTGAGGAGCAGTCCCGAAATAAGTTTCAGATTCGTCGTTTAACCGTCAGCCGGAGGCGTACGCGAAGCGTCTGGCAAAGTACGCCTTCGGCTGACTGTTAAACAAAGTCTTATTTCGGGAGTGATCCTGAGTGCTTCCTGGGAACAGGCTGCGGTTTTTACAAGGCGCTCTAAGGCTTTTTGAAAGTCACCATTCGGCGACGAGTTTTCAGCCACGCGAATGCGGCTTCAGGAATGCTCTCATGACCACCCTCAAAGATGGTCACCATACTCTGGCCAGAATTTCTGCGCAGATGAATGATTCGTTTGAGTGTGTCGTCTTTGACCAAGTCAGAAGCTGTTGGGTGCGAAAGCTTGCGGTCAACGAGCAGCGAGTGAATCTCTTCGTCGGTGACTTCGGAGTCGCCATGAGCTTTGGCAATGGCATTGAATGATTTCAGGGAATGTGAAATTGGTACCGAGCCTGTATGCCCGTCCTGAACTCCGGCCCAGATGCTGATCGGCAGAGTTCCCGTGTTCGAAAGTTGGAACAGTGGCGAACGATCTCGATAGTCGTCATCAATTTCTTTCGCCGTTCCCGGGGGGCCGCCGAACGAAGCTTCGATCATTTGAGCGTACTTTTGCGGCTTACCATCTTTTGTGTGAAAGCGATGCCATTCGGCAAGATCCATCGGACCAACCCAGGACGAAACCGCGCTGAATTGATCGGGGTGATGTCCGGCCATCAGCAACGACATGTGCCCGCCGCCGGAAACTCCGGCAATGTAGACTCGCTCGTTGTCGATGTTCCATTGCTGTCGAGCAAATTGCAGTGCATCCAGAATGTCCTGGCGGGCAAACTTTGAACCACAGGCTTTGGGAGTTTGATTGATTCCTCGAAAATCCGGGTGAATCCAGATCCATTCGTGACGCACACATTCGCTGAGCCACTTGCTGTTATCCTGTTGATAATCGCTGCTCCATGAGTGTAAAAAAATGAAAACCGGAGTGGCGGAATTCTTCGCCGTTTCCGGTGCCCAGTAGAGCAACTTTTGAACTTCGCTATCAAGTGGGCTGACCGTTGATGCTTCTTTCAATTCCGGCAGTTCATCGCCCACCACAGACGTGAATGCGCTGGCAAGCATGAGGATCATCGTGATCATGAACCGTCCGTTTCGAACGCGGATTGGCATCGACACACTTTCTATGCAACGTTGCTTGTCACCTTGATCTGCGTCGCTCATTTTGGGATGAGTCGCAACCGAATTCATGAGAGCTCAGACAAAGCGAAGGCTGCGAATCCTGAGATATTGGGGTCACTCAGACTGACGACTCCGCCATTCTCGTGGGACTTCATCTTTTTGCCCAGCCATGTTTTTGCGTTATTTCTTACAAGCTCGAAGCGCAAGCGAGTGGGCTAGTGCGTGGTCAAAGCCCACTCGCTTGCGCTTCGAGCTTGTATGTGGGTGATCGTAGTGACAGTTGGACAAAAAGATGGTTGGGCAAAAAATTTAAGCGAGCAGGGCTGCGTTCATACTTCTTCATGCAAGTTCGTTGACCGACGGTTCCTGTTGAAACAGAAGCACTTCCTCTTTTTGCTCTGCCATTTTTTTGCCTGACAATTCATACAAGCTCGACGCGCGAGCGAGTGGGGCATTGGGTGGTCAAAGCCCACTCGCTGGCGCTTCGAGCTTGTATGTGGGTGATCGTTTAGGTTAGAGAGTATGACTTTTTATGGAGGACGTGTCTTTAGTGGCGGACCTCCGGAACGACCGGCGGCCCAGAGTCGGAGATTCTCGAGGGCTCGGCGGCCTCGAAGAAAGTACAGATTGTCCAGCGACTGCAGACGTGACTGACAGGCTTCATGGGTTTTGTCCTGCCAACGGGTCTCCTGAGTGACTGCAAATTTTTGTTGGATCATCCACTCTGCAATGGCGATGGCAATGTCTTCATGGCCACGAAATGACGGATGCACATGGTCGACGAGAACGTTGTCGCCGACAATTCCATTCGCGCAACGTTGCTTCAGCAGATTGTGGACATCAATAAAGTGACTGTTGGTTTGAGCGACAACCTTCAGCATGGCATCTTCAAGCGCAGAAGTGATTCGCAGCGGGCAGATGTCTTCGTCTCGAGCTCGCCGGAATGATTGTTCGGCAGCCTGGAACTGTCTCGATGCGAGCTGGAAGTGGCTCAGTTCGTACCAGGCCAGGGCATAGTGCGGATCAAGTTGCGTGGCTGCTTGAGCGGATTCGATGGCCGCCATGATATCCGCAGCAGCCACTTCGCGAGCTTTCATCAGATACGTTGCGATCGATCGTCGTTCGTCATCGGATAACGCTTCGGAGAATTCTGTTTTGAACGGCGGGCAATCGCGAAGGTTCGAAGGCGGCAACATCAGAAGAAGTGGCACCGATGACGAGCGACAGAGTTCTGTCATGCGAATGAGATTTCCGTGGAAATGTTCCGCCACAGCAGATGCGTGCTCAATGTCGCGGTGGTAGGTCGCCAGGCCGCCGTCATGATCCAGCAATGTGTCGACTTCTTCGGGCAGCATCGGCTTTGAGAAATTCTGAACATTCTGTGGTTCACGGATCGTTGAGGATTCTGCGGAATCTGAGATCCACTGGAATGCTCGTCGGAGAATGCGGAAGGAACGAAGCTGATTGAAGTTCGCGACGCCATCACGAATCAACGGCGACGTGTTTCGAACGGAACTGTAAGAGACATCTTCGAGGAACTCATTATGCCCGCCGCAGAAGATGAACAGATCCGGATCATAATCAAGACATTCCTGCATCACCGGCACAAGGCGATAGCTCGCGTAAGAGACCCCGCCGCAATTCACGACCTTCCATTCGCGGCTGGGATCTGCAATCTGAAGAGCGATCTGAAGGTACGCAGGAAAACTGGTCTCAATGGAGAACGGATTGCCTTGAACCGTCGATCCGCCAAACACAAAAATTCGAAACTCGCGCGGCTGTTTTCTGACGGCGAATGAATCCTCCTTGAAGAATTTTCGCCGAACCGGAGACGTGTGAAAACGCTGACCGTCAGCCGTCGGTTCGAAAAGCGGACGCACTGACGAAAAGCCAACGAACGGATCATCCTGCGCGCCGAGCTCACCGAATCCGAAAACAGCGCATGCCAGCTCCAGAAGCACGAAGATGCTCAGGCCAAGAAGAATCGAGACGATCGGGAACACCCAGCGATGGCGAAACTTACGACGTCGTGCCTCGACCGCAGGATTGCGGTCAGCGTTCATTGCAGTGATTTCAGCAGCGATTCAATGTCGGCCTGAGGAACGGCACCGACGAAATCACCCACCTGCTTGCCATTTCGAAAGATGCGAACGTCCGGATAGCCGGTGACCCCCATGTATTCTGCGATCCTGGGATTGCTGTCACCGTCGACCTTGATGATCTCAAGCTTGTCGCCCCAACTCTTCTTGATTCGGTCCAATGACGGAGCCAGTATTTTGCAATAGCCGCACCAGGTCGTTCCGAAGTCGACCATCACCAGCATTTGGTCATCGCGGTTAACGAGTTCCAGAAAGCGACCTTCGGCCAATTCGATGGCCCCTGATTCGGACACTGTTAAGCGTTCAACAACTCCGTCCGGGCATTTTTCGATCGGGCCTGAGCTGCGGGAAATCGGTTGGCAACCCAGTGCCAGACACGCCAGCAGCAGAAATGCGGGGGATTTGAATATCAGGGATTTGAGTGACATTGGTTTTTCCGAGCAAATAATTCGGGCTAATGAACGGTATAGAGTCCGGTCGGGCCTATTCTAAGCGAAGACTGCGAGATTCTGGCGAAATCGAAGGTTTTCACCTGTAACAACCGACGTGACAAGCCTAAATTTCCATAATTCGAGTGTGACGCACATGCACAGCGAGCGATAAATGTTGTCGTAGCTGGTAAAGTGCTTCAAATAGTTTTCTGGTAAACGTTTTGGGAGATCTGAACAAATGTCGGTGACTCTGACAGAAACGGCAGCAAGCGAAATCAAGCGAGTAATGACGGAACAAGGCCGTCCAGAGCTGAAGTATGTTCGCGTTGGAGTGGTCGGTGGCGGTTGTAGCGGTTTTCAGTACTCGTTCGACTTCACGAACGGCTACGACGAAGCAAGCGACGTGCTTTCTGAATTCCACGGCGTGGGCGTTGTTGTTGACAAGAAGAGCGACTTGTTTCTTGATGGAACAGAAATCGACTTCTACAGCGGGCTCGAAAAACGCGGATTCACTTTCAAAAATCCAAACGCAGTAAAATCTTGCGGATGCGGAAGCAGCTTCTCAGCCTAATCCGGATTTGGTTTCGTCCCAATGTCAACGCATCGCCAGTGTTTTACTTGGTGAGCGCGATGATATGCGGTGATCAAATTGGGTTCGTCTGAAGAATCGAAGATTGAAAAACAAAAAAGCCGTCGGATTCGCTCCGGCGGCTTTTTTCGTTCTCGGTCTGCATATTTCGTTTCGTTGGAGCCGTTGCGGGTGCGGTGTCGCTTAGGCTCACTCCCGAAATAAGATCCTTGTTTAACAGTCAGCCGAAGGCGTACTTTGCCAGACGATTCGCGTACGCCTCCGGCTGACGGTTAAACGCAATACCGTTCAAATAGTAGCGGAGCAGCAAGAGCTGCCCGGTGAGTGCCTGCAAAATGCAGGCTCACCGGACGGCTTGCGTCGATTCCGCTACTAAACACGCCGTTCGTTGAACGGTATTGCGGTTAAACGACGAAGCTGAAACTTATTTCTGGACTGCTCCTTAGTGGGTTTCAATGGAATTACGGTCAGTTTTGGGTGGGGCAGGTTTTTGTGCGTGTCGACGTTCGTGGGCTGTCCCCGATGGCAGTCATAACAGCAGAGCATCGCAAGCTGTCCGGTGATGGCACTCAAAATCCTTGCAAAAACCGGACGGCTTGCGCCGTTCCGCTTCCGCTTCCAATGGAAAACCGATGTGACTGACGTCGGGCCATTCGGCTTTGGTTCGGGTTAGGCGAAGGCGTGACGAATGAGCCGAAGTTGTGGATTGCGGGTTTCGTACCACACGGTGGACTCTTCGGCGCCAGCGGGAGTGAAGTTATGCCGGTCGTTCCGGCGGAGAGTCGGTTAACGTGAGGCAATTCACGGTGGAGATGATTGAGTTCGCTGGGCTGCAACCGTAAATTCTTCGCACTGATGCCTTGTCACGGGAAACCAAGCCTGCGAGCACAAATTGGACTGCCGTCCTCAGTCGCAGGAAATGCGCAAACGGTCTATCAGTACTGTGCGTATGGTCGGTAGACGCGGGATTCTGTCCGGAAAACCGCGGCGTCAACGGCGCGATGGTGCCACGATTTTTCTTAAATTTTTGTCCTTCAATTCAGTCAGCGAAACGGTTCGACATGTCAAACGCCGTGATTGAGATCCGGAATCTGTCCAAGATTTATCGAGACTTCTGGGGTCGTAAAAAGGTTCAGGCTGTTAAGAGTTTGAGTCTGGATGTGAAGAAGGGCGAAGTGTTTGGTCTGCTGGGGCCGAACGGTTCCGGCAAGACAACAACGATGAAGATGTTGCTGGGACTGTTGTTCCCGACATCTGGTGAGATGACCATTCTTGGCAAGTCAGCCTCGGACGTGTCCAAGAACGAAAAGATTGGATATCTGCCTGAAGAGTCGTATCTCTATCGCTTCCTGAATGCGGACGAGACGCTCGATTTTTACGGTCGCCTGTTCAACATGTCTGCGGCGGATCGAATTCGTCGGTCCGATGAGTTGATTGAAATGGTGGGGCTTGGAAAAGCTCGCCGTCGTCAGTTGAAAGAGTATTCCAAAGGGATGACTCGCCGAATTGGTCTGGCTCAGGCGCTGATCAACGATCCTGAGCTCGTTCTGCTCGATGAGCCAACCAGCGGACTCGACCCGCTGGGAACTCGTGAGATGAAGGACCTGATTCTGCGATTGAAGGCAGAAGGCAAGACTGTGGTCATGTGCAGCCATCAGCTGGGTGACGTACAGGACGTTTGTGATCGCATCGCGGTTCTGTTTCAGGGCGAACTGAAGGTTCTCGGTCGCGTGGATGAGTTGCTGGAGATGCGCAACGAAACGCAGATTCGAACCTCCAGTCTGTCGGATGAAGCTGAAGCAGAAGTTCGTAAAGTGCTTGAGAAGTACAACGTTAAGAATGCCGTGTTTTCAAGTCCCAAGGCGGATCTGGAAGAACTGTTCCTGCGGACGGTTCGAGAAAGCGGCGAGCGTCCAGGTCGGCGATTTTCAGCCGAAGAAATTGCCGCATCCGGCAAAAGCGGGCAGGCTTGATTCGTCAAGTGCGTTACTGGTTTTGACCGTTTCTCGTGCGGTTATTTGCTTCGCATCGTGCTGATTCTTTCGGTTACTCCTCTGCAGATTGCAGCCTGAATTGTCGGAATTGTGAACTATGGACTTTGATATCAGACCATACAACCTTGCAGCCGGCGCGCAGTCGTGGATCATGCTGCTGGGCATTCTCTTGCTGATCAGTCTGGGTGTTTCTTTTCTGTTGGCGGTTGCGCGTAACGGTGCCGCGGGCGTGAGAGTATTCACTGTGGGGCTGAAAAGTTACCTCGGTGACATCCTGTCGCTGTCGCCGCGTCGAGTCTATGCACTGACGAAGCTGACGTTGCTCGAAGCGATTCGCAGAAAAGCGTTGCTCGTGTTTGTCGTGTTTGCTGTGCTGCTGATGTTCGCTGGCTGGTTCCTTGCTGATGCGAATGAACGACCAGAGTTGCAGGCGACAGTTCACATCACGTTCCTTTTGACTGCCATTGCATGGTTGATTCTGCCAGCGGTGATCTTTTTAAGTTGCTGGGCTCTGCCGGAAGATATTCGAATTCGCTCACTGCATACCGTTGTGACAAAGCCGGCTCGTCGACTTGAAATTGTGATTGGTCGAATGGCGGGCATGGGGATCGTGGCTTGTGTCGTCCTTGGCGTGATGGGTGTGATCGGCGGTTTCTGGTTGTATCGTCAGTTGCCGGTTTCGAGCGGCGGTCAGCTGGCGAGTCGCGTCCCTGTGTTTGGTCAGCTTTACTTTATCAACACCGACGGTCAGCCTGCGGCGACCGGTATCAACGTCGGCGATACCTGGATGTATCGATCGCACATTCAGGGCAACTCGCGAGCCCGTGCGGTGTGGATGTTTCCAAACATCGATGAAGGTGTCATTGTTCGTGAAAAGCCAAACGATTCCGATCAGGTGATCGACGGCGTTAAGATGGAATGCCGGTTTGAGGCTTTCCGAACGATCAAGGGATCTGAAAAGAGTATTCTGCAAGGTGTGCAGACCCAATACACGCTTTCTGCGAATCCTCGTGAAGATGCGTTTGGGATGATTTCTCAAAGCGAAACGCTTCGCCCGCTTGCGGATGCGTTGCGAGATGGTCAGTTTCGTACTGCTGGCGGGCAGATGAGAGAACTGGCCGATCGAATTCGAGTCGCTTCGGAAGAGTTGCGACCGGCGGACTATGCTGGGTTGCAGAACGGAATTTCGGTCGCTGGAATTGTTCTTAACGACATTGGGAACGAACAGATTCTTCCGGTTGCGGAATTGTTCGATGCGGCTGGGAAGACCGGATTTGACCTGATCAACGTACTTCGTCGAAACGCTTTGACAAATTCATCCGACGATGCACCATACGCTCCGTTTGCAGATTCGCTGGATGCCCTTGCGGATGGCATTGTTGCGAACGCGGACGCTCTTCATGAAGCACTTCCAAAACTGGAAGTCCCGCTGCCGTCATTTCACATCTCGGAATACCATGAAGGTGCCAAGGAGAACACTCGGCTGATTCCGCGAAAACTTCGCTTCTCTGCAGACTATGAAACTCAGGCCCGTTTTCTGGCTGGCGTGATCGACGAGTGGAATGGGGCCGGAAAGCTGGCAGATGCGAGCGGTTTTAAGGCGACGTTGGTGGATGATCTGGTGAAAGACGCCGGGATTTCACAGTTGAATTCCGAACTGCTGGTGACGGTTCTTGGCGAACAGATTACCGCAGGTTCTTTGACGATTGCGGATGGCAAACTGGCAACAAGTGACGGACGTCGATGGTTCTCGTTTTTTGATGACCTGATCCGCCGCGAGTTGCTGATTTCACAGGACAGCGAAGGCTGGATGATTGAAAAGGATCTGATCAATGACCTGGTTGTCAATGGTTCTTTGCGAGTCGAAGTCGCCTGTCTGAACGATCAGATGTACCTCGGAATGGCTCGGCCGGACCTGTTCATTCGAAAGCCCGATCGTTCGTTTCTGGTTGGTTACTCAAAAGCCTTGGTCAATATCGCCCTGATGCTCTTGCTGGTGATTGTGCTGGGTGTGACGGTCAGCTGTATCGTCAAAGGTCCAGTTGCGTTGTTCTTTACTCTGACATTCTTCATCGTGGGGCAGTTCTTCCACGAATTTATGATGAGGATGTTATCGGGTCAGGAGCAGGGAATGGGAACTTTGGAGTCTGCAGTTCTGATTGCTCAACATCGAAATCCGCAGGTAGGCATGGACGTTTCGGCGACGACTCAGGCAGTTCTCAAAGGGGCTGACAAGAGTCTGGAAGGCGTACTTTGGGGCTTTAGCAATATTGTGCCGGACTTCAGCGTATTTAATCGTGGTGCCGCCTTCGTGGAGAACGGTTTTGACGTGCCGTTTCAGGAATGTGTTGTCCCGGCGATAGCAATCTTTGTCGGCTTTATGATCCCCTGCATTCTGATCGCTGGTGCGATGCTGAAGTTTCGTGAACTGGAGGCAAAATGACAAATCTCAACTCGCGACAACGCAAGCTGGCCTACGCTGTTGGAATTCTGCTGCTGTTGGGCCCAATTGTGTACCTCGGCTTTCCTGCAGAACAACGATCAGGGTCGACCGAAGGATCGTCTGGCCTGGGCAAACTTGCTCAGCTTCGCCAGGAGTATGACCTGGGTGAAGCCACGCTTGGCAAGGTTGATCCTTCCAGCTCGGCGATGAATCTTGTGCTTTTGGGTCTTCGTGGTCCGGCAGCCAGCGTGCTGCATCTGAAGGCGATCGAGTATCAGGAAAAGAAGCAATGGGCCAAACTCCGGTCCACTGTGGATTCGATCATTCTGCTTCAGCCGCACTATGTGCAGATCTGGAAATTTCAGGGCTG
The DNA here is from genome assembly GCA_041753135.1 of Planctomycetaceae bacterium. GTDB lineage: Bacteria > Planctomycetota > Planctomycetia > Planctomycetales > Planctomycetaceae > SXXK01. The sequence goes on from JBGSVD010000054.1 coordinate 25,841, forward strand.
GAACCTGGCTTACAATGTCTCACGCGAATGGGACAAAGTGGATGACCGATTCTATTGGGTCAAAGAAGGCATCAAGTTTCTGAAACTTGGAACGGATCGAAATCAGACGATCCCGATTTTGTTCCACAACGTGGGTGAAGTCGTTTCTTCAAAGATGGGTATCTCCGACGAGAAGAAGTTCTTTCGAGTATTCTTCCGGGAAGATCCAGATCCAAAATTCGAAACTTCGCCGGGAACTCGTGGGCCTGACCCTGCTATCAATGAAGAAGCCAAGGACAGCTACCTCGTGGCTCACGACTGGTTTGTCCGAGCCAACGAGAAGGATGACAATGATGACCTGATTGGGGTGAAGGGAATGACTCACGTCTTCTTCCGCCAGGGGCCAGCAAAATCATTGATTAACTATGCAGAGACTCGTTCCAAGGAAGGGTTTTTCGAGGAACATCTCTCGGCGTGGGAAGCTGGCTATCGAGCGTGGATGGAAGAATATGGTCGTCACCGATTCCTCGGTCTCGATGACAAGGTCTACACACTTGTTTGTTCGGAAGACGAACTGAAACAATTGGCTGAAGAGAACGGGATCACAGTTGCGGCCCAGAGAAACTTGTGGGGCCGAAATCTGGACATGGTGAATTTCCGGTTCTGGCGTGATTATGCCAATGTGGAAAAAGACCCGTTGACGCTCGACCTGCACAAGACCTTCTACGAAGCGAAGCAGGCTTACATTCAGGGTAAGGGGTTTGATCAGTTTGACAAAGAAAAGAACGAGACCATTCCTTCTGAGGCAGAGCGGCTTCTGGAAGTATCGATGAAGAAGTGGCTTGAGGTCGCTCAGAAGTATCCAGTGATGTTTGAGGATAGTCGCTACATTGAAGAAGGTCTCCTGATTGTCCAGTATTATCAGGCGATCCATCAGCAGAACGCGAAGCCTGTTTCAGATGACTATTCATTGAAGGCAATCTGGGATTCAAATAGTTCACAGCACCTTGAAATTGAACGTGAGTTCCTGATTGAAACTCGCTCCCGAAAGATCTGATCGAAAATCTTCCGGGGTTTATGAAGCTTCACTCGCATCGTTTGGTTTCGAGGAACTTCAGCATCCTTGAACATCCTCCACTCGTGGCAGCTTTTTGTTGCGAGTCTTGTGTGCGGGTTAGAGCCTGAACTGTAAAGCCCGGCCTCTGGAAGGAGGCCGGGTTTCTTTTTAAAATGCGTTTTCAGATCACGGTGTCCTGGTCACCAATTGAAACTGAATTGCAGGAGTTTTCGGAGTGGTCGCAGGCCCCATCTTTGAACGGCAAGTTCTGACAACCCCACGTCGTCTCAGTCATTATTTGATGAGATCCGGGTTTGTTGCCGGTCTGCTGATTCTGTTCTACAGCATTCGCCAGGCGACTGTTGGATTTCAGGACGTCCTGTTCGCAGGCGACGTCGCCTCCTTCAGCGCGATGACGTTTCGAGTATTCGCTCTGCTGCAGCTGACTCTGGGATTGTTTTTTGCAACGGTCTTTTCCGCTTCCCTCGTGACTCAGGAAAAGGACCGCAAGACGCTGATTCTGCTGCTGATGACCGACCTTCGAAATCATGAATTGGCGCTTGGGAAGCTTTTGGCCAGCTTGTTGAATGTTGGTGTTCTGCTGGCAACTTCCTGGCCGGTATTCTGCTTTCTGAAGCTTTTGGGAGGCGTTACGTGGGAGCAGATTTTTTGGTCGCAGGCGATCGTCGGCGCGGCGACGTTTGCTGCAGGAAGTTGGGGCTGCCTCGTAGCGTTCTGGAGAGAAAAGACTTTTCAGACACTCGCGATCAGCGTGCTGGGCGTCGTGCTTTACGTCGTCGGAACACAAAGTCTGGGTACGGCACTTTCGCCACATTTGGCGGAAGCGTCACCTTTTTTCGGCTTGCAACACGTACTTGATCCCGTGGCTCTGGCGACATCTGGGGTTGTTCATGTTTCAGCGTGGCCAACGGTTGCGACGTTGCTGATCCTGTCGGGCGCGTTGTCGACATTGACGATTCTGAAGATGCGAGTCTGGAACCCGTCGCGCGAGTTTCATCAGTCTGCGGCAGAATCAACGAGTGCCACTGACGAGGAAGATTCCACACCGGCTCCGCCTCGAGTTCACAGGACCGTGTGGAGTCAGCCGGTGATCTGGCGTGAGATGCGAACTCGTGCCTATGGAAAGCGCATGATCTGGATTAAGCTTTCTTATGTGTTAATGGCTGTGATCATCGCGACGGTTTCTGCGATCTCCAGTCGAGGTCAGAGCGATCGCCTGGTACTGGGAATGTTGTCTGGCTCCTCGTTTGCTTTCCTTGGCATCGCGATCTTGAGTCTGCTGCTGACAAACGCTCAGGCCGTGACTTCACTGACGAATGAACGCGACGGCGGGACTCTGGATATTTTGCTGGTGACCGATCTTAAACCTTATGAATTTATTCTGGGGAAGATCGGCGGTTCGCTGTGGAATGCGAAAGAGATGATTCTGCTGCCGCTGGTGCTGGTCGTTTTGATGGCATCCGGCAGCGGCTCCAGTGCATTGACGGTGGAGAACGTCGTCTATCTGTCGGTCGCCTACATTGTGCTCAGCATTTTTGCCGTGACGCTGGGTTTGCATCAGGGGCTCACTTACGTAAATTCCCGACATGCGATTGGCCATAGCCTTGGCACGATGTTCTTTCTTTGCGTTGGAATTTTCATCTTCATGCTATTGCTGGTCGAAGCGCGGTCGTCGTTTGCGATTCAATTGCAGAGCTTCATTCTGTTCATTGGTTTTGGAAGTCTGGGGCTCTATTCGTCGCTCACTTACAAGAATCCTTCCAGTGCATTGACGCTGGCTTCGCTGGTTCTGCCCTTTTTGACATTCTATGCCATCACGGACTTCCTGCTGGGGGGCAACCTGGGCGTTTGCCTCTGGATCTGCCTTGCTTATGGTTTCACCGCAGTCGCAATGATGGTCCCGGCGATGAATGATTTTGATATCGCCCTCGGTCGCAACGCACATGATGCAGGCTAAGCACGGATCGATTTGATCGCCTGCAAAACGAAGCGAAGCTGGACGCTGAATTCAATTCAACTGCCGTTGCTTTGTGAAGCGTCGTCCGCGTTGAGCGACGCTTCGTAGCGCGCGATGCAGTCTTTCAGGCTTTCGGTCAGCGGTTGCAGCGCGGATTCGTATCGCATCCAGCGACTGCGAGACGTCTTGTACATTGGCTGTCGTACCTGCACGACGCTGGCCGTTCGCACAGCAGTGTTTCGCATGTCATTGCCGCGTTGATGAAAGTTCAGACAGCCGTCGAACCACGGCAGCTGACAATGATCCAATAGCCGTCGAACTTGAGTTTCTGGATTCTCAACCAGTTGCTCGTAGCGAACATCAACAATTCGCCCGGGCAAAACTTTGTGCCAGTGCTGCATCAGGCGATCGTAGTCCTTATATCTCTGCGCTAGTGAATGCAGATTGCCAGTGGCCAGTTGCAGTTGGTCTTCGTCGAAGAGCTGCGAATAACAGGAAAGGCAGGTATCACGAGGATCGCGGCAACAATGAACGATCGTTGCGTTTGGAAACGCCGTTGCAATAAAGCCGACAAACAGAGAATTGTCGGGAAGCTTGTCCACCACACGAGCAGCCTCTGGCGAGATTTGACAAAGCGCGGCGGTGTACTCATCGGCCGTTGATTTTCGCCATTCTGTTGTGATGAGCGAAATCTTCTGTGGCAGATCCGAACGGCCGAGTCGTCGATCGATGGCTTGCGTCCAATACGGCATTTCTCCGCCAGCGGCGACGTCGGGATGGCTGGCGAGAATTTGTTCAATCAGCGACGTACCCGAACGCGGCATGCCGACGACCACAATCGGCCGCTGCGACGGAGTGACTGGTTCCAGCGAATTGATAAACTCTTCGGAGAAGACATCAATCAGATCGTCAATTCGCTTCGTTCGAACCGTCGAGTCGTAGGTGATTCCTCGTCCGTGAAGATGCAGTTCGGTGAATTTATTGCCAGACTGAATCTGAGAGAACGCGGCTTCGTGGTCGCCGATCGAATCAAAGTGAGCGGCCAGTGCGAACGAGGTGCGAGACTTGTCTTTGACGCTCAGGTTTCCCGCCAACGCCCTGTGCATTTGTGAGAGCTGAGCTTCACTGAATGAATACTTTCGAGTCGAAACCATTCTCGAAAGCGCCAGCCACAACGAGGGTTGAACGGATTTGTGTTGCAAACTTTCCTCGATCGCCAACACACTTCCGGTCAAATCGCCGACCGCCTGCCTGACCATTCCGATTTCTTCGAGCACCGCAGCCGGATTGAATTGTCGTTCGCGAGCCGCCAGCAACGCCTCCATCGCAGCGTCCGACTGGCTAAGTTTGGCATACGCGCGGCCTTTTTGAAACCACGCGACGCCGGAGTTGGGGGCAACTTGAACGGCTTGATTGGCGGCCTCCAGAGCGGACGGCCAATGGCCGCGAGTCATCTGGATCGCCGCGAGGTTGGAGAAGTATTCCGAGTTCAGCGAATTCAGCTCGATCGCACGATTCAGATAATCGACCGCATCTGAACTTCGACCGGCCTGATGAGCCAGCAGACCGGACAGGTGCCACGCGTCGGCATGGTTCGGATCGGCTCGAAGAATCGCGGCGTATCCCTGAGCGGCCACAGCGTGTTCGCCCGCTTTATGCATGGCCACGCATCGGTCGAAAAGTTCAGAGATGTCCGACATGAAATCACTTGCTCCAGCGAAGTCGTTGACCGTACCAGTCTTTACTTTCGTCTGCGGACATCATCCAAACAGAGTCTCGAAGTGCCTGCAAGTGGCGACACGGTCCATTGCGGACTCCGAATTTAAAGTGCCACGAGCACCGGCATTTGCCTTTTCGGACGACACCGTCACCGTCGATCAGAACCTCGCAGCTTTGGTTTTCGGCCTTGCCTGTGAGGATGAATCCTCCACGCGGTGCGTCCGTTTTTGTTTCGACTTTGACCACACCGCGGGCAGCAAGCCGTCGTCCAGCTTCGGTTTCCGGATGCGGCGGCCCGAGCTCACGGTCGGACAACGCCATCGGCAGTACCTGACGCCAGCGAAACAAACCCGCATGAAGGTCGAAAATGGCCTGGCCTCGCAGAGCCAGTTGATTCATCACCGCTGCCGCATCGCCAGCAGAACATTTCAATTCGGAAGCGATCGTGGAGACCGTCGTCGTGCGTTGCTGGCTGAGTCGTTCAGCAGTCTCGGCCACCTGAATCAGATTGGGTTCCACCGGTGGCATCAACATCTGCACCGCGCTGCCGCGAGTCCAGTCGTTCGTGGTCCAGCCGCTCAGTCCCAAAGTCAAACGCATGTTGCCCATTTGGAGAATCCAGAAACTCGGCAGGCCGGTTCCGAGCAGGTACACGTCGACGCGGGTCGCCAGAGGCAGCAATCGGGCCAGACTTAACAGACGGCGTCGACCCCAGATTCGAATGGGTTCTGTTTCCCCGCCGTGATATGAGGTTTCCGGGCTCTCAATCGTGACGTTCCACGGTTCAAGGATCAGTCGTGGAGATTGGCCGTCCTGAAGTTCAAAACGGACGGCTCGCGGCCCGGTCTTCTCTCGATGACGCTTCAGCCAGGCAAGCAGAGAATACATGGCACTGACACTCAAACTGACTTTTTTCATCGGCAGCGCCATGGCCGCCTGAAGCTGCATAAAGCCGCGAAGCCACCCGTCCGGGAGTTCTATTTTTTCTTCATGGTAGTCCGGTCGGTCGGCCGTCTGTACCGCGAATCCTTCCGGGCTGATATTGAAACGAGTCTCTCGATACGTGCGGAGCGACTGAAAATTGTGATAGAGATCCCACGAGTAATCGACATTCGTTGTGCCAACTTTTGCCGACTGAGCGTTAGCAAAGCCCGTGTCGCGATCGATCGACAAGCATCCGTAGCTGGACTCATCCTGTGAGAAGCATTCGAAGAATACGACATCGTCTGCGACAGTGATGACCGGATCGTATGGCATCAGCCGTCGCCAGAGCGTCTGATCTTCTCGCTGCAATCGCACGTTGAGTTGGCTTCGGGCTTTCCAATATCGCTCAATCGCCTGTTTGTGCTGCGATTTTTGTTCGGCCGATGCTTTCGGAGCATTCCCAGCCAGCACGGCTTCACGCGCGGAATTTTCTGCTTGCTTGCGGATTGCGAACTCCTGCAGTCCCTGTTGCTTCTTCCACTCTTCATAGCCGGATTTATCGCGGCCAGTGAATGTTAAATCATTGATGACCACATCGTGCAGGGCACTGATCGCTTCGCGAAATCGGAGCGGTTCTTTCAGTGCCGCATCCAGTGCCACCTGGTCTCGGGACAAGTTCGGCGCGAGTTGCAGAATTCGTTCACCGCTCGACTGCAGTTTCAGTTGACTGCGGCCCAGGTAATTCATGCTAACCTTCATCGAGCCACCGCCTCCTGAATCTGTTTTGCGGGAAATCGGCGAACTGCCAATTGAACAACGTTCAACAATGAAGCATCGCCCTCCGCGTCCTGACCCAGCTCCCAGATCATGACGCCGGCAAGTCCGGCGTCGTGAGCGTACTCAGTTTTGCGTCGGATTGTCAAAGGTCCGTTGAAAGCAATCTGATCAACCTCGTCGGACTCAGGAGCCAGCCGATGCCGCTGCAGCAGTTCACGATAGCTCTCGGCATGGCTGCGATCCTTGATGTGGCGTCCATAAAACGGCAGCCCCAGCGTGATCTTGGAAGAAGGCACACCCGCGGCAAGCAGCTTGCGGACATCGTCCTTCGCGCCGTCCATCGTGGAGTGCGGGCCGTCGTGGTCGTAGGCCATGAGGTTGACCCAATCGACGGCCGCGATCGCGGAGTCGGGAAGTTGCTGCCAGGCGGCAATCGTGACCGACAGCATAAGACCATGTTGATCGAGTCTGCTTTTCAGAGCCGTCAGCATCGTTCCGTAACCCGTTTGCTCGGCCTCGTTCTGCGGATGTTCCCAATCGATGTCGATTCCGTCGAGTCTGCGTTCGAGACATAGACGCACGACGGAGTCCGCGAAGCGAATCGTTTTGTCGGGTGAGGTGGCGATAGTGGCGAAATGCTGCGACCGTTCCCAGCCGCCAATACTCAGGATTAAGCGGATTCGATTTTGTGTCTTGAAACGTTGAAGCGTGGTCCACGGCGTGTTTTGCAGGCGAGTCAGGTCCACGTCGCCCTCTGCGGTTGGCTCGGCAGAGAACACGATCAGGTCAGAAAGTCCGCGGGCTTTTGCCAGGTCGTAGCTTGCCAGCCGATAGTCGGGCAAATAACCAGCGATGCGAAACGATTCGGGAGTTGCGATGGCATCATCGTCGGCGATCGCAACAGTCGTTGAGATCAACGAGGCGGCAAGCAATGCCAGGGCCCTCATTGAAGAGAGGACGAGTGAGCTGCCCATGTTCATGTCGCGATTCGATGCGGAGTTGTTCTCACGCCATGATCGCTGACTTCACCGATGGATCCCCGATGGCGTTTGAGCCGGAGGAGTCTAACGCATCTGTATTGAATGCAACATGATAGGGCGAGTGGCAGGAAACGGTTTCCCGGTGTAAAACGATTGTCCCAATAGTTCATGAGTATTTGAGACAACAGCACTAGACTCATCGCGGCGAGAAATGAGGCATCGACAAGCGGACGAGACCTCCGCGCTCCGGGAACGCGGTCGTCTCGCCCGCTTAGCTGCTCGCTCGCCGACACCTCATGTCTGACCGCACGAGGTCTATTATGGCCTGGCTTGGGTTCGTCTGGTCTGGTCTTTGTTTCTGCAGGGTTTCTGCAGGATAGTCTTGTTGGATTTTTCAGGGGCATCAAAGCAGAAACGGCGATGAACCCAGGAAGAGGTCCATCGCCGTTCTGTGTTTTTTACCAACGGTTCCACCCTGTTGCTGATCCATTCTGGTGGAACCGCTGTCCCGGGTGTACATCCCGTTTGGCGTGTTCCCCAAGTGAGTTTCCTCACGATCCTCAGCATCTGCGGGGCGGAAGGCTGGGTTTTTAACCGTGACTCTGGCTTATCTGCCGGCGTCCACTTGAACCCTCAATCCGCACGATCGAAACTTTCAGGGACGGAAGAGAGCGAATCACGACATTCGCTCTCTGTAGCCGTCAGACTCTGAAAATCACGTTGGCTAATCACCTCACCTTACGCCAACCTGATATCAGTTGCAACCTGCTGGAGCACAGCAGCTAGCTTCGACTGGTGCACAGCAGCTTGGCTCGCAAGCAGCTGGAGCACAGCAGGTTGGTTCGCTGCAGCATGATGAGCCGCAGCTTGATCCGCAACCACCGAAGTTGCACTTTGGCAGCTTCAGCTTAGGAAGGCGGATCTTTGGGCACTTGAACTTTGGCATTTTGAACTTTGGCATCTTGAAGCATGAGCTTCCGCAGCCACAGCTGTCGCCGCATGAGTTGCAGCAGTCAACTGGTGCACAGCATGATGGCTCGCAAGCTGAACCACAAGCTGCAGGTGCACAGCATGTTGGTTCGCAAGCTGAACCACAAGCTGCTGGTGCACAGCAGGTTGGATCAGCAGCTACACCGCAAGCTGCTGGAGCACAGCAGGTTGGGTCAGCAGCTACACCGCAGGCAGCTGGAGCACAGCAGCTTGCTTCGACAGGAGCACAGCAGCTTGGTTCAACGCTGCATCCACAACCGCTGTTGTGATTGAACAGACCGAACAAACCGGCCTGGGCGCTGCTGGCCATAGAGAATACAACCAAAGCAGCTGACAGAGTAATCGCCTTCATCTCAAATTCTCCTACACATCGTTCTTGCTGAGTGAACCTAGGAAACACCTTGAATGCACACGCCGCATTCAGAATTTCTTGGTGAGTCTTTGTTTCGCTCTTGGGTAACACCGCTAATGTTTTCGGAGTGCGGAGGATGGGCGGTCGAGGCAAAGCGCAGCGATTGCCGGTCACTTTGCGTTCTGCGCCCGGATGTATCGACTGTATCGATTTTAACGTAGGATTCTGCGTCCGGATCAGAATTCGACTTATGCCTCAGTCGCTTCAATCAAGTCGATCGTTGCAGTCGTCATGATTGTTCGTACAAGCACGACGCGCCAGCGAGTGAGTTCCGGGATTTCCTCGGTCGCGTCGCATGGTGATAAATTGAATTCTCATAATTCCTGCGATGCGACTGGCGGACACCGGCGTTGTCGCGGATGCTTTTTCAAGCAGGTCCTTTCTGCCGGAAAGGACTTTTGGCCGCAAGGCGAACCCCGTGTGCAAGTGGATGCCGAATATCGGCCCGGTTCGTTTGTTGATGGGCACACAGGTCGCGGCAAGCCGAGAAGTCCTGGCCGGCGGGCAGGAGGGCCTACAGTAATCCGCAACTGCACTCGGCGAACGTTGATGTCCGGGTTTCAATTGGCAATTGGAGCCGATTGGGGCTATGCTCTGAAATGTTGAGGCGGAAAGGATGCCAGCCTGAGAGATTATCCCGCCCTTGACCCTCCTCCCACAATCAAACGATGTCAACACTTCCCGATACCACGGAACAATCCGGCAGGCAATCTACTGACGTTGAATTCCAGGTCGCGTTCCGTCATCGCCTGCGATTTACTCACGACATTTTCGGGGCCGACGCGGTGGTTCTCGCAGACCTGCTTGAATCGTCGGAAGGCCGGATTCCCCGAGTTCAGTTCTGGCTGGATGAGCACGTTGCCAACGCCAATCCGGATTTGAAACAGCGACTTCATTCCTTTTCGCGTCGTCATGCGGATCGGTTTCAGGTTGTTGGGAATCCGCAGATTGTTCCCGGCGGCGAAGTGGTGAAGAACGACATCCACATTCTGGAACGCATGCTGAAGGTCTTCCACGAAGCGGATCTGGATCGTCGAAGTTACGTCGTGGTCGTCGGTGGCGGCGCCGTGCTGGATGCCGTTGGATTTGCGGCTGCAATCGCCCATCGCGGTCTGCGGTTGATTCGAATTCCGACAACAACTTTGGCTCAGGCGGATTCCGGGATCGGTGTTAAGAACAGCGTCAATCTGTTTCAAAAGAAAAACTGGCTGGGGTCGTTCGCCGTTCCCTGGGCTGTGATCAATGATCGTTCGATGCTGACGACATTGAGCGATCGAGACTTCCGGTGTGGTTTTTCGGAGGCGGTCAAGGTTTCTCTGTTGAAGGATCCGGCGTTCTTTGATCGCATCCTGATGAACGCAGTTGATATCACCGCCCGCGGTGATGCTTGCTGGTCGGTGATTCAGGATTCGGCCATGTGGCATCTGCGTCACATTACTGCCGGTGGCGATCCGTTCGAAATGCTGGAAGCAAGGCCTCTGGATTTTGGACACTGGTCTGCCCATCGGCTGGAAGCGATGAGTCAGTTCGATCTGCGTCATGGCGAAGCTGTGGGGATCGGAGTCGCGGTTGACACAGTCTATTCGAGTCTTGTTCACGGCTTGCCGCAGGCTGATTCCGATCGAGTTCTTCTGGCTTTGCAGCGACTCGGCTTGCTGATGGATCACCCAACACTGCATCGGACCGAGGAATTGTTTCAGGGGCTGGAAGAGTTTCGCCAACACCTGGGCGGTCGTTTGACGGTCACAATGCTGGAAGCGGTGGGTCGCCCGATTGATGTTCACGAGGTGAATCGCGAAAAGATGGTCGAAGCGATTCGGCTGGTTGTAGAGCGAGTAGCGTCTGTTTCGACGCATTGAACGGTTTCGAACAAATTCGCAGGCTCGTGTTTGGACGGCTCAATGGCGGGCGTGTTTGAACGGACGGTCGTGTGCCTGAAAGACGGCTGGAATCCCTGAATCAGAGTCGGCAATTCAGAAACCCTCAGATTCCTCGGAGATCAGGGGCTTGCAGCGGTTTCTCCGTCGCGAAATTGTTGTCTGCTGCCTGCCTTCGCCCGTATTTGCCGCCACAGGTCCCAGCGAGGCTGGGAATGTCTTTCCAATAAGCAGGCGTTCAAGGTGGATTCCTTGTTGAAAGCCTGCTATCCTCCCGCCCGTCATTGGCAGATTTTCCGCGCGCTTCGTGAGAGGCAATGCTGGTCTGCTGTGATTTCAGATTCAGATCTTGTCGATGTTTCCGGATCCCTGTGGAATGGAATGTCGGCTTAAAAATTCGCGTGTTTGGTAGGAAAAATGGCAAAGAGTCGTCTCTCAATGCGTCGCGAGGTTGAAGCTGCGGAAGCCGCAGAAGCAGAAACCGGCGTGAAGAAAAAGGCATCTCGCAAGACTTCGGATGAGAAGGGCGAGGGCACTCCGAAGAAGCGAGCCAGCAAAGCCGACAAAGACGGCGTTCCCAAGAAAAAGAAGGCCGCCAAGCCACGAACTCGCCGCGCTAAAGAAGCGATGCAGCGTCGTCGTATGGTTTGGGTTGTGTACAGCAGCACAATGCGAGAAGAAGGCCGCTTCCCGTTCCATGAAAAAGAAAGAGCCGACGAACTGCTTGCGACCCTGCTGGGGCGCGGTAAACGTCGCTATTTCATGCAGCCGGTCAAGGAAGCCTTGAACCCGGATGGAACTCCGATGATTCAGTCGCCTGCTACCACCGTTCCAGATGACGACATGGACGATGAAGTGAAGGTCGACCCAGAGGTCGAGGTTGCAGAAGATATTGATCTTGATGCAGACCTTGAACTCGAAGAAGAAGCTGAAGAGACGGAAGCGGAAGCTGAGGTTGACGACGCGGCTCCAGAACTTTGATTCTCTGTCCATTCGCAGATTGCAATTCAGGTTGCCTGCGTGATGGATGGTTATGACATTTTGTGTTCGCCAATTGCTGATTTCACAGGACGGGTCTTCCAACCCGTCTTTTTTTTTTAGGTCAGTCGATGAGCGAGTCGTCGCGGCTGATTTTCAAAGTAGGTCCTTTCTGCCGGAAAGGACTTTCGCCGCAAGGCGAACCCCGTGTGCAAGTGGGTGCGGGAAATCGGCGCGGATATACTAATCGCGTTCACGATAGATTTGTTTAACCGTCAGCCGGAGGCATACGCGGATGCCGCCACCAACATACGCCTTCGACTAACGGTTAAACGCAATACCGTTCAAATAGTAGCGGTGCAGCGCGAGCTGCCCGGTGAGTGCCTTCAAGACGCTGGTTCACCGGACGGCTTGCGCCGATTCCGCTACTTCGCAGGCCGTTCGTTGAACGGTCTTGCGGCACGGAGGACTTTCGCCGCGAGGCGAACCGCGTGTGCATAATGGGTGCGGAATATCGGCGCGGATATATTAATTGCGTTTACGATAGATTTGTTTAACCGTCAGCCGGAGGCGTACGCGGATGCCGCCATCAACGTACGCCTTCGGCTGACGGTTAAACGAAAAGCATCTCCTCGCGACCGTTGAGAGTATTGCTTGTTGACGCGCACACAGGTCGCGGCAGGCCGCGAAGTCCTCCTCGGCAAGGAGGACCTGCTGAAAGCGAAGTGGGTGTAGAATGACGGCCCTGGTGCTTCGGTTTGCTCGAGGTGTTTCTTTGACGCCGGAGCAACATTTCGAGGATACTCTCCGTTCTACTGCGGGCAGTTGTTTCAGGACAGTTCCTAACTTTCATCTTCATTGGGTGTGTCAGTGAAATCGGGCCAGCCACGACTGCTTGTCTCAGTCCGCAATGCGGAGGAAGCGATTGCTGCGTGCCTTGGTGGAGCAGACATCATCGACGTGAAGGAGCCCCTCAACGGGTCGCTCGGTCGCGCTTCGGCGGAGGTCATGGAATCCATCGCGGCTTCCCTTGCAGATTGTGCGGCTGACCGCGTTCCCACTGCTTCAGAGGCCATGATGCAAGAGGCTGTTGCAACGAAGCGGCCTCTCAGTCTCGCGTTGGGAGAAGTTGACGAATGGCTTGGTGACAGTGGTTCGCTGAGTTTGCAAATGCAGAGCGTTGTCGCTTCGTCGCGACCCCGTTATTTGAAGCTCGGTCTGTCGGGACTCTGCAGCCAGGGATTGGCATCCGAGCATTCCTGGAAAGATGACTGGAAGCGTGTTCGAGCGATGCTGAGCGGAGACCATTCATGGGTTGCTGTCGCCTATGCAGACCATCAGCGAGCCGAAGCTCCCGACACGTTTGATGTCTGTGCTGAGGCCATTGAATCCGGTTGCTCCGTGCTGTTGATTGACACGTTCGTCAAGGACGGGACAACTCTGCTTGATTGGCTGCCGCTTCCCAAACTTCGCGAGCTGAGAGTAGTCACCGCCTCCGCGAATCTCCAGCTGGCTTTGGCCGGGCGTGTGACCGAACGCGAGCTTCCGGCATTGTTGTCACTGTCTCCGGATATTGTTGCGGTTCGAGGTGCGGTGTGTTTGGGCGGAGATCGCACGGCAACCGTTTGCAGTGATCGCGTGAAGTCAATGGTGACCAGTCTTCGCGATTGCTCTGGTTGAGTCACATTCTTAACTGGCCGAGCGTGCGTTTGATTCCGACGCGATCGGGCTTGCCGCGCGAGCGGGATGTTGATTTAGTCGTTTAACGGCAATACCGTTCAACGAACGGCCTTTGAAGTAGCGGAATCGGCGCAAGCCGTCCGGTGAGCCAGCCCTTTTGCAGGCACTCACCGGACGGCTCGCGCTGCACCGCTACTACTTCAACGGCATCGCGTTTAACCGTTAGCCGGAGGCGTACGCGGATGCCGCCAACGACGTACGCCTCTGGCTAACGGTTAAACGAATCAATCGGGACTGAGATGAGTATCAATTCGCAGGCTTGCCGGGCACTGTCATTCGTGAGCTGAAGAATGTTCAGTGGGCGAGACGCCCGCGCTCCGGAGCGCGGGCGTC
>JBGSVD010000055.1:0-25302 GCA_041753135.1 Planctomycetaceae bacterium
GGTCGTGGGGGCCTGGAGTGCGAAAGACCCGTCGCGACTCGATATGTTCATCATGAACGATCAGTATCGATTCCTTCGCTTTGGCGATGACTCAAAGCAAGTGGAACTGTATCGCATCGACGAAGATCCCGACGAACTGACCAATCTGGCGAGCGACCCGGCGTATCACGCCATCATCGAAAAGCTGACGGTTGAACTCGACAGCTATCCGCGTACGAAGAATGGCGAAACGAAGCGATGAACATCTCTGCCTCGATGCCGTCATCCAAACAAGTGATTCTCTTGTTTGAAACGTCGAGCCAGTACGGTCGCGGGCTGCTGGTGGGAATTTCCGAAGCAGTGCGATCGCGTTTTGCATGGAAGCTGCATCACGCCGAGTTCGATATTTATCTCATCCGCCTGATTGGATCGAGTCTTGCAAGCCTGATGGCATTAGCAGTTGCCAAGCCGAACCAGAAGGCCGAGAAACGCAAAGCCGAGCGACTCAAACAGAGTTCCGAAAAAGAGGACCATGCCAAATGATTCGATCTATTATGACTGTTGCAATTGCAATCGGGGCGTTGCTTTTCCAGGCAGTCGCTTTCGCCGGGGAACCAACCCGGCCCAAGGTTTGGATTTACACCGACATGAGCAACCCGACTCTCCCGGGGACGAATCATCGTGGCACGATCAATGATCCCGATGATGTGTCCGCGATGGCTGGCTATTTGTTGATGGCCGATCGCTTTGAGACGCTGGGCATTGTCGTGGCCAGCACGCATCGCAAGGAACATGCGACGACGCCGGATCAAGCGGCCTGGGCCAAACGAGTTTTCGGTGGAGCGTATCAAGCGGACTTGGCAGGTCTGAAACAAAGCTCCGAAAGCTATCCCGACGAGATCCAGTTTGTTCAGTCCTGCCTCAAAGAATCCGCTGAGAAGTTTGTCGACGGCAAACGCTACGATTCGCTTGCCAGCTACAGCACCATCAAGTCGCTTTTCGATGCGGCCAGCCAACTCGACGATGACGAAATCATCAATGTGTTGTGCTGGGGCTCGTTGACTGAACCAGCCATCCTTGTTGCCCATTGCCTGGCAACCAAAAATGAAAGCCTCCTCAAGAAACTGCGGTTCATCGCGCATTGGACGAACTCTTCCCTGCACCAGGGAACTCCGGAACATCCCGAGCGCGTTGCCAACTGCCAGGAAGACGCGGCGGCTTGCCGTTACCTGAAGGCGATAGCTGGCACGGGCAAGATCGTTTATTACGAATGCGGAGCGATCGGTCAGCATGGCATCGTCAGCGGCAGTCCTAAGGGCACGGAGTACTTCGATCCATTCCGCACCAGCCGACTCGGCACGCTCTTCGTCGAAGGCAAATATGTCAACAACTGCGTTGACCACTCGGACTCCGCAACCTACTGGGTGTTGTTGGGCGAGTATGGAGTCAGCTTGCAAGACATCGCCGCGAATGGGACGAATTCACCCACGGTTGAGAAGGCCAATGAAACGAAGTTCGCGGCTGCCTCGAAACAGATCCACGACGAATTGCTGCGACGGTCCAAAATCACAGGCGAAGCCGCTAATGCTCCCACCAGCGATTTACCACTCCAACAACCTCGGCAGGCGGATGGTGATGGCAGCGTGCAGGTCAGTGGCGAAATGAAGCAGTGGCACAAAGTCACGCTGACGCTCGACGGACCGTATGCTCATGAACTTGATAACGACCCGAACCCGTTTGTGAACTATCAACTGGACGTCACGTTCACCCATGAATCGGGTTCGCCAAAGTACACGATGCCCGGCTACTTCGCCGCTGATGGAGACGCGGCCAACACGTCGGCACAGTCCGGCACGAAATGGCGAGCTCACCTTTCGCCAGACAAGGCTGGAAAATGGGACTATCAAATTTCGATGAAGAAAGGGCAAACGATTGTTCTGACCGATGCGCCGCAGGTTGAGGCCGCAGTGGGTGACGGCGTGGGTGACGGAGTCTCAGGCAGCTTTATGATCGCCGACAGCAACAAGACAGGCCGCGACCTGCGGGCTCATGGGCGACTGCAGTATGTTGGCGAACGTTACCTGAAATTCGCGGGCAGTGGCGAGTACTTTCTGAAAGCCGGAGCCGACGCACCTGAGACTCTGCTGGGTTACGCGGACTTCGACGGAACGGTCGCAAAGAAACCTGCCAAGGTGCCGCTGAAGACGTACGCTCCTCACATCGGCGATTGGAACGCTGGCGATCCCTCGTGGCAGGACGGCAAAGGCAAAGGACTGATCGGTGCGGTGAATTACCTGTCGAGCAAAGGCTGCAACGCGTTTTCGTTTCTGACTTACAACGCGGCCGGCGATGGCGACAACGTTTGGCCGTTTGTGCAACGCGACGACAAACTGCACTACGATTGCAGCAAGCTGGATCAATGGGGCATGGTCTTTGACCATGGCACGGCGAAAGGCATGTATCTGCACTTCAAGATGCAGGAAACCGAGAACGACGATCACATCCTGGGGCCCAAAGGCAAGCAGGTTGGTGTTCCAGAATGCCTAGACGGCGGCAACCTTGGAATGCAGCGACGACTGTATTGCCGTGAGCTGATCGCACGCTTCGGCCATAACCTTGCGTTGAACTGGAATCTGGGCGAAGAGAATACTCAGACGACTGAGCAGCAACAGGCGATGATCGACTTCATTACTCAGCAGGATCCTTATCATCACAACATCGTTCTTCACACCTTCCCCGATCAGCAGGACAAGGTCTATCGTCCGCTGCTGGGTGACAAGTCAAAGCTGACGGGGCTGTCGCTGCAGAACAGTGGCATTCAGGATACTCATTGGCAAGTCGTGAAGTGGGTTAGCGAATCGCTGCAGGCCGGCAAGCCGTGGGTTGTGGCTTTTGATGAGTCCGGCACGGCCGCTCACGGCCAGTGTCCTGATCTGGGTTACCAGGGCTATGACGGTCACGACCGAACCGGCAAGATGACTTACACGGAGCACGAAGTTCGCCAGCAAACGCTGTGGGGAACTTTGATGGGTGGTGGTGCCGGAGTGGAATACTATTTCGGCTATCAATATGCCGAAAATGATCTGCTCTGCGAGGACTGGCGAAGTCGAGATCGCAGCTGGGATTACTGCCGCATCGCCATCAACTTCTTCCACGATCACAAGATCCCGTTCTGGGAAATGCTGAGTTCAAACACACTGATCGGCAATCCCCAGAATGATAACTCCCGATACTGCTTCGCGAAGGACAAGGAAATCTACCTCGTCTATCTGCCCAACGGAGGTTCGTGCGATCTCGACTTGAGCGACGCGCCAGGAGCCTACTCCGTCCACTGGTTCAATCCGCGTGCCGGCGGTGAGCTCACAACATCCAGTGTGACCAAGGTCGAAAGCGGCAAGTCTGCATCAATCGGCTCACCGCCATCCGATGCTGATAAAGATTGGTTGGTTGTTGTGCGTCGAGGTTAAAAAACTCGTTTAACCGTCAGCCGCAGGCGTACGCGAAACAACGACATCGAGTCCGCCTCCGGCTGACGGTTAAACGCAATAGTTCAATTAAGCACAGTAGTAGGCACATTCCATGTGCCGCAACCCTCAAAAAGCAAGGCTTTTTGAGAGCTCAGCGGACGGCACACGGAGTGTGCCTGCTACTTTTTGAACGGTATTGCGGTTAAACGAAAACAGCTCCGTCGGGACCGTTTCGAGTATAGAGGTCAATTCGGCTGCTGGATGTTCAAAAATGGAAATGAACATCATTCAGAACAGGTCCATAATCACCTGACCCGTACTTGCGGGCAGAGTAAAACCGTCGGGGCTGAGTCGTGTTGCTGGATCAATGCCCATGGCATGCAACATCGTTGCACTAAAGTCTTCCGGGGTGACCGGATGATCTTTGACGTACGCGGCTGTATCGTCTGAAGCTCCGTAAATTGTTCCGCCCCTGATTCCGGCTCCGGCCAGCATTGCAGAATAGCAGTTCGGCCAATGATCGCGGCCGATGGCGGAGGCTCCTTTGCTGATCTTCGGCGTTCTTCCGAATTCGCCGACAAGAACAACCAGTGTTGATTCCAGCAGGCCGCGTTCTTCCAGATCTTCCAGCAGCGTTGCGATGGAGGCATCGGCTCGAGGCAGGCACCATCCCAGTCCGTTCCAGCCATTGTCAAAGATTCCGATCCCAGCGTTGCCGTGCATGTCCCAGGTTTCGATGCTGGCAAACTTGTCACCTGGGGCCAGCCCCATCCATGCGACCACATTTACAAGCCGAACGCCCGATTCGATCAATCGGCGAGCGAGCAAAAGATTCTG
The DNA here is from genome assembly GCA_041753135.1 of Planctomycetaceae bacterium. GTDB lineage: Bacteria > Planctomycetota > Planctomycetia > Planctomycetales > Planctomycetaceae > SXXK01. The sequence goes on from JBGSVD010000055.1 coordinate 4,284, forward strand.
ACCAAACGGATGCCGGCCGTATCGATCTCGCACGGGCGATTTTTCCTGTTCGACGTCGAACGCGCGCCGAGATTCAGCACCACTCAGCAGAGTGAATGCTTTCTCCTGCAAGTGCTGCATCGTGACTGACGACTTTGAAAAACCAGACTGTGTCGATGCACGCGCCACCGGATCCATTTGTTGCAACAGCTTCCATCGCGCGTCCAGTCGCTGTTGTGATATTTCACTGGCCGTTTCGAAAGCCTTCACCTGAAATCCAGGAGTCGCCGGATTGTCATCATGTCGCTCACCCAGCAGCAAAGGCGCGTGCCCAATGCCAAGATAGCCGCCGGTCAAATACGCTGCTTCGGCAGGAGCCGCTCCGCCTCCGAATTTCTGAAGCCAGACATGTGACGGCATGTTGACATCTGTGGGCCTTAGCTTTGTCACAATCGCGCCAAGTGACGGTGAATCTTTTCGAGGATCTTTGCGACCCGCGAGCAGCATTTCGTTCGCAATATTGTGAACCGGAACACCATGACTCATCGAACGAATCACGCAGTACTTTTCTGACAGCTCAGCCAGACGCGGCATCAGTTCGCCAACCTGAAATCCTGGCGTGCGAGTCGCTATTGGTTTGTAGGGCCCGCGAATCCCGTCCGGAGCCTGTGGTTTCGGATCCCAGGAATCCAGCTGGCTGAGCCCGCCATATTGATAAATGAAGATGCAGGACCTGGGCTTCTCCGAGCTGGATTTCATCTGCCCGGTTTGATCGGCAGCGAGTAACTCCGGCAGCCCCAGCAGTCCTGGTCCCGCCAAACCGACGGCACCAATACCGCCAGCATGCAGCACATTGCGTCGGGAGATTTTTTGAGAACCATGCATGGGCGGAACATTTCTTCGGCGGGTTCATGGGCGATGTTCGCAGAACAGCATTGTCCCATCAATGGCCTTGAATTCAATCGCAATATTGAATCTGCCACGCATGCCGTCGCATGGAGCCACTCTCTGCGAATGACTTCATTTTCTCATGAAACTATGCCGACGGCAGCCTGGAACGAGTCTATCGTACACGCAGCCAACCGGAAAAATACTGCGATGCGGGCCGATGCAGAATTCTATACTGTTTTTTCTTTGGACTTTGCCGCCTGATAGGCCTCTTCCATTTCGATAATGGAGGCCTCTTTCATGGCACGCCCCTGGGCGTTGATGGCCGCTTCAATGGCCTGAAATCGGCGAGAAAATTTGGCATTCGTTTTTCGCAGAGCTTCTTCCGGATTGATTCCCCAGCGACGGCCGATGTTGGCCAGAACGAACAACACGTCACCCAATTCCGATTCGGCTCGATCACGCGCCGCGGGATCTAAGATGGGTTCATCGGGAACACGTTCCGCGTCCACTGTTGCTTCAACATGAGGAATGGTTTCGGAGCCGAAGAGTTCGCAGGACAGTTCGCTTAGTTCTTCCGTCAGCTTGTCGAACAGCATGCGTCGATCGGGGAAATCATAGCCGACTGCGGCCGCTCGCGATGTGATGCGAGCGGCTCGTGCGAGTTCGGGAAGAGCTGCGGGAATGCCCTCGAGCTGTGACTTGCGGGTCGGCTTTTCCTGTTGCTTCAATGCCTGCCAGTTGCGTTTTACATCGTCCGTGGTCTTCGCGCTGACGTCGCCAAAGACATGTGGGTGACGTCTGACCATTTTGTCGGCGATTTGGCGGACGACAGCAGTGAGCTCAAATCGTCCTTCATCCGCAGCGATTTGTGAATCCAGAACGACCTGCAGCAGGACGTCTCCCAGCTCTTCCTGAATCGCGCTGTTGTCATCCGAATCAATGGCTTCAAGAAGCTCGTACGTTTCTTCCAGCGTATAAGGCTTTATCGTTTTCATCGTCTGCTGTTGATCCCACGGACAACCTTCGGGAGATCGCAGTTTTGCGATGACCTGACATAGTCGCTCGAACTCGGGCAACAGTTGCGAAAAGTTCGGGGCTGTTCCTGGGACTGGAGTTGAGTCTGACATGAAATCGATGCTGGAAAAAACACGGCGAGATACAAAACGGTCAGCGAGAGTCTAATATGCGCTGACCGTCGGAGTCTATGCGAGCGACCAGAGAAGAGATTCTCTCCGGATTGAAAGAGTTGACCAGTGATGCCGCTCTATGCATCCCATTCCAGTTCTGGCAGATGTTGCTGGATAGAATCTTTTAGTTCTGCATCCTGAAGCCTGAGTGACGCAACGACCGCCAATGCGCCGCGCCGTTCGGGGGCACGAAGCGATCGAACCGCGACGGCAAGGACGGGAAGCAGTTGTGCCGCTTGCTGTCGGTCTTGCAGGATCGCAGTTTGGATCTGTTGCATGGCCTTCAGTTTCGACCGGCCTCCGCGATGCACGCCAAGAATGACAGAACACCACAGAGGACAGAGTGTGTTCTGCTCAGTCCCTGGGAACTCCGCTCGCGAATGCAGGCAGGCCACAAGTCGTAAACGAAGATCGTCGAACGGTGTTTCGATCAATCGAGCCCACAGAACCGGGTCAGAGTAGCCTCGTGACGCAGGTTTCTCAAGCCAGTCCATTGCCGCCGATCGCATCGGCGGGATCAATGCATCAAAGAATTCCACAACGACATCTGCCGAGTACAGCGTCTCCGAGTCCAATTGTTGCAGTGCCCAGGCTGTGAGATCGCCGGCCGTCACTTCACATTGCGCGCGGCAAAGAGTCACGAGTTCTTTTGATGACAGAGGACGTTCACTATGGCGTGCCTTGAGCATCTGAAAACCAAGCTCAGCCACGGGGACCGGTTGAGCGGTTGTCAACTGGATGAGTTGCGCGTTGTCGAGTCTTGATGCGGAAACATGCGTTGTCATGGCTTCGCAGATGACCGACAACAGCGAAGAATCGGAGTCTTTCAGAAGCTCCAGCCAGACAGAAATCGTCAAAGTGCCAAGCCCACGATGCTGGCGGAATAATTCTGCGGCAAACTCCTGCACCCGCGCATCAGTGTGAGAAAGCAACTTGCTGAGCAATTTTATGTCGATCTGATGAATCGCGTCTTTGTGATCTCGCTGCAGAAGTTCCATAGCCCAGACTCGAACCAACGCGCTTTCAGCGTCGGAGACGATTTGAATCAGGAGAGTGGCGGCATCAGGCTGCTGCCACAATGAAGCTCGATAAGGTGCGGCACTAAGCGATCCCAGCGATTGACCTTTGATCAGATTTGTATGAGCAGCGGAAAAGGTAATCGTGTCGCTATGGAAGTAGCAGGCATGCATCAGCGACCAGTTATCGATAATGTTTTCCCCGGCAGAAAAATCTTCATCACGAAATTGGATCAAGGCCTGAGTGATACTGGCCAGATAATCTGACGGGCTGCGGAAGCTTAGCCATCGAAAGTACCGCCAGACTCGTCGGCGAAGATAATTTCGTGTTCGATGGCGAAACAATCGATTGGACGGCTTGTTGCGAATGTCGGGCAGTGGAAACGTACGCTTCCATTTCCCAGTGCCATACTCCGCAGTACGACCCGTTTGTTCGATGACTGTCTTGTTGGGTTTCGCGAAAAGAAACTCTTCTTGAAATGATTCGCGAGTCTGAAAGTTCCAGTGGTGGCGAGTAATGCGACTTCGTCGCACAAGACGGTCGAAGGCAACCAGAAAATGTGACAGCATGGCATGGTCACGAGCTGACTCAAAATGACGATACATCCGTTTGAGGATCAGTTCGTGTCCCGAAAAGTTCAGGTCCAGTTTCAGATAGGCAATGATCTGCTGCCGGGCCCACGGACGCTCGTCGGCCAGCCATCGCTGCAGGAAGCTCGCCAGGATCTCAGCAGAATGGAACTTAACCCATTCATCAAGAAACCGATCATCACCTGCTGTAAAGCATTCTTCCAGCATGAGCTTCGAAGGATTTGGAGTTGGTGTGTTCATGATGTTTTGAAGCGGAGGTTAACCTTACGAATTGTCTCGAATCAACTTTCGTGGGGCAGATTTTCAAACTGGCTGTTCTATCAGCGGCACGTCAAAAGCCTTCCCGATTTGTACTTGAAACGGTCCCGACGGAGCTGTTTTTCGTTTAATCGCAATACCGTTCAAAAAGTAGCGGAGCCGCGCGAGCGGCCCGGTGAGTGCCTGCAAAACGCTGGATCACACCGGACGGCTCGCGCCGATTCCGCTTAACAGGCCGTTCATTGAACGGCATTTCTGTTAAACAAATCAATCGTGACCGCGATTAGGAACAGTCCCGAAATAGTCTCCGTACTTTGTTAGGAGCGGAAGGGCGCGAGCCCTCCGGTTTCGCTTCACCGGACAGCTCACACCGGACGGCTCGCGCCGTTCCGCTAGAGTGGGAAGTTATTTCGGGACTGATCCTTCGTATATTTAGAGTTTGGTCTTTCGTTGCTTTCAATTCACAGCAAGGCGAGGGGACGGTGAGAATAGCCTCGGAGACACTGGTTCCGAACGATTGGGACAATCGTTCTACATTGGTGAAGACTTATTCGCCGGTGGCTTCTTCGCGAATCTTGCGATAAATTTCAGCAGCCTGATCGTAAGCAGTTTTCGCGGCGTCGCGTTCTGCGGGGCGAATATTGTTTTGCTTGGAATTCCAGCAGACTTTGACAGCTTCTTCGCACCATTCTGCACTGCGGCGGCTCGCTCGAATCGGCTTGTCGGCCACTTGCACAAAAACCGGATTCGTATGAACTGACGGCAGTATTCTGACAGCAATCCAGGATGACTGAGTCAGCTCAACCGGAAACTTCATCGCTTCGATATGACCGTCTGCAGTCAGCTCTTTCGTCGCAACTACTTGCCCGTTAACAATGATCTCAACGGGGACGTTGCGACTTTCGTTGATGCGGCAGCGTTCGATGTGCCAATATGGCTTCTCATCCAGACGACGATTGCGAATCGACTCCGTCAATTCGTTTGGTTTTTCTTCCAGCAAAGCGGTTGCATCAAAGGTGATGTCGACGGTCTTCGGAGCATCCAGCTTCAGGACGCCAATGGTCTCAGATTCGTCTCGTTCGCCCGCACCAACGCCATTGACTTTGAAGTCCAGAATATGGCTTAGTCCATCTCCACAGTAGCTGCGCCCATCTCGCAGGCCTTCGACCCAGTTGTCATAATTGAGTTCCTGGCCTTCGTTGAGTTTCACATAAATTCGCCCGAGGCCAACTCGGTCTCCATAAATGCACGGGAAATCCGTCTCTCCGCTGATGCGAGAAGTCATCCCACAGTTGAGGGTGTGGTACCAGATATTGAGTTCCCAGATCGCAGGCGTATCGACAGCGGAAATAAAATCGCAAACATTGTGAGCCGTTGTGACGACAAACTCATTAGCCCCGATGCCGTCGAAACGTGGCATTGCATAATCCGGAAGTTGAGTGGCTGCTTTTCCCTGCCAGCCCCTCGGAGCGCCGCCCCAGGGTTGTCCGTGAAACTGACGGCTTCCGTCGGGCATCAGATCCGGCAACGCCAGGCCCCAGCCGCTGTGGCTATAACCGACAACTCCGCCCTGGTCTTTGCCCCATTGCAGAACAGGCATCGTCCAGCTGGGCCATTGTTCCAGACGTGTTGTGCCGGGGTAATCATCTTCCGTCAATTTCAGCAGGCAAAGGTGTCCTGCGTGTGATGAAGGGAAGCCACTCACTTCCACGTCATACCGCATTAAATAGTCACGAGTCGACAGTGCAGAGACCTGTCCGTTGAAATACTGTTTCTGCGTGTACCAGCAAGGCCCCCAGCTCAAAACACATCCGACGTTCAGGTCTTCACCAAGGATGTGCCTCATCATCGCCTCTGGTCCAACGCCTTCGGTTGGACTGTCATAGTGTCCGCATCCGGCAGCGTGAACATGATGGTCGCCGGAGAACCAGCCGCGTTTCGCAACATGGATCCATCTCTTCAGGTCAACATCAATCGAGTGTTCTTCACCATCAGGAATCGACACCACCATGCGCTGCGGCAGGTACTCGGGACCACGATTCACGACAAAGGTGTACTCGCCTGGCGGAAGCATGACGAACTCGCCATCGGCTCGATAAACCTGATCGTGAAAAAAGAAGTCAGGAGACAAACGGCGCGACGGCAGAGGATAGACTCGGCCCTTGTTGTCGCGAATCACAAAATTCGCCGTCGTGGGCTCTCCATCGACATCGCGAATTCTCAGAGTCACCCGGGTTGCCGGTCTGCAGTCAAACAGAATCGGCACAGCGCTTCGAAATCCGAGATCCTGAGTGCCAGCCCCGATATTGAACGAGAGCGATGCTTCGCGAGCCCCGGCGTCGCGGCTGTATAACAACAGAATTCGATACTCGACCAAAAGCCCTGACAGCTTTTCTTTCAGAGGCTCACGTTGCACAAGATTCATATCCAGAAAACGATCGGGCACGTCCTCCGGATTGACAAGCTTCTCTTTGCTTCGAGGCTCTTCACGAGAACCTTTTCCTTGCTGATAGACCGGCAGCGCGTTGGGGCTTTCGACAACCAGGACCGGATTGATACCAGCTTCATTGTGAACCTTGATCAGGAATGCTCGCCAGCCTTGTTGCATGAGCTCCTTCTTCACGGGCCCTTCAGTCACTTTGACACGGCTTTCGGCATTGATGGTGACAGTTGCCAGGCACAATGGATCAAGCAGTTCCTGAATGGATCGCACGGCGGTTCGATCGTCTGGAGATGTCGCAGCAGCGACGATCTTCTGCTGAAGCTCCGCCGACAACGGAGCTCCTGCGAAATCCAAAGCCTCAACAAGGCGGCGCGTGGCAGCGACGAAAGGCTGCCGTTCAAGCCCGCTGATGACTGGGCCATCCTGAGCCATCGCAGGGCGACTGTGGATTCCCGCAATGGAAAGCGCCATTACGAAAGCAATAGCCTGCAGCTTACCTGAGGAATTGAGCATGCGGGCCAGCTTGAATACATCCGACAGAACGGTCTTCATCACCTGGCTCCCCGTATCACAGTGTTTCGCATGAGAACGCGTTTCGCATGAGAACGCGAACGGGAGTCTATCGTTCGAGGCGTCCGCTTCACCAGCGAACGACCGCGTTGATAGATTAGCCATGGCACACTCATAGAGAATTCAAGGGCTGCTTAAGGCGGGAAGCTTGACTCAGCGCGCAAGAAAAAAAGGCCGATCGGATCAAACTGATTCCGATGGCCTTTTTCAGGGAGCGAGGTTTCTCAGGCACTCGCTCAAATTTGTGGGCTCGTTTCTCAGGCGAGCCACCGTCTCTCTCATTAACCACAGCTTTCTCAAGGCTGTGTCTGGGGCTCAAGGATCTCACTCCGAGCCCACGTCTCTCTCGACAGTTGGTATAAGCACGGCCTGTGCCAATCCTGAAATTCTCTGCAGGCGAAAAACATCAAGAGTTAACCGTGTGAGCTGTAACTCCATCTGTGAATTGAGTTTACAACACGAAGTGGCAGATAAAAAATTCAAGTAAACTCCGACGAACGTCTGCGATCGGCCGTTCCATTGCAGTTTTTACAACGTCGAAGCCTTGTAGTTCTTACAAGAACACGTTGCATCGAGCAGATTTTTCATTCGCTTTCAGCCAGCCGCTCCCCGTGGGTACCTTACCGTTTAGCTCGCTTGGGATCGCTGACGTGGTGATTTTCATTTTGGTCCTCACTCAACGCGTGAGCATGCATTTCACTTCATTGAGACCTGAGACATGCGGCCGAATGAAAATTTCCCGTTGAGCCGGAGTCGATAGTGCTCCGTCAACCGTAGTTTGAGGAGTTGCAAAAAGGCGGGCGAGACCCCCGCTGAACATCCAAACCGAATTCGTTATCTTGACGGAGCACTAAGGCGTCGCACGGAATTAAATTGTCCAGTTAGCGGAACGGCACGAGCCGTCCGGTGCCGCAAAAACCGGAGGGCTCGCGCCCTGCCGCTACAAATCCATTGATCACCTTAATGTCGTGCGATGCCTAACGCCTCAGGCTCAGGCGGAGTGGGCTCGGTAGATTTATATCTGCCGCCTGCTTTAGACTTCGTTGACGAGAGATTCCGCGGGATTTTTTTAGAGAGCAGAAAGTGCAGTTTCGAACACTCGGCCCAAGCGGCCTGAACATCAGCGTTATTGGTCTTGGAACGTGGGCCATCGGTGGTGGCGACTGGAAATTTGGCTGGGGCGATCAGGACGAAGCCTCCGCGATTGGCGCAATCGTGCGCGCTGTCGAGCTCGGTATTAACTGGATTGATACAGCTGCAATCTATGGCGAAGGCCGCAGCGAGATTCTGGTTGCGAAAGCAATGGAAGCGATTCCTGCTGCCGATCGCCCGATTATTGCCACAAAGTGCGGGCGTGTTGCATTGGGCGGCGGTGAAATTGGCAAATGCCTGACTCGAAGGAGCGTGATGGCCGAATGTGAAGCCAGCCTTCGTCGACTAAACGTTGACTGTATCGACTGGTATCAAATGCACTGGCCCGAGCCGGACGAAGAAATTGAAGAAGGCTGGCAGACTCTTGTGGAACTGAAACAGCAGGGGAAAGTGCGGCACATTGGCGTTTCTAATCACTCCGTCAGTCAGATGCAGCGTCTCCAGGCCATTCATCCGATCACTTCGCTTCAGCCGCCATACAGCATGATTGCACGCGAGATCGAAGCCGAGATTCTTCCATTTTGCGGCAAGGAAAACGTCGGAGTTGTCTGCTATAGCCCGATGGGAAAAGGGCTTCTCACCGGCGCATTCAATGCAGAACGTGTCGCCGGTTTGTCGAGCAACGATCACCGTTCGAAAGACCCTCGTTTTCATTCGCCGCAACTGGAAATCAACCTCGCATTCGTCGCAACACTGGAAGCTCTTGCAAAGTCTCTCGGCTGGTCCGTGACTGACGTGGCCATCGCATGGACACTGCGTCGACCGGAACTGACGTCCGCTATTGTTGGGGCTCGCAGTCCTCAACAGATTGAACAGACCGTCACGGCTGGCGATCGTGTGCTGGATGCCGCCAGCGTTCAGACGATCACCGACGCGATTGATCAACGTGATCTGGAACTAGAAGCAATTGGAGGAGCGGCGAAGCCTCGCGTCTGAAAAGGTGTCGATTTTGAAGAGATGACAGTGTCGCTTTTAGCTTTTAATCGCGTCGCACGGCTCAGAATCGCTTTGCTCGGATTTTGCGTTATCGAGTCGTCGGAGCGGCTCGCAAGCCACCGAGTTCAGCGATCCGTTGCATCACAAGATCAGTGACCTCAATCAGATCGGCATGACTTGGTTTGCCGTGATGCCATTTTGAGAGATCGATCGGTGGACCGTAGGTCAGAGTTGTTCTTGTGGATTTGAAGAAGACGCCAACCATGGACTCCGATCTTGGCGCGTGGCCAATAAACACCGGGATCACTGGGGCCTTTGATTTTAAAGCTAACCAGGCCACGCCAGTACCGGCCGAACGCAATTGTTCGTCCGGCGATTCTATATTGATCCCGCCTTCAGGGAACAATCCCAGAAGATGACCATCCTGAAGCCGTCGCAGCGCTTCCCGAATGGGGGCCATGTCTCTTCCAGCGCGTTCAACGGGAATGCTTTCCATCGCCTTACAAATCCATGTGAGCAAGCCGCCGCGAACGTAGTACTCTTTAGCCATCATATAGCCAATGACGCGCAAACGCGGTTTCTTGAACTGTGTGAAGTGGTGCATCCACAACAACATTGGATCAGCCGGGCTGGTGTGATTCGCGACGATGATCGCTGGCCCGTGCTCTGGAAACGTACAGGCGTTGGTTGCTTTGCAGTGAGTAAACAAAAGACTGTGCAGGGCCGCCAGTTGATAACAAATCCAAGCTCGCCAGCCAGCGGAAGACGTTGCGGCTCGAAAGATGGCGAAGGCCGTGAAGATCGCCGACAGGAGAACAATCGTCAGGAGTGAGTTTTGCAGATTCATAAACCGAAATCGTGAGAAGCGGTCGAATGGACCCTGGAAGGGTCAGGACGTGTCGGGGAGGAAATGGCGAAGTATCGATTCATCTGTTCCATGGCATTCTTGCAAAGATTCTAATCCACCCGCAATAGCCGGTCATGCCAGAAAAAATCAGCCCCAGCCCCATGAACACTCCGAAGGAAATTCCAATCAGCCTTGTGCGGTCCATGCTTCCTAGTACGACGCTCAGGATGACCAGCAATCCGTTTCCGATACCGGCCTGACGTTCCAGGGAAATGGTCATTTGGGATTCCTTTCAAATTTGCGGTGTCTGATCACGCCCGGTGTCAGTTCGGCCATCGGTTATTGCAAAATGGTTTGTCCCGGGGCTCGCAGAGGGGTGAAAGCGGCCCCCTGCAGTTCAGGAAACGCAGCCTATCTGTCTCAAAAACCAACTTCTTTCATTGTTCGGCAAACCCGACTTCTCGGAACGGCTGATTGTGACGTACTCTGTGCCTGAGTACACAAATTGCAAGCCGAGATTACAGAGAGGGCGATAATTTCCGTGGGAACGACTACTGAATCAGATCAGGATTCCTGCGATCGCCCGTTGGAAAACTCTGTCATCGTTGATCAAACACCAGGCATCCTGAAAAAAATCCAGGGACGACTTGGAGTTGACGCTGCTGTTGGCTTCGCCGTTCTTGCAAAGATTTGGCAATTGCTGACTGGCCCGGTCACACAGATTATTCTCGTGGTCTGTTTCTCGCCGGCAACTCAGGACTATTTCTACGCCTTCAGCAACATGCTGGGGATGCAGATCTTTATTGAGTTAGGACTTCACGTCGTCCTGATCAGTGTCAGCAGTCACGAGTGGTCGCGGCTCTCACTTCAGGATGGACTGATTGTTGGCGATTCTGTTGCGAAGTCTCGTCTTGTGTCTCTGGGACGCAAGATGATTCTGTGGTACGGATCCGCAGCAATTATTTTTGCCGTGACGATCTCTATTGCCGGCGTTCTGTTTTTTCAAGACGTGTCTCTGTCAGAAGACGGCAGTGTGCGTGAAAGCGTTACCTGGTTCCTGCCGTGGATCGTTCTGGTCATCGTCAACGGACTTCAATTGCCGCTGCTGCCACTGACCGCCATTCTTGAGGGCTGCCATCAGCTTCCTGCAATTAATCGCGTCCGCTTTTGGCAGGCCGTCGCTGGAACACTCATTGTCTGGCTAACGATCAGCAGTGGCTTTGGCCTTTGGGCCCTGGTCGCTTCGGCGTCTGTCCGTTTGTTTGGCGAGTATTATCTGGTTGCCGTTCGTTTTCAAAAATTCTTTGCGGCATTTCGAACTCCACCGGAACATGGAGACATTCACTGGAACGATGAAATTCTTCCCCTCCAATGGAGGATTGCGGTGCAGGGGATTTTGCTTTGGCTGGCCAATCAAATGCCTCTGCTTCTGATATTCAAAGGACGACCCGAGGGTGAGGCGGCTCAATTGGGAATGACCTGGACTATTTTGACGGCATTGCAGGGAGCATCGCTCGCCTGGATTGAAACACGTCGCCCGGTTTTCGGTTCTTTGATTGCCGCCGGAAACTATGTAGAGCTGGATCGTTTATTCTTTCGACTGACACGGCTCTCAATGACGATCATGGCATCTGCTGTGACACTGTTTTGCTTAGCGGTCTGGGTCCTTGGGACTCGTTCAGAATGGTTGTTTGTCCGCTTGTCGGCTCGCATGCTTCCCGTCGACGCAACGATTCTGTTTTCGATTGCTATGGTGCTGTTTCAGTTTGCCCTTTGCACCAATCTTTACGTTCGAGCTCACAAGCGAGATCCCTTTTTGGTGGCGTCAATTCTCTCTAGCCTGTCGATTGCCAGTCTTGAAGTCTGGTTGGGGAGTTTTTACGGCTGCACAGGCGTCGCGTTGGGATATCTGATCGGTGTTGGTTGTATTCAGGTGCCTCTGTGGACTTTGATCTGGAGTCGTACCCGCAGGGAATGGCACACCGCGGAGTCTGGTCATGTTTGAAAAAGATTTATCGGTAGACGATGCCGTCACGAATGCAGACGACCATGCTGCAAACGGACAGACCCGCCATTCCATTGAGATTCGTCTTGAGCGAATCGCTTGCCCGCTTTGCGGTTCACCCGAGACATCGGTGGTTCATCAGGCGAAGGATGATCTGTGCGGAATCCCAGGCCAGTTTGCTCTGGAGAAATGCCTTCAGTGTCATCACCGCTTCATGAACCCGCGGCCCGTGCTGGAATGTCTGAGTCTGTGTTACCCAACCGATTACGGGCCGCATCAATCGACGCCATGCTTGCCCGTCGATTCCATGACTCCGAGCGACTCAGGTGAGGATTCGAATCGGCCAGCGAGCAGTCAGCCAGCGAATAAAACGCGTCCCCTGTTCCTGCGAATTCTTCCGCTTCGTTATATTCCGGGACTCAAGCGATTCTACGATTGGCTTCTGGACGATCACAGCCAGCCGATTCGTTTGCCATCGAAACACGGGAATGACGAAGCTTCCAGTGGGTTCAAGTTTGCTCAACAAGCGGAGAAACCTCGAGCACTCGAAGTCGGATGTGCGACAGGACAATACCTCTTGCATCTTCAAAACGCTGGATGGAAAGCGACTGGAATTGAGCCCAGTGTCGATGCGGCAAATGTGGCAAGGCATGCTGGATTGGACGTACATTGCGGGACTATGGAGTCCCGCAATTTGCCAGATGACACATTCGAACTGGTTGCGGCCTGGATGGTTCTGGAGCACGTGGCAGATCCTCGGAAGACGTTAGTTGCAATTAACAGAACGCTGGATTCCGGTGGGGAGTTGCTCTTCAGTATTCCAAACGGCGGAAGCTGGGAGGCAAAATTATTCGGTCGATGCTGGTACGCCCTGGAGCTGCCGCGGCACCTTCACCAGTTTAGTCCACGATCGATTCGCACATTGCTCGGACAATGTGGTTTTGACAAGATCGTCATCACTCATCAGCGGAATGTGTCCAACATTGTCGGCAGTTTAGGACTTGTTGTCGCTTCACAGTGGCCAGCGAGCAGCCTTGCTGGCTGGCTGTTACGATATCCGGGTAATCCGAATTTCCTGTGCAAGCTTGTGTTATCGCCGTTTGCTCATTTTCTTGCGTGGATTCATCAGGGCGGCCGACTGACAATTTCTGCACGTCGCTCGTCTGTGGAATCGAAGACTACGGAATCGCAATCGTGAACATTCTGTTTCTTTCATCCGGCGATCGAGTACCGTCGGCTCGGTTCCGAATCTTGCCGTACTTGCGACATTTTCGGGCTGAAGGGCATCGAGCGGTTGTTGCTCATAGTTTTCCACAGAAGTACGATTACTTTCCGTGGATGGGTTTCCGGCCGAGCCAGTTGTTGAAGCGCAGTGTTCGATGGTGGCACTGGCTGAGATCAAAGCTACAACACTTTGATGTCGTGTTTATTGATCGAGAAATTTTTGATAATACTTCGATCGCCATGGAACAGCGATTTCGCGAATCCTGTCATCGGCTGGTGATCGATCTGGATGACGCAGTTTTTCTGAGATACCCAGAGAAGTTTAACCAGTTGATGGAGATGGCCGATCTGGTCGTTTGTGGCAATCGATTTCTGGCCGAAAAAGTTCAACCACTTAACTCGTCTATCTGTCATGTTCCAACATGTGTGGATCTAGACGATTACAAACAAATGTCGCAGGCAAAGACAGTCCATGCGAAACCTGTCGTAGGATGGATGGGTACGACCGGAAACTTAAAATATCTGTCCGTCGCTGCAGAAGCTCTGCGGATTCTTGCTCGGGAATCATCATTCGAACTTCGGATTGTCGTACCGGAGATCTCAGCATTATCCGAAATCGACCTGACGGGAGTTCAGGTTGTGCATGATCTCTGGCAGCCAGCCAATGAAGTGAATCAGCTTCGGCAATTTGATGTCGGCCTGATGCCTTTATTTCCGAATCAGGAGTGGGACATTTTCAAATGCGGACTCAAGCTGATCCAGTATCTCGCCGTTGAAGTTCCCGGTGTTGCTGCTCCAGTGGGAGTGAATGCCGAAATTCTGGACGACAACCAAAATGGATACGCAGCACAATCAACGGACGAATGGCTCGCCGCGCTGCGAACGTTGATTCGCAATCCTGATCTGTGTCGTCAGATGGGAAAACGCGGCCGAAAGACCGTTGCCGCGAAGTATTCAATTCAGGCCAATTATCCAATTTTGCGCGATGCGTTGCGGAAGGTGATCGAATGACAGTGCCATTGATGAGTTCCATTGATGGCCCGCAAACCCATCGGCACTCAGCATCGATCTGATGACGATTCCTGCGGGCATTTTCTTCAGTTCCCGGGCTGTACCAGTTGCGATATCAGGTGCGATATGAATTGCGAAGAGTTGATTCGCCGTTGCTGTTGACTGGATTAGTAAGGCATCGCGAAGATCACTCCAGTCAGGATTGGCTCCAGCCTGCGGGCAATCCGTCTGTGATCTCGATGTCGCTGAAGAGGCTGCTGGCTCGAGCGCCGACTTTTCGTGCCCAACTGGCCATGCTGTGCAATCCGTCGGAAAGCTTTGTTGCCGGACGAATCCCAAAGACCTGGTCACATCGAGAATGATCGGCCCATGCAATTTTGACTTCGTTCCGAGCTGGCAAAAACTGGATATTGGGCTCAACATCGAATTCCTGGCAAACCGCTTTGGCAAGGTCCAGCACGGTGGTTGGCACTGATGCTCCCACGTTGAAGACCTGACAATTCGCGGCTTCAACGAATGGAGCCGAAACGATCGGGGACATCAGATCGCCAACATACGAAAACGCTCGCTGTTGCAGCCCGTCACCGAAGATCGGAAGCGGCTGTTGCTGCATGATTCGATTCATAAAGATGCCAACAACATTTCGATACTTGTCGCCAATGTTCTGCAGTTCTCCGTAGACATTGTGCGGCCGAAAGATCGTGTAGTTCAAACCGAATTGTTCGTGTGCTGCTTTCAGATCCTGCTCAACGGCAAACTTGGAAATTCCATACGGGTCTTCGGGTTGCGGTTGTGTGGATTCCAGCATAGGAACCTGCCCGGCACCATACACGGCGATCGAACTTGTAAACACAAGATGCCGGACCCCGTGACGTACCGAGGAATTAATGATGTTGATGCTGCCGATCAAATTGTTCGTGTAGTTGAAGCGGCGAATGAAATGGCTGAGACCTTCTGCGGCGTAGGCTGCCAGATGATAGACATATTGAAACTGATGATTCTGAAAGAGCTGTTCGACCGTTGCATGATCGGTAACGCTGGCCTGAACAAAGCGAAGACGAGGAGATTCAGGCAAGTTCTCCAGGAAGCCGCCAGAAAGATCATCCATCACGACAACGTCGAAGTTGTCGAACCGAGAATCATACAGAATACTGCGTGTGACGTGCGCTCCCAGGAATCCGGCTCCACCTGTGATCAGGATCGCTTTTTTTTCCGACATGTCTTTCCGTCATCCGCAGAAGAATAGTTTGTGGGTCTGGTGATCTTGCCGTGGCTGATTTCAGCAACTTGCCATCCAGTTCAGGAAGAATCTGACAGCCAAACCTCGAATTCCGATGTACCGATCAAAAATACTGCAACAATACTTTTCGCACCATCATCGTGTTTTCGATACGCTTAATAGCCGCTGTTCGCCGGAGCAACTTGTTTTTGTTCGCGATTTCTTCTGTTCGCGGAGGAAATGCTTGCACCGGGGTGCAGTTTGCGGGGCAGTTCGAGGAAGAGGTGTGACACACTTTGACACCAATTCTTCGCATTGTTACGATCAAAATATTAGCTTCCCGTCGCTCCGACAGCTGGACACATTGGAGTTTTTCATGCGATTCAACCTGATTCCTACTGTTGTTTTGCTGCTGTCTTTTTGCCCTGCGTCCGTTTTGCAGGCCTACGACGGGCCACGAAAAAGCACAAAAGTACCGCGTTTTGACGCGGCGGTTGATAAAGCTCTGAATTTTCTGCAGGCGGAAATCGCAAAGACAGAGCAACACGGTGGCGAGCAGATTCTGGTTGCCTACGCTTTGACAAAATGCGGTATTCCCAAGGAAGATCCGTTCGTGGCTAAGGCGATTGTCGCCGCGGCCGAACGCAGCGGACCGACAGGCTACAAGCCGATCACAGCCTATGACCACATTTATGGTGCCGGTGTGGATTCGATGCTGCTGTCAGATGCCAACGCGGAACAATTCAAGCCAAATTTGCAGGTGATTGCGAATTATGTGCAGTCAGTGCAGCGCGCGGATGGGTCGTGGAGTGATGGTCCGCAGCAGCCAGGCGACGTGAGTATGTCGCAATACGGTATCCTGGCCTTGTGGGCTTGTCAGCGTGCAGGGTGCGAAGTTTCCGGATCTGCCGTTGATCGCGCGGGTGATTTTTTGATGAAACGTGGCAACGGAGATGGTGGATGGGGTTATCGTCCTGGAACGACTGCCGGTCCCGGAGCGGGTGCTTCCACCCACAACATGACGATGGCCGGAGCCGGAAGTGTTGGAGTGGTGCGAATCATGTTGCATGGTCCCAAGAATCCTCCTGCGAAGGAAAAGAAGGAGGCCGAGACGGTTTTCGGCGGGGCATTGACCAAAGTCGATCCGGATGCAGAAACAAAGACTGGCGGAGCATTTAAAGATTATCGCCCGCAAAACTCAGCCGGTGGTCTGGATAGTCGAGTTGACCGAGCGTTCGGATGGAACCAGGCAAGGCTCACTCCGATCAGCCGTGTTGAACATAATCTCTACTTCTACTACTGCATTGAGCGAGCTGCGGCAATCAGCGACCTGGGCAATATCAATGGGCAAGACTGGTTCATTGTCTATGGGGATGGTTTGCTGGAATTGCAGCAAGCGGACGGCAGCTTTCCAACCTGGAACGGCCCAGTCGTCGGAACCAGCTTTGCGTTGCTCTACTACATGCGATCCACTCAACAGATTATCGACAAGCAATTCGGTGCAGGACGCCAACAGGGCAAACGCGGTAATCCGTTCGGTGACAAAGAAATCAAGAGGGAGCCGACAGAGCTGGATCTGTTGATCGGCGATATTGAAAAGATGGACTTCACAACGCTTGATGAGTCGCCGATCGAATTGGCAGATGAGATCGTACTCAGCGTAATTTCTATTGATGATCCTGAAAAGCTGATCGGACAGAAGGATAAGCTGAAGAGCTTGATGAAGCACCCGAACAAAGAGGTTCGCCGATCCGTCGTCTGGGCGTTGGGCCGCACTGGCGACTTCAGCCTTGTTCCGCTGATGCTGGACGGTATTCGAGACATCGACGTTGACGTCAATATCGAAGCCATTCAGGCGTTGCGATTTATCGCCAGAAAGCCTGCTGGTTTCGGAGAAACCCTGGCTCCATTCGCATCTCTCGGCAACGAAGATCAGATCAAGAACGCTTCGCCAGAGGCTCGATTGAAGCTGGCGACGCCATGGCGAGAAAAGGCACTGAAGGATTGGTCAAACTGGTACTTCCGTGTGCGACCTCATGAAGAACAGGACAGCTTCGATCAGCTACAGGTTGCTGTTCCGCTGGATGCAAAATAGTTTTGAGCCGATCGAACTGAGCTAAAAACACGAACCTTCCAGCGGCGCGTCGCAACGTTCGCAGAAAGGTCGTCGGTCGCTTTTCGCCATACTGGCCAATTCATGCGGACCACAATTTCCTTTCGTGGTGCGGGTTCAGCGCAGTTCTATCATAAGCTGGTTCAACGTGGGACCATCGTGTTCAGTAGCGATGCCGGAGTTCAGTTGCCAGAATACAGGCCCCGCCACTTTCCCTGGCTCGTCGTCCCGCCCAGGAGCCCTTTAGATGAATGCGTTTTCGTTTGCGTTCGCCCTTTGCCTGCTTGTTCAGGATGCACCGCAGCCCGACCTTGTTCAATCAATTGAATTGCAACGCGGTGGTCGCCACTGGATTGATCAGCCTACGGAACCTCCGAAATCGGCCGAAGAATCTCGTGACTGCTTTCAGATTGAACCGGGGTTTCGGATCGAACTGGTCGCCACTGAACCTCTCGTGAAGGATCCGGTCGCGATTGACTTCGATCATCTCGGCCGGATGTTCGTTGTCGAATACGGCGACTATCCTGTTGGGCCGAAAGATCCCAATGAGCCTTCGCTGTCGCAGATTGTGTTGCTCGAAGACACAAACAACGACGGCCTCATGGATCGCCGCACCGTCTTCGCGAAGCATTTGAAATTCTGCCACAGCCTGCTCGCCATGCAGAATGGAATTCTGGCCTGTACCGAAACTCAGATCGTTTTTCTGAAAGACACGGACAACGACAACATCGCAGACGTGAGAGAAGTCTGGTTCGATGGATTCACTCCGGCTCATCCTCAGATGCAGATCGGATGTCCTCGTTATGGTTTCGACAACTGGATTTATCTGACCTACGGACATGGAAAAGTTCGATGCACTCGGCCGGGTTTTGAATCTGCCGAACCCGTTGAGATCCCTCGCGTCGACTTCCGCTTTCATCCGCAGACGATGCAGTTCGAAGCCATCTCCGGAGCCGGTCAGTTCGGCAACACGATTGACAACTTTGGGCACCGCTTTTTCAGTTCCAATCGTAATCCGATCATGACCGATGTGCTGTCGATGGCCGAAGTGCGCCAAAATCCTTTCGCTGGCGTTTCCGTTGGGCACACCGACGTCGGACCGGCCGGAGAGAAGACTCGTGTGTATCCCATCGTGACGATGAAAAGCAATTGGTTGTCACACGCGGGCACGCATACGTCGGCTTGCGGAGTCACGGCCTATCGCGGAGGTTTGTTCGGTCCCGAGTCCAATACCAGTGTTTTTGTATGTGAGCCCGTTGGTCATCTGGTGACTCGTTCGGTGATCGAACCCATGGGTGGCACCGTGACGGCTCGTCGAGCTCGCGAGAAGGCCGACTTCCTTGCGTCGAGCGACACTTGGTTCCGTCCTGTGAGTCTTGCCACCGGTCCCGACGGTGCGTTGTATCTGGCCGACATGTATCGCCTGTGGGTCGAACATCCAAAGTTCGTTCCTGACGACGTGGCCGCAAAAATGGACTGGCGAGCCGGCGAAGACAAAGGCCGCATCTGGCGAATCGTTACGGAGAAGGCTCCCGAGGTAAAACCGTTCGTGCCACCGACGAAGACAGAAGAACTCGTCACCATGCTGGGCGATCGCAACGGCTGGCGAAGAATGCTGGCGCAGCGGTTGCTGGTGGAAGGCAAGCGAGTGGATGGCGAGCAGGCGTTGCGATCTGCGGTGCGAATTTCACCCATCCCAACCGGCGTTTCGTTTCTGAATAGCCGGCCACTCCATTCTCTGTGGACCCTCCATGGGCTCGGTCTGCTGAACGCAGAAGATTTGCAGGCCGCAACGGCAATGATTATCGATGCTGGCCCGATTGCCACGTTGACCCGAGATGCCGTGAAGTTGATCCGCATGGAATACCCCGACAACAAGGACCTACAAACCAGCGTGGCTCGTCAACTGGGGAACGCTAACGGCGAGACTCGTTTGCAGGCAATCCTGGCGTATGACTGGTCGACCCCTCAGATCGATGAAAAGTTGCTGAAGATTGCCGGGCCGTACTGCGACATCTGGCTTCAACGAGCATTGCTCATCGCGGCACCCAACCGAGCCGCTGATTTTGCTGCGGCCGTTGTTGATCGTTCCCGCCGCAAGTCTTCCAGTAATGTTACTGGCACGGATTTCGGCCTTGGCGTGGGTAAAAGTACTGGCGAGATCTCTATCGAAGGGCGCGAAGCTACCGCAATCCGAGCCGACTTTTTACGCCAACTGGCTTTAAACGTCGCAGTGCGAGGCGATGTCGAACAATTGAAGAAGCTGGCCGCTGTCGTTGGTGAAAGCCCTGAATCGGGACTCTGGTGGCAGACGGCCATCGTGATCGGACTCGCCGACGGGTTGCCTCGCTGTCAGAACGCGGAGATTCCGAAAAGTCTGGCCGCGTTTCTGCAGACACCTCCGGCAGCGTTGAAGGATTCCGCTTCGCCGATTGAAAAAGTCGTGCAGTTGGCATCCGAAACGGCTGTCGACAAAACCCACACCGATGTCGATCGCATTGCCGCAATGGGTCTGATGTCGCATCTTCCGCCCGACGCTCTGACATCCGCACTGGAGACTTTGCTGAAGCCTGGCGAATCCACCGACTGCCAGCGCGCGGCGATTGATGCAGCGCGGCGAAGTGGTCGAGCGGAATTGTCGGAGATTGTACTTTCGAAGTGGGACCAGATGAATCCCCAGGCTCGCTCGTCTGCGTTGGATTTGTTGTTGCTGCGAAAGGAATCCATCACGTCGCTGCTGGCGAAAATGGCGGCCGGTGCGATTTCATCTTCCGTGGTTTCGATCGATCAGCGACTGATTCTTCTGAAACATCCGGATGAAGCCATTCGAACCGCCGCGTTGCAACTGTTCGGCGGTACCGTTTCCGCCAATCGCAAAGAAGTGGCTGACCAATACGCGAAGGCTCTTGAACTTCAGGGCGATGCGACTCGCGGGGCGGCCATTTTCGAAAAAACCTGCAGCAAGTGCCATCGGATCAACGGTGTCGGCCATAACGTCGGCCCGGACATCAGCGATACTCGAGCCCGCGCGAGAGATGCTCTGTTGTACGACGTTCTTGATCCTAATCGGCGAGTTGACCCGCAGTATACCGAGTACATCGTGGTGACAACCGATGGCCGACTCTTCAATGGATTGATGATCGCGGAGTCAACAGATTCGGTGACATTGCGACAGCCGGAAGGCCGTGAGCAGACGATTGCCCGCAGTGATATTGAAGACCTGAAGTCAACCAACAAATCGCTGATGCCAGAAGGAATCGAACGCGACGTCACTGTAGAACAAATGGCCGACGTGCTGGAGTTCCTGAAGTCGCGTTAAGCGATTGTAGTCACGATTGAGCTGTTTAACCGTTAGCCGGAGGCGTACGCGGACGCGGTCAACCGCGTACACATCCGACTAACAGTGAAAAGAAACAATGCCCCGCTTCGTTGCTGAGTATTGGCATGGGCTTTTTTATTAAAATGTGGGAGATTTCTTTCGTCATCAAGGAAAGGAATCCTGCATGTCGCGTCATCCGGTGGAAGAATCGGCGGAGTTTGAGTTGGCTCTGGATCGGGAGGACCGAACGTGTCCGAA
>JBGSVD010000056.1:0-95882 GCA_041753135.1 Planctomycetaceae bacterium
CAGAGTTTCGCCATTGAACCGACGGCCTCGGCATGTCGGACATTCGACCCACACATCTGGAAGGAAGTGCATTTCGATCTTCTGCTGCCCCATGCCTTCGCAGTCATCGCAACGCCCGCCGGCTCGATTGAAGCTGAACCGCCCCGGCCGGTAGCCTCGAACCTTGGCTTCCGGCATGCGACAAAACAGCTCGCGGATTTCATCGAACATGCCAACGTACGTGGCCGGGTTCGAAGCGGGCGTCGAGCCGATTGGATTCTGATCGACAAGCACGATCTTGCTGAGATGTTCGACTCCGTTGAGTTCTCGAAACGCCCCCGGAGTTTCCGCCACCATATTCAACCGCCGCGCCACGGCCGGAGCCAGCGTGTTCATCAGCAACGAACTTTTCCCGGATCCACTGACACCCGTGATGCACGTAAATGTCTTCAACGGAATCCGCAGATCGACGCTGCGAAGATTGTTTTGCGATGCGCCAAGCAGTTCGAGCCAGTCTGTTGGGTTTTCGGTTTTCAGTTTTCGGTTTTCGGAAGAAGCACTTTGAGATCCTGCCTCCGCCCCAACTCCCTTGCTCCCCAGTTCCCTCGCCCCCCGCCCTGCCTTCCCGGCTTTCCGCTTTCCGCTTTCCGCTTTTTCAATTTGAGATTTCGAATTTGAAATTTCAGATCCCGCCAACCCGCCTACACGGCGCATCATCGGCACGGGAATCTCACGCGTTCCACCGAGGTACGCTCCGGTCATCGACGCCTTGTTCTTCTTCAACTCCTTCGGCGTGCCCTGAGCCACCACGTTGCCACCGAGTCGACCGGCTCCTGGGCCGAAGTCGAACAAGCGATCGGCAGCGTCGAGCACTTCGCGGTCATGTTCAACCAGCAGGACTGTATTGCTAAGATCTCGCAATCGCTTCAGTGCTTTCAACAAGCGACCGTTGTCACGTGGATGCAGTCCGATGGTCGGTTCATCGAGAACGTACAACACGCCAGTGAGCGATCGACCGGCCTGGCCTGCCAGTCGAATGCGTTGAGATTCGCCGCCGGAAAGGGTCGGCATTGCACGATCGAGCGTCAGGTATTCTAACCCGACTTCGACAAGGAAGTTCAGCCGATGCGTGGATTCATTGAGCAAATCGCCAGCGATCTTCTTCTCTTCTTTGGATAGCTTTAGCCCGGTGAGGAACGCGAGCGCTTCCGACAGTGGCATGCGACACAATTGCGGCAGAGTGATGTTCCTCAATTTCATCGCTGAGGCTTCCGCTTCCAGTCGAGTCCCGCTGCACATCGAGCAGTCTCGTTCACCCGCCATGTCGATGAGCGACTTGCGATGCGAGAACGACAGCCGCGATGCTTCTTCGATAGCGGGATAAAGGCCTTTGTATTTGAAGCGGAAGCTGATTTTTTCGGTTTTCAGTTTTCGGTTTTCGGAGGCAGCATCTGAGGATTTGAAATTTGAGATTTGAGATTTCGAATCTACTGCAATCCACGTTTCATTATCCCCATACAGAACCAACCGCTGCTGTTTCGGCGTCAGCAGATACCATGGCACGTCGAGAGGCAGATCGAACGTTGCGGCGATGGCGTCGAGCATCCTGCGGAACGGTGCATTCGTCTTCGGATCCGGCCAGGCTCCGACCGCACCGTCGAGCAATGATCGTTCGGGACTTGTCACCAGCATCGCCTGGTTCGCACCGAATTCCGTCCCCAGGCCTTCGCACGCATGACACCAGCCGAGCGGACTGTTGAACGAGAATTTCTGCGGTGTCTGTCGTTCAAATGATCGCTGACACTTGGCGCAGGACAAGTGCAGACTGAACCGATGCACGGCCCATTCGGGTTCGTCCTTCTTCGCATCGGCCACCGCAACATGAATCACGCCCTTGCCCAGATCCAGCGCGGCTTCGATCGAATCCGCAATGCGGGAGCGGCCGGGGGCCGCGTTTTCGGTTTTCAGTTTTCGGTTTTCGGACAGGCCTCGGCGAGCGGTTGGGCGTAAGCCCTCCGTGTCCGCAGCTGCTTCTCCGTTCGTCAACTCTTGCGAGGGCGTTTTACACGGAGGGCTAACGCCCTGCCGCTCGCCTACGCTCACACGATCCACCACAACCGCCACGCTATGTGCCTTGCGATGATCAATCTCCGGCACTTCATCCAGCGAGTACGTCGTTCCATCCACACGCACGCGAGCGAACCCGTTTGCTCGAAGTCGATCCCAGACTTTTGAAAACGCGGTCGATCGATCCACCGTAATCGGTGCTAGCAGCAGCAACTTCGCACCGGCACCAAGATTCATCACGCCATCGACGATTTGATCAGTCGTCTGTTGCACCGCTGGAACTAGGCACTTCGGACAATACATCACACCCAGCCGCGCGTAGAGCACTCGCAGGTAGTCGTAGATTTCCGTCACGGTGCCGACGGTTGAACGCGGCGTCGAACCGACCGTCTTTTGTTCGATCGCAATCGCGGGGCTCAATCCCTGAATACTGTCGACTCGCGGCTTTGGCATCTGACCGAGAAACTGCCGTGCATACGACGACAGTGATTCGACATATCGCCGCTGTCCTTCGGCGTAAAGCGTATCCATCGCCAGCGAAGTCTTCCCACTCCCGCTGGGCCCACAGAAGACGCTCATCTGATCACGAGGAACCTCAAGATCAAAGCCCTGCAAGTTATGCTGCGCCGCGCCGGTGATACGAATGTTGGTGATGTTGGAGAAGGGGTTTGAGGAAACAAGGCGAGCGGAAGGACGTAAGTCCTCCGATTTCGTCGCGTCGCCATCCCGATGTTTTCCCTTCAACAATGATTTCATCGGAGGGCTGACGCCCTGCCGCTCGCCGGAATGCAACACCGATCTCAACGCCACGCCGGTATGCGATTCATCACACTTCGCAACCTCTTCCGGAGTTCCCTCCACCACAATCCGACCGCCGCCAGCGCCGCCTTCGGGACCGATGTCGATCAGCCAGTCGGAAGTCTTGATGACGTCAAGATTGTGTTCAATCACGATCACCGTGTTGCCTGCTTCAACAAAGCCCTGCAACACTTCGATCAGCTTCTTCACGTCGGCAAAATGAAGCCCCGTCGTCGGTTCATCGAGAAGATACAACGTCTTGCCGGTGGAGCGTTTGCCCAGCTCGCGAGCCAGCTTCACTCGCTGAGCTTCACCACCCGAAAGTGTCGGCGACGCCTGACCGAGCTTCATGTAATCCAGACCGACATCGCACAGTGTCTGAATCATGCGATGAATTTTCGGAAACGCTTCGAACAGCTCTAAGGCGTCTCGAATATCCAGCTCCAGCACGTCAGCAATGCTGTGATCGCGAAACTTCACCTCGAGCGTTTCATGATTAAATCGTCGGCCTTCACAGACGGTACACGGGATCCAGATGTCCGCCAGAAAATCCATCTCCAGCTTTGTCGCGCCGTGGCCTTCGCAGGCTTCGCAGCGACCATCGGCCACGTTGAAACTGAAGCGGCCCTCTTTGTAGCCACGCATTTTCGACTGCGGTAACTGAGTGAACAGCTTACGAATTTCGTCGAAGACTTTGACATACGTCGCCGGATTGGAACGAGGCGTGCGACCGATCGGAGATTGATCGATATCAATCGCCTTGTCGATCAGATCAAATCCCTTGATGATACGATGCTTGCCGGGATCACCGTTGCCTTTGTTGACATCTCGATTCACCACCTGCCACAAAATGTCGTTGACGATCGAGCTCTTACCGGAACCGCTGACTCCGGTCACGCTGATCAGTCGGCCGAGCGGAAACTTGACCGTTACGTCTTTGAGATTGTTGTGCGTCGCATTGTAAACAACGATCTCACCGCGGTCTTTGGGCTTGCGTCGCACCTTGGGGATTTCAATCGACTGACGTCCCGACAGAAATGCTCCGGTCACGCTGCGTTCGCTTTTCAGCAGATCGTCAACCGACCCTTCGACAACAACTTCGCCGCCCAACACGCCCGGCCCCGGCCCGAAGTCGACGACATGATCGGCCGCGCGCATGGTTTCTTCATCGTGTTCGACAACGATGACTGTGTTGCCCTGATCGCGCAGGCGTTCGAGACTTCCGAGCAGCATCGAGTTGTCTCGCGGATGCAGACCGATGCTGGGTTCGTCGAGAATATAGACGACGCCGACCAGCCCGCAGCCGATCTGGCCGGCGAGCCGAATTCGCTGCGATTCACCACCGGACAGCGTCGGCGCTGTGCGATCGAGCGACAGATAGTTCAGCCCGCATTGCAACAAAAATCCAAGACGTCCACGAATCTCCTTCAACGCTTCTTCAGCAATGATCTGCTGCGTCGGATCAAGCTCCAGCGATTCGAAGAAGTCGAAAGCCTCTTCGATGGAAAGGTGGCAGACCTGGGGAAGGGAAAGTTCGAGGTTTTCGGTAAGCTGGCGAGCGGCAGGGCGTAAGCCCTCCGTGTCGGCGGCTATTTTTGTACGTTTCTTCACGGACTTCGAATTACACGGAGGGCTGACGCCCTGCCGCTCGCCGATGCGCGCGAGGAAACTCTCGCTCGTCGTTCGCAGGCGCACGTTTCTCGCTTGCTTGTTCAGACGTTCGCCTTCGCATGACTGGCAGGTGACAACCTCCATGTACTTTTCGAGCTGCCGGCGGCGCATGGGGTTCTTGGCGGTGCGGTAGCTTTCGAGCAGTCGATTGGCCCAGCCTTCCCATTTGCCACCGTGCTTCCACGCTCCGCCGCGAGTCTTCCACGTGAAGGTAATGTGCCGATCGCCAGTGCCGAAGAGCCACTTCTGTTTGGCTTCTTCCGGGATCTCCTTCCACTTCATCTTCAGAAGCGAATCGGCCACCATGCCGCAGTCCTGCTCAATCGCATTGGCAGCGCCGGTCAGGATATGACGAGGCCAGCGGCCAATCTTCGTCCATCCGGTCAGCAGCAAAGTTGCCCCTTTTTGAATCGACTTGTCTTCGTCGACAACAAGCTGGTGCATCGGAAACCCGTGACTCATCCCCAGCCCGTTGCAGTCCATGCACATGCCCAGAGGACTGTTGAAGCTGAACAACTGCGGACTCGGCGGCTCATAACTCATCCCGCTTTCAGCACACGCATAATGCGCTGAGTAAAGGCGATCCGTGCTTCTGAGCGGCAAGGCGCTAGCCGCCGGTGCCGACACGTCATCGTCATCATCGCCGTATTCAAGATCATCTTCCGCAACCAGATCCGTGGCAAAGTTTTCGGTTTTCAGGTTTCGGTTCTCGGACCGCGCGGCTTTGGATTTCAAATTTGAAATTTCAGATTTCAAATCATCGGACTGGGCGGAATCAACACCGGCGGCTAGCGCCTTGCCGCTCTGTTCTACCGAACAAATCAACCGCCCATCCGCCAGCTTCAGCGCCTGTTCCACCGCTTCCGCCACGCGAGTCCGCTGAGTTCCTCCGGCGACGAGTCGATCGATCACGACTTCGATGTTGTGCTTATGATGCTTCCGCAGTGTCGGCGCTTCGCTAAGATTTACGACTTCGCCATCGATCCGCGCGCGGAGGTAACCTTTCTTCAACAGGTCTTCAAACAAATCACGAAACTCACCCTTCTGATTTTGCACGATCGGCGCGAGGATTTGAAATTTGTTTCCTGCCGGTTGATTCAACAAGCTGTCAATAATCTGATCCGTCGACTGTGCTTGAATGGGTTTGCCCGAGATGTAACAGTAACCCTGACCGACTCGCGCGTAGAGGACTCGCAGATAGTCGAAAATCTCCGTGATCGTGCCAACCGTGCTGCGAGGATTTCGGCTGGTCGACTTTTGCTGAATCGAAATCGACGGCGACAGGCCCGAGATGGAATCGACATCCGGCTTCGGCATCTGATTCAGAAACTGCCGCGCATAAGTCGACAGCGATTCCACGTACCTTCGTTGTCCTTCGGCATAGAGCGTATCAAACGCCAGCGAACTTTTTCCGGAGCCGCTGACTCCGGTCATCACAATCAATTTGTTGCGAGGCAGCGAAAGACTGACGTTGCGAAGATTGTGCTCCCGAGCACCTCGAATCACGATGTCTGAACTTGCCATGAATTACTGTTCGCTGAGAATATGAAAAAACGATTCCGCCTTCCAGGCAATATTTTTGCTGAAGACGAACGGCCGTGCAGCGGGATTGTAGACGACTCAATCGATCACGTATTGTGACAATGCCGAAATTCCAGCCTCAGAGGACACACCATGAATTCCACGGATTCCGACAGCCATTCCGCCGACAGCCAATCCGCCAGCACACTCGCCGCTTGTTTGTTCAGGCATGTCGACATGCTCGCTGGCGTCATCGGCCCGCGACATCCGGGAAAACGTGGCACGATGGAAGCAACAGCTGCGTACATCGAATCCGAGCTCAAGTCCATCGGCCTTCACGTCACCCGCGAAACTTACGACGTGAGAGGTCAGCCGACGGACAATCTGATCGTCAATATCCCCGGCATCCGAAGTCCCAACGACATCGTCATTCTTGGCGCTCATTATGATTCGACGCCCGAGACACCCGGTGCGGATGACAATGGCTCAGCCGTCGCGGTGCTGATCGAAACAGCTCGCCTGCTGAAGGAGATTCAGCCAAAGCGGACCGTCCGGTTTGTTGCCTTTGCCTGTGAGGAATCGCCCTATTTTCATACGGGCGAAATGGGCAGCATGATTCACGCACAAGGTTGCAAGCATCGCGGCGAGAACGTCGTTGCAATGCTGTGCCTCGAAATGGTTGGCTACTTCGTGGATGACAACAACTCGCAACAGGTGCCACCGATGATCCCCCGCTGGCTGCGCTGGTTGTTTCCATCGCGAGGTAACTTCCTGGCGGCAGTTGCGAATCCGCGATCATGGAAACTTTGCTGGCAATTCCGACGCGGATTTAAACGAGCGACTCGTTTCCCGCTGTTTTCGATCGTATTGCCCGAGCGGATTCCGGAAATCCACCTGTCTGATCATCGCGGGTTCTGGATGGAAGGTTTCCCGGCACTGATGCTGACCGACACCAGCTTCCTGCGAAATCCCAACTATCATCGGTCAACGGATACGCCCGAAACGCTGGATTATGATCGCATGGCGGAAGTGACTCTCGGAGTCGCCAATGCAACGGCCCGACTATCGGGTGGGGCGATCTCTTGAATCAGCTTGATTCTACAAGCGAGCATCAGAATGCGTCTTCATCCATGGTTTGTGAACTGGCTTCTGGGCAGTTCCAACAAACGACCAGGTGATTGAGAATTTCACCAATTCCTTCCAGCTTGCGAACGGCTCGACAAACATCGACGTCATCACCGTTGACGCGAACAACACCTTCGAGGCAAACTCCATTGGGAACTCGACGAACAACAAGCGAAGCGATATCAAGACCGTCTTCGGAAAGCAGTGCGCGTCGAACATCCGATGCCAATTGGTGGGCGGGATCAGATTGAGAAGATCGAAGTGTTGGAATTAGAGCAGGCATAGCGTCCTCCTTGTGGGAAATAAGAGTGGGCAGCACCTCCTGGATCGACGGTTCGGAGTTTACCGGTCAAATCCTGACTATCTAGAGGGGAATGCCCTCGACGGATGATTTTATGTGAAGTGAACCGAATGACACCTTCGCCCGGTCTTCCTTGTTTGCCTCGGCTAACAGGCTGACCGATGATCGATTTGTGTTGGCATCCCGATTTGTGACTCTGGCTTATCGCCGGAATGAGAATGAATTCAGGGTGTTTTCACTCGAATGCGTGGCGAATTCTCGCGAATTTGAATCAACTCATTTTAGAACCGCGCGACGTCTATACTGATTGTGGTCCCGATTGAGTTGTCAAACCGTCAGCCAGAGGCGTACGCGGATGCAGCGACCACGGTACGCCTCTGGCTAGCGGTGAAACAAAAAACAGCTCCGTCGGGCCCGTTTAATGTCTAATCACCTCAGGAACGACGGGGATGTACTGAACTCAGTCACGGTACTCAGTCACGCCTCGATCGCGATTATCCGCTAAAACAAATTGACGAAGTCTATTTCGGAACTGTGGTGGCGGAATGATGCCGGGCGGCTTGTTTCCGGAGGGCAATGTGAAAACAATCCAGGAACAGGACTTGTTGGCGTCAACTTCGTGAAATTGCAGGCGAGTTTCTCGTCCAGGTGTTTTGGATTCTCAGCGGCTCAGGGATTGAACACATCATGCCTATGAAATCGATGGTCGTTATTCTGGCACTCTTTTGCGTTTCCGCAGCCCATGGGCCAACAATCTGGGCTGATGACGATGTGGACGCAGCGGTGGAACAGTCGCTCGATTACCTCGCCAGTATTCAGAAGCGACAAGGTTATTGGGAGGCCAACGGCGGACAGTATCGAGTCGCCATGACCGCATTGGCGGGAACCGCGATGCTGTCAGAAGGCTCCACCATGACGTCAGGCAAGTATTCTCGACAGATTCGGCTGGCGGTGGACTATCTTCTGTCCATGAGTCGACCGAATGGCCTGATTGGATATCGAGAAGATTATCACTACACCTATGGGCACGGTTTCTCAATGCTTTTTCTTAGTCAGGTGTATGGCGAAGAAGAAGACATCCAACGACGTGAAGAAATTCGCAACGTCTTGATTGCGGCGGTCCAGTTTTGCGCAGACGCTCAGACACCAGACGGTGGCTGGGGATATGTGTCTGCGAAAGAAGGCAGCAACTTCGACGAAGGTTCGACATGCATAACCCAGGTTCAGGGTTTGCGTGCATGTCGAAACGCTGGCATTCCTGTGTCAAAAGAAATTATTGACCGCGCGAAGGTTTATATTGAAAAGTGTACGACAACAGACGGTGGCGTTCAGTACAGCATTCGCGGCGGTGGAGCGAGGGCACCGATTACGGCAGCGGCGCTGGCGGCGTTGTTCAACGCGGGGGAGTACGATAACGAGTTGACTCAACGCATGCGAAACTATTGCAAGGTTCATATCTGGCCAGACAAGTCTGTGGCCAGCAATAACGGCCATTGGCACTACATGCATTTCTACTTCGCTCAGGTTGTGTATCGCACTGGGGGCGACGATTGGACGCAGTACCGCGATGAACTCAATTCAAAACTGTTGAAGGAAATGCAGTCTGGAGGTGGATGGCCCGATCCTCAGGTTGGCAACGTCTACGTGACTGCACTCAGTTGTATCATGCTGCAACTGGACAAAGGCTATCTTCCAATTTATCAGCGATAGCTTCGCCTTGGTGACTAATCACCCGCAAGCACAACTTCGCTGGTTCGATGAAAATAAGTGCTGATCGATAAACAAAAGTCAGAGATCTGGGGAAAGAATGATTGCAACTCGTAGGGTGTGCCTGCGCTCCGCTTGTCACACCCTACGTTTTGAGAAACTGGCCAGGCGTCATCGTCCAGATCAGACAGTTATTTCGACGCCTGTCCTAAATCGCGTTGTTCTACAGAGCCCAGTTGTCGGCCGTTTTTTCAATCGTGCTGGTTGGGACTCATTGAGCATCGCACGGACGGACTGTGCAGCTGCGTCCAACAAGTGCTTTGGCGGTCAAAAAATCATAGCGTGTCAATGTGGATCCCGAAGGCAAGACCAGATGGTAACCGAGTTTCTATTTCCGAAACGAATGCACCTGCGGCGGCCAAAGGATTTTGAGCGAGTGTATGGAGCAGGCGTTCGAGCAGGCGACGCTCATTTGCTGATTTTTGTCGCTCCGAACAAACTTGGCGAAACACGGCTTGGCTTGAGTGTTTCAAAAAAACATGGCTCGGCGGTGCATCGAAATCTCAAGCGTCGACGATTGAAGGAGGTGTTTCGACTTCTGCAGCACGAAATCCCGAAAGGCCTCGACCTGATCATCGTTCCTCGTCAGCGCGACGATTCTTCACTCAGCGATTTTCAGGAATCTATGAGAGCGCTGGTCATGAGATTGTCTCGGCGAATCTCACGAGGATCCCAGCCCAGCCAGGAGGATGGTGGTCAATGACAGAGACGAACGAATCAGATATTGGCTTAGCGAAGAAGTCCAGAGAGAAGATCAAGTTGCCACAGTCGTTGATGCGCTGGTCTTTCAAGCTTCCGGGGATGATTGCGATCTTTATCGTGCGAGCCTATCAGTATCTGATCAGTCCGCTTCTTGGCAGAACGTGTCGTTTCCATCCTTCGTGTAGTCAATACTTTATCTTGTCCGTTCAGAAGTTTGGATTGCTGCGAGCACTTTGGAAGGGGACCTGGCGAATCAGCCGGTGCCATCCATGGCACCCGGGAGGATATGATCCGCCATAATCTTTTTCTCGCGTCGTATTTCAAATAGTCGTTGAATCAAGCCTTAGCCGAATTCGTGAGAATTATGGCGATCAATCAGGTCGCGTTAAGATTCTGACGAGTCCGGCTACCACTCTTTTTATGCCACTCAATGTATCACTGATACCCAATGGTGGATGGTTTTCGCTGGCAGCATCTGACCAGCATCGAATGCCCGACAATGCGTCTCGGAATATTCATGCCTGGAAAATACTAACGAAACAGCATGACTTCGCGTCGACCGGTTGCGTCGATTTGCGGATAAGTGTCGTCACTCAAGTGCAGCAGCAAGGTCGTGTCCGGGCTGACTGTGAGATTGGGCTCTGGGTTGAACTGTTCCTGATAGAACACGGATCGAGTCAGACGCACCTCGCCAATTCGACCTGAAAACGGAAAGCGAGGCTCATAATTGGAGGGCTTCATGTTTCCGACCAGGAAGTTGGTGCCCGCCCACAAGCTCGGGATCTCAAGTGGAACCGGAAGGCTGGTGCCCGTGAGGACTTGATCCGTTGCAGCATCGTACAGCAGGACGCTGATCGCCTGACGACGACCGTTGACAAACAGGACCAGTGCATTGGCATCGTAGGTCAGAGCCAGATGCGTCCAGCGGTTCGTCGCGACGGTTTCCTCGGCATCCAGCATCAAAACTTCAGTCTCACTTCGCGAGACTTGAATTCGAAACCGATTGCCTTCGCCTGCGGCCATAACGTTCAGTGAAACCGGTCCATAACTGGCAACGGTACCGCGCTGCGGTTTGTCTGGACGAATCCAGGCTTCCAGCGTGAAAGGCCTTCTGTCTTCAAATCCGACGTCTTCGATTGTCAGAACATCGTCGACTCCGTCCAGTTGAATTGACTCATTGGGGCCCGCCAGTACTGCAGGGGCCGGCGGTCGCAACAAATATCGATGCAGCGGAATGACCACAACTGCAATGAGCGGAAAGCTGACAAGAAGAAGCTTCAGGTTACGACGGAAGCGGCGAGCCGGATGGTTTTGCAAACGCCTCCAGTCTGCAAAATACCAGGCAACGCACTGCGCGAAATACGTTAGTGCAATGAGGCTGAAAACAAGGATACGTGCACCTATCGCTCGTTGATACCATCCGATGGGTGGCACAGCGCCAAATGCCAGCAAGAGTGTTGCCAGGCATAGGCCAGCAGAAAATCCCAGTGTGGTCCAGTAGATCAGTGGCGGTGAACGTTCGCCGCCCCACTGAATCCACGTCCTAAAATTACGAAAATTGCCATGAGAAGCAATTGAACGCGGGGAAGAATCCGTCCGTCCACAGATTTCTTCCACACGGCCGCCGTTGCGGTGGGATGGAAATGTTCACCGTAAGTTGAGGTGTGAACATTACATCAGTCGTGATTGTCGTCCTTTAGCTTGATGTAACCTCGAACCCTTTTGCTGAACGCTCGAAAAGCAAACTCCGTCTCTGCGGAGATCTGACGCCTCGGAACAGAAACCACCGCACGAGGAGTCAGAAGGGTCCAAAGAATCATAGGAGCTACTGTCGCGCTCCGGGAGCGCGGACGTCTCGTCCGCTTTTCAATGCCTCATTTCTCACCGCGATGAGCATAATGCCGCCTGAAACGCTCAAATTCCTCGCAGCACTTTTAGAACTTTACGGCCTGCTTCCTGTTTCCTGTCAGGCGGAATGATCCAGCGGTCGGCCAGCCACGGGACGAGGTAGACATCGCGCGGTCAGAAATGAGTTATGGGCGAGCGAGCGGCGAAGCGGGCGGGACGCCCGCGCTCCGGGAGCGCGGACGTCTCGTCCGCTTGTCGATGCCTCATTTCTCACCGCGATGAGCATAACGCATTCGGCCATTGATCCGGCGGCAACACCAAACTGAAACCAAACCATGAGACGCGAGACATTCGCTGCCCCTGATCGCCTTTGCCGACCATTCAGGTCGTGCGTCCGCCGATTCGCGTTTCCTCGCGCACCGACAAGCAGTGAATCGGTCCATTCCTTAATTTCTTCCGGCGCTTGGAATTTCGAAATTTTTCTTGTCACGTTTTCATTTTCTTGACGCCTTACCTACGGCGGTTCGAGTTCCAAACTCAAAATCCAGGCCAATGGCGAGGCCGCCAGCGCTGCAATGTCAGCGGCCTCGCCCGCGGCTCTGGGAACTTATGCATGGTTCGCCGCAAATCAATAAAGCAAGTGTCGTCGCGAACACTGACGTGGTTCTGAGCTTTCTCCTGGCGAAAACAATCGCTTGGTTCATGGCACGACGCCAACAACGCAACAACGCAGCGACGTGCTGTCTGTTCGCAACCTTCCCGCGCAGTGATGAGGGGGACCAACTTTCGCCGGCTGTTAGTGCACCGTCAGGACGAAGAATTCGGGTTGGAGGTAGTGGATCTTGCTAAAGATCCCGTGACTAAAGATCCCAGGGCTGCAGGACCTTTCGCAAGGTCCACTACCCGACATTCAAATCTTGACAAAGCACTAGTTTTCGCTCTTTCGCAGACAAGATTTTCCATTCGCCTGCCGGTAAGTCGCTTAGTGTCAGTTGACCGATACGAGTGCGAAGAAGTCGCAATGTGGGATGGCCGATGGCGGCGGTCATGCGGCGGACCTGGCGATTTTTCCCTTCGATGAGTTCCAGAAAGATCCAGCAATCCGGCACGTTCTTGCGGAATCGAATCGGTGGATCTCGCGACACAACCACTGGCTGTGGATCTGGCAATCTCGCATGGCATGGCAGAGTCTTCCGGCCCTGAATTACCAGGCCCGATTCCAATTGCTTCAGGCTTTCCAAAGTCGGAATGCGTTCTACTTGCACCCAGTATTCTCGTTCATGAGCGTGGCGAGGTTCCAGGAGCCGCGCGTTCCATTCGCGTTCATCGCTGAGCAACAGCAATCCTTCGGAATCCGCATCGAGCCGTCCGATGGGATAAACGTTCTTCGGAAATCCAAAGTCCGCCAGCGGACGATTGGGCGAACCGTCTGTCGTGAACTGCGATAAAACACCGTAGGGCTTGTGGAAGGCGATGAGCATGGCCGAATCGGGCGTCAGAGGAATTTTGGAGTGCGCTATGTTTAGCCGCAGAGTACACAGAGAGAGCACAGAGTCCAGGCCGGGCGGATTCTAATCTTGTCGGGATCTCCGCGACGAATTTTGTCTGCGATGCAGGACCCGCGGGCCGACACATCGATCACGTCAGGCCGCTTCACAGGTGCCAGCCTTTTCAGGCCTTTTCTCATCAGTGATCAGGATCCGGGGCGTTCGACCTCGGCATTGGACATATCGCCCTGAAACCGCTCAGCAGGCGCTTGGTCATAGCATAGCATCAAGCTGACCTCGGAACGGCACTGTGCCGACATCGATCGCTCACGAGCCAAAGCCGAGGCCCTGCAGTTAGGATGATTCGGCAGGCAATTCCGCCAGACATCGCGTCGTTCAGTTTTCCAATGCAGAGTCCTGTGAATCCAAAGATGATTGTTTTCCAATCAATGATCCATCGAACTCCATTTCATCAGCGGAACTGTGCGAAGCGGTCCGAAAATTGTGGTCTGGAGTTGCTAACGTCTTCCCTTTGAACTCCAGATCTTTTGCACTTTCGTGGCGACGCAATACTTCATCAAGGTTGGAAATCGCTTGTTGGTTTTCGGCTTGCTCTGGTTTACTTTTCAGCGAGGCAATCTTTGCTTTTAACTGCGTATTTGTAGGCTCCATTGCCAATGCTTTTTCGAAACATTCAATTGCATTTTCAGTCCGCCCCTGAGACTCAAACAGAAACCCGGTTTCAGCGATGTCTGACACAGATCGGTTGTTGCTCTGCTTGGCACTCGTAGGCAGTATTCGCGTGCATCCCGGTAAAAGCGATGCACAAAGCAGCGCCAGCACTAGCCGTGATATGTTGTCTGTGATGGGGAGCATGAACTAGTCGGCCCACAAAGTCGCAATGGTACCAAGCATGACACCCTTGGGATATCGGTCCTGATTTTAAATGGGGTTAAGAATTTCATATTTGATACCGGACCGACAAGCGTCGCTGAGTTCCTGCTGGAGAGCGGTTTCCGATTGTGATGAATTGCTTGTTTTGTCATAAGCAGAAAATGCCGATTGTCGAGCTGACCTTACTCGCCGAGGCGCGGCGAAACAGACGCACGACAGTGTCCAGTGAGTCAAACAACATTCCCTGACAGACTCGGCTCACGTGAGGGAAGAAGCGGCGATCAGCAGGGTTGTACTTCGAGCAGTAGCTGGGATAGTGAACGCCACTATGCCGCCGTGGATCTGTCACGAGCCGAAGCGAACGCCCTGCAGTTTGGCTGATATCCGCTTTCCTCAAATAAACTCCTGACGTTGTCTGAGGAACGCTGCAGTTTTCGGTAGCCGTTGTTGTTCCATGATTCCGAGAAAGTCCGCGACGGACATCGGCGGTGATTTTAAGCTTGCCCGTTGACGTTTCGCAGCTTCGCAAACAGCTTCCGGATTGAGGTCGGTTAAATAAAAAACAAAATCATCCGGATGCTGTGTTTCGATATCGAATTGACTCAGGTACTCCGCGGGAAAGTCCTTCTAATTGAAGTTCACAATCACGTCAGCTCTGGCACGGATTGCAGCAGCAAGAACGTGCCGGTCGTTGTCGTCCGGGAGAGTCAATCCGGGAATCAGGCTTTCGTAACCAGTCACCAGAGCATCGACATGCTTGTCCATGTTCTGTCGGGTTCGATGAAGCTTTTCACGCGTCAAATCCGGGCGTTCCTTCAGGACATTTCGAATCCATTCTTCGTGAATCTCATCCGACCATTTCGCGCGGAACAAGTTCGACATCGCCAAATGCATCAGCAAATCGCGAAGCGGAGCCGGATACAGAACGCAGGCGTCATAGACGGCTGTAAAGTGGCTCACGTCAGTATCCCAGACCTAATTCCTGTGCATCGGCCGCCAATTCCTCCAAAGCCTTCAGACGTTCCTGATCAGACCGGCGTTTGTACTCCATCAGATCCTTCAGCAGCACTCTGCGATGAGTCCCGGCAGTATGATGAGGGATTTTTCCAGCTTCCAGAAGTTTGACCAAATACGGACGTGAAACTGTCAACAGGTCTGCCGCTTCCTGAGTCGTCAGTTGAGCATGAATCGGCATGAGAGTTACCGAATTCCCCATGGACAACTGGACAAGCAGGTCCTTCAACATTCGCAGTGCTGCTTCGGGGATCTCGCAGGCTTCATCGTCGATCGTCAAACGGTAGCTTTTCCGTTTGCGACCAGAGAGAACGCCGGCAAGCTGTCGACTCGACACGTTAAAGAGTTCGGGGAGGACGGGTGCTGAAAGTACTACCTGAAGGATGTTCTACATCGTGGCGGCGTTGCAAGTTGTGGACGGATTAGTGGCCGGACCCTGGCACCATCGGCGTGAAGCCGACAGGGGCCGGGTGATGGGCTTGAGTTTGCTCGTAGTTTCCCAACCGGGGCTTCGCCGACGCAGGGTCGGGCGGGGGCCCAATCGCAACTGGCCGCCACAGAAAAGCTGCATCACGCAATTCTCGACGCGTTGGCGGCAAATGTAGAATTCACCATAAGGATGTGGGCAAAGATGAGCTCGGCAAGGAGGACCTACTGCGGAAATTGTGCGTGGGGCGGGGGAAATGCGGGAGGTTTGGGTGTGAGGGGTCTGGTTTTGGTGTAGGATGACACGGAGGGCTGACGCCCAGCCGCTCGCCGGGGGTGAGTGGCGGTGGTTGTGATGTGGGGTTGGTGCGGGTTTGAGGGGGCGGTTGAGATGAGGATTCGGGGATTTGTGAAGGCTGTGGCGGAGTTGCTTGGGGACCGCGTGCCCTCGTACCGCCGACATCCACGCCGCTTGGGTGCCATGGGACTTGATCTGTCCCGCACCGAGATTCAGTCCCTTGAGCAACGCCTCGTCCTCGCCGCGCCGATGCTGGGGGCGGAGCTTGCTACTTATGAGTTGAGTACTGTGTTTGCGACGGTCAACGGTCGATGGGGTGAGTCGAGAGTATTTGAAGGAATTTTGTACGTGCCCGGTAGAACGCCAGAATCTCCTGTAGCAGGGACCTTAAACCTTCAGACAGGTGAAACAAGTACGCTTGTAATGGAGGAAGGAGCAGGAACCAACGGCGGTGTTTCAGGAATTTTCAAGAACAACGGAGAACTTTTCTTCACGGGATTTGCCTACATGATCAATGAAGGCTTCTCCGTAGCGATCTGGGATCAGACAGGAACGATTACTTTTGTTTCAAAATCAAATGGTATGTCTACTTTGTCACGACATGTTAGTTCTAGTGGTCGTATCGCTATTTCAGTGAATAACGATGGTATCGGCTATATGGATGCTGATGAAAAGATCTTGCATCTTTTACCCGGAATTGCTGGATTTGACATGGGAGTGCAGTCCATTGCAGACAATGGTAAATTCATTGGAGCAGGTGGTTACGATGTCAACTTCAATCATATTGGAGTTGTTTATGAACTAGATTCTACTACTGGAGATTATCGTCTCTCAGATGCGGAGTTCAAAGCTTCTAGAGGTGAAAACGTCAATACGATGAGAGTGTTTGATTCGGTAAATGGCACGCTCAGTGCATCATCTTACCTGAATCAAAATACCTTCGAGACTGAAACTGCGATTTTCAGTCTTGATGGCACTCTTCACGCAGAACTATCTGGTCTTCCATTTGCAGCAGTTCCAGTCGGTGACAAGTTCATTGTGGCCACTCAGCACGTGGACGGTCACCTGACAATTTTTAACTCGGGGTATGAGAAGACGACTTACACCACGACGGAGCTGTTCGGTGCTTCAGGTTATGAGTTTCAAGCTGGCTCTCTTGCAGCGACGGAAGATGGCAAACTGGTTGTCATCGGAACTCGCGTCTCTGATGGTAAGGTGTTTGTAAAGACCTTCGAAGTTCCTCAAGACGCAACGCTGCCGCAGGTGGATAGCTCTTCCATTGTCGTCCCGGAGCTTGTGGCGGGCGGGGCGGGGACGATCTCGTGGGCTCCGGTGGCGGGGGCGACGGGGTATGATCTGGCGTTGAGTCAGAATGGTGTTGTCGCTCGAACGGCCAGTGTGACGACGGCCTCGTATGCGGTCCCGGCCAGTTTTCGAGCGGGCTCGTATACTCTGACGATTCGTGCGACGGCCGGTGAGAGCCTCGGACCGCTGTCTTCCGAAGTCGCCGTTGTCGTCAAACCGCAAGCGGTTGTGCGGACGACTCTGACAGGCTTGCCGGTCCTCGCGAACTCCGCGTCGGTGATCCGGTGGCAAGCCGTGCCCGATGCGTCCAGCTACAGCGTCACCGTGAGACAGGGTTCCGCACCAGCGAATGCCGCTCCTGTGTTCAGCGGGACCACGCAGACGAATTCGATCAGCCTGCCGACGGGGCTCGCGGCCAACGTTTATGAACTGACGATTGTGGCTCGCTCCGGCGTGATCCTGAGCCCTGAAACGAAAACCACGTTGACGGTCAAGCAGGGCTCCGTGAATGTGGCGTCGATCGCGGGCTTTGGTGCTCATCCGGGGCCTCAGACGGTGACGTGGCAGGCCGTGGCGGGGGCGGCGGTTGCGGGAGTCACGCGGTATGAAGTGCAGGTCACGGATCTCGGCAGCAGCACGCCGTTGGTGACTCGCGTTGTGACTTCGAATACGGTGTCGTTCACGCTGGCGAAAACAGGAAGCTATCGATTGAGCCTGCGGGTGCTCGGAAGTTCTGCGGCGACTCACGGCAGTTGGGTGGCGAAGAATTTTGTGCTCGTCCTGCCCGTCGTTCCGGTCGCTTCGATTCAGCTCAGCCAAACCATCGCGGGCGTGGCGACGAACGTGGCGTTTGGACGCGTCGCGGGGGCTGTGAAGTATGATCTGTGGGTCTACAGTTTTCAGACGCAGCAGTATGTTCTGAAGACAAGTCTCACCGCGATTTCGCATCGGTTGGCGGCGGGCCTGAGTGCTGGTCGGTATCGCTTGTTTGTGCGAGGCGTCGACGCGGCAGGCCGAGCGGCCGCGTGGTCGCAGAAGGATGTGTCGATCGTGCCACTGGCTCAGGTGTCCGGTGTGGCGGTGAGTGGATTGGCGATTGCGAACGTGGCGGGCTCAGTGGCCTGGCGTGCGGTTTCGGGGGCGACGAGTTACGAAGTGCTGATTACCGGGGCAGGGAATCGCGTAGTGCGTCGCGTGTCGGTTTCCGGGGTGTCGTTGGCGTTGCCGACGGGGCTGGCGGCTGGGGAGTTTCAGTTGCTGGTGCGTGCGAAGAATGCGTTGTCGACGGGTGCCTGGTCGGCGGCTCGGGCGTTGGTGGTGAGGTTGTCGCCGGTGCAGAACCTGCGTGTGGCGGCGATTACGGTGGGTGAAGCGGGGCGCGTGTTGTGGTCTCGCGTGGCCGGGGCGGTGGATTATGAGGTGACGGTGCGACGATCAGGTTCGGCTGCAGTGTTGCATCGTGGTTCGTCGACGGCGGTTGCTTATGTTCTGCCGAAGTCGTTTGCTGTTGGCAAGTACGACGTGTTGGTGAGGGCTCGGGGGGCTGTTGCGGGGCTGGCGAGTGTTTGGTCCCGCAGCAATTGGACGATTCTGCCACTGGCGAAAGTGGCCGGTGTGGCGGTGAGCGGATTTGGCAGCTCGAGCGTCGCGGGCCGTGTTTCCTGGAGTCGCGTCGCTGGGGCAACAGCCTATGAAGTTGTAGTGACTCGACAGACGACCGCGGCGGTAGTTCGGCGAGTGACGATCACAGGTTTGTCGTACAGTCTGACAAGCGGTCTTTCTGCCGGGCAGTATCAGGTGCAGGTGCGTGCGAAGAACGCGTTGTCGATGGGTGCCTGGTCGGCGGCTCGGGCGTTGGTGGTGAAGTTGTCGCCGGTGCAGAATCTGCGTGTGGCGGCGATTACGGTGGGTGAGGCGGGTCGAGTCCTTTGGTCTCGCGTGGCGGGTGCTGTGGATTATGAGGTGACGGTGCGGCGTGCGGTTGCTGCTGGTTCTGGGGCGGCGGGTTTGGGTGCGGTGGTGCATCGGGGTTCGGCGGCGGGGTTGGTGTATGTGTTGCCGAAGTCGTTGCCTGTGGGTGAGTATGTCGTGCTGGTGAGGGCTCGCGGGGTTGCGGCCAGGCTGGCGAGTGATTTCAGGCAGGTGGCGTGGTCGGTGAGGCCATTGCCTGCGGCGGTGGCGTCGTTTACGTCGGGGGTTGCGGCTGTTGCAAATGGTGGCGCAGTGACGGTGACGGTTCGAGATTCAAAGCTGAAAGTGCTGGGGACGTTTTCGAGTCTTACTGATCTTGGTGTGTTGCTGACAGGGTTGCCAGCGGGGATGTATCCGAATGTGGTGCGGTCAGGTTCGACGTCGCAAGTGGTGCGGTTTGAGAAGTTGCATGGGTCGCCGCTGGTGTCTGTTGTGGGCGGGCGGCTGACGGTGGCGGCTCCGGTTGGGTCGGCGGTGAATTCCGTCGTTCAGACTTCGTTGTTGTTGGTTCCGGATGGTCATGATGGCCCGTTGCCGCCGGTGCTGCTAACGGGGCGTGCCGTGGGTTACGGGTTGCCGTCGAGCTTCACTGCTGGGAGGGTGTTTGTGCGGTTGATGTTTGCGGATGGGGCGGAGTCTGATTGGGCGATGGTTGCGGTGTAGCTGGCGGTTGAGCAGGTCCCGCCCGCCGGAACGGGACTTCGCGGCTTGCCGCGACCTTGAGTGCACGTGGTTTTACAAAGTCGGTGCCGAGTTTGGCGGGACCGCGTCGCGCGAGCTTCGCCTTGCGGCGAAAGTCTTGCTCGGCGGGCAGGACCTGGTTGACAGGATCTACCGAAATCGCCGACTGGCCCCGTTCGCCTTACCGGGAGACGCGAATCAGTTGCAATGCCGAAATTTGAAGAATATACTGTTGCCTTGTCAAAGGTTTTCGCGGCTGTGGTGTAGTGGTAACACATCAGCTTCCCAAGCTTAGGATGAGGGTTCGATTCCCTTCAGCCGCTTTTTAGAAAAGTGCGTGAACGCCTTTCGAAAATTTCATTGAACGCATGCCTCCTCGGGTGTGCGTTTTTTTGCGTCAAATAAGTCCGCGGACGATGCCCTGAAATACATCGGGCAGTGGATGGGATCGTTTGAAAATTTGCTGAGTCTTACATCAGCCTCAAGCCTGCTGGCAACGACTCCCCAAGGATTAAACTGGCTTCGTCATTTTCGAGCGTGCCGCCCTCTGAAATCAGTTGCAGTAAGTGAGTCGATGCGTCGGCCGATCTTAGGTGAGAGAGCACTCGATTTCGAAGTGACTCATTGACGTCGCGAAAGCGGTCATTCGTCTTTCGAGTCAACTGCATCAGCGTGAGCTGCACATTCGGAAGCTTGACATCAGCCGTGCGAAGCAATTGATCGGCCCAGACCGACACTTTGGAAATCGGCAGCACAAGGTTGAGTGGCCCGTAAACCGGAACACGCCCGCCCACTCTTCCAAGCGTCCACATCAACGCATTATGAACAGGTTCAAACGCAGCACGGTTGAGAAGATCAACGATCATATCACCAAGCTCTGTTCGAATGCTCTGATCCAGCAACTCAAGCGAACCCAGCATGCGCCAGATTTCTGCCGCTTCATGATTGCCTGAAGCGTAGGGCGCTGCTTTGCCGCGGCCGGTCTGAGCCTGACGGAACCGTTGACGAATCGCCGGAAGAACAGTCGATGCAATCTGATTCTGGCGGCCAGCAGTAAATCCTCCCGAAATGCGGCGGCAGAGAGTTCTCAATTCGGCAAGACACGCGGGCGTCGAATGAATCAGACGTCCATTCGTGGCTCTCCAGGTCTCTTCAACACGCCAATCATCGGCCGCCATACCAAAACCCGGACGCAGGCAGTATCCCACAAGATTCAACCATCGAGCCTCATGTTGCGGACTCCGCTTGCGACCATCACTCAGTTCCAGCAATTCAGCCCATAGCGAGCGAAGCAATGATGGTGGCCAGTCTGAGCGAGACATTCCTATGGCCTCGGACAATCGCTTCATCGCTTCATCGGAAGAGACTGAGCCACCCGGTCCAAAAATGTTGCGAAGAACAGTCGTCGCAGCCGCAACGGTTTCCTGGTCGACAATTCCTGATTGTTCAGCCAGACCGGCATGTGCCGTTCGATCCGTTTCTGTCGCAGACCGAACATCGAACTGCAGCTGCCATCGGCGTGAACCGTCCAATTGTTCGCACCACAATTCCAACGTTCCGATTTCTGTCAACGTCGCAGACAAGCGGGCGTCGACCACGGAATGATCACCTCGCTTCCGACTCGTCAGAACCGTTCGAATCGGAGGCAATGACGACAACTTTTCAGGATCATAAGGAACAATCTGCCCGGGCTTATCGGTCAATCGAGTCCCGGAAACCAGGATCGGGAACTCGACAGGCTCCGAAGTACGAACCTGGAAGGTTCTGTCAATCACGATCGGCTCAGCCGACGCTTCAGTTCCTGCCGCAACAAGGCACAGAGCAGCACGCTCTCCGTTGAGCTGTTCGATCCCAACGTAATATGTGCGAGCCAGCCCGGCGATGATTCGAATTCCAACTCCGCGCCGTACCATGCCGAAGTACGCCGCTCCGCGAGCCACCGCGAGATCAAGGCGATCGTTTCGAAGCACAATCGGCGACCAACCTGGATCGAACGGTTGAAACCAGCGTTCCAGCGATTGAATCAATCGAGTTCGCAGCAAGGGTGACGCAAAAAATCCGCCATTGAAAAGTACAATATCGGGCCGTGCGGCAAGCGTCGAAGCAGGCGAATTCTGATCGGCTGTTCCTGAAACATCGTGGACGTCGGCCGATTCGGTTTGTTGATGCGATGTGAGAAACGTGGCCAGATACTTCGTCATTGCTGGATCAGCAGCGTACGGCAAGCCAAACTCCTGAAATCCAGACTGCCGACGCTGGGGCTTTGCGTCCAGTTCGACAGTTGGCAGGAACCCCTCAAGGAAAGTACTGACAACCTCTTCACGAGTCAGTTCTGCCTGAATCGCTCCACCGATCAGACGTGAACCAGCGCCGGAGATGACAACCGTGTGCGACACGGGTGCGTTTTCTCCGAGGAGAATTTCTTTTGCGTGGCGACAGGCGGGAATCAACATGCTCCACTGCCGCGCGTCCAGACGGCCGCCGCTGGTCAACTTGTTCTCAACATGATGAGCGAGAGCCAGATCCAGATTGTCACCGCCGAGCAGCAGGTGATCGCCCACGGCCACGCGATGAAATTGCAGTCGACCCGCATCACCCGATCGCACGTGGATCAAACTGAAGTCTGTCGTGCCTCCACCGATATCGCAGACGAGAATTTTTTGGCCGGGCGAAACAAACTGCTCCCATTCATCACGATGCGCATCGACCCATGAATAAAAAGCAGCCTGCGGTTCCTCCAGAAGGATGACTCGCGGCAACCCGGCCAACCTTGCGGCGGCGACGGTCAATTCTCTTGCAACTTCATCAAACGAAGCGGGAATCGTCAGCACCACATCCTGCTGCTCCAGCAGATGCTCTGGGAACTCCGCATTCCAGGCGTTTCGAAGATGGCTCAAATAACGAGAGGTCGCTTCAACGGGTGACAGTCGCTGAACATCCTCGGCTCCGTGCCATGGCAACAGCGAGGCTTTTCGATCAACTCCGTTGTGGCAGAGCCAGGACTTTGCCGATTCGATCATTCGTCCAGGGATTGTGCGACCGTGATCACGAGCGAAGACGCCAACCACGCCGGTCGATAATTCACTGGTCCATGGAAGCCGAGTCGCACCGGCCGATCTTTCATCAGCGAGAGCCTCGTAGTAGAACGAGGGCAACGTCTCGAGCCGTTCCACTTGTCCGGCAGCCACAATCTGGGCAATCGAAAAGCTCTGAATCTGCCAATTCGCCGATGCGGCATTCGTGTCAACAAAGGACATGGCCGAATTCGTTGTCCCAAGATCGATCCCCACGATGT
The DNA here is from genome assembly GCA_041753135.1 of Planctomycetaceae bacterium. GTDB lineage: Bacteria > Planctomycetota > Planctomycetia > Planctomycetales > Planctomycetaceae > SXXK01. The sequence goes on from JBGSVD010000056.1 coordinate 23,151, forward strand.
ACCGCGGGCGATTCGGCTGCTCTGTGTCCAATTGGGATGGATTCGGTTTTGAGGTCACGGAGGTTTGTCTGAATATTGAAACGAAATTAGGACATGTCGAAAAGCGATGATTAATCAATAGCGTCGCAGTGGCCATTCAGTGCTGCGTCAACCGGCGACAAGATGTCGAATGTATCAGCAATTGCAAAGTGTGCGAGCCGCTTACGCCTCCGCATCGTCTCTTACGCTGAACTCCAGTTTCCAGCGTTTGTCTTCGGACTCATGCACACACCAAAGCTCCAGCACACCCAGTTCTGTAATTCGGGAATGAAATCGCACCGGGACATATTCGTCATCCGAGTCTTCGGATGCAGGCAAAGTTGCTTCCAGGGAATCGGTCTCGGACAGCTCTTCGGCAGACCAGCGAGCGACAAGATCGCCTGGGCGATCCGCCTTGCGGCTGGAAGAACTGAAGAAACGAAATCTGGCCGCTTCACCAACAATCAAACCGATAGCATCCGACGGCACATCCGTCTCGGTTCCTTCTTCCATCCCGGTCGGCACGACACACAGCGCTTTCAGCGGACGACCGGCACCCGGAATTGCAAGACCGGCCGTTTCGATACCAACATAATAGGACCGCGCTGTTCCCCCATGAATTCTGACGCCACCCCGAATCTTGGTCCAGCCATAAAAGCAAGCTCCGCGAGCCACAGAGAAATCGAGATCTTCCGGGCCATCCACCGTTTTTGGTGAGTGATCTGGAAACCAGCTCTGCAGTTGATTCAACATGCGAGCTCTCAATGCTGACGCCTTGAAAACTCCGCCATTGAACAGAACATGAGTCAAACTGCTGTCACCCAATGACTGTTGCAGAAAGGCGGCGAGATGCTTTGTGATGCCGGTATCTGCTTCATACGGCAATCCGATTTCTCGAAAGCCAGCACGTGACTTCGCCGGACGATCACTCAGGTTGACTTCGGGAAAGAAACCGTTCAAGAGCAGTTCCGTCGCCTGATTTCGATCGACCGAAACAGACACCAATCCGCCGATCAATCGACTACTGCGACCGGGAACAGAAATTGTATGAGTCTCCGGCCCGGAAACGGACAGTAATGACTCCTTCGCATTGCGACAGGAATGCCAAAGTGAAACGGACTGCCACGGATCCAGTTGAAGCCCCTTTTCTTCGAACAACTGCGCGACATGGTGAGCCAGCGCGAGGTCCATGTTATCGCCGCCGACCAGAAGATGATTGCCGACTGCGGCGCGTTGAAGAATCAGTTCGCCAGAGTCTTCTGCAACCTCAACCAGTGTGAGATCTGTTGTGCCACCTCCGATATCACAGACCAGCAAGCGGTCACCGACTTTGAGCAACTTTCGCCAACGTTCACCAACAGAACTCAACCAGGCATAGGTGGCCGCCTGGGGCTCTTCCAGAAGAACAAAAGACTCAGGCAAACCGGCGGCCAGGGCTGCTTCCCGTGTCAACTCTCGCGCACTGGCATCAAACGAGGCAGGGATGGTCAGCACAACCTGCTGCTTTGAAATCGGCGCGTCCGGAAAAGCGTTTTGCCACGCAGCGATAAGATGTTCGAGGTAACGCTGCGAAGTTGTGATCGGTGACAATTTGGAAACGGTACTCGGAGCTTGCCAGGGCAAGATGGCCTGATGCCGATCGACCTTGCTGTGACAGAGCCATGATTTTGCTGCCCCTATTGTGCGATCAGGAAACTCCGCCGACAAACTGCGAGCCGCGTACCCTGTTGCAAAGGTAGACTGATCATTCCACGGCAGCGCGAATGCTTTAGAGCTGGCTTGTTCGGCCGTCGCAACGTAGAGGAACGAAGGAAGCGTCGTGCGAGACTCCATCGTGTTTGCCGCGACCAGTTGAGGAATCGGCAGCACCTGAATCTGCGGCTGCTCATCATTCAGCGCGGCAAATGACAAGACACTGTTGGTTGTTCCGAGGTCGATTCCAATCACATACTGGGCAGACATGAGGCAGCTGTTTCTTGAGTGCGTTATTCAAAGTCGAGATGTTGAAAGAATCGTTCGTGAATCTATTTTGGTTGTGTGTCCCACGAGTCCCACGAGGACAAGCGGCCGATCAGAAAGCCACCCGATGAACTCGAATGTTCTTCGCTAAACGTTTGAAAGGAATCGCCACAGAGCAAGCTCTCAAGATAGTCGGAGTACCAGGATATTCCTGGTAAATCATGTGAATACTTCCGCAAGTGTGGAGATCGATTGAATATCGGGAAGTTTGGGAACTTCCACGACACGCAAATGACAAACACTGGAAACGAAAACTTGCAGGCGGCATTTTGTTCTACGGGAAAAAGTCCTGCTTCGAAACTACCGAACTTCCACTTCCGCCGGTGCCACGATGAATGCAGTGTCAGACTCCCCGGTCCAAACTGGAACATCGCATTTCGTCGCTTGCCAGCCATGATGAACCAAAGTCCCTGAGGCAGGCGTTGAATCTCCAACCTTCCCCGAAAGCTTGATGCGTCCAGCCAGCGATTTTGAGCCCAGCGCTACGGAACTGCCTTCGGCCTGCTCTATGACAGGACGAATAGCAAACTGTCGTTCCAGCACCGCAGCACAGTCGCGATGAATGTCTCGCACGGCCGCTCCGACCTGCGCGTCGGCATAGGCTTCGATTGGTTCCTTTAGAAAGTCGATCAATCGTCCTTCACGTTGCAATGCAGCAAGAAGGCCGACCGCATCGCTTCTTGTCGGCTTTTCAGGAGCCTTAGGCTTCGCTGGTGCAACAGGAACCGAAGCGACCGGCGCCGACAAGGACGGAGGAGAATCCAACAAGCTGACAATTCTGGCAGCCAATTCGCCGTTGGTTAAGACTCGCCACGCGAGAGCTAGACGTCCCATGGAACTCAAATTCTAATGGCTGAAAACAGACAGATGAAAACGTTGCTGATCGACTTCGGCTCCGGCAGCCAAGTCTTCTTCGAAAAGCCGAAGCGAACTTTAAGGCAACCGTCGGCCGTATTCCAGCAGCACTTTTGCGTCTGCATGTTCGATCTGCGAGCTGAACTCGCCGGGGCAACAAAGGCGGTAACATCGTCCCGACTTGTCTGAGACGGCAGGCCCCAAAAACCAGCTCGCATCGTTTGTTTTCACAGAAATACACCAAGTGCCTCGTTGAGCGGAGCGATCAGGAACGCAGGTGAAGAACAGGGGTAAACTTGAGTTTTTCAGGTGAATTCAAATTCTCTCGGTCAAAAGCGCAAATTTTGTGCGTTGACCGGTTTAGGTAAATTCATACACTCATTGCATGGCACGACACGAAATCAGTCCTGAGTTTGAAAAGATCCTGAAAACCGCAGCACGGCTGGCGGAGGACGTCCAGGCTGCGGCCGTAATTTTGCTGGCGGAGCAGGCTGTTGACTTCGCCATGCTGAAGCGAAATGCCTCGAACTTTCGGCTCATTGTTGCCTCCGATCGAAAAGAAGTTCAGGAAGCGGCGCGGCTTGATGATATCGATGTCGTCGAAATTCAGCAGGAACCGCAGACTCGACATTTTCAGGTGTCACAGGTTCTGTTGGAAGCCATCGCCGACGAATTGGTGCAAACCGGCGACGTTGTCGTCGTTGTTTATTCCGCCTATGAAAAAGAAGGTTGCGACACGATCAGCGTGGTGCGGCTGGCGGGACAACTTGCCAAGCTGACGTCCAGAGACCTGCAGCGGCTTGAAACCAAAGTCCCGCTTGAGACGTTGCGAATCGTGGTCGATCTGGCCTGCGATATTGGTCGAGACGGACGAGAAGGCAAGCCGGTGGGAACGCTGTTTGTCGTTGGCAGTCACCGCAAGGTCATGGAGATGTCTCAGGAGCAAGTCCACGATCCATTCCGTGGATATCCCAAAGCCGAACGATCCATCCGCAATCCGCGTGTTCGTGAGAGCATCAAGGAACTGGCGCAGATTGACGGAGCATTTGTCATCTCCTCTGACGGCCTGGCCATTGCGGCCGGTCGGCACCTGCGAGCCGCAGCCGAAGGACTAACGCTGTCCAAAGGCCTGGGTTCCCGCCACTGGGCTGCGGCCGAGATCTCGAAGGCGACAGGAGCAATTGCGATCGCCGTGTCTGAATCAACCGGCACCGTTCGCATTTTTCAGGACGGCATTATCGTGCTGCGAATTGAGCCGATGAGAAACGCCATGAAATGGCACGACGTCAATGCCGATGGGCTCGTCGACTAAAACGCACGCACGCAACCACAGTGCGACGCTGCGCCTGCACAAGTGAATAGTCGCCTTTTGGGATGCCCCTTTGGATGCCTATAGGGTGACTGCGCAAGAGATGCAGGAGAACCGATAGATTTGGCAAACTCAATCACGGTCAATCACAGGTTCCTCTATCGAAAGTGGCGAACGAGAGTCGAAATGAGTGGAATTGCACCGATTTTAGGCCCTGGAGGGCTTTCTATGCCGTTATTGCTCCAACGATTCCTGGGAATAGAGCACTAAAGCACGCGTGCTTGAATTCCACAAGTCATTTCGGCGAATGGGTTTAAGTGATTGGTGCAGGCCTGAAGTTAGCACAATGCGGCTGGACTTTCCGCACCCGCTCAATTACCATACTGCGTTTTCCGCGATTTTTTGCCGCCGAAGCTGTGATGCGTTTTCACAACGGCAATCGCAAGACTCTTTGTTTGTTCGGAAGTATCAAGCCGGTTCGCCAGCGTGGTACCCGTGTCAGGTGGATTTCAGAATGGTCGATCGTAACTTGATGAGGGAATTTAATATTGATGAGGCGGAGCTTGATGCGGTGATTGCCGCGTCGTTCCCCGACTTTGTAGAAGAAGACATCTACCAGCAGCAGGCTCAGACCTACGACCTGAATCAGATCCTGACGGGTACAATCGTACGAGTTGACAACGAAGAAGTCGTTGTTGACATTGGCTACAAGAGCGAAGGCGTTGTTCAGCGCGACGAGTGGGATGATGCGGATGTTCAGCCACAGGTTGGCGATCGCATCGAAGTTCTGCTTGAAGAATTCGAAGACTCAATTGGATTGATCGTCCTTTCCAAGCGAAAAGCCGATCGTGTCCGCGAGTGGGAAAAGATCATCGCCACTCACAACGAAGGCGATGTTGTCAAAGGGCAGGTTATCCGCAAGATCAAGGGCGGTCTGCTTATCAATATCGGCGTCAATGTGTTTCTGCCAGCCAGTCAGGTCGACATTCGTCGTCCTAACGACATTGCAGAATACATTGGCCAGGAAATTGAGTGCATGATTCTGAAGATCGACGAAGCTCGCAGAAACATCGTTGTTTCTCGCCGCCGTCTGATCGAAGAAGAACGCGAGAAGATGAAGAAGACACTGTTGTCCAACCTCGAAGTTGGCCAGCTGCGGAAGGGTACGGTTAAGAACATTGCCGACTTCGGAGCGTTCGTCGACCTTGGCGGAATCGACGGTCTTCTGCACATTACCGATATGAGCTGGGGCCGTATCAGCCATCCAACAGAGATGGTCAAGATCGACGACGAAATCGAAGTCATGGTCCTGAACATCGACTATGACAAAGAAAAGATTGCTCTGGGCCTGAAGCAGAAGTCTGCCAGCCCATGGGCGAACATCAGCACAAAGTACCCGGTCAACTCACGCGTGCATGGCGAAGTCGTCAATGTGCTGTCTTACGGTGCTTTCGTGAAGCTGGAAGACGGCATCGAAGGTCTGGTTCACATCAGCGAAATGTCCTGGACTCGTCGCGTTAATCACCCAAGCGAACTTGTGGCAATCGGCGATAAAGTCGAAGTCATGGTTCTGGGTATCAACGAAGACAAGCAGGAAATCTCTTTGGGCATGAAGCAGACTCAGCCCAACCCATGGGACGAAGTGGCTTCAAAGTACCCACCAGGAACTCTGGTCAAAGGTACGGTTCGCAACCTCACCAACTACGGTGCGTTTGTTGAACTGCAGGAAGGCGTCGACGGACTTCTGCACATCAGCGACATGTCGTGGACTCGCAAGGTTTCTCACGCGAATGAAATCCTGAAGAAGGGTGATCCAATCGAGTGCCAGATCTTGAGTGTTGACGAAGATCGACGCCGAATCGCGCTGGGTCTGAAACAGCTTGCTGAAGATCCATGGGAAACACGAATTCCTGAAAAGTACGCCCCTGGCAAGACTGTCACGGGCAAGGTTACGAAGATCACCAACTTCGGTGTCTTCGTACAACTGGAAGACGATCTCGAAGGCCTGTTGCATGTTTCAGAGTTGGCTGACCATAAGGTCGAGCACCCTGAAAACATGGTTCAGGTTGGCCAGGATCTGGAAGTTCGCATCCTGCGAGTTGATACCGGCGAACGCAAGATTGGGCTCAGCCGCAAGTCTGAAGCTAAGGAAGCAGAAGCAACGACAACGGCTACTGCAACAGATGGCGACAGCGCTGCAGCACAGGCCAAGCCTCGCGAAGAACTTAAGGGTGGCACAGGTTCAGGTGCTGGCCCGCTGTTCTCACTGGGCGGCAGTGAAGAGTAATCTTCTTTGAATCTCAGGGCGGCCTTTGAAGGCTGTCGCAGGATCAGAGAAAGAAAAATCAGGCCCTTCCAGTAGAAATGCTGGAAGGGCTTTTTTTTGTGCAATGGTTACTTGTTGATGTCGTCAGTTTTGCATGCGAATGCGCACTCACTCGCCTGTTTCCGGCGTGCGGCTGTCTTGATTGAGATGCCTCCTGATGCTTTGTCATCCAGGAAACGATCGTTCATGAGTCGTCGGCCGACCGCTGCAGATTTACCGCTGCAGTTTTACGGTTCCAGATTTGTTCTCACCGTATCTTCACAGTGATGCGCGACGAAACACACTCTGATCATGCCCGGCGATCACAAGCGTCGCGTGCAAATTTGGTCGAGCAAAATTTTGTATTGCAGCATCACACAACGAAGCAGGCTGCGAGCAATCAGACAGAATTTTTGCGTCGCCAGGACGCTGCAATCATACAGCTCAAGGCACAGAGACTTAACAATGCTCCAAGGCGAAACGATTGCGGCTTGTACTGCCAGCGAACTGTGTGCTTACCGGCTGCAATCTTTACGACGCGTCCAAAACCAGCCTGTGATTCTGGCATCGCTGCCTGACCATCCACGGTGACCACCCAGCCTGGAAACATCAAATCCACCAGTGTGACTTCCGCGGGCTCAACAAGTTCAACCTGAAAATCAACATCGGATGCCTGGCGATGCTGGATCGAAACATTTGCCAACGCTGATTTCGGCTGCGATGAGATTCGAGTGCCGGGTTCTTTCATTCGATAAAGAAAACAGTCAGCACTGCCACGGCCCCAGACACGATTCAGAAATGCATCCGGCCCTGACAACACAAGTTCGCATGCTGGCGACAATGCAGAGACGGGTTCTGTCGTCAGAATATGCGTGATTGCCAACGCTCTGATTCGCTGCAACTGTGATTCAGACGGGAAGACTGAGCCGTCGGAATCTGGTTGAGTTGAAACGATCGCATTGTCCGAAAAATATTCCGCCGGCCCCAGTCCAAGGTATTGAGGCACACTGCTGACACCAAACAGATTTCCAATATTGGGGCCACCGCAAAGTAGACGCACGGGAGATTCAGAATCCTCGCTTTGCAATTCCTTTGCGATCCAGCTGTCACTCAACCCATCCAGCGGCGCCTGAGCCACCACTTGCGCATCGCAAACGGGATATTGGGCGGATGCCAGCAAATCAGCAAGCGTCATCGCGGCGATGGTTAATGTCAGCAAAACGCGTGGAATGAATCGCTGTCGTCTCTGCAGGACATCCAGAACTAATCCTGCAATCACAGCCAGCCCCAGCGTCGTGATCATGGTGTATCGGCCAGGTCCCATGAAAAATCCGAAGCCTGGCAGATGGCGAAACAGGGGGACAAACCAACCGAAGGCATAAACAACTCCGGCCAGCGAAAGAAAACTCCAGGATTTCCAGTTCGTCCGCTGAAGTCTTCGACGAACCTCACCACTTGAGATTCCGATCAGCAGCAGCACAAGCGGAATCAGCCCGATATACAAATGAGCTTCGACTGGATTCGTATCCGCCGGACTCATCAGAAATGGAAACTTCAGCATCTCTCGAGACATCGCCATCTCAGGCGTGTGCCAATACCACCACGAAGCCACCATTTGAGTCAGATAAACTGGCGGCAGATGTCCGTAGGCGGGATTGAAGACAGAATGCGTGCCGTCTCGCTGGCTCAGTTGTCGCAATTCAAATGTTGGGATCAACTGAACAGCCGCCAGCAACACGGCTCCCGCGATTGCAGCAAACACAAGGCCCGATGCCATCCAGCGATTAAGAACTCGTTCACCGGCAACTTGCAATGTTGCCGCCTGGCGCTGGTCGCTTGAAGTGGACGTTTGCGGATCCCTCTTTTTTGATGGACTTGTGAGAAAGGCAAATGTCAGACAAGTCAGCTGAGTAATAAACGCGAGTGTGAAGTGACCTGCGAGTAAATGCAGGCCCAGGCATATCGCCAGACAAGCCCAACGTTGTACCGTAGGCTTTTGTAACAGACGTTCCAGCATCCACAGGCAGAGCGGAAACCAAACGCCCCCGATGATGCTCCATTCCAGAGAAACACGAACCGGGAACCAGCCGTATACAAAAATCAACGCCGCCAACATCGACGACGTTGAACTCAATGATTGACTGCGAGCAAATCGCCACGTAAAGACAAACGCAGCGGCGTAATGAAGCAGAACACTCAGGCTGTAAGCCGTGTTGACATCCAGCAGGCGATAGACGATCTGATTCGTCGGATAGAAGACGCCCGCCTGACTCTCGGCATGCAGTGGATATCCGAGCGATGTTCGGTCATGCCACAGCGGAAATTCGCCGTGGGAGAATGCTTGGGCCAGGACTTGCTTCTGAGGAAAGAAATACGGATACGTATCGCCTCCAACAAGCCCACCGCCAGCCACAAGACCACGCCACACAAACGCCGCCAGGCAGCAACCCATGACGATAACAGTCAGCCATTCGCCCCGCGATGGATTCCGATGATCGTTTGATGCGGCCTGATTCATGTTCAGCCTTACTCCGGCCGTCTGGCGTTAATGCAATGAGAGCTCCGTCAAGATTTAAAATCAGGGTTGGAGGCAGTGGATCTTGCCAAAGATCCCGTGACCGAAGGACTTTGAGTAAGGTCCACCCCCTAAAATCAAATCTGGAGAAAGCGTTAATCTTTCAATCTCATGTCACATCCGCATCGAACACTCGAACCTTCTCCCAGCCTTCTTTATTTTCTGCGATGAACTTCAGATGGTCTGGAGCTGTCTGATAAATGTCGTGCGACGCACGAGAATTGAAGACGACATTCAGGCATACATGAAAGTCATGATCGTTGACCGGACGTGCATACTCTTTCGCCAGAGTGCCTGCACCAAAGTAGACGACCCCGGGATGATTTTTCAGATACAGATGGCAGGCATCAACCAGATTCTGGATTGCAGCCGCAGATGAATCCTTCAACGTGAAAAACACAACATGCGATAGTCTTTTTTCTGACATGAACCGTCTCTTGGGTGGATGTTTCTGAATCGGAAAAGCGAAGGATTCCGAGAACCTTTCAAGTTGCCTTCGCCGAAGTGAGCGAGGATTTTAGGGTCTTGCCCATCCAATTGCACGCACGGCGCGGGCGTCTCATGAGCAGCAATCATCGCATGCAAATTTGGCGAGTGACGGCATGCCAACCCGGAACGCATCACCAGTGACAGAACAAGCCGAGGGAAAACAGGCCGAGCGATTCTCAGGGCGTACCGTGCGGCACATCGTCGAAGGCGTCGATGGATCAGCCTGGCGAATGGATTCGAGCGGACGACATTGCCGCGTGCTGACGATCAAACGCTGGCCGTCCTGACGAGGATTGGAATTCCGATGTGGCTGCTGACTTCGATCGTGGCTGATAGCCAGCAGCAAACTGGAACACGAAATACCAGTGAAGTCCCAGTCCGCACAGCACTGCGAAATGCCAGATTTCGTGAGGACCAATAACACCGGCAACCAGAATCGGGCGGTGAAACAAAAGCACAATCGCGCCAAACGTGTAGGATAGTCCAGAGAATAAAGCAGGCTTAACAAACGACCATCCATATCGACGCCAAAGCGCGATGAATGTGAAAACTCCTGCCCAGCCGAAAACCAGGAACAGAGAAATTCCTGCCGGCCCATTCAGAGCGTCGAAATAGATGATTCGCAGAATCATGCCCAACACGGCCGTGATCCAAATCAGCGTGAGCGGAAGCCAGCGTGCGAATCCTTGAAACAGAATTGCGTGGATGGGTGTCAAACTTCCCGCCATCAGCAGGAAAATCGCAGACACGTCGGCTCGAATCATGAATTCTCGCAGAGGCCCCGGAACAACCAGGTGATACGCGCTGCTCAGCAGCAGAAGCAGAACGGACGATACGCCCATGATGGTCAAGCTGGAGATTCTTGCTCTGTCACCTCGTCCACGACGCACAAGCACAGTGGCCAGCCACGCGAAGTAGAAAGCGCCCAGCAGATGGCTGAGAGAACTGACGGGCTCATGGCAACCCGCAAGGGGCAATGGTTGGAATTCATCCATCTGGTTCACAACGCTTTAAATTAGGACTTCACAGATGAGCAAAGCAGCCACCAGACCAGTTCAAATTTGCTGGCGATACAACCGATTCCCGCTGGGCAACGAATTGTGAGTCACGGTTTCGACCGAAGTGTGCCAAAGCTTCGCACTTCAGCAGTCCAGTGAGGACAATGGCAAACTTTATCGGCGGCGGGAGTTTAGTACGGACGCGGTTTTGCTGACAGACGACTTCTGGCCGCTGAGATCATCACTCATGAACTGGGAAAATGCTCAGGCAACAACAAAAACGTCCAGTTTCTGTTGCGCCCGAGCCAGCAGCACCATGGTCGCCCCAATGTTTTCTGCATCACGCTGCATTACACGGATGGGGCCGGCGCGGCTTGCAAAATTCTGATGTCGTGCTGTTTTTCTGGGGCTCCTGGTTCCTGCGTGAACGTCGTCTGGCAACGGGGTAACCTGGGAATTCAGCCGATTTGGTAGCCGAATCCTTTTTGTTTACCTATCGTTCTCGCAAGTTTCGCGTAATGCTGATTTTTCGGCGAACGAAACGTCTGCTTTTGTTTTCCCCACCACCGCCCACTTCGAGGTTCCATTCATGGTTCCTGCTGTTTCCTTCTCGCCAATTAAGCCAACCTTGCGTTTGGTTGCATGCTCCCTCACTTTCGGCGTTCTGCTGCTTGCCGCAGGCAGCCCAGCGGTCGCTCAGAATACACCAGACTTGCAGGCTTTTCGGGCGGAAGTCGCAGACGGAACCGCAAGCGGTTGGTTTCGCTGGGCCGTGGATCCATCCGTTGCCGATTCTGAAGTGGCGAGGCTAACGATCGTCACAGACGGTCACTGCTCGCTGTATGTCAATGGTCAGCGCATTCTGAAAAATGTCGCAATGAAGAAAACAGGGCCATCCATTGTTGCTGCTGGTTTTGACATAAAGTCACTGCTGCGACAGGGACGCAACCTCATCGCAGTGGAAGTTAACTCTGAATCGAAGACAGCGGTCTTTGGGATATCACTTACAACTCAAAAGGCCGATCAGTCTCACAAGATAAGTGGTCCGTGGAAAACAGCTCCCGCGATCCCGCCGGTCGGCTGGCAGCAAACTGATTTCAATGATCGAGATTGGCCTGAAGCAAAGCCCACAGAAGATGGCGTTAACGGCCGCTTTGCTTTCGTCGCTCCTGACAGCTTTGCTGCTCCCGTGATTCCGGCCAGGTCAAGGGTCGCGCCCTTTCAGTTCGAAGATGGTGATCGAATCGTATTCGTCGGTGCGACGTTCTTTGAACGAGCTCAGTTGTCGGAGCATCTGGAGACAGTGCTCACCGGCACACTTGGCGACAAACACGTCACGTTCCGAAATCTCGGATGGAGTGCCGATACCGTTTATGCAGATTCTCGAGGAATTTTTGATCGACCAGACGTCGGTTATCTGCGCATGGTGGAACACATTCGCGCGGAAGAACCCACCGTTGCGTTCATTTGCTACGGGCAGAATGAAGCGATTTCTGCTGGGCTGACAGTTGAGCAATTTACACAGCAGCTTGGAAGGCTTCTGGATGAACTTGCAGCTTCCGGAATTACCTGCGTGCTTGTGTCACCGCATGAACTCCTTCCGACGGCACCGCCTATTCCTTCGCCTTCGCGATTCAATCCAAAGATCAGAGTCAGCTCTGAAGCGACAGGCAGCCTGGCTCAGGCTCGAGGCCTCTTGTACCTTGACCTATTCACTGATTTCACAAAGCGCATGCTGGAGATCGATGCTTCCCTAAGAAATGGCGAAGGAACCGACTCAAACACCAGTGTGTTTGCATCATTGTCGGAGAATGGAATCCATTTGACCGATTACGGCTACAAATGCGCGGCTTTGCTCATGCGTGAGCGACTGCTTGGTGTTTCGGCAGATGAGTCTAAAATGGATGCCGTGCAGTATGAAAAAATGCGATCCCTCATTTTGAAGAAGAACGAACTCTACTTCCATCGCTGGCGTCCTCAGAATATCACATACCTGTTCGGCTTCCGCAAGCACGAACAGGGCAACAACGCAGCCGACATTGCGAGGTTCGACCCGTTTATTCAGGATCTTGAAAAACAGATTCACGAGCTGCAATAGGATCAATCGAACGCCCAGAGTTCCTGCATTTCGGCACAAGAATGGGGGCAGAACTCGGTCCATGCCGTGGGTTTTTTCTCTGAAGTTCTGACTGTGTGTATCGTCACGGTGAGTACTTTGACAACATGACATGTACGCATCACCAAGTTTGCTGTGTTCTGTTTTAAGGTGCACGAAGAATAAGGGTCGACTTATAATGACTGTCGGCTTTTGGTCGGCAAAAGCGCGTGCTTTCCCTCGGGACAATTCATTGTCAATCCATCTGGTGATCAAGCACTACAAGCTCGAAGCGCCAGTGAGTGGGCCATTGCGTCTTCGAAGCGCCACTCTATGACGCTTCGAGCTTGCACAAAATCAATGCCTGTGAGCGAATGCAAACACATTAAACAATTCTTGTTACGCCGGTTCCTGGGGGCTAAAGAACACCGAATTGAGTGAATCGCTTCGTGGCAAGCCTGAAGCCTGCCAAACTCTGGAAGCCGATTTTGAAAAACTGGTGATCCTGGCATCGCTGCAAACCAGCCGGTCAATTTTGGATCGCCGCATCGATCCGAACTCTACCGTGTTTAACGCGGGACCACTCAGGAGTTCAAACGCATTGATACCCACAAGGGCTTCCGAATACCGTAGGAAAACTCAATAAAGAGGTGCGGCAGACCGTAAAGATGTGGCCGAAAGTCTTGACGAATTTCGCGGCTTGCCGCAACTTGTTTGCATGCAGCCCGGCACAATCGAGGTGCGATTTATTTCCGGTTGCGTTCGGATTTCAACGCAGGAGAGACTCATCAGCGGCAGAAACTGGAGAACTCTCTCGGCATCGATAGTTGCGGTCTTCGTTGACGTCGGGTCCTTCAGTCGGCAACATGGCGATTGCATGGAAGATTCGAGGCATTGCCTGTAATCTCCATGCTTCCAATGAGCTTTGATTCCATGTGCCCGCTGCTCGTCACGCCCAATCCAGCGACAAAACAACCCAAGGCGGATTCGAAATGGTAGAGCCAGATCTTTACTCGGCCGATCCTTCGAACTACGGATCACGCCGCAACTTGCTGAAGGGAACGGCAGCTGGCTTTGGATCGCTGGCAATGGCGTCGTTGATGAGCCAACCGTCATCTGCGGTCGAGCAACAGCAAAGCGTCGGATCGAACGTTTCTCTGCCAGTTCATGTAGCACGAGCAAAACGGATCATTTTTCTTTTCATGAGCGGAGGGCCGTCACAGGTTGATACCTTCGATCCCAAGCCCCTTTTGACTCGCGATGACGGAAAGCCTCTTCCGTTTCAAAAACCAGAAATCCAGTTCAATTCGACCAGCAACCTGCTGAAATCGCCGTGGCGTTTTCGACAGCATGGGGAGAGTGGAATCTGGGTGAGTGAATTGTTCCCGCAGCTCGCCAGGCACGCAGATAAGTTGTGCATGCTGCATTCTCTCCACGGAACAAACCCGGCTCATGGTGGCGCAGTGATGAAGTTGCATACCGGCAGCGACAATTTTGTGCGACCGAGTATCGGGTCCTGGGTCAGCTATGGCCTGGGAACAGAAAATTCCAACCTGCCGGCATTTGTTACGATCTGTCCAACTCTGGCTTTTGGGGGAATCAATAACTGGAGCTCTGCATTTTTGCCTGCAACATATCAGGGCACTCCGATCGGCAATGCCAGTATTCCCTCTGAGAAGGCTCAGGTCAAATACATACGGAACTCAAAGCGATCACGAGAGATTCAACAGCTTCAGCTTGAGCGACTGGAAAAACTGAATCGAGACCACCTGGCCCGATCGGGTGCGGAAGCGTCTCTGGAGGCTCGTTTGAAGTCGTTTGAATTGGCCTTTCGAATGCAATCGGAGCTTCCACGGATCGAAGATCTTTCGACAGAATCGGAGTCGACTCATCGGATGTACGGTCTGGACAATCCAGTTACGGCGAACTTTGGCCGCATGTGCATGATGGCTCGTCGGTTTGCTGAAGCGGGCGTCCGCTTTATTCAGGTAACCCATAATGATGACAAGGTTCAGTGGGATCAGCATTCAGAGTTGAAGACCGGCCACGAAAAAAATGCGAGAGAAGTTGATCAGCCGATTGCCGCGTTGCTGCACGATCTCAACACACGCGGACTGCTGGAAGACACGTTGATCTGGTGGGGCGGCGAGTTCGGACGAACCCCGACTGCCGAAGCAACCGGGCCAAACGCGGGACGTGACCATAATCAGGAAGGCTTCACCATGTGGTTGGCTGGTGGCGGCGTGAAAGGCGGTTTCCGTTATGGCACGACCGACGATTACGGCTATTATGCGACTCAGGATAAAGTCCATATTCATGATCTTCACGCGACAATTCTGGACCTTCTTGGACTCAATCATGAGCGTTTGACCTATCGCTACGCAGGCCGCGATTTTCGGTTGACGGACGTTGAAGGACGCATTGTTCGAGAGATTTATGCCTGAGTAACCAAACGTAATCGTTGTCAAGGTGTTACCGTATTGACGTTTTGCGAGCGGCAGGAAATGGATTACCAGGCTAAAGTAGATCAGCTGTCTCAACTGCTCATAAACGATTGGGACAATCTTTCTACCATGGGAAATCCTCTCCTTCAGCTCTCCTTATTGACGTTTTCCTTTCCGCCGTTGAGTTCACTATGTCTTGCAAGTTTACGATCGGAATTTTTGTTTATTTGCTGTCCTGCACTCATCGCCTTGCATTCGCGCAGTCGGAGACACCCGATCGGGTGTTTACGCCAAACACGGCTGGTTACCAGAAAACCGTTGCGCCGTTTCTTAAGCAACATTGTGAGCGATGTCATGGTGAGAAAACTCAGGAAGCCGATTTTCGCGTTGATGTGCAACTCACTGCCGATCTTTCAGATCGAACGAATCGACAGCGATGGGGCGAAGTGATCGACGTTCTCAATAGCCATTCGATGCCACCGGAAGAGGAGCCTCAGCCCGACTCGAATGCAACCGCAGCAATCGTGGACTGGGTCACAGACCAAACGATGATCGCGGAGACCGTCAGTCGTTCAACATCCGTTGTTCTGCGGCGGCTTAATCGCAATGAGTATCACAACACGATTCGCGATCTGGTCGGCATTGATTTTGACACATCTGGGTTTCCTCAGGATCCACCCGCCGGAGGGTTCGACAACAATGGCAGTGCGTTGTCGATGTCTCCTCTTCACATGGAACTGTACTACAACGCCGCGCAGCAGATTCTGGGCAGAGCAATTGTGACTGGCGAGCAGCCGCCTTCGATCAAGTGGCGATTTGAACCTGAGAGCGGAGATTCCGACAGCAACCGCGTCGTATACGATGGGCAGAGAGTCATCGTCAATGGGGGAAAGAATCCAGCCAGGGACGGTTATCGGGTTCTGCACCACGATAGCTGGGACAAGACTGTTAACGCTCGTGATTTTCGATTGCAGTATCCAGGAGACTACATCATACGAGTCCGCGCGGCGGGCGTAATTCCGACTCGCGAACAGGTTGTGGAATCTGCAAAAAGTTTTCTCCAGACGCGAATGGAGAAGCAGTTGATGGAAAATCCAAAGGGAGAAAAATATCACCGCGAACAGTTCGACCGTGACCTGATTCATTTTCAATCGAATCGCATCTACGACTACGGATCGCCCAGAGCGCGGCTCACAGTGACTCAAGGAGGGCAGCCTAAAGTCGTTGCTGAATTTGACGTTTCGGCCTCGCCAGACGACCCGCAGACTCTTGAGTTTATGACACGCTGCACCGCCGAGAATTCTGGCGTCACTGTGGACTATGCCTACAGCATTCCCCGAGTGCTGGAAAATTTCTGGTTGCAAACTGGTGATGCCTTTGCGCGTCCGGAGTTGTACATTGACTGGATAGAAATTGAAGGGCCGATTTCTCCGGCATGGCCACCGGCCAGTCATACCTCAATCCTGTACCCTTCCGATGACCGTGTGACGAATGAATCCAGTTACGCCCGCGCGGTGATCGCACGCTTTATGAAAAATGCGTTTCGACGGCCAGTTTCTGAAACAGAACTCGACGACAAGCATCGCCTGTTTAGCTCGGCACGCAGTTCCGGAGTTGATTTTGAAGACGCGATTCGTTCAGCACTGACTGCAGTGCTGGTTTCACCGAACTTTCTCTTTCTTGCGGAGGAAGTTGCAGCGGAACCCACGTCAGGAGATCGCCTGACGTCGCATCAGATCGCCTCTCGACTCAGCTATTTTCTATGGAGCAGCATGCCCGATGCAGAGCTCTCATTGCTTGCGGACGACGGGCGATTGATGGCCCCGGACGTTCAGAGTCAACAAGTCGATCGGATGCTGGCTCACTCGAACAGCGATGCCTTTGTTCGAAATTTTGCAGGACAATGGCTGGGATTGCGAGATGTTGGGGCGAATCCGCCTGCTGCCGATCTTTATCCCAAGTATGACCGTCATTTGGAAACATCCATGGTCGCGGAGTCAGAATCATTCTTTGCTGAGATTCTGCGCAATGACCTGGACGTTCTGAATTTTGTAAAATCGGATTTTGTCGTCATCAACGAGCGGCTCGCCAGGTTCTACGGTATTGAAAATGTCCGAGGTGATGCGTTTCGACGCGTGCAGCTTCCCGAAGGAATTGTGCGCGGTGGCATCATGACTCAGGCATCTGTTCTGACGACAACCTCCAACGGAACTCGAACATCCCCCGTGAAACGCGGGACCTGGATTCTGAAAAATGTGTTGGGCACTGACCCGGGTCTGCCTGTAGCCAACGCCGGTGAGATTGCCCCAAAGGTTCCCGGAATCGACAAGGCAACGGTGCGGCAGCGATTGGAGATTCATCGCAGTCTTCCACAATGCGCGCGATGTCACAACAAGATTGATCCTCTGGGGTTTGCGTTGGAAAACTTCGACGCATGTGGAGAGTTTCGCGAAAGAGAGGGACATGGTTACAAGGGACGAATCGAAAAGAATGATCCGCTGATCGATGCGAGCTCGCAACTTCCGGACGGCACAAAAATCAACGGGGTCAGCAGCCTTCAGGATTCCCTGGTGGCACGAGAAGACTTATTTCTGCGAAATCTGGCAAGGAAGGTTTTGACGTACTCGCTCGGGCGAGAACCGGGGCTGGCTGATCAGAAGATGGTTGCAGAAGCAGCAGCTCACATGAAAAAGAACGGAAGAACTCTGCGGTCCTTGATCCAGTTTATTGTGGCATCACCCCAGTTTCAGTCGCGATGACATCAGGCTGTTTGACATGCGAATTCATCAGGCTGTTTATGTGACCTGCATACTTGCGCTGTGTTGGCTTGGGATGATGGCGACTCATGAATTGGGGCACATAGCGGCTGCAATTCTCACAGGCGGTCAGGTTAATCGAGTTGTGCTGCATCCGGCTGCGATTTCTCGTACGGATGTTTCTCCAAATCCGTCTCCGTCAATTGTGGTTTGGGCAGGACCGATTGTTGGTTGCCTTGTGCCGCTACTTGTTTCCGTTTGGCATGGGCCTGCACGTCGGTGGAGAAAACTGCTTCAGTTTTTTGCGGGATTCTGCCTTGTCGCAAACGGCTCCTATATTGGGGTTGGCTGGTTCGACAAGGTTGGCGACGCTGGTGAAATGCTCCGCTGCGGCACACCAGTCTGGGCGATGGCAGTTTTCGGCATCGTGACTGTGGCCTGGGGCTTTTTCCTGTGGCACCGTCTTGGTTCACTCAGGACTTTTCTGAAGACACCCGCGTCCATCGATCCATGGCATGTCTGGGGCCTGGCCTCCACGCTCGCTCTGGTCGTACTGGTCGAATTCGTGTTTTCATCGAACGGATAAGCGGCATTCTCTTGCAGTTGTGCGGTCCGAAATGGGCTGCATGTGCCTTTGTCGCGTGTGACTTTGTCGCATTGTTGGCAGATTCAAATTACAGTTCGTCATAGAAAAAGGCAAAACGGCCTGCGATCCACCTGACTTGAACCAGTTGAAGCATAAACGAATGGATTCTCCACAACCTTCCTCCGACGAAATTGCACTGCGTTATCTGGAAGAATTGCCGTGGCCACCATACCCCTTTCAGGAACAAGCCATCCTGACGTGGTTCGATTCTGAAGATGGGATCCTCGTCTGCGCGCCGACGGGAACAGGAAAAACGGTCATCGCGGAGGCGGCGTTGTATGAAGCGTTGATGACCGGACGTCGAGCGTATTACACGACGCCGCTGATTGCGCTCACTGAGCAAAAGTTTCGTGAACTGCAGGAGTCGGCAGTTCGCTGGGGGTTCTCGGCAAATGATGTTGGGTTGATTACGGGCAATCGCCGCGAAAACTCTGATGCAAGAATTCTTGTTGTAGTGGCCGAGATTCTGCTCAATCGATTGTTGTCTCCTGAGGAGGTTTCGTTCGACGATGTTTCTGCGGTTGTGATGGACGAGTTTCACAGTTTCAATGATCCGGAACGTGGAATCGTCTGGGAATTGTCACTGGGCTTGCTTCCCAAACATTGTCGCCTTCTGCTCATCAGCGCGACGGTTGGCAATGCTACAGATTTTGTGGTCTGGCTGGCTCGTCAGCATGGTCGCCGACTTCGATTGCTCCAGAGCGATGAACGCAGAGTGCCGCTGGATTTTCGCTGGGTCATTGATGAAATGCTGCCAGATCAATTAGAGATCATGGCTGATGGTGATGAAGAAACTCGATACACGCCGGCTCTGGTTTTTTGCTTCAATCGTAATGAATGCTGGAGCGTTGCAGAGCAATTGAGAGGAAAAAGGCTGCTGGCTGATGGTCAGCAGAAACAACTGCTTGCCGAAATGGAAGATGTCGATTGGTCGATCGGGGCCGGTGGCAAACTTAAGCAGTTGCTCATTCGCGGAGTCGGAATTCATCACGCTGGCTTGCTGCCGAAGTATCGCCGAGTGGTTGAACGGCTGTTTCAAAAAAAACTGTTGAGTATCTGCGTGTGCACAGAGACTCTTGCTGCCGGCATCAATCTGCCAGCAAGATCCGTCGTGATGACGTCGCTGCTCAAAGGTCCTCCCGGTGCGATGAAAGTTATCGATGCCAGCTCAGCTCATCAGATGTTCGGCCGTGCAGGGCGTCCGCAGTTTGACTCCCGCGGCTACGTTTTTGCGGTTGCCCACGAAGATGATGTGCGGCTATTTCGCTGGCAGGAGAAATACGACGAGATTCCCGAGGACACTCGCGATCCGATGCTGATCCGCGCGAAAAAGAATCTGAAGAAGAAGATGCCGCGCCGGCGAGAGGGATTTCAATACTGGACAGAGCGGCAGTTTCAAAATCTCCGTGAAGCACCCGCGGCAAAGCTCTCCAGCCGCGGGCGTTTGCCATGGCGACTGCTGGCTTTCTTTATTCGAAAGTCCGGGACGGTGCTTGGACTGCAGGAGACGGTTCGCCGTCGCATGTTGGATTCGGGCGAAAAAGACGATGCTGAAAAGCACCTCGTTCGAATGCTGATGACTCTTGAGGCCGGGGGTTTCATTACACTCGATCCGCCACCACCAAGACCGCCTGTTGCTCTTGATGGAATAGCAAAACCAGATGGCCCGGTTTTCCATTCCGCGCGTGCGGGCGACGTGATTTCAAAAATTGTTCCGGCGATCACGACTCATGCGAGCCTTCAGGAGAGTCGTTGGGTCTCCACGCATCTTGCGCCGTTAACGGTGACTGAAGATGCCACATCTGAAGAAACTGTGGAAACGCCGGAAGCCGACGGGCCAGACGTTGAAGAAGAATTTGGAGATGGCGTCACGGCTGAAGATTCAGCACCGACTGAACCGACGACGGATTCTGCTGTGTCGCGCGAGGAAATAGAAGAGGCGCCGCCAGCAACTGAACCGACTGCGATTGAGGTGACCGCCGAAGAATCATCGAAACCTGCTGCAATGGGTCTGTTCGGAAAGCTGCTCGAACAGGCTCGAACGGGTGCTCCCAAAGAAAGCGTGACTTCGAAGAAAGTCAAGGAAAGTGGTAAGGCAGCGGCCTCGGATTTGCCGGACTTTGATTATTCCCCGCGATTGGCCATTGCAACGGATCAAATGGAGTTGCTGTTTTCATTTCGCAGCATCAACTCCCTTTATGGTGTATTCCTCGCAGAGCACATGCACAAGGCAAACTATGAAGAACGCCTGCAGTTGTTGGAGAGTGCACTCGATCTGGCTTCTTCCGTCGCAGGCGCGGTGCGAGTTCCTCTTTCGGATGAAATGCCCGATGGTCCTCTTTCGACGGAGTTTCTGAATCCACTTCTGCTTTCAAGAGGCTTGATAACTCAGCCGGAGCTGACCGGGTACTTCGATGAGGTGACTCGCCGAAGAGTTTACCCAATGCCGCTTGGGGATCGCATGCGATTGTTGTTTCGCTGTGAGTTTCCGGGCGTCTCTGATGTGTACGTGCGAAGTGTATGGTGCGTCGGCGATCTACTGAGGTTTGGAGGCAATTTTGATCGCTTCGTGAAAGCTCGTGACCTGACGAAGCAGGAGGGCATTCTGTTTCGCCACTGCCTGCGCATGATCCTGCTGTGCGGCGAGTTTGCTATGCTTGAACCACCAGGGCTGGATCCTGTGGAATGGCGTCGTGATCTGACGGAATTGGCCAGCCTGCTGACAGAATCCTGCCGAGCCGTTGATCCCAACAGTACCGATGAAGTGATCACAACTTTGCGAGCCCAGGCAGAAGGTCAGGATTTACTCTGATGCCATCCGTCGACGATGCCATCCGTCGACGATGCCATCCGTGGGTTATGCCAGCCATGGGGTATGCCAGCCAGCAGCGATCCGAGTGGCAGAAAGAAGAACAAAGTCGCAGGTCGAACCGAACAGCGTGAGTTTCGGCGGCTTGCGACATTGCATGAACTTGCTCCGTTCGGTCCCGTCGACATCCGTCAGAACGTCACTGACACAGTGATTCACGCAGCTGTTGAATTATTCGTAGCAGAATTCCCAGTTCTTACGAACTCGACTACGGGGAACAAACCGTCAATCAAAACAAAACGGAATTGAGACACACGACGATCGTGCATTGTCAAGATTTGGATTACCGGTAGTGGACCTTACTAAAGGTCCTGCTGCCACGGGATCTTTAGAAACGAGATCCTTAGCAAGATCCACTACCTCCAACGTGAATTGTTTAACTTGACGGAGTCCTAAAGCCGTGTCTCGCGCAGAGGTGGAATCAGGCGGTCGCTGATCTTACAAGAATCGCCCGGCGAGCTCGACGTCTGGCGAATTCAGCGACGAGACCCGGTCACATCAAAGTGGAACGAAAACGCGAAACACTATGCCACGATTCTATTTGTCTGAAGTTTCATCTTTCTTCTGAAGCTCTTTGTACCGTTTCAGAAACTTGCTGACCTTTGGCCCCACGACTGCCGCGCAGTAGGGATTGCCGGGATTCTGCTCAAAGTAGTTCTGGTGGTAATCTTCCGCTGGATAAAACTTCTTCAGTTCTTCAATCGTCGTAACGATTGGGCTGTCGAAGTCACCCGACTTATCGAGTTCTGCGATGACTTTTTTCGTCACTTCCTTCTGCTCGTCATCGTGATAGAAAACCGACGATCGGTATTGTGTTCCGACATCCCCTCCCTGACGATTCTTCGTTGTTGGGTCATGCGTATGGAAGAATATATCAAGGAGTTGCTCAAACGCGATTTGCGACGGATCAAATTCGATTTGAATCACTTCCGCATGCCCCGTCAGACCAGTGCAAACTTCCTTATACGATGGATTTGGCTTCGCACCACCCGTATAGCCGCTTACAACGGAATTCACACCTTTCACCTTCAGGAAGACCGCTTCTGTGCACCAGAAGCAGCCTCCGCCAAATGTTGCCAGCTTTGTATCAGGCTTCTTTTTCGTCTCATCAGCAGAAAACGACATGGTGAGTTCCTTTCGTCAACTCGACTCTGGCGGAAACATTCTCGAATTATCGCGAGGGTACAGGAAAGCGATCGAAACGAGAAGCGAACATTGGACGCATCCAGATGCCAAGTTTTACGCATATTCGTCGGACTTTTCAAAACGCTTTTGTTCTTTAAGCCACCGCGAATTCTTCGGAAGAAGATCGGAACCGTATTCAGGAGGCACCAATCACCTGATGTTTTCGGTCTGTGCTCATTCTTATTGCGATCATGCAGCTTTTAAGTTGCTTTCCTGCATGGAATTACGCGATCTCGTGGTGGACGAGGCTACGAGTCCCGGCATTGACATTATTGAACGACCGCATTGCATCGTCCGCTTCATTAACCTGAGAAGTGGCACGATCTCGAGGTCCAGCAAATACTGCCGGTTAGTTGCCCAGAGCCGCGAATTTCCGACGAATGATCAGGAGAGTATTGAGCGCAATGTGAAATTCTGTCCTCGTTCGTAAGCAAATCATGCGGTGGCGTATGCACAATCGTAAGAAGCATCAAGTTTGGTACTCTGGCACGTCGATCAGAGCGATACGAATCAGTCTGCCGGCGAGCATTCGAATGCGATGAACGCGGCGGGCGAATTGGTTCGTCAGACATTGAGACCATGGAAGGTATCTGGCAGGAGAGTCGAATTTCGTCCGCGGGTGCCAGGTTGATAATTCTCAGCACGGAGGGCTGGACGATGCATGATGTACTCGGAGACGCGCTGAAGAAAATCTCCTCAGCTGAGTTCTGCGATTCAGCCTCATCACCTTCTCCCTCTGACGTGGTTCCTGAAGCGGGAGTACTAACGACGCAAGGCGAAGTGATAATGGCGGACGCATCGAACGTCGCAATCGCAGCCGATGTTGTTGGCACGGAATCACTCATCGTCAATACAGAGTGCGTTCAAGCCTCAGGCGAACCTGCTGAACCTTGCTGTGAGACCGTTCAGTCGAACGGCGAAGTTGTTCCGGCGTTATTGCAGCAGTCAACAGCGCTATCGAACTCTTCTTCTTCCGGACGCAATCCGATTCGTTTCATACTCGACCATCGGCGCCAAACTGCGGCTGTTATCATACTGCTGTGCATGGCTGTCTTTTGGTTTGATGATTCAACTGGCAGCTCTGCTCCTGTTGATTCAAGCACTGTCGCATCCGATTCTTCGGAATACGCAGAGGCCGACATGTTGCTCGATGATTTCGATGCGGTCGAAGTGCATCCACTCAGAGAACCAGCAGATCCAGTTGAGGTCTCGAATGTTGACGAGTTTCCGCTGACATTTCCGGCGATGTCTGACGAGACCGGGACTGCAGTCGGCACGGCCGCATTTGGCTACCCCGAATCCGCAGCGGATTATTCGAGTGGCTTCGATCATGACGGAACGCCGGGCAGTTCGTTGAATGCTTCAGGTTCCCCCATCCATTCACCATTTGGAACGGCTTCAGCCACCGGTTCTCGAGCGGGCAAATTCAAGGGCAGGATTGAGCCTCTGAATTAGTGCGTTCGATCCAACATTGCAAATCTGGCCATCTCGCGACAAATCAGGATCCTGAAGTCATGTACGAATCATTCTGGAAGTTAAGTGGCAAGCCATTCTCGCATCGAAGTGAGTTGTCGGAATTCTATCCCGGTAAATCACACCATTCTGCCATGCTGCGTCTGAAATATGGTTTGGATAACTTTGCGGGTCCAGGCTTGATCATGGGGCTGTCTGGTACGGGAAAATCCACGCTTGTTCGTCGTTTTGCGGCTGAACACACATCGATGCGGCCATTCATTCATGTGGTCTTTCCAGCGCTGGGATGCGATGATCTGCTGCGACTGATCGCGTCTGAACTCACTGGTGTTGCTTACGCCGCGTCTTCGACCACCGACGCCGTTTTGCGTGACATTCAAAAATCGCTTCGTGCTTTTTCAGACCAGGGACAAACTCCGCTGCTGTGTATCGACGATGCCCATCTGCTTTCGGAAGATGCGTTGCAGTTTGTTGTGCAGCCACTTTTGAATATGTCAGAATCAGATTCCACGTTGAGCCTTTCCATTCTGCTCGCAGGCCTGCCTGTTCTTTCGTCTCGTCTTCGACGAGTCGGAGAGCTCAGCGAGCGCATCGGTGTAACGACTCCTTTGACAGGATTCACGGCCAGCGAAACAGCCGACTATGTGTCAGGGCGACTGCTGCAATTCGGCGGTCGAGAGGGCATCTTCAGTTCCGCGGCGTTGCACCGCCTTTTCGAAGTCACGGCAGGAAACCCTCGACGTATTAATCGGCTCTGTGACATGGCATTGCTGGTCGGTTACGCCGACCAACTGTCGCAGATTACTGAAGCGCAAATCGATGCTGTTAGTGCTGAACTGCTTCCGATGGCCGCGTAGTTGAGGTATCGATAAGCGGACGAGACGTCCGCGCTCCGGGAGCGTGGGAGTCTCGCCCGCTTATCCGCTCGCTCGCCGACATCTCATTTCTGACCGCACGAGGTATAAGCTGTTCATCGAAGCCAGCGCAGGATAAAGCGACGGTCGCTTGTCGGTTTGGGGTTCGATCTTACCACCGTCAGCCTGTCACGATCAGTTTGCCAAAATGCTGCATCAAGGTACGTTGACGGGACGGTGCTGCGAAATGTTCGGGTCGACCTATGCTCAGAATTGAGCGATCTGTGGCGTGGCTGTTTCGCGTTGCTCGGTCTTGGGCTCGTCAACGGATTTGGGCGCGGTAATCGGGCTTGGGGTGAAGCCAATAAACAGAAACGAAAGCGTCAACCAGCCAAGAATGTGCCGTGGAAGTCCCAGTGGCTCATTGTCATTTGCTGTTGGTGGATGACGCGGGCCAGTCATCATTAAAAGCAGCAGCAGCAGGCCAAACGTAAAGTCCTCTCGAATCGCCATAGTCAGGATACCGGCGCCGATCACCAGATAGGCAACCACATGCGCCTTTCGGCCAATGAGTGTGTACAAGATATGGCCACCATCCAGCTGCCCAACGGGCAGGAGATTCATCGCTGTAATCAGGACGCCGACCCAGCCAGCAAAGCCGATTCCATTCAGAACAAACACCTCGCCATCTTGAGCCGGACCGTGGATTGCTGCAATCATCCATTGCAGCAACAGGGGTTCACCGAACTCAAGTGATGATGTTGCCTGTCGAAGCTGATATTCTGAATGACTCAAGCCGTACCACAGAACGGGAATCGTTACCGCAAGGCCCGCGAGCGGGCCCCAAACAGCAATGTCGAACATCTGTTTTCTTGTCGCAACTCCCCTGCCCTGAAAGATCACAGCTCCCATTGTGCCGAGCGGAGGCAGTGGCAGCGGAATAAAATAGGGCAGCGAGGCTGGGACTCGGTTCTTGATCGACTGGAGATAGTGTCCCATCTCGTGGCAGAACAGAATCGTCATTAAAGGCAGAGAATATTCCAGGCCCTGTCGACACGCCTCGCGAAGCAATGCCTCCACACTTCGCGGATGGTAAATCGTTTGAAGAAACAGACCATATCTGGGGATGATTTTCCCAAGCAGATATTCGAGCGGAAAATAGCCAGACCCTACCAGAAATGTACTCAGGAATGTCAGCACGAACAAAATGACTGACGTACGAATATGTTTTCGTCGGTAAGCATAATACTGAGCAGCATTGATCTGCTCGAGTCGCCTTTGCATTTTGGCGGCAGGGTTTGCGTCAGGACCATTCTTTGGAAGAACGCTGGAATTCGAATCGCTCAGTGCCTTAGTGTCAGGATTCCACTCTTGAGCGGGGACACTGTTTGCTTCGACACCATCACGAAAAGATGCAGACTCCGGCGTTATCAACGGCTTCTGTTGATCTTCCGGGCTGGATGGAGAAGATTCTTCTGATGAATTTGACATAATTTACGTAGGCAAGGATCGCCGCTCGCTTCAGAAAGTCTTTGTTCCGAAGCAGCATTCTAGTTTATTACACTGCACTTCGACATCACGAACACTCTGAGAAGACTTCGTTCCTCAAGAGTTTTTGGTCTCGTGCAGACTATGGTATTCGGTGCTATGTGCGAAATATTGCATTGCAAAGGCAGAGCGTGCGCTGATGAAACCACAATTCTTTCCGGCATCATAGAAAATTCCCTTCACCATCGTCTGTTTGCTGCAGACCAGTAAGCCAATCTATCCATGCGTGTTGCTCATGTTATTACTCGAATGATTATTGGGGGTGCTCAGGAAAACACGTTGTTCAATGTGGACGATCAGCACCATCTCTTTGGCGATGAGGTCTGCCTATTGACTGGGCATACGACCGGTCCGGAAGGTTCTCTGGAAAAACGTGCTAAAGAACGCGGCCTCGATATTCGTATCCTGCCGGAACTCGCACGAAGCATCAACCCGCTTCAGGACGTGAAGGCATTAAGGGCGATTCGAGCGGCGCTTTCAGATTACCATCCGGACCTTGTCCACACACACAGCTCCAAAGCTGGGATACTTGGACGACTGGCAGCGCATCAGCTCGGAATTCCAGCCGTTCATACCGTCCATGGTGCGTCTTTTCATTTTGGCCAGAACCCGCTGCTCCACTTTGCCTACCGCTGGTCCGAGCGTCGTGCTGCGCGGTGGTGCGATCATTTCATTACCGTCTGTGACGCGATGATTGATCAGTATGTACAGGCGGGTGTTGCAGCAAGAGAGAAATTCACCACTATCTATAGCGGCATGGATGTTGAAAAGTTTCAGTCGCCTTTTCGATCGTCGGCCGAGATTCGTGCAGAAATGAATCTGGCCCCGACGGACATTGTGATTGGGAAAGTCGCGAGACTTTTTCATCTGAAGGGACACAACTATTTGATTGAAGCGGCTCCAGAAGTCGTTGCTCGTGTCCCCAATGTTCGGTTTCTTCTCGTCGGTGATGGCGTTCTGAAAGAACAATACGAAAACAGAATTGCGGAGCTTGGTCTGACTGAACATTTTCGATTTGCGGGGCTCGTGGCACCGGAAACCGTAACCGATTATTTGCACGCAATGGACGCTGTTGTCCACACGAGTGACTGGGAGGGCCTGGCGAGAGTTCTTCCACAAGGGCTTTTGGCTGGCAAGCCGATTATCAGCTTTGACATTGATGGAGCCCCTGAAGTTTGCATCAATGAAGTCACCGGGCTACTTGTCGAGCACCGCAACATTTCTCAACTGGCCAGGGCCATGGTTCGCCTGGCCGAAGACAGTGGCCTGCGGCAGAGGCTCGGCAACAACGGCAAGGATCGATTCACGGAGCAATTTCGTCATCAGAACATGACCGCCCGAATTCGGGAGGTTTATCAGAAAGTGCTCGACGAACGGAAACGACCATGAAAAATCCGTCAGATCACGGATCGCGTCGGCAACTCAAGACGGCATCGAGACACGTCAAACCAAGAAACAGTCCCGAAGTATTTGGGGTAGGCTTTCAGCCTCCCATTGCCTGAACAGGCCGGTCAAAAAAATGCTGTTGAGAAACAGGCCGGTTGAAAACCTGCCGCATGGAAGTTGATAATGGCCAATTCCTCAGGCAACTGGCGAAAGGCAATCGACCTCTGTGAAGTTGATTGCGGACGCTGCTGTCACCAGACAATAGGCAGCGTGAAAGATCAGGCAGCGTGGAAGATCAATCGTCTTTTTGAGACTCAAGCACGGCAAGGAAAGCCTTTTGAGGGATTTCAACTTCCCCGAATTGCTTCATTCGCTTCTTGCCTTCTTTCTGCTTCTCCAGCAGTTTTCGCTTTCGCGTAATGTCACCGCCGTAACATTTCGCAGTCACGTTCTTGCTGAGTGCAGAGATGGTTTCCCGCGCGATCACGCGTGAACCGATAGCAGCCTGAATCGCAATTTCGAACTGGTGCTTTGTGATCTCTTCTTTTAGCCGCTTGACCAAAGCACGGCCGCGACGATCCGCATTCGATCGATGAACGATCGTAGACAAGGCATCAACTTTGACCCCTTTGACAAGGATGTCCATCTTTACGAGATCCGCAGCGGTGAAACCGATGATCTCATAATCCATCGTGCCATAACCGGAGGTCACGCTTTTCAGCTTGTCGTACATGTCGTAAACGATTTCGCTGAGCGGGAGTTCATAGACCAGCTGAACTCGAATCGGGCCGAGATACTCTGTGGACTTGTAGATGCCACGTCGTTCCTGGCACAACTGCATGATCGTTCCCACGTGCTGGGAAGGGACGATAAAGCCGACTCTTGCAATCGGTTCACGAAACTCTTCAATGATACCGGGATCCGGAACATCTTCCGGATTGTCGATCATCATTGTCGAGCCGTCCCGTTTGGTGATCTGGTACGTTACGTTTGGAGCAGTCTGGATCAAATCCATGTCCTGCTCTTTCTCCAGTCGCTGCTGCACAATTTCCATGTGCAGCATGCCGAGAAATCCACAACGGAATCCAAATCCAAGGGCGTCGCTGGTCTCCGGAATGAATGAAAAACTGGAATCATTCATCGATAGCTTTTGCAGCTCTGCTCTCAACGCTTCAAAGTCTGTTGCGTCGATCGGGAACATTCCGCAAAACACCATTTGCTTAGGTTTTTGATAACCTGGCAGCGGCTCAGTTGCTGGATTATGGAATGTCGTGACGGTGTCACCGACAGTCACTTTATTCAGCTCTTTCAAACCGGTGAGAATGTAGCCCACCTGGCCAGGACCAAGCTCAGGGCAGGTCACCATTCCGGGGCGGAACTGACCAATCTCAAGAACTTCGTTGACCACTCCCTCACGCATGAAGCGGACTTTGTCGCCCTTCTTGACGCTTCCCTCGAAAATTCGGACGTAGGTAATGACGCCTCGATAATTATCGTACTTACTATCGAAGACAAGCGCCTTCAAAGGCTTGTCGAGCGTGCCTTTGGGAGGCGGGATTTTTTTTATGATCGCATCGAACACGGTTTCAATGTTCAAGCCCATTTTGGCGCTGACACGAAGTGCTTCGGATGCGTCCAGTCCCAGAACGTTTTCGACTTCTTCGAGAACCTCGTCGACTCGAATGACTGGCAGGTCGATCTTGTTAACAACCGGAATGATTTCCAAATCTACGGCAATGGCTGCAAGAGCGTTTGCCACAGTTTGAGCCTGCACGCCCTGAAAGGCGTCAATCAGCAACAGTGCGCCTTCACAGGCTGCGAGGCTGCGGTTGACTTCGTAGTGGAAGTCAACATGGCCTGGTGTATCGATCAGGTTCAGTTCGTATGTCTCGCCGTCCTGAATCCAGTTGATGGTTACGGAGCGCGCCTTCACTGTGATGCCGCGTTCACGCTCAATATCCAGATCGTCCAGGATCTGTGCGCGGAATTCACGCTGGGTAATCGTGCCGCTTTTGAGGAGCAACTGGTCCGCGAGTGTGCTCTTGCCATGGTCGATGTGAGCAATAATACTGAAATTGCGAATGAACTTCGGGTCCATAAGTGCACAAACAAGAGTTCATAAAGGTGGAGCGGATCGGATTGTGACTCGCTCGACAAAAACTTGGAGCATCGCAAAATGCGATGAAACAGCCGCAGACCAGACGTCGAATTCCAGCAAACCTGCAGGTGAACAAACATTTCAGGATTTGTCTTGCCGCAACGTCCCGTCAACGTTGCGTATGGTAGCGCAGGGGACTGGCATTGGTCGAGCCCTGAGCCCTCGGATTCGCAGCCCTGGCAAGAGTTCCGACCGCAAAATGGGAATTCTCAGCTATTGCGGAACATTTTGTCTGGGAAAACGGTTGAGAACAGGCTGCTCAATCCCCGTCAATCAATTGTGATCAACCACCAACCGGATAGACTAATCCCCGCGTTTCGGCGTCCGATTGATACCTCAGGACAACAAAATGCTTTCCCGCCGGTTGGCGACTGATAGGTTCTCTCAGGTTTTCCGGTTTTCGCTCGGCCTTGCTGCGGCTGATGACGAATTTGTTCGGGTTGAAAGTGAATGGACTATGATGAGTCAGTCCGAAATGAGTCAGTCCGACTACTGCCTCACGACTTCAATAACAGCCAAGGCCCCACGGTGGGTTTGCGACAATGCGATTGCCTCCTGTCTTTCCTGCTGGAGAGAGAACAAGGAAACGCGCGGCATGAGTCATGGATCGCGGATGGATCTGGTTCGTGGATTGATGCTGTAGAAATTCACGGTGAAGACAAGTTGATGCTGTGTCTCATGGCAACACGAAGAAGCACGATGAACATTGTGTGACTTGTGGTTTCGTTTCAGAATCAGACCCTATGAACAACTCCAATTCTGACGGCAGTGAAGAGACAGAGTTTCATCTGCTCGGCATTCCGACAGAAGATGAAAATAATGAACTGCGCTCGCGGGTACCGTTCGAACTCTTAGCCACGCAGTTTGTGGAGGAACTCAGGACTGGAAAAGGACCTTCAGTCGAGAACTACGCGCGACGATATCCGCCGCATGCTGCCAACATTCGCGAAGTGTTTCCAGTTCTGGCGATGCTCGAGAATGCGCGAATCGAAAAAGAAGGACAGTCGATTCGTCGAAATATGCCAGAACGGTTCCCGTTCACTCGGCTTGGCAATTGTGAGTTGCTGACAGAGCTTGGTCGTGGCGGAATGGGTGTCGTTTATCAGGCGCGTGATCTGCAGTCGAACCATCTGGTTGCGGTGAAGATTCTGCCGTGGCGAGTCTCCATTGTTCCGGAATGGGTCGAGCGATTTGAGCGAGAAGCACGGACTGCAGCGAAACTGCGTCACAAAAATATCGTTCCTGTTTTTCGATACGGACAAGAGAATGGATATTGCTATTTTGTGATGCAGTTCGTGAATGGTGTTGGGCTGGATCGAATCGTTGCACGACTTCAACAAACCGACGGAATCATGTCCGTTGATGAGATTCGATTGCAGCAGGCGCAGCGGCTGCCTGCGGGGCGAGATGCAATCGCTACTCATGAAAAACAAACGGAGGCAGATTCCGTTGAGAAATCAAAGCGACGATTGACTCGCACTTCATGGAGCAATTTTGCAAAAGTCGCGATTCAGGCAACTCAAGCTTTGCGTGCTGCCCACAAGGCCGGAATTCTGCATAACGACATCAAGCCGGCAAATTTGTTGCTGGATGCCGAAGGTCGAGTCTGGGTTTCTGACTTTGGGCTTTCTCAGCCGCTCACGCCCATGGCCACAAAGTCGCTCGATCGAACTGTTGCGGGAACCTTGAAGTATATGGCCCCCGAACGTTTACTCGGACAACAGAGTGCAGCCTGCGACATTTATTCACTCGGCGCAACGCTGTATGAATTGTGTCTGCAGCGTCCCGTCTTCGATCATCCGGATCGCGATGAGCTGATGCGCATGGTGATGGAGGAAACGCCCGATCGTCCACGAGACATATGCCGTGAGATTCCCAGAGGTCTCGAAACAATTATTCTGAATTGTCTCGCCAAGCATCCAACGGATCGCTACCCAAATGCCGATGCAATGCTGGCCGATCTACTGCGATATTCGAAAGACAAAAGCGTGAGCTCGACCTACCGCAGTTCGTTCTCCGGTTTCTTTCGAGCGATTCGGAATTCGATACAAAAGAGAAAGCCGCTGGAATAGTGGCCATCGGCAAAACTTGCCCATTCTCGACGCTGAGCGTTTGGTTTGAAGGCTGAAAATCAAGTCGATGTCACATGAACTTTGCAATAGTCATTTCGACTCTGTTCTTTTCCATTTGCCCTGTGATAATGTCGATCGAGTTAGAATATCCGTGGTCACGATTGAGTTGTCTAACCGTCAGCCGGCGGCGTACGCGAATGCGGCGAACAACGTACGCCTCCGGCTGACGGTTAAACGAAAAACATCTCCATCGCGACGATTTAGAGTATCATGTGTGACGAAGCACCAGGATTGAATGAGATCGGCGGTGCTGTTCTGTGTTGTCAATTCAGACACACTTCAGACACACTTGTTGCACGTTCAGCAGAAGTCGACCAATTGTGATGGCTCTTGACAGTGAAAATACATCTCCGATGAATCGCGACAGCCTCATCGAGGACCTGTTCGATCGCTGGAAAGATGCTCAGGAACGAGGCGAAAGTCTCTCCGTTGATGATCTTTGCCGCATGGCTCCGGAGATGAAGGCTGAACTGCATCGCCGCATCGATGGCATCGAGCACCGCCGTGCGCCATTCCTGCAGGGCGACACCAATGCGGACTCTGGCAGCGATGATGAAATCCTGAAGACAATCAGTGAAATCACCAGTCTGACATTTCACGCCAGGGGCGGCCTGGGGGCTGTCTATCGCGCGACGGAGAAGGAACTGAATCGACAAGTTGCAGTGAAATTTATTCACCATAACCTGATCAAGGATCGAGACTGCTGCACTCGTTTTTTGTTGGAAGCCGAAGTTACCGGGCGACTTGAACATCCCGGCATCGTGCCCCTTTATGGTCTCGGCCGAGCGGAAAATGGGCGGCTGTTTTACTACATGCGTTACATTGATGGAGAGACGATGGATGATGCCATTGTTCGCTACCATCGCGAGTGTCAGCAAACAGAAATCAGAGCGGAGCAAAGCCTGGAATTTCGCAGACTGCTGACAGCATTCATCTCGGTCTGCAAAACGATTGCCTACGCGCACAATCGCGGCATCGTGCATCGCGATGTGAAGCCAGCCAATGTGATGATGGGAAAATTTGGAGAGACGATCGTTGTTGACTGGGGACTTGCGATTCCGGTGGCTCGCGATGATCGATTTCGAACCAGTGGCGAAATGACCTTGATGCCATCGTCCGGCAGCCAGACGGGTACATCGTCCGGCGGAGGCGCGGGAACGCTGGCGTATATGAGTCCGGAGCAGGCCTCGAATCTCGCACCTACGCCAGCCAGCGATGTCTATAGTCTGGGGGCTACGCTTTACAAAATTCTGTGCGGCCATCCGGCATTCTCTGGAGACAATGGCCACGCGATTCGCGAAAACGTGATTGACGGACGATTTGCAAAACCGTCCGAGAAATTGAAGCGAGTCCCCAGGGCTTTGGAAGCAATCTGCCTCAAGGCCATGAAGCTGCAGCCCAAAGATCGGTATGCAACGGCTCTGGATCTCGCGGCAGATGTGGAGAATTATCTGGGTGACGCTCCGGTCTCTGTTCTGACGGAGTCCATCGGGCAAACAATGATTCGCTGGATTCGACAACATCGCCTGGCTGCACAAGCGGTTGGATTTGGCGTTGCGGCGGTAGTTCTGATCAGCACACTGGCGGCCGTCTGGCTTGGAACTCTGGCAAGGTCAGAGCAACAGGCGCGGGAAGTTGCGGACACCATGCGTCAATCATCCGAGGTGGCTCGGCATGAGAATCTGCGGACATCGGCCCGCTTCCTGGCACAGTCGATTGCCTATGAGATTGACTTGCGATGGAGATTGCTGGAAAGCGAAGCTCAATCGGATCAACTGCGTGAGTTGCTGCTTGCGATCAATGCGGCTCCCGCGAACAAGACACTCTGGGAGCCTCTTCAGGCGTGGGTGAACGAACGCAAATTGCTGAAAGGTGAAGCGATCAAAAATTCCGGATGGAGTATCTTCGCGGCAGAGGGAACTCAGGTAGCCAGAGCTCCGCGGGCAAAAAGTATCGGGCAGAATTTCCGGCATCGTGATTACTTCCATGGTCTCGGCAAAGACCTTGAAAAAGACTCGCCAGAGGTTTCTGCGCTGCTTCCTCTTCAGTATCTGATTCCTCATACGCAGGATGAGGATCTCGTTCATCTTTCCTGTGTGTTCCGAACGGTCAATGGCGACAAGCCTGTGGTCTCGTTTGTTGTTCCTGTCTGGAATCAACAAACCAGCGATCAGGATCGCGAAGTGATCGGATTGTTGACGATGTCGCTGGAGATTGAAGATTTCGGATTGCCAGAGAATGCGATTCTGTTTCAGGTCGATGAAAGTCAAATCTCACATCAGGCCGGAACGGTCATCGCTCATGCTTCACTGGCAAAACTGAAGGCGTCAGATGTCCTGCCAGCCGTCGACGCGGATGTCATTGAACGAGCCGAACAGTTGCGACTGCGGCGATTGAAGCCGGGGCGAGGGGACACGAAGGTCGACGAGTTGATTGCATCATTTCGAGATCCGATTACGAACCAAACGACACTTGCCGCGATTGAACCGGTGATCGTTGCCGCGCGGCCTGAACATGTTGGTGATATCGGCTGGGTTCTGGTTGTGCGAGAGACTGTCGGCACAGCCGTGTTCAACGCCGAAGACACAGGAGTCATCGGATTTCGGTGATCATTGGCATTCAGCCGCCGGCCGGAGGTTTTCCTTTTCCGCTGCGAACATACTCGGCCCGCTCACGTGCGTAATCTTCCGCTGTGATCTCAATCGCCGCTTCTCGCTGCGCCACTGCCGCATCAAACAGCTTTCGCAAGAACGGCACACACCAGCCACAACCAGTTCCTGCACTTCCGCAGTTACTGATTTCGCTGGGGACTGTCGGCTGATGGATTCGAATGTAGTTGACAATCTTCCGCTGAGTCACGTGGAAGCAGTAACATAACTTGTCATCTGGTTGCATGATGAACTTTCAGGAACGTGTTGCGATAACTCGACAGGTCACGACTGCCATAGGAGCCGCCTTCATTTGTATCCGCAGATCAAAATGGCCGCTGATACGCGACGATAAAACTCGTTCTTCAATTTGAGTGCCCGACATCGTCGCCTTGTGCGTTCGCAAGACGTCCATTCGTGGAGAGTGTTTCAGCGATCGGTGATTCCGGAGCAACGTATCGATAGACCAGCCCTATCGAGGCAAGATGCGCAAAGAAAACTCCGAACGTTTCAAGTCCGTTCATCATCGCTCTCGTAATAACGTAGGTCTTCTGATCCGTCTCCAGAACATCAGTCAGATCAACGAATTGCGCAACGACCAAATGAATCGTGAAGTGCAGAGCCAAGACGGGGAGGAAGCAGGCAACGCACATGACGAAGCTCCTGCCTCCGGCAAATCCATAGCCACATCCGGCCATGAAACTTACAGTCAAAAACCAGGTAGTCGGAATGAATGTGAGAAAACGCAATTCAGTTGCGATCGTCTGTGTGACAAACGGATGCATAAACACCAAAAGTCCTGCAGCCCCGGTCGCAACTGCGCCCAGAAATGCATAACCCAAAAGGCAAAGAAGATGCATCTCGGTTCTTCGCCCGGCACGAGCGGCATGATGCAGTCCAATCCCAACCATCATGAAGGAGAGCCACCAATCTTCCGAGCGACGAACAACCACGCTCCATTCAGGAACGTTTGGCCGAAAGAAAACGACGTTTCTGGATGGAACTCTGACTGGCACCGGTACGGGTTGCCAGCAGGTCATCAGAAAGGAAAAGACGCCGAAGACCAGGCCAAATACGAGAGCATGCCGCAAGAAGTGCGTCAATTTCAGCGGCTCGACCGGGCATGGCCGCCGTACTTCGCTTATTCCGCTGGTAACGCACGCGTATGGATTTTCAAAATCTGCTGGGCTTTCCATGCCGCTGCGTCCCATACGATCTACCGGGGTTTCAATTCACCAGCTCGGCGTTACCACCATTTGCTGAATCCACTATTTCCAACTGCAACGGTTCAGTTCGTTTTGATGTGTCAATGGTTAGAGTCGCCGTGTGCAAACCCGCTGTCAACGTGGTCGAAAAGTCAACGGCCTGCTCCATCGGAAGGCCGTCAATACGAATTTCGACGCCAGCCGTGGAGTTCACTCGGAACGCAATCTTGCCTGGCGTTGTGACATTGATCTCGCACTTTGCAAATCCGACTGGCACATCGCGAACCTTCATGGCCGGGATCACATCAATTGGCAGTGAGCCAGCGACGGTGCTGTATCGTGCTGACCACGTAAAGGCCGGGTCGTTCGCTGCAACTTTGCTGAAACTTGTACGATTCAACTGGTGATAGGCGTCATTTGTCGGCAACACAACCTGCCAGCTTCGCACGATTCGACTTTTCGACAGCGTATATTCTGGTGTTCGTCCAAGTTCCGAAAGAAATCGAACAAGCGCGGCGATTTCATCGTCAGTCAGATTGTCCACAAGCCCTTCCGGCATCAACGAAACACCCTGAGTTTGCTCCTCAATATCCGCGACAGGCACTTCGATAACTTTGTTCTCAGCCGTTCGCAGTGTGAGTGTCTTATCGGACTTCTGAATCTGCACGCCTGCAAAAACTTCGCCGTCAACAGTCGCCACAACGGTCGTGTGATAATTCTCTTTCACCTTCGCGTTGGGATTCAGCAACGATTCCAGAAGGTAATCCGGCTGAGCACTCGCACCAAGGCTGATCATGTCGGGACCAACCAAACCGCCGGAGCCACCAATCGCGTGGCACTTCAGACAGTTCAACTGCTCGTTTCGATAAATGCGTTCGCCGTCCGATGCCTTCGCCATCGTCGCCTTCTGCAGAATCGCCGTTCGTTCTTCAGCCGTCAACGACTTTCGACT
The DNA here is from genome assembly GCA_041753135.1 of Planctomycetaceae bacterium. Classification (GTDB taxonomy): domain Bacteria; phylum Planctomycetota; class Planctomycetia; order Planctomycetales; family Planctomycetaceae; genus SXXK01. Next base: position 60,070 of record JBGSVD010000056.1, read on the forward strand.
GGCGATCTTCCCCACCGTTCGCAGAGTATTCTCAAGCTCCCCGTCCGTACGGCCCGATTCACGCAGAACTCGCAAAACATCGCGAGCGACATCGGTTCGCAATTCCTTCCCGGCCAAAGCCGCAGTGAGCAGTTTGGGGCCCTGCTTCTCACTCAAAAGAGCTCGCGCGAGCCACACTGGACTGACGCCTCGCGGCATTTTAGCCAGCAGTTCCGCGGCCAACGGAGCAGCAGTTGCCGGTTGAGCCATCGCTAGTTTCTCGACCGCAGCGACGCGAGAATCAAACTCCGCTTCCGACGAACTGCCAACCTGAGCAAGCACGGCCAGCATTCCCGCGTCCTTGCCAAGCCCGATGCCTTCAAAAGCAACTTCCAGATCGGTGATATCCGTGTTCTTGCTTGCGATCACTTGTTCCAGTTGCGGCTTCAGATCTGAAAGATTCCACTGCCCGATGGCTTTCAACATGGGATGGCGAATGGCAGGATCTTCAATGGTGACAAATGGTTTGAAGTCATTCGCGTTGACAGCGGGGACGACCTTTCGAGCATTGGAGACATTCAGCACGATGTTCATCACCGCACCGTCCTGCTTATCCACGGCCGTCGAAAACAATCGCCCCATCTGATTGGCATCCGCGCTATAGCAAATCAATTGAGCCAGCTGATTCCGTTTTTCGCCAGTCACACTGTCGGCGTAAAGATCCTTCATCAGCAGCTCCACCGGAGCTCCGCTGCCGAGCGCAGAAAACCCGTAGGCGATCTGGCCAGCATCGTTGTTGAAATTCATCTCGCCGCGTTCAAAGGCCGGCCGCCACTTCGGAGCCAGCTCTTTCGTGGTCAGCCACATGGCATAATCGATATTGCTGTCAACCGGTTGCTTAAGCGGCAACAAAGCCGTTTCGACAATCTTCGGATCATCAAAGTCGGCGACAATTTTGGCCGTTGAAGGATTCTCAACGCCGAACGCGGAACCATCTGCAATCTGCCGTTCTGAATCATCCAGCGGAGAAAAGGAGAACGCTCGCACGGCTTCCAGACGAACTCGCGCATGTCCATCCTGAACGGCCTTCGTAAGCAGCGCTCGTGAATTTGGCATCTGATATTTCCAGTGACTCAGCACTCGCACAGCCGCCGCGCGGATGCGTCCGTCGGAACTTTGCAGCAACGATTCCAGCAACTCCGGCTGCAGTGAACGAGCCGTTTGGAAACACCAAAGAGCCTCCAGTCGAACGTTGTCCCGTTCTTCCGCGGTCAGTTGAACAGTCTTCAGCCATTGATTGAGCTCCGTTGCAATCTCAGGTCCACGCTGGCGAAGAATCTGTTTGGCTGACTGGCGTTCAACGCCATCGTCCGATCGCAAAGCTTCAAACAGTTCGGCATTCGAACGAGTCGATACTGGCTTGAATTCTCGCTTCGGCGCGCCCTTCCAGGTGACTCGCCAAATGCGACCGTGCGTATGGTCGCGGCGTTCATCACGGAAGTCCACCTCGCCGTGCTGAATGATCGGGTTGTACCAGTCGGCAATGTAGATCGCTCCGTCCGGCCCGACTTTCACATCGATCGGTCGAAACGCAACGTGGTCCGACCAGATCACTTCCTGCTGCTCACGCGAGACATAGCCGGAACCTTCTTCGGTCAGGTTGAAACGGACAACTCGGTGACCGCGAAAGTCATTCGTGATCGCACTGCCTTGCCAATCCGGCGGCAGCATCGGCGTATCGACAAGTTCCAGTCCGCAATGTTTTGGGCTGCCCGGGTTCAAACCTTTGACGAGTCGTTCGGCATCGGCTGCCGTGAAGTAGTAGGCTCCTGGGATGACGTAGTTGATCCCTTCGCCGCCGGCTCCATCTGTCGCGAATGACTGGCCATAGCGGTCGTAATGATGGCCCCAGGTATTGACGAGCCCTCGCATAAAGACGCCAAGTTCCAGCGTCTCCGGACGAAACTGCCAGATGCCGCCCGCATTCAGACGACGAACTCCCCACGGCGTTTCAATGTGGCTGTGAATATAGATCGACTGATTGAAGTACAGGAATCCATCGTAGCCCCATCGCAGCGTATGCAGAATGTGATGAGTGTCCTCAGTACCAAATCCCGACAGCACAACTTTCTTCTCATCAGCCTTCAGGTCGCCGTTCGTGTCTTTGAAGTGCAGTAGTTCGGTGCTGTTCGCAACCCAAACGCCACCGTCGCCAGGCGCAATGCCGGTGGGGATCAGCAACCCTTCGGCGAACACATGAGTCTTATCAGCGACGCCGTCGTGGTCGAGGTCTTCAATGACGACGACTCGGTCAGTGGCCGGAGCTCCGGGAACGATCTGAGGATAGACTTCTGAGCTGGCGATCCACAGACGGCCATCTTCGTCGAAGTTCATCTGAATCGGCTTGGCGATCGAAGGATCAGCCGCGAACAAATTGACTTCGAAGCCTTCGGGCACTTTAAACGTCGCCTTCTCCAGTTCCGGATCCGGCGCCGGGATGTCTTTCAAAGTCGGCACCTGCGCGGCGGTGTTGCCGATGAGGATGAGTGTAAGTCCAAGCGTCAGGAAGCTTCGGCGAATTTTCATAGGATTACTGGCGGGATTTTGGTGGGAAGTTCGGCACCGTGAGCGCCGTTGGGTGGGACCCGCAAAACGCGGTCTCAAGGAATCATCGCTTTGTATTGGGAATTCCGACGACTGGCAATCGAACGCCGCGCAGTTCGGCCATTCTAGTCCTCAAACAAGCGAACATTTGAGCGGTTTAAGAAACCATGTCAGCGAGCATAGCGTCAATCGCGGTTTATCTCGACGTTTGTATCGGGGTGTTGGTCGTGTATTGGCGAGCGGCAGTAGAAACAATAGCGCTACTATGGACGGGTAATCCAGTTGCAGCCGCTTGGCTTTTGTCGTGCTGTTTCCAGTCCGACGTCCTTCTTGTCATCGTTGCGTGAATCATGCTGTGGCGAGGATTTGATCGGCTTCGTGGCAGCCATTGCACACAAACTGATCTGAGACAGATCAGTCTACATGTAGCCCGACCTGTCTCAGGTCGGGATGTGCGACGCTGGCTGATTCTCGCCGCGCCGAGGATCCAACCGGCTTCGTGGCGTTCATTGCAGGCAAACTGATCTGAGACAGATCAGTCTACAGTAGCCCGACCTGTCTCAGGTCGGGATCTGCGAGCGTGGCAGATTCTCGCGGTGTGCTCAAACCTATGGCGTTCTTGCAGCACTGTTAAGCAGAATGCGCCACTATAGTTGTAGTCGAAACGCAGCGGCCCTGAACGAGTTGTGGATTTCGAGGAATTCTGGTCAGCAATGATTGACATTCGTTGTCCAGTGTCGTCACTTTAGGTGGATTGAATAAGAGTGCTAGCCCCGGTGGGACCTCTGTCGACGTCGATGACCGTTTTCGATACTTCAAAGTGACTGCTCGATGAATCGAATGAAATATCCTCGACCGCGGGGCTTGCGATACCTGTTTTTGCTGGCCTTTTGTGTCGCTTTCGGCGGCCATATGGTGGCGGACGAAGTCAAAAAGCCGGCCGATGAGTCGCCCGCTGTTGACGAAAAAGTCCCCGCAGAAAAACCGGCCGACGAAGCTCTAAAGGCGGATGAAGCTAAGCCTGAAGCCAAGCCCGATGCGACCGAAGCCGCGCCGCAGAAAGTCGAGAAAGTGGTTGCTCTCGTCGGTGGGCGAGTCGTCACGATGAGCTCAGCCGGCGTGCTGGATGGGGCGACGGTGCTGATCACCGGAGATAAAATCTCGGCGATCGGTAAGGACGTTCAGATCCCTGACAATGCGACTCGGATTGATGTGACCGGTATGACGGTGGCTCCCGGGTTGATTGATTCTCGCAGCAGTTTGTGGCTGGCGACGGATTCTATTTCTGCTGCGGCAAGTGACGGCAGTCTGAAGGCGATTGATGCCGTTGATCCGTTTTCGGATTCGTGGATTGAAGTGTCTCGTCAGGGCGTGACGGCAGTTTCTGTGCAAGCAAGCGGTTCATTGGGCGGACAGAGCGTTGTGTTGCGAGTTGCTCCGGCGACGTCCGTTGCGGAACTTGTCATCAAAGAAAACGCGGCCATGCAGGCATCGCTGGGGCTTTCGGGTTCAGCGGGCAATTCGCAAGAACGCTATCTTCAATACGAAGCTCTGAAGAAAATACTGACGTCCGCCAAGACTTATAAAGAGGAATGGGACAAGTACGAAGAGGCCGTGAAAAAAGTGGCGGAGACTCCGAAGGCTGGCGACAAGCCCGCAGCTGAAAAGCCCGCAACAGACAAGCCGGCCGCCGACGACAAGAAGACCGAAACTCCGTCAGCCGATTCGCAGCGTCCTTCGATGGGCGAACGAACTCCGGGCGGAAGTGGTCGCGGCGATTTTCGTCGACCGGGTGGTGGCCGTTCTGGGTTTGGTCGACCGCCAGGAGTTGGTGGTCCTCCAGGTGAAGGTGGCCCGCCGTCTGGTGCTGAGCCTCCAAAAGACGGCGAAGCAAAACCTGCGACTGCCGCGACCGAAGAAAAGAAACCTGAACTTCCGAAGAAACCCAAAAGCGATCCGCTGAAGGACGTGCTGGTCAAGGTTCTGAAGAAGGAATTGCCGCTTCGCATCGAAGTGCATCGTGCGGATGATATTGCCAATGCGTTGCAACTGGCGAAGGATTTCGAACTGACGTTTGTGTTCGAAGGTGTCAGTCAGGCGGGCCGATCATGGACAACTCTTGCAGAACAACATCCGCCGCTGATTGCCGGGCCGTTTGCCGATTTCGAATCAACTCCGTCTTACGCCAGCAGCAAAGATGATCGCTACGAAAAATTGAAGGAAGTGGAAGGGCTGATTGCAGTCGCCACGTTTTCAAAGGATCCTCGCGGTTCACGGCTGCTTCGCTTCCATGCAGCCGAAGCGGTCGCGGCAGGATTGACGGCCGAACAGGCCATGCGAGCCATCACCATTGATGCGGCTCGAGTGCTGGGAATCGACGCCGAGACGGGTTCTCTTCAGGATGGAAAACATGCGGACGTGATCGTTGTCGCTGGTGACCCCTTGAACCCGGCTGCACCGGTGATGATGACGATGTCTCACGGTGAAGTTGTCTATCAGGCGGCCGACGTGAAAGCCGTTGAACACAGTGGTTTGGTCGACGTGCCGACCATGCCGAGCACACTGCCGACCGACTTTGCACTTGTCAGCCAGCAGGTTCTGCATCCGGATGGCAAGTTGGCTCCCGCGGTGATTCAAATCAAGGCCGGTCGGATCGTCAGTGTGAATGCGGCGACCACGGAGACCGGTGGGTTGCCTGTCATCGACCTGGGTTCGGCCGTGATTTCTCCCGGCTTGATTGTTGGCCACTTTTCGGAAGTGGATGTCGAAACCACCGACGCCGTGGCATCTCAAATTCGAGCCATCGATTCGTTTTCGCCAGACAGTTCAGCTCTTCGCAAGCTAAGCCATGCTGGCTTCACGACAGTGCTGTTCGCTCCTGATTCGCGAAGTGTGGTGGCCGGTCAAGTGGGGTGCGTCAGGTACCTTTCAAAAGATCAAATCCTGCACGCGGACGGACAACCTGTGTTACCGGCGTCGAAGTTTGTGATGGCCGCCAGAGCTCGTAATTTTGATCGCTATCCGGCGTCGCTTTCTGGACAGTTGGAATTATTGAGCCAGTATTTTGCCGGAAGCCCTGTTTCTTCCAACCTCTACATTCCGGACTCAGTCCGCAGCTTGCTGGCGGCTGAACACGAACGCGTGTTGGCGACACTGAAGAACAAGTCGACGGTCGCAGTCATTGAAGCGGCATCGTCACCGGAAATCGAAGCTGCTGTTGCGTTGATTCGAAAGTTCGAATTGAAAGCGATGGTGCTGCATCCGGAAGATCCACAAACATCCATCGATGCTTTGCAGCAACTGCAAACCGGTTTGATTGTCCGACCGACTCGCACGACAGATCACGACTGGTACGCTCAGGACATCGCGGCCGCGTCGAACAAAGGCATCAGGATCGCGGTCTCAGGCAGTGAGGCGACAAAGCTGCGACAAACTCTGGCGGTGCTGACAAACGCGGGCATGAGCCCCGAGGCGGCTCTTCGATCTGTCACCAGTGACGCGGCCGATTGTTTTGGTCTGACGAACATCGGCAAGCTGGCAGAAAATTCCGCTGCCGACATCGTGATCTGGAATGGTTCGCCGCTCAATCCGTCTGCTCGCCCGATTCACGTGATCGTTGATGGTCGCCTTACGAAAGACGCACAATGAAGATCACTCAAAAGATCACAAAGACATCGCTTATCACGATCGCCTTCGTCTTCGCCGTTTGCAGCAATCTGTCTGTCATTGGCAATGTCACCGGCTGCGTGATGGCTGACGAAATCCTTCTGATTAAAGCGGAAGAACTTCACACGGGTACGGGCGAAGTTCTTCGTCCTGGTTGCGTGCTGGTCAAAGACGGCAAGATCGTCGAAATCGGCGAATCGCTGACGGCCGCAGGCGCGAAGGTGGTTGAAGTCAAAAGTCTGATTCCCGGCTTTGTCGACGCGGCGTCTCGAGTCGGCGTGAATCGGCTGGATGATGAACGGACGGACGAGATCACTCCGGATCTGGCGTCCGCTTCAATTGTCGATTGGAAAGATAACGAGTTCCTCGAACAACTGACTGTCGGCACCACCTGTGTTCATCTGACACCGGGGACATCCAACGTTGTGGCAGGATTGTCCAGTGCCGTGAAAACTTTCGGAGCAACCGACAAACGCGTTGTGGCGAATCGAACCGGTCTGGCGATTTCTGTCTGCAGCGATCCCGCTTCGGGCAACAATTCGAGGTCTCGCCCGGACAGCATTTATGTTCGCCAACCAACGAACCGCATGGGTGTCGTCTGGATGCTGCGAAATGCGTTTCATGCGACTCAGAACGGCAAGCTGGACTCGTCCGCGATGAAAGATGTAACAGCAGGCAAGTTGCCGATCTTCGCGGTCAGCCGAACTCAATACGACATTCAGGCGTTGATGACTCTGGCGGATGAATTTTCATTCCATCCGATCCTGATCGGCGGACAGGAATGCTGGAAAGTGACGGATGAAATCGCCGAACGAAAGATGCCAGTCATCCTGCAACGAGTGATCCCCGGATCATCTCGAGGCGACGAACGAACTCGAATCAGCGCTGACATGGCGGCTCGTTTGAATAAAGCGGGCGTCACGTTTTGTCTTTCCGGAGGCGATCTGCTGGATCAAATGCGGTTTGCAATTCGGTTTGGCTTACCAGCAGAATCAGCGTTGGCGGCCATCACGTCCAGCCCCGCTGCGATTTTGAAAATTGATGACCGCGTTGGATCGATCGCGGCCGGTAAAGACGCCGACCTGGTGGCGTTGAACGGCGATCCTTTGGAATTTACGACCGCCATTCAATGGGTCATGGTTGATGGTGCTATTCAATTCGAACAGGCAGGCAACTGATGAAAATACAGGTTCCATTAATCAGCCGTCCGTTAATCCGCCATCCGTGGAAAATCGCGGCCGTACTGCTTCTGGTAGGATCGACGTCTGCGATGGCTCAGGATCGTCTGGCCATTCGCGGCGCGACGATTATTCCAGTTGTCGGTGAACGCATCGAAGGCGGTACGATTCTGATTTCCGACGGTCGCATTGAAGCCGTTGGAAAAGACATCAACATTCCCGTCGAAGCAAAAGTCATCGACGCGACTGGTCGCTTCATCATGCCCGGCATGATCAACGTCCACAGCGCGGCGGGGATGAGCCAGGCGAACGAACAGAATTCGAACGTGCCGTTTCTGTCGGTGGTTGACTCCATCGATCCGATTGCGGACTTCTTCGAAGAATCACGTCGCAACGGAGTCACCACGGCGGCCGTTGTGCCGGGTAACAGCACGATGATTGGCGGGCGAACGGCGATCGTGAAGACGGCTGGTTCCTACGTCAATGACATGCTGGTGAAGCGTGATGCGGGATTGAAGATTTCACTGGCTCCGACATCCGGCAGCAGTCGGATGAGTCACTTTGCACGTTTGCGACGCGAACTTCTGAAGGCTCAAAAGCCGGAAGAAGAAAAAGACGCCAGTGCCGAAAAACCAGCGGAAGAAGCAAAACCTGAAGGCGAATCGGGCGACACTCCAAAGCCAGAAGGCGACGCTGCGGCAACACCCGCGGCGACTCCGGCTCCGTCTGCTCAAGCGGAAACAGAAAAGGCGACTCGTGAGGCTCTTGTCAGCCTGCTGAAGGGCGAAATGCCAGCCATCATTTATTGCGAAACGTCAATGGATGTTCCGCAGGCACTGGCATTGGTGGATGAGTTCAAATTGAAGCCGATTCTGGTGCTTGGTCGAGACTGCTACAAGGCTGCAAAACTGGTGGCCGATCGCAAACTGCCGGTCGTGCTGGACAGTTCCATGGTCTACTGGCGAACCGATCCGATCACTCGCAAAGAGGAAAAGATTGTGCTGCCGAAAATCTTCAGCGATGCCGGGGCCAGTTATGTGTTTCAGGCGGCCGACAACGGTACTTCACTCGGCACACATTATTATTGGTATCAGGCAGCGACAGCGGTCAAATACGGCATGTCGACCGACGACGCCTTGAAGGCTCTTACGCTGGATTCGGCAAAGCTGCTGGGAATCGATGATTCCGTGGGCAGCATCGAAATGGGCAAAGACGCGGACCTTGTGATTCTCACAGGCGAACCGCTCAGCGTTTCGACCTGGGTTGAAACGACGATCGTTGGCGGCAAAGTTGTTTATCAGAAATCCGAAGACGACGAGCTTCGATTGCTGTTCAATCCTGAAGAGGACACCAACTGATGAGCAACATGCGATGCATCAGGCTGGCGAGCCTGCTTCTGACGACTCTGCTTGTTTCCACGTGCAGCTTGTTTGGTTCTGCAGCAACATGCAGCGCTGACGATCAGGTTCACGCATTTTTTGTGGGCAAGCTGTGGCCTGGCCACGACGAACCTATCACCGATGCGGTGATGCTGGTTGTGGACGGCAAGATCAAAACGCTTGGCCCGCGAGCGACCGTTGACGTGCCGGATTCTGCCATCCGTCATGAACTGCGTGACGCGGTCGTTGTGCCGGGTTTCGTGATCGCAGAAACGTCGATTGGGATTGCCAGCGACGACGAACGAACGCTGACTCCGGAAGTTCGAGCCATCGATGGATTCGACCTGTTCGGTGACTATTCGCGTTACGTCGCAGCCGGTGTGACGACCGTGCAGATTTCCCCCGGCCAGCAGCGATTGATGCCCGGTCAGGGTGCTGTGGTGAAACTTGCCGGCGAAGATCATTCGCGTCGAGTTCTCAGCCGCCAGGAATCGTTGCGTCTGGTGCTCTCCAGCGAATCCGCCTCGGCTCCTCGCATCTATGAACCACCGGTCGGAGCGGTCTCGGTCGACAATCCGCTCGACCCGACTCAGCCACAGATTGCCGAAAGTCTTGCGGCGCGAGTCGCCGGATTGCGAGCGATCTTTGCAGCGGCTCAGGCGGGCGAATCGGATGACAGCGGCGCTTTTGACTTTGATGCCTTTCGCGAAAATCTTGCACTGGGACGCATTCGCATTAAGGCGCGCACTTCGGCAGAAATTCGAGCTGCATTCGCGCTGTTCTCCGAGCTGCAAAAGAGCGTCGATAAAAAGTTGCAGTTGATTCTGACGGATCCAGCAGAGCTCGATGCCTTCCTAACCGACGTTGAGCGACTCAAGTCCGTCGGGATTGTGTTGAACGCCGGCCTGCGACCAGGACAAGTTTTCAATCCTTCGCTGCCTGACGAAGACGAACCGGCGAAGAAGCAGGCATGGGACAATGCAGCATCGCTGGTCGAAGCGGGTGCTGGTGATTTGGTCGCTGTTCGACCGGCGTCCGACAGCGATCTGGATGACGTGCTGTTTCTGGCGGGGCTGTTTACTCGGGGCGGCACATCGCAGCAGAACGTCTTGAAGATGTTGACGGCGAATCCGGCAAAGATTCTGGGAGTCGACGCGACGGTTGGATCTTTGACGGCGGACCATGATGCCGACTTTGTCGTGCTGTCGGGCGACCCGTTCACAAGCGGGACGCTGGTCGAATCCACGTGGATCAACGGCGAACGCGTTTATCATCGCGAATCTGCGAAACGAGCGACTCTCGTTCAGGCGGACACGATCTACACAACAAATGGCAGCACTGTTTCTGGTGGCGGGATTCTGGTCTCGGGCACGAAGATTCAAGCTGTCGGTTCCAGCGTTTCGATTCCGGAAGATGTTTCGATCCGTCGATTTCCAGGAGCGGTCATTGTTCCCGGCTTTGTCGATCTGGGAACGGGGCTTGGTTTCGGAGGAAGCGTTTCTCGAGTGACTCTTGGCACAACGCTGGGTGATCGACTTGCATCCGACGATCGCACGATCGCTTTCGCTCGACAGGGCGGAGTTACCACGGCCGTGTTCGCAGGGTCAGAATCTCCATCACCGCTGTTGGCGTTTAAGCTCGGTGATACGCCGCGATTGCTCAAAGAGCCCGTTGCCATTCGGTTCTCAATGCCGTCGAATCTGACTTCGGGTGTTCCAGGTCTGGAGAGAACTCTCAAGGCAGCCAAAGCGTACGCCGACGCCTGGACGAAGTACGACGCCGACTTGGCGGAGTACCAGATCAAGCTGAAAGAATACGAAGCCGCCTCAGCGAAGTACGAAGCCGAAAAGAAGGCGGCGGCGGACAAGAAAGCTGCGGAAGAGAAGGCTGCTGCAGAAAAGTTAGCAGCAGAGAAAACTGCTGCCGGGGCCGTGGGCTCATCGGGTTCAAAAGAAGAAGCAAAGCCTGAAGGCGAAGAAAAGAAGCCGACGCCTGAAGAGAAACCAGCGGACAAGCCCACTGAGAAACCAGCTGAAGATCCCAGCAAGAAACCGACTGAAGCAGCCAAAGACGGCAGCACTCCACCAGCAACAAGCAAGCCAGAAGACGGCAAACCGGCTGATGCTAAGTCAACCGACGGCAAAACAACAGCCACGCCCGAAGCGGCTGCTGATCCGAATGCTCCCGTGAAACCAACCGAACCAAAGAAGCCGCCGGTCAGTGCGTCCAGCGAGCCTTACCGAGCTCTGATGGCTGGCACCATTCCGGCTGTTGTGGAAGCCAAAGGCGTCAACGCGATTACCGCCGCCGTAAAGTTGTTTCGCGAAGATTTCAAACTGAACATGATCCTTGTCGGTGCTGACGATGCCTATCGCGTCGCCGACCTTTTGGTGAAACACAACGTCAGCGTTTCTGTTGGACCAACGCTCGTCAGTCGCGTCGACAATGCGGTGGTCAATCTGCCTCAGGTCATGGCCAATCATCAGGTTCCGTTTGCGTTTCAGTCGAATGCCACAACGGGAGTTCAACAGCTGCCGATGGCCGTGCAATACGCAGTCTTCCGAGGACTCGGTCCTGCCGACGCCTTGGGCGGCCTGACAGAATCCGCCGCGAAGTTGTTGTCACTTCAGACAAGCATCGGTTCGCTGGAGCCGGGTAAAGACGCTGACCTTGTCGTGATGAGCGGACCACCTTTTGAACCATCAAGCGAAGTTCTGGCAGTCATGATTGACGGCGAATGGGTCTACGAACGCGGAGCAAAACCATGATGGCAGTCAATCGTTTGTTGCGTTCAAAGATGATGCCCTTGGCTTTCATCGTGAGTGTTTTCATCGCCTTCGGCAGTTCTGTGAGTGCTCAGGATGAGTCCGCTGCAGCAACCACAGCGGAGAGCACGCCTGCGGCGGCAGAAGTTTTGGAAGAACTTCCGAAGCCCAAGCCGAAGCTGGCAATCAAGGTCGGCAAAATCATCACCAGCGCCGGTGATCCGATTATCAACGGAATCATTCTTGTGTCGGACGGCAACATAGAAGCGATCGGCACGAACGCTGAAGTGGCGATTCCCGACGGCTATGAAGTGATCGACCACAGCGATAAGTTCGCGATGCCGGGCTTGATTGAAGCTCACAGCCACGTCGGTGGTTCTGGCGACCTGAACGAAATGGTTTACCAGACAAATCCTGAACTGCGAAACTGGGATCAGATCATTCCCCACAACGACCAGTTGAAAGTCGCCATCGCCGGTGGCGTGACAACCATCTGTTTCATCCCTGGCAGCGGAACCAACATGGGCGGCTGGGGAGCATTGTTAAAGACCGGTCCGGGTAAGCCGGAAGATGTCATCATCAAGGCGCCAGGAGTTCTGAAGATCGCTCAATCGGGCAATCCTGAACGTCAAGGAGGCGAAGTTGGTTCCGGCCGCATGGGCATGAATCATGTGATTCGTCAACAGTTGGAAATGGGACGCATCTACGTCAACGAATGGGATCAGTTCGAATCCGGCAAGACGGACGTCAAACCTGAGGTCAACCTGCGACTGGAATACTTCAAGCCGTTGTTTCGCGGCGAAATTCCGGTGGTTGTACACACTCAGGCTTATCAGGTCGTGCAGTCGACTTTGCGAATTCTGCACGATGAAATGAATCTGAAAGTCGTGATCGACCACGGCACATTCGACAGCTACAAGTTGTCCGAAGAAATCATCAAACGAGACATCCCGGTCATGGCTGGCCCGCGCGGGTTCAGGTACGAACCGGAAGACGGCCAGATCAAGGGCATTGTGGCGGAATACTACAAGCGAGGAATCAAAAGTCTGGGAGTCAACACAGACGCTCCAGTGATTCCGCAGGAAGAGCTGTTCTTTCAAGCCGCCATGGCCGTTCGCTATGGATGGACGGAAGACATGGCCTTGCGAGGCGTCACCATTGAACCTGCGAAAGCACTCATGATTGCGGATCGAGTTGGTTCTCTGGAAGTCGGCAAGGACGCGGACATTGTGATCACGACAGGATCGATTATTGATCCTCGCAACTACGTTACACAGGTGTTTATTGACGGCCAGAGTGTTTACGACATCAAGACGGATCGACGCCGATTTTGATTTGTCCGGTTTCAATTTGTTCCGGTCTTGAATGTCGCGGGAGTCTCCGAGTGTCTTACCGAAAAACCATCCTGTTCTCGCTGCTGATCGTCGCGCGATTTTCGTGTGAGACGATTGCCGATGACGTCGTCGCCTACCGCGGCGCAACGATTGAAACCGTGGCCGAGGCTGGCACGATCAAAGACGGTATCATCGTTGTTCGCGATGGTAAAATCGAAGCCGTCGGAGTGGATGTCAAAATTCCCGCCAGCGCACGAGTTGTCGATGTGTCCGGACAGACCATCATGCCGGGGCTTGTCAATATTTATCATCCAGTGAGCGGTGGTGACACCTCTGCACCGACGGAAAGCCGAACCGTTGTCGTCGGCGGGCGAACGTTCACAATCCCGGGAGCTCCCACAACGGTCGCTCCATCGTTTAGCAAAATCTCGGACAATCTTGACCCTCTATCATTAAAGTCTGCACTCCAGACACAAGCGCGTTACGGAGTCGGATTCGTCAACATTGTGACTCGCGGCTATGGACAGTCGGTCAATGTCAAAGTCGTGCCCGACGATGTCGAAAACTGCATCGTCAACAAAGACGGTCTTCTGTTTCTTGCAGTAACAAACAACACTGCCAGCCTCGATGTTTTGCGAAGCGGGTTGCGAGGTCGTCCCAGCACAAGCGGTGGTGGCTCTGGTTTTGGTGGACGCAGCGGCGGTTCGCGATTTGGACGCGGCGGAGGCGGGGGCGGCGGCCAACCGACTCCAACACCTGCACCGACGCCAACTGAAACTCCCGCTTCGGCTGGAAGTTCACTGACATCACTTTGGCAGTCGGTGAAAGATGGCAACACGCCGATCGTCTTGAACGTCAACAACGCGTCGACCATCATGTACGTACTGGACATCAAGAAAGAATTCGACAAAGTTAAGATCGTTCTGGTCGCCAGCGGTGCCAATATCTACCAGACGAAGGATGACCTGAAGGACAAAGGTATTTCCGTCCTGCTGCGAGCCGGGCTTGATGTTGCTCCGCGATCAAGCGACCGCATTAACGTACCCAAACTTCTGGCAGATTCAGGGATCAACTTTGGTTTCTCATCGTCGCTGGATAGTTCGCTCGAAAGCATGCCGGACACGCCTTTCTTTCCGGTGGCATTACTCGTAAAGACCGGGCTGCCTCGCAAAGCGGCTCTGGAAGCGTTGACATTGGCTCCGGCAAAAATGCTGGGACTGGAAAAAACGGTGGGCTCAATCGAAGCTGGCAAGCAGGCCAACCTTGTGTTTTTGGACGGTGATCCTTTGGCTGCTGCCAGCAGGGTGCAGCGAGTGCTAGTGGAAGGGAAGTCTGTTTATGAAGACTGAAAACCAGCGACACATGTTTCCGCGAATATCGGCTGTTGCCTTAACGGCTCTTATCTTCAGCTGCTTCGTGCTCAGTCCAGCGATTGCCACGGCACAGCCTCCACAGGACAAGCCCGCTGAAACAACTCCGCCTGCCGCAAAGCCAGCAGTCGATGACAAAGACAAGCCAGCGGAGAAGCCCGACGACAAAAAGGCAGAAGCCAAGCCCATCACCGCCATCGTTGGTGCCGATGTCTACACGGTGACTCGTGAAGTTGTTCGACGTGGGACCGTGTTGATTCAGGATGGAAAAATTTTGAAAGTCGGCCAGGGCATCACAGTTCCCGAAGGCGCGACAATCATCGACGCGAAGGGCATGATTGTCACGCCCGGCTTTGTGTCAATCAGTACTCGCGGCGTTGGTCTCACTGGAACGCCTTCCACCGGCCAGAAATTTGCCGACCAGCTCGACCCGTTCGACGACAACGTCAAGATCGCTCTGGGAGTCGGCATTACGACTGCCTGCGTGCAGATGTCAAGTGGCGGCGGCGGTTTTGGGCGTCGACGAGCAGAAGACGAACTGTTCCCAGGGTTGGATCCATCGATTGAGCAGATTGCCATCTTCGGCGTTGACTTCAACCCTGACTTCGGTGATCCCAACACGTCGTTGTGCCAGTGCTGCGGTCTGCCAATTCTGCCAACCGAACCCATTGAAAGCGTAGCTCCAGAACCGATTCGTCCGCAACAAAACGCCGTCATCAAAATGAGCGCTGGGCGACTTGAAGGCATGATGGTCAGCGACTCGGTCTTCTATCACGTCACACCCGGAGCACTCACCGGCGCATTGAATCGACACACGTGGCGCGAAACCATTGCGAAGGCTCGCGAGTATCTGAAGCAACAGGCTGAACACGAACAGAAGGTCGCTCAGGGAGAAAGAGTTCTGCCTCCCAGAAAGCCTGTTGGCGACGACGTGCTGGCGTTGGTTCAGCACAAGATTGCTCTGCGAATTTCCAGCAACAACGTCGCTTCGATTCGTGAATCCATCGACCTGGCCAAAGAACTGAACTACAAACTGGTGATCGAAAGTGCGACAGAAGGCTGGGTGATTCCGGACGAACTTGCGGAAGCCGGAGTCTCCGTCATCATCACGCCGCGCAACCGTCGCCAGCCTCAGTTTGCTCAGGAAGACAGCACTGGCAGCAACATCGAATCGTCAAAGATCTACGAATCTTCCGGCGTGCAGTTCGGCATTGCCCCGTTGTCTGATTCCATCAGCCTGAACGGTCTTGCCGGTCGCGACCTGACGTCGTTGCCTCTGGAAGCAGCCTTCGCCGTTCGAGGCGGCTGCAGCGAACAAACAGCGCTCAAGGCACTGACAATCGTCCCCGCGACGATGCTTGGCCTGCAGGATCGCATCGGCAGTATTGAAGAAGGCAAAGACGCGGACCTGCTGATCCTCAACGGTCAGCCGCTGGACTACCGAACCTACGTCGAAACCGCCATCGTCAACGGCCACGTCGCCTACACTCGTTCGGGCGACAAGGTGTTCCCCGTTTACGAGCGATAGGCAGACCATAGCGATTCCTTTGTAGAACGATTGTCCCAATCGTTCATGAGCAGTTGAGACAACAGCTCTACTATGGGCTGGTGGTCCATTACCTGCCGTTCGCCTAAGCGCCGATCAGCTTCCTGTTGAACGAACCTTCGTTAATCGTTGGACGCTCGGGGCGTCCTTTGTGGTTGTAGGTCAGTTGCATGTTATCCAGACCCATCAATCCGAGAATCGATGCATGGATATCGTGGACATGCATCTTGTCATCAACAGCGTACAGACCAAGGTCGTCGGTGGCTCCGATTGCCTGGCCGCCTTTGACACCGCCGCCTGCCATGAAGATTGAAAATCCGGTTGGGTTGTGATCTCGACCGTCACCTTTTTCGCTCATCGGTGTGCGACCAAACTCGCCACCCCAAATAACGAGCGTTTCATCCAGCAAACCCCGTTGCTTCAGATCCTTGATCAGACCGGCGACTGGCTTGTCCATGGCTTTGCACAATCTTGAATGATTGGCTTCAATCCCCGAATGTGAATCCCACTTGCTGCCAGTCCCACTGTAAAGCTGAACGAATCGCACGCCTCGGTCCACCATTCGCCGAGCCAGCAGGCAGTTGCGTCCAAAGACTTCAGTTTCCTTTTGATCCATGCCGTAAAGTTGCTGCGTCTCAGGTGTTTCTGATTGCAGATCAACAGCAACCGGCGCCTGAGCCTGCATGCGGAAGGCGAGTTCATAACTGCGAAGCCGCGCATCGAGCTCGGTTTGCTGCGGACGAGCATCTGCATAATGACGATTGAACTGCTGCAGCAGATCCAATTTTGTGGACTGCCGTTCGGGCGAATAGTCTTTGGGCGAATTCAAATTGGCAATCGGTTCATCACCGCCTCCGGCAAGTTGAACCCCTTGATACGTGGCCGGCATGAACCCGCTGCCCCAGTTGCGAGTTCCATTCACGGGTCGGCCGTTGCTGTCGCAGATTACGACGAAAGACGGCAGGTTGTCGTTGGCAGAACCAAGACCATAATTCACCCACGCACCGAGCGACGGGCGACCTGCAAAGTTGATGCACGTATTCATCTGGCAGACGCCACCAGCGTGGTTGATTCCGTTGGTCCAGCACGAACGAATCACGGCAATGTCATCCATGCAGGTTGCGATGTGAGGAATCCACTCAGACGCCCACATTCCACTGTCGCCGTACTGCTTCCAGGTTCGCGGAGCTGCCAGCAGAGGTGCGCCTCTTTCTCCCATGGCGGTAATCGGTTCACGAAAGCTGGACGGTAGAGGCTTGCCAGCGAGCTCGTTCAGCAATGGCTTGGGATCGACGAGGTCCAGATGACTGGGGCCTCCTTCCATAAAACACCAGATGACACTTTTTGCCGTCGCCATGCGATGAGCCAGATGTTGCTCTGCCGCGGAAACAGTTTCGTGTCCAGCGATCGAATTCAACGCCAATGCGCCGAAGCCCATGCCGCCGGTTTCGAGCAATCTTCGTCGAGTTGTTACTGATTGCATGTCGTGCCTCGTTCTGTACTGTGGCGTTAAACGCAATACCATGTCATTCGTGAGCTAAGGGCGCTAACGGTCCGTTTAGTTTCTTGCCGTTTGTTGATTTATCGTTTAACCGCAATACCGTTCAATAGTAGCGGAGCAGCGCGAGCTGCCCGGTGAGTGCCTGCAAAATGCTGGCTCACCGGACGGCTTGCGCCGATTCCGCTACTTTACAGGCCGTTCGATTCTTGAACGGTATTGCGTTTAACCCGTGGCCGACAGGCCAGGTTTCCACGTAGTCTGGCCTGTCGGTTTTGAAGTTTCGCGATTCAAGCCCGGAGGGTCGACACACTGGCGAATGTGTCGGCCCTCCGGGCCTTAGCAGCTTTGTTTTTCGTGTCCCGGTGGCTCACGCCACCGGCAGAGGATGTGCCGGGCTTCCAGCCCTAACAAAATGCGCAACTTCAAAACCTGTCGGCCACGGGTTAAGTTAAACAAATAGATCGAAAGCGTATTGGTACCTACGGGTAAACTTGGTTTCCGCAAAATTATTCGATGTAAAGGAACTCATTGGAGTTGAACAGGATGTGACAAAAATCAACGAGTCGGTCTTTATTGGTGTCGGAAGGTTTCTCTTTTGTCTGACTATCACCAGAAGCAAGCTGCGACTCTTCGCCGCCTTCCACGGCTGAATCAGTCGGCACTGAGGCCAGCGATGGTTCACCTGGCGTTGGACTGGCCGGAGCCAAAAAGCTGAGTGACCATTCCAGTTCGTCCGCTGTCGGCTCACGCCCCCAGGCCATTTTCATTGCGGCGAAGGCTTGCTCTTTGGGATCTGAATGAGCCTTCGCAATTCGCGTTGCAAAACTGTTTGCTCGACCAAGCGGATACTCTCCATTGATCATCAGCAACGATTGAACAGGCGTCGTCGTCGATGTTCGCTCGCTGGTGCTTTGCAAACCATTGGCAATATCAAATACGGCCATGAAGGCATCCGGCGTATTTCGAAAACTCTTCACATAAACCGCGCGACGAGGCGTCTTAGAATCGACACTTGGGCCTCCGAGTTTCTGTTGCAGTTCGCCACTGCAGGTCAGCATGGCGTCGCGAATCTGTTCGGCAGAAAGGCGGCGAATTCGAGATCGCCACAAAAGGTTGTCAGCAGGGTCGATGGCTTGTTGTCGAGCGGCATCAGGATGGTGAGCCGACTGCTGCCAGGTGGCCGAGGTCAGGATCAATCGGTGCAGATGTTTGACGCTGAAATCGTGCTCCACGAATTCTTTCACCAGCCAATCCAGCAATTCCGGATGTGTCGGCGGCGTCCCCAGTTTTCCGAAATCGCTGGTGGTCGCCGCGATGCCCTGACCAAAATGTTGCTGCCAGATTCGATTCACAAAGACTCGCATTGTGAGCGGATTATTTCCGTCACCAATCCAACGCGCCAGTTCTGTGCGACGTCCGGTCGATCCCGGCAAAGAATTCACCTGCGCGACTGCTGCAGAGGCTTCAGGCATCATCACCATCAGATAGCCGGGCTCAATTGGTTTTGCGTCTGGAATGTCAGGAATCAACGTTGGTGTGGCCGTTCCTTCGAAATCAGACACGGTCATCAAGGTTGGCAATGGCTTTGGCTTGATGTCATTGAACGCCGCCAATTCTTTTTGAAGAGCGTCGTACTTCTCCTGATGTTCCTTCTTCATGCCCTTCAGCGGGCCACCGCCTTCTTCTTCAAACTGTCGCGACACCAAATAGGCCATCTGATGTTCCCATGACGTTCGTTCGACCACTGGCTTATAGAAGCAGGCCTGAATGTCGAGCGGAAACTTGTCGGCAGTCGACTTCCACTTGCGATCGTAATACGGCTTGATAATCGAGTCGATCTGTTCGCGGATCGACTTCGTGGCTTCTTCCCATTTGGCAAGTTGTTGCTGATGCTCCTGCTTTTCCGCTTCCGTCGCCCCCACGATGTCATCGCGCCAGATGACGGGTTCGAGGAATGCACGCAGCCTGAAGTAGTCGGCCTGCAAGATGGGATCGAACTTGTGATCATGGCATTTCGCACATCCCATGCTCAGCCCGAGGAACGCGTCGCCGGTGACGTCGGTCATCTCGTTCATGCTGTCGTTCCACAGACCACGAGCGTCACGCTGGTTGTATTCGTAGATGCCGAGTCGCAGGAAACCTGCGGCCGCCAGATGTTCGGGATTGTCTTCGCGAATTTCATCACCGGCCAGTTGTTCGCGGACGAAATCGGGATATCGCTTGTCACTGTTAAACGCATTGATGACGTAGTCGCGGTAGCGCCAGATGTGCGGACGGTAGGCGTCCTGATTCCAGCCATCGGATTCTGCATAACGCACAATATCCAGCCAGAAGCGAGACCAGTGTTCGCCGTAACGCTGATCGGCCAGAAGCTGCTCGACCAGATCTTTCCAGGCAGTCTTGAAGTCACTTGTCGCTGATTCGTCGGCGAACGCACTGAGATCTTCGTTCGTTGGTGGAAGCCCAGTCAGATCAAAGTACAAACGGCGGACAAGAGATTGCGGTGAAGCTTGCGGCGCGGGGGCCAGCTTTTCAGATTTCAGGCGATGCAGCACAAACTGGTCGATTTCGTTATTCGACCATTGATCACCATCGACCGTCGGCACTGCAGCGCGATGGACAGGTTGAAAGGCCCACCACTTTCGATCTTCGTCTGTAATTTCGGTCGGGCCTTCACGTAACGGTTCTGTGGTTTCCGGCCAGAATGCCCCCGAATCGATCCAGCGTTCCAGTTGGCGAATTTGTTTATCGCGAAGCTGCCCGCTGGGCGGCATCTCGAAACTTTCATATCGCACGGCTTCGATCAGCAAACTTTGATCCGCATGAGACGGAACAACAGCCGGACCACTTTCGCCTCCCTGCAGGATGGCCTCGCGAGTGTCGAGCCGCAAACCACCTTCTTGCTTGTGCTCGCCGTGACACTTCACACATTGTGTCGCAAGAATTGGACGAATCTGAGTTTCAAATTCATCCGCCGAATACGCCAATGCATGCTCGTCCGCATGACCTACAGGCAGGCTGAAGATGTTGCAAACCAAACAGAGCAATCCGGGAATCATCCATTCCCGGATTCTGCATACGGATGATCGCGAACCGACCCTCAAACTGGGCGTTCGGGATGCGCACTCCAGCGAGACACTATTGTCAGCGAATGCAGTGTCAGGGAAAGTCGTGTCAGCGATCGAGGTGATGCGATTGTCATGACCATTGAAGTGCATGGAGCTCATATCTTTCAATGTCAGCGCAAAAGGTGGGATAGACGGCACTTCCAAGTCGTTGGCCAGAAGTACACGTCATGGATCATACCTGTTTCCATCGGCCAGCGACTTGCCAATTCTCTGAGAATTTCGTGTCCAGAACAACCTTTCCGGTCGCCTATCTGAGACGTCGGGCTAACTGGCAAGTCAACGCCAAATCATTCCAGATGACCAGCAGGATCATGCTGCTGGCTGCTGCATTCCGAGTGCTGACGAATTTTTGTGGCAAATAGTCGAGGATAGGGCGAACGAAAACAATCTTATCCAAAGATCGGTCTTGATCGCTTTTGCTGGCTCCTGAAGAACTTGCCCGGGACTTCTGGGTGACCTGGAGAACTCCTGTGTGGCGGCGGTCCCTTTGCTATGATAGATTTAAGGCCAGACTTCCTGAGATTTTCAGGAAATTCCGATTCAACCTGATGAATTGAAACGAGCTCCCCATCCCGGGACGTTTCCTGAGATCGAGCACTGCAAAGTGCTCAGATCGAATCCCATCTAGTTCGCGAAGGCAGTTCAGCAATGAATGATCGAGAAAAAGGCGCTCAGGAATGGTTCAAAAAAGGCACTGAGGCCATGAACCACAAGAATTGGGACTACGCAGTTGAGTGTTTCAGCAATTGCGTACGCCTGATGCCCGAACATTTGCTCTACCGGCAGTCAAAGCATGGCTGCATCCGTAAGTCGTACAACGACAATGGTTCAGGAGCAAAGATGGCGGGCATGCGCTTGATGGGCGTCAGAACTCGCCTGAAAAAATCTCGAATGCAGAAGGACTGGAAGAGTATCGAAGCCGCTGCAGAAGAAGGCCTGCTGGTCAATCCATGGGATGCAGCCATTTGGTTTGATCTTGGCGATGCATGTGCGAATCAGAGCAATGTGAATGTGGCGAGGTATGCATTGGAACGGGCTGTTGAATACGACAAAGACAATGTCGAGTTCAACCGTCGGCTGGGTCAGTTCCTCTTTGACCAACGCGAATTCAAGTCTGCTCGTCCCTATTTCGAACGGGTCTACAAGCTTGTCCCGACGGACGGTGAAGCCCGCGGCATGTTGGGACGCTGCGATGCAGAGTCGACGATGAAGGGCAAATACGACGAAGCGGAAAACACACGAGACGTTAAAGTAGAGCAGGCAGCCGCTCCCCTTAACGCATACGAAGCGGATCGCCAGGCAAGAAAAGGCGCGCCAAAGTCAGCGGACGCACCGGGTGAGTCAGAAGAGGCCGACCTGACGCATGCGATTCGAAAGGATCCTCAGAATGTTAATCTGTATCTCAAACTGGCAGATCTCTACAAAAGCGAACGTGCGTTTGGGAAAGCGGCCGAGCAACTCAGCAAAGCTCTGGAGATCTCGAAGGGAAATGCTGACATCAGCGCACAGTTGCAGGAAGTGCAGCTATTAATGATGCGAAACGACCTCGCAGAAGCCGAGGATCGCGTTAAAAAGAATCCGGGCAAAGAACGCCTGGTCGAAAAAGTTAAAACATTGAAGAGCGAAATTCTGGAAAAGGAAATCGCGTTCTTCTCGCATGGGGTCGAGAATAATCCGAGCGACATGCGAAAGAAGTTCGAGCTGGCTCAACGGTATTTCGCCAGCAAACAATTTGCGAAAGCGATTCCTCTTCTGCAGCAAGCCGTTTCCAGCCCTGCGTTGAAAATCGATGTTCTGGTTCTCCTGGGAGAATGTTTTACACGCGACGGCAAACTGGATCTTGCTCGCCGTCAGCTTGAGAAAGCACTGGAGGGCCTGAACCATGCCGACAAGCCCGATTCATTCAAGACAGCCCACTACTTGCTTGGTCGAATCTACGAAAAAGCAGGAAAGACAGAGCAAGCGGAGCACCACTATGGCGAAATCCTCGCCAGCGATTACGAGTACAAAGATGTACTCAAACGAATGGAAGCCATGAGCGGTTCAGAAACGGGAAGCGGCGGAATCGCCGAGTAGCGTCACAATTGCAACCGATTCAATTCGCAATCGACTTCTTTTTGTTGCCCGATTGCAACCTGCGGTCTGCTCTGTTGAAATGCGGCTTAGGATCACTCCCGAAATCAGATCCTTGTTTAACAGTCAGCCGAAGGCGTACTTTGCCAGACGATTCGCGTACGCCTCCGGCTGACGGTTAAACGACGAAGCTGAAGCTTACTTCGGGACTGCTCCTTAGTGCGTTGTCGAGGTTCGAGTTTGTGTGAAATTTCGACGTTGACATCTTGCGCTGGCTGTGAATTGATGAGAATTCAGAGGCTTGAGCACCTCAATAAAAAGTCTCACAATTTTGGCCACGGAGTGTTTCGAGCCACGTAAAGAAAATGTCCTGGAGGTCATCTCCGATGATCTCATCTTTCATTCTGTTGAATTCTGTTTAAGAAAAAGCCCCTCTGCCATGGATCCTGAGTTTCGCGCTCACTGTCGTGATTTACTGTCCCGTATCGTTCACCTTCGAGACTGTCTTTGACTTGGATGGCAAGACGACTCGCATAGCAGAAATCAACGATCGCATGGGTGCCAGCGACTTCTGGAATGACCAGGAACGCGCGCGTTTGTGCATGGATGAACTCCGGAAGATCAAAGCAACGGTCACCCCGCTGCAGGGCCTCGTCAGTGCAGGCGATGATCTGCAGGTGCTGATGGAGTTTGCGGAGGAAGATGAATCCGGCGAGAGTGAAAGCGAGCTGAAGCAAGCCGCAGCCCAACTCACGTCGGATATCGACCGTGTCGAACTGCAGGCGACGATGACGCGGCCGGAAGACAGTTGCGCGGCCTATGTTTCGGTGCAGGCCGGTGAGGGCGGTACAGATTCCGCCGACTGGGCCATGATGTTGATGCGTATGTACATTCGCTGGGGCGAACGTCGTGGTTTCAAAGTGGAAGAGATGGATATCTCCCATGCTGAAGAAGCAGGAATCCGAAGTGCCACGCTGATGATCACCGGCGACTTTGTGTACGGACTGCTTCGTGGAGAGACAGGCAATCATCGACTGATTCGCATCAGTCCATTTGATTCGGCCGGAAGACGGCATACGTCATTCGCGGGCGTCGATGTGGTTCCTGCGATTGATGACGAAGTTGAGATCGACATCAACTGGGAAGAAGATGTTCGTGAAGACAAAATGCGATCCAGCGGTGCGGGAGGTCAAAAGGTCAACAAAACAGAATCCGCAATTCGTCTGACGCATATTCCAACGGGAGTTGTCGCGGCCTGTCAGAACGAGCGCAGTCAGCATCAAAATCGTGCCACAGCAAGAAAAATGCTGACGGCAAAACTCTATCAGATCGAAATTGAAAAGCGTGAAGCTGATCAGGCTGCAAGGCGCGGCGAAAAATCGAAGATCGGATTCGGCGGGCAAACAGTGCGTAATTATGTTCTGTACCCCGATCAGTTCGTCAAAGATGTTCGCAGTGGATTCAAGGCGGGAAATCCACAGATGATACTCGATGGAGATCTGGACGAATTCCTGGAAGCTTACCTCCGCTGGACACTCAACGAACAGGTCGCGTCCCCGACAGATCTTGAGTAACTCATTGGCATGTGCGGTACAACCTGGAACGTTGGGCCGCACGGTGCTTTGATTGTTGCCGGAAAAGTGAATAACAACCATGTGTTTCTGATCGACTGGTCACCTGCAGTGAATGGTCACTGCGCGAGAATGCGATCGAGCAACTTTCGAATTTCAGAATGGACAACTACGACATGCGCTGTGTTCGCTGTTTGATTTGTTGTGTTGCGTCATGCGTGATATTGACGATCCTGGTCTCAGGATGTGGAAAAAGCAGCGAGGACACTCAACCTGTCGTTGTCGATCCGAGGCCTGTTGCCTCTTTAATGCAGGGGGCTTCGATGCCGGGATCTATTTCCGTCACCATGGAAGAGCCGGTTGAATTTGTGCTGCCTCCTTTGACTGAAGAGGAAATCCGACAAGGTTGGATCAGTCTGTTCGACAGCCGTTCTCTGTTTGGATGGGAAGTGACGTCCGCATCAAACTGGCGAACCGAGGACGGTGCCATTGTTGTTGACAGTGGCGAGAAAAGTCTGCTGTTGACTCCAATGCAGTACGATGACTTCGAGTTGCGTTGCGATTTTCACGTTGCGAAAGGTGGCAACAGCGGCATCTTTTTGCGAACTGCGGACAACGCTGCAGATCCTTCGAAAGATGCCTATGAACTGAATATTTGCGACAGCCACGCAACTCATAAGTCTGGCAGCCTTGTGGGACGATTTATTCCCGAGAATACACCACCCGTCGAAGGCGCCTGGCATAATTTTCGAGTCCTCTGTGACGGCCCTCACATCCAGGTGTGGCTCGATGGAACTCAGATTGTGGACTTTGTTGACGAGTCGGACGCAATTCGCCTGACGGGTAAATTAGGACTCCAGATGAATCAGGGACGGGCGGCGTTTCGAAATATTTGCATTCGTCCGCTGAAATTTAAGCCGCTGCTGAATGGAACCGACACAGCCGGATGGAAAGTCGTACCTGGCTCCAGAAGCGAATTTACAATCAAGGATGGACTGCTGCACGTTTTTGACGGGCCGGGCTTCCTCGAGACCAATCAAACTTTCGGGGATTTTGCCATGAAAGTGGAAACTCGAATCAACGGTGATGGTCTGAATAGCGGAGTATTTTTCAGAGCCAAAGAAGGAACAGAAAAGGCGCCTTCCCATGGCTACGAAATGCAGCTTCACAATGGTATGAAGAATCGTGACCGATTTATGCCACTGGACTATGGCACCGGGGCAATTTTTCGTCGAGTCCGCGCTCGTTACATCGTCGCGAATGATCGTGAGTTCCTGACGGCCGTCCTGATCGCTCAGGGAGATCGATTCGCTTCGTGGGTGAACGGATATCAGGTCGTCAGCTGGCAGGATACTCGCAAGCCAAATGAGAACCCTCGAGAAGGTCTGCGTCTCGAAGCTGGACACTTGAGTCTGCAGGGGCATGACCCGAAAACCAATCTGGATTTTCGGTCAGTTGACGTCCACGAATTTTTGACCACATCAGATGCGTCAGAGTAGCACTGTAAAACTGCCTACTCAGCGACGCTCCGATTTTTCCGGTGAATTGCTGACGATCATGTCGGATACTGGTACCGTTTTCGCGAAACAAAACCTATCCAGCAAAAGTTTCATCGCAGATGCTCCGCGCCTTTTCTTCTCGGCAGTTTGATGTTTCCGCAGTTTGATCATTTGAATGAAGACTTGTTCGCCTTGAACGCGAGCAAGCTGACGGGCCTCGGATTCTCCGAAGCAGAATCCGGAGTCAGAATTCTGACTCGATTAAAGCAACATTGGCAGACAACGCGATTGTCCGCCGCCGCTTCAAGACGTGTTACTGCGCCAACGGAGGGCGTGCCGTTTTGGTATGAAGTCCTCGAACGTGTCGTTCGTGAAGCTCCGTTAAGAGATACGGTGCTGAACGTTGTCGATCAGTTCGTCAGAAATGCGTCCGATCATATCGATGTCTTTTCGCTGTTTGAGCAAACACCTCGTTCACTTGAGATACTGGCAAGGCTGGCCTGCTGCAGTCCGTTTTTAACGCAGATCCTTCTTGCCGATCCGCTCTGCCTGACAACGCTGACTCTTCATGGCCGAACGGCTGAAATGAAAGCCCGCGAACAGTTCGTTTCAGAAGCCATGAGCGCTGCTGAGAAAAAGAACGGGCGAACCGCCAGGCTTTCTGAACTGCGACGCTATCAGCGCCGGCAATTGCTGCGTATCGGCATGTGCGATGCCTTTGGACTTCTCGACCTTCGATTTGTAACCCTCCAGCTTTCTTTGCTGGCGGACAGCATGGTTCAGTGCTGCCTGAACCTGGCGGCGGCCGAACTGAAAGTGCAGAACAGTCGACTGGCTGTCATTGCTTTGGGAAAGCATGGAGGCGAAGAACTGAACTACAGTTCGGACATCGACCTTGTGCTGATTGCAGATCGCGACTCGTCCGACGTGCAGCGACTCGCGCGGCTGACGATTGATGGACTGGCCGAAGATATACCGCCCGGATTTCTCTATCGAGTCGACCTGAGACTTCGGCCCTGGGGCGAAGCGGGGCCTCTTGTCAGCACTGTGGAATCTTATGGCAGCTATCTCGTGCAGGATGCTGAGATCTGGGAAAAGCAGGCGATGCTGAAGGCTCGCATTGTGGCTGGTGACGCAGAGACTGGTCGACAGTTCCTGCAGAAAATTCGGCCACTGCTTTTTTCCAGCACAGCGGCTCAGGTTCGCAGCAGTATTCAGCAGATGAAGGAGAAGATTGAGGCTCGGCTTCGACAGCGCGGGAAGCTGAATTCGGAAGTAAAACTTGGTGTTGGTTCCATTCGAGATGTCGAGTTCCTGGTCCAAAGTCTGCAACTCATTCACGGTGAGAATGAACAGAGAATTCTCAGCTTCAATACGCTGGATTCTCTGGTTCGACTGGCGGAGTTCGGCTTAATCAGCGCTGCCTGGTATCGGCAGCTGCGTGCAGGTTACGTCTTCCTTCGCACAGTGGAGCATTCTCTACAGTTGCTCCACAACCAACAGACGCACGAGCTTCCCGAAAATCGCAGACAACTGGAATGGCTGGCCAATCGACTGGACTATCCCGACGCGGAAACACTGATGCGTCGTTTTGATGAACACCGGCATGCCGTACGTGCAATTTTCGACGAGTGCCTTCATGGCGAGAATCTGCGGAAGACCGATGCCGTATCAGAACCCGAACAGTTGCCGACGACGGTCCTGCTCTCCGCCGAAGAAACAGATGCTGCAACAGAGCAACGCTTGTCCGCGCGCCGTGAGCGGCTGACTGAAATGTTCATGAAGCTGGATGCTGGTGCTTCCGCGATTGTGAAGTGCAAACTGGCTCGTGAGGATGACGATACCTGGGAACTGATCGTTAGTGGCATTGATTTTTCCGGCTGGCTTTCCGTGATCTGTGGACTGCTTTCGATCTACCGACTTGATATTCGTCGGGGCGATGCATTAACAGGTGAAGGAACAAATGGCTTCGGCGATCGATGCGTCGCCGGGAAATTTCTTGCCTGTTTTGAAGTCAGGCTTGCGCCATCGGTCGTGCCAGTTCAATCAAACTCGGCGGTCGAAGATCTTGCGGTTTCGCTGCAGGAAGAGATCTCCCGTCTGGGGATTCTGTCGCGTGACGGTCGCATTGAAGAAGTGCGATCGGAATTACTTTCAAGATTCTGCGATGCTGTCCCGGATGAAGTCGACCATGAATCCACAACCGACGACGTCGAAGTTGAGCTCGCACGTCTGCCGGGTTCTGTGTTGACTCAAATGAATATTACGGGAGCCGATTCCTGGGGATTTCTGTACGAACTTGCCAGCGCTTTATCGCTCAGTCGCTTCCGAGTTCTTCGCGCGATTATTGACGCAGAAGGCAGTCGTGTTCGCGATGTGCTGTATGTTCGCGAGCGAAATGGACGGCCGATTGAAAGTCAGGAGCGAATGAATGAGCTTCAGCTCGCGGCGACTTTGATCAAACAATTTACGCACTGGCTTCCGTCTACCAGTGACCCACATCACGCTCAGGCTCGATTTCGTGAACTCGTGGCTCGATTACAGCCAGCATCGGCGTGGCCTGACAACATGCAGTCTCTGCGCCGCCCGAATGTTCTGCACGCCGTGGCCCGTGTTCTGGGAATCAGCCAATATCTCTGGGAGACGTTTCTTCAGTCGCGACATCAGGAATTGTTTCCTCTGCTGGCCAACGCGGAAGAACTTGGAATTCGCGAATGTCGAGAATCACTCTCACTCGAGTTGGATCAGCTTATCAGTCAAACAACCGACGTCACCACCGCATGGTCATCGCTGAATGCATTTAAAGACCGTCATTTGTTTCGAATCGACATGCGCCACGTGCTGGGACACTGTCGGCCGTTCGGGGCGTTTTCAGAGGAAGTGACGGAGCTGGCCGAACTGATCGTCAGCAAAGCACTGGAGGTTGCGTGGCAAACATTGGTTCTGGAATACGGCACACCTCGAAGCGAAAATGGTGTGGAGTCCTGTGAATGGGTGGTCGCCGGATTAGGAAAATTTGGCGGTATCGAAATGGGATTTGCATCCGATATTGAGTTGATGCTGATCTACTCAGTCGCCGGACGAACCGACGGCCGACAGTCTGTTTCGAACGCTACGTTTTTCGACAAGATGGTCAGTGCTGTCGCCGCCGGGATTCGCGCGCCGCAGGATGGTGTGTTTCATATCGATCTGAGAATGCGGCCATTCGGCCAGGCCGGCTCGGCCGCGGTTTCGCTGTTCGATTTTGAACAGTACTACAAAGCCGACGGTCCTGCCTGGCCATACGAACGACAGGCGATGGTCAAGTTTCGGTGCTTTGCCGGCAGTCGAGTATTCGGGCAGCGCGTCATGGTTGCCTGTCATCGAGCCATCTATTCGGAGGGCTGGTTTGATTTTGCCGCGATGCGGGCCATGAGAGAGCGTCAGGTGCGACAACTGGTGCGCGGCGGTTCCGTCAATGCAAAGCTCAGTGAGGGTGGAATTGTCGACTGCGAATATGCAGTTCAGGCTCTACAACTGATCTTCGGGAGAGATCTGATCACCTTGCGACATCCGAATACTCTTCGTGTGCTGCGTGAAGCTTCGCGACTGAGTCTGATTGATCCTGAACAGCGTGAAGTTATCGAACAGGCTTATGTATTTCTGCGTGAGCTGATTGATTGTCTTCGTATGGTTCGTGGAAATGCAAAAGACCTGACGGTACCTCAGCCCAACACTCGCGACTGGCACCAACTGGCTCGACGGATGCGATCGATTCATGATTCGCAGGTCCCTCTTGAAGGACTGGAAGAGCAAATGCAACTGGTGCGAGAGTTCTCCTTTGTTGTTGAACAACACTGCCGAAAAATGCGACAGAATCCCAAAAGCATCGATGATGTCGAGGCTTGAGAATCTTTCGCCGCAGCTGCTTCATTTTGCTGATCCTGCAATCAGCCGCTGACACTCACTTCGGTCGAAACACTAGTGCTCGGTCAAAACAAAAATGGGAATAGGAGGTAGTGTATCTTGCTAAAGATCCCGTCAATGCAGGACCTTTAGCAAGGTCTCCTACCTGATGAATCACTGAATCGTTTTGCGGGATTTTGTTGCCGCGGATGCGACAGCCTGCAAGCTGGACGTCTGCAGAAATGGGATTCTGTATTTTTTAGTCGAGTCGCGAGTCACGGGTATTGCAATGGCATGCGACGTGTCTGGTGGCATCGGTGCAGGTCTTCGCCAACAGTTGCGGCAGATTCTGCCGATTAATGGCGAGGCTTGGTCAGGCAAATGGCCAATGATCGGTCCATTCTGGGCTTTCCGCAAATTGAAGTCCTGCGTACCATTCGGTCCTCTCCATCGGTCAGTTTTGCGTCACGAATTTTCATTCGGCGTGAATTGACTCCTTTCTAAAAACACGTGCATCAGATGTTTCTGTCTGATTCATTTCCATTCAAGTTCTTCGATTCAGCGTCGTCATTTCGAAATGTTCCCCCCTGTTATTGATCAGGCTTTCATTCAATATCAGGTTGTCGTTCAGCGACGCAAAATTCCATTCCTGTTCTTTACGACTCCTATTTTCATGTCATCTGCTGATCATCGCGCGGTTCATGTTCCAGTGATGCCACGAGAGGTTCTGCAATCCTTGCAGTTAACTCCGGGGCTGACTGTTCTGGACGGAACGGCAGGAGCAGCCGGGCATAGTTCACTCATCGTTAAAGCAATTGGCAACTCCGGAAGACTGATCGGGTTAGATCGAGACCCGATGATGCTCTCTCTGGCGACCCAAAAATTGGAACAAAGTGAGTTCACAAATTTCAAACTGATACGCTCCAGCTATGCCGAAGCGCGAACCGTTTTGACAGAGTTGGAGATTCCGGGCGTTGATCGAGTGCTGTTGGATTTGGGATTGTCGTCGGATCAATTGTCCGATCGGCAACGAGGATTCGGATTTGATGCCGGTGGTCCACTCGACATGCGGTTCAACCCGAATGACGGAAAACCGGCAGCCGAGTTACTGAGAACTCTTGAAGAAGAAGAACTGGAGGAGATCTTTCGAACTCACGGTGAGGAACCTGCGGCTTCGAAGATTGCTTCCGAAATCGTCAAGCGACGACGTCTGGGAAATCCAGTGTCTACGGCTGAGCAACTGGAATCCTGTGTTTGTGAAGCGGTTGGAGCCGCTCGCAATGCAGGAGGTCGTAATTCGGCGACGCGAGTGTTTCAGGCACTTCGCATCGCGACTAACAATGAACTGCAGCATGTGGAACGCATGTTGACTGAAGTTTTACCGGCGATTCTGAATCCCGGAGGAATTGCAGTCATTCTTTCGTTTCATTCGCTGGAAGATCGTCTTATCAAGAATGCGTTCAAAGGACACCAGGGATGGCAGGTTCTGACAAAAACGCCCGTGGCACCGTCACCAGCAGAAGTGCGTCTGAATCCTCGAAGCCGATCAGCGAAGCTGAGAGCAGCACGGTGGCAGGGCAACTGCTGAGTTCGCTGAAAGCTGCTTCGTCAACGACAGCAGTCAGTCATGAAGCGAAACTGGGCATGATGGTGATTACCATCCTGTTCTTCGCTTTCTGCTTTCTTGTCTATCACAAGATGGATCTGCATCAGCGACAGTTGACTCAGGCGTCGATTCAGCCAACGGCTGAGAGTACAGCGGCGTCATCAATGGATACAACCGAGCAGCTTGCCGCTCAGGTTGTTGAAAATGACGTCCAGGATCCTTTGATGAATCGCCACGACCTCAGCGACGGTTCGCCCTTTGAGAATAGCGGCGTGACGAATGCTGAGCTTACGGATTCGATGCTGGAGTTTTCATCAGCTGCTCTAAATTCAAACGGAGAGAGCGTCACTGCGAATCTGGATCCCGCGGAAGTTGCCGTCCCCGGATTTTCGTTCGACGAACCAGCCGAGTCGATTGTCGAGCCGCAACTCGGGCTGCTTGTCGCCGATGCCGAGCCCGCATTCGATGAGCAGGGATTGGATCAACAGGGCTTCGATGAACCAACTGCAACGTTGTCACCATTGACGGCCGATCTGGACTTCGACCAATCATCGGCTTCGAATCCGATGCCTGAACCGGGTTTTTTGCTCGATGAGCAAGAACCTGTCGTCGCCATGAACGAAAACGTGACCGACACTGAGGACACTGAGTCTTCACAAGCTCTCGATTTTTCCGCTCAAGTGCAGCAGGTCTCTCCAGTCGTGGAATCATTCGATCGCGAGGTTGCGGTACCACTGCCGCGAGATCCGTCCAGTGATTCCGCTGAACGTTCGATGGTGGATGCCACGTCGCGATCGAGCCGAACAAATCGTATCGATCGATTCGAAACGGGCGCAAGGTCCGAGCGAGATGAATCACGCAAATACACGGACGAACGAAATCAGCATGAACGAAATCAGCATGAACGAGCGAACGATGCACTTGTGAATGATTCGCTTGTGAACGAAGCGGTAGCCGACTTGACTCCAACGTTCGATGCTCCAACAAAATCCGAGCCTGTCCTTCTGGCAATGGCCGAACCGCCGCTGGATAATGGTTTCTCCGGCGGCTTCTCTGTCGATAACTCCAGCGACGAAAGCCAGCTTCGTGCTGCACCGATTGATGATCCGGCGGATTCACTTCCATCGTTTGATGCTGTTGAGGATCGTCGACAGGAAATCAAAACCGCCCAAAGTGGCCAATACGCTCCGCGCGATGTGGAAAGACGGATGGCTCAACAGAGCACACCGTTTGGTTCGCGCGGCTTTGAGGCTGTGACTCAGCCTTCCGGAAAACAGCAACGGAACTCCATTCGAACGGCAGGCGGTTCGGGAGCCGATGGCAAATTCAGCTTGGCCGCCTTCAACTATCAGAACGATGTGGAACCAGTCCCCGATGATGGCACGGCGTTCGACTCCATTGTCGTGCGTGACGGCGACAACTATTCTCGCATATCAAAGCGAGTCTACGGAACGACTCGATACTTCTCGGCGCTGGCAGTCTTCAATCAGCATCGCATTGCCGAACCAAAGCACATGCGTCCCGGGATGATCGTGCTGACTCCCAAAAAGGAAGTTCTCGAGGAGCGGTATCCGCAGTTGTTTGTGGACTCAAAACCGAAGGTGGTTCAACCTGCGGAATTTATGATCATGGACGATGGGGCTCCGGCCTACCGCGTTGGAGAACGGGAAACTTTGTCTGAGATCTCGCAGCGATATCTTGGTCGTTCTTCCCGGTGGATTGAGATTTATCGTCTTAATCAGTCCGTCGTGCAGGATCCGAATAAGTTGAAGGCAGGATTGATTCTTGCGCTTCCTGAGGACGCGGCCGAGGTGAATGTCGTTCCCTAGTCGTTCGTCGGTCGATAAAACTCAAGTGCCTTCAGAGCCCCGCCGAAGTTTAACTTCTGCGGGGCTTTCTGCTACGCGGCTCTGAGTAAATTATCAGAACCTCACAAGGTGAACCGTGTTCTTTCGATTCGCTGCAGGACTTATTCTTGTCGTTCTTGTTTCGATTGCCGGCATACGGCTTGAGAAGCAAACGCTTGAAATGCGTCGTTCGGTCAGCGTGCAGTACTACCAGACCGATTTGCTTCTGGACCTGTTGGTTCGACTTCGACTGGAAACTCAGCGACTCACAGCGCCCGCACAATTGGCTGCGACAATTGAGAGTGCGAATAACGCAGCGAAGATTCCAGCGTCAAAGTCAGAACGCTCCAGAACTCGCATTGCCAATAGTAAGCAGGATGATAGAAAAGCGACTGACGATGCTTCGTTGAACGGACGTTTGCCTCTGCTAAGATTTCAGCAGGCGTTCAATCCCGAGGGAATCGACTAATGGACGATTCCGAAGTCAACGACATTCCCGAGGACGAATCATTCGAAGCGTCCGTCGAGGTATCATCTCCGCCGACAGTGGAATCGGAAGACGATTCCTCGCCCGAGCTGTCATCTGGTGAACCAACCATTGTTGCGGTCGGCGCATGGCGAGTTCATCTGATTTCCTGTTTTGTTTGTTTGGGATGGATCGCCTTGTTCGCGCGACTGATTCAACTGCAGGGCGCACAGCGCCAGTTGATGAACGACCGAGTGGCTCGGCAAAGCATCTTCAGTGAAATGATTCCAGCTCGGCCGGGTGAAATACTGGATCGAAACGGTCATGTGCTTGCCATGACCATTGCCTGCGACAGTCTCTATGCGGTTCCGGATGAGATTGAGGAGCCGTGGGAGTTTGCATGGAAAATCGGTTCCGTGCTGAATCTGAACGCTGACGAAGTCTACAAACGCCTGTCGGAAAATGCAGACAAGCAGTTTGTCTGGATCAAGCGACGAATTGACGATGCTCAGTTGAAGCAGGTTCGTTCGCTGGGACTCCCGAAAGCCACATGGGGACTGCGTCGCGAATATCAGCGCAAGTATCCTCAAGGTGGCTTCGCGGCTCATGTGCTTGGGATTCGTAACATCGATAACGTCGGCAAAGGCGGTTTGGAACAGAGTCTCAACAGCCTGATTCGCGGGACGGATGGCGATCGTGTCATGACTCGAGATGCTCGTGGTATCGTCATCGAAGTCGCCGCGGAACGATCGAAGTCACCAAACCATGGGCAGACCGTGGTTTCGACCATTGATCTGTTGACTCAAATCGAAACCGAACGACAACTCGATTCGTTGATGGACGAATGGAAGCCGCTCGGTGCCTGCGTGATTGTGATGGAACCCAATTCAGGCGAAATCCTGGCGATGGCTTCCAGACCTGGATTCAATCCCAATGCGCTTGTCGAAGTGCCTGAAGCCGCATGGAAGAATCTGTCAGTATCAGCGGTCTTCGAACCAGGCTCAACATTCAAACCGTTCATTGTCGGCTGGGCGTTGCAGCACGGTTCCCTAAAGCGTGACGACATGATCGACTGCAACTTCGGTGCTTACAAGATGGGGCCACGAGTTCTGCATGATCATCATTCCTACGGCGAGCTAAGTGTTGAAGACGTGCTGGTCAAATCCAGCAATATCGGAATGGCCAAGATCGGGGAACGCCTGGGTCTGGAGTCATTGTACGAAGCGACAAGAAGTTTTGGATTCGGACGACGCACGGGGATTGAGCTTCCTGGTGAACTGCATGGTCTTTTGCATCCGTTCCCGGAATGGAACGTGTATTCGCTGGGCTCAATTCCAATGGGGCAGGAAATCGCCGTGACGCCGCTGCAACTCATCACAGCGCATGCCGCGTTGGCGAATGGAGGACGGCTGGTTCGACCTCGATTGCTGAAGAGCTCCGCTGGCGATACGCCGAGTGCCGACGACTCTGTTCATGTGGCTGTTCCAGGTGAGGGCGTCGGAACAGATTTGCTGGAGGAAGAGATCGCCGATTGGATTGTTCAGGAGCCGATGAAGCAGGTCGTTGAACTTGGGACCGGCAAAGAAGCGAAGATCAGGGGCCTGTCGATCTTCGGGAAAACCGGGACCGCGCAGAAACTTGATCCGGCAACAGGCACTTACTCAGACAAAGCCTGGGTCGTTTCCTTTGTTTGCGGAGCACCAGCAGAAAAGCCTTCCGTGATTGTGTTGCTCATGGTCGACGAACCGACCGCGCCAGGAATTCACTATGGTGGCACCGTGGCAGCACCGACTGCTTCGAGAATACTGCAGTTCGCTGAAGCACGAGCGAGATCTCTTAATCCTCTACAAGGAAGCGACCGAAAGGCCGGGCGATTTCATTGATGCCATGAGGCCATGACTACCGACACTTTAGACTATTACTCATACGCCGGTACTAACTGGACAGCGTCGGGTTCAAGTGAACCGCTTTCACGGCGGGGTTTAGTGGAGATGACAGCAATGGCTGACGACGACGTCAGCGGAAGTTTGCCTTCTCCTGGGAGATCGCCATTGGACCATGATCTCAACGCGATCCCGCTGCGTAACATCATCGCGACCTGGACTGCCTGCGTGGACATGGCCTATGCCAAATGTTTCTTTGTGAGTGAAGTACAAGGCGAGGGCGGGCACCGACCGGCAGGTTGGTCGCGAAAGAGCGATCGACCGTGGGAAGGAAGCCTGCGAGATGTGAAGCGTAAGGGCCGACCTGAACGATCGCCGTCGGACACATTTCCCGCCAAAGCTGCGAGCCCCGAACAGATTGAAAACCGTGAACAGAAATGTCTTAGAGGCTTAGAGAGACCCTGAGGTGAGCTGCCAGTGGACGGCGAAACCGGGCGGATTCCAAAATTGTTGGGATCCATGGCGATGCGGTC
>JBGSVD010000057.1:0-58622 GCA_041753135.1 Planctomycetaceae bacterium
CCCTCGCAACTCCTCAGCAATCCCTTCACACATCAACACGCTCCATGCAGGTTTGGCAGACAAGACACTTGTCTCATGCCATAGCGCAAATCTCGTGCCAGTCGAAATGAAGTTCCCGAAAAGTTGTGTATAAATGACAGAGCTTTAGCCCGAGGTACACGATCACACGCAAACTCAAAGCTCCGGAGGAGCGACGTACTTCCCGGGCCGATGATGAGTTTCACCGATTCGAAACGCGACGTTGTTTGATCATATCTCATCGGCATCGTGAGCAAATTATTCATGCGAGATCACCCATCCGCCCACATGACGCCGCCGCTCCGCTGCGAATCGCAGAGGGCATGCCGAGCCGTGCAGGAAGTTGGGCAAAAATATGGCAGGGCAAAAAGATCTTCGTCACTCACTTTTTTGCCCCGCCATTTTTTTGCCCTCAACACAAGCCGGCCGCTCACGAGCAGTGATCTGTGGCTGAAGCCACAGGCTCTCGTGACGCCGCTGCTCCGCAGCGAATCGCAGAGGGCATGCCGAGTTGTGATCGATTGTGATCGCTCACGCCGCATGAGCCCCGCTTGACAATGACTGCTGTCCTGGTCCGCTGCGCGAGTCCCTGGCCGACCGGTTGGCTGATGCTTCAGTCGGGCCTGTTGCATTGGCTCTCGCTGTGACGCTGCACGCTCGCCCGCGGCCTTCTGGGCGACTTCCCTTGCTTCCTCAATCCGCAATTTCAGCTGCTTCAAGAAACGTGCGACCTGGGCAATAGCTGGTGTGTCCCCGGCTTTCCCGGCTTTCCCGGCTTCCGTCACCAAAAGCCCACGTTCTCTTCAAACTGTCCACAACAGACGGTTGGTCACAACAGACGGGTGGCCCGACGTCCCGAAGCTCTGACTCTGGCTGAGAACGAAGAATCGAACGACGTCTTGAAAAAAAAAATCGTCTGTTAAGGCGAGCGGCAGGAAATGGCGAACCCGCCCGTTGTAGAGCAGTTGTTTCAACTGCTCATGAACGATTGAGGCAATCGTTCTACATTTGGAAATCGTCTCCTGCCGCTCGCCTTACTAACCGCGTGATTCGTTGTCGTCCTCAAGGACGCGGGTTGGTTCATTGGGATCGAGATGCTCAATGCGTTCGAGATCCGGTTCCGCGTTGGGAGATGTTTCCACAAGGGCGTCACCAGGTTCCTCAAAACGGACAAGCGCGCCAACGAGAGTGCCAAGCGGCAAAACTTCAGTTCCCGGAATGGTGCAGTAAATCGCTGCTGCAATCGCACAAAGGACGCTGGTCCTTTTCTCCAGACGCATACTGCGGCCAAGCCAGTATCCGGCCATCGCGCCAACTGGCAAACCGACCACCAATCCAATCGGACCGAGTGTGATGAGGTCGATGCCGTCAATAATAAGCCCAGCCATAACAGGCCCCAGGGCTCTGTTCAATCGGCTAAACGTTCCTGAGTTCGAAGTTTTGCTTTCATTTGATGGTGTCATGAACGCTGCTCCATCTTCAATTGCGATTCTCAAGTACCATGCGCTCGCGGTGAGTGTGTGCAAAGTCTGAGCAAGAATCAAATCCCGGATAAGTTGGCTCGATCTGTGTGGAACGATGGAAGGTGTTAAAAGGATCATAAGAGTTGCGAGTAGCGGGAACTGTTCTCGCAAGAACCCCGGACAGATCGCATTCGAATATCTTGATAATCGCAACATTCGGCACAATACGGAATGCTCAACCATTCAGAACGCCTACGCCTTGCTTGAGAGAAGTGAATTCTGGATTGATGCTTTGGGAATTTCCCTGAAAGGCGCTAACAAGCCATCCAATCGAGCGAATAGCCCTGCCATCAGACGGATCGTGCGTCTTTCCGCAGTCTGAAATAGTGGACAAGGCCACGAAATCACGTAACCGGCTGCGTGAAGGCAACTTAAAAGCAGCACGACCTCCAGATGGCAGCCGTTCTTGTTGTTTCTTTGCCAAGTCGGAGCGTTTTTTGGATAGGTCTCCGGCGGCGGAGAAATCGACCTACACTTTTTTGTGATCCGGTTAGCGTCAGGTTTCGTTCTTGGCAAGAAACGATCATTTTTGCGGATTCTTCGGGCATTGACGTCTGAAGATTTAACTCATTGATCTCAGGAGATCATCTATGTCCTCCAACAACACGTATCCTCGGGACCGACAGGTTCGACTATCCGGAGGCTCCGTTGTGGCAGTCCTGATGCTCGGCGTCGTGGGCCTGGCAACCATCTGGACTGTCTATACAAGTTTCAGAATCGACGTCGGAAGCGGCGAGATCGCCATTCTGATCCGGAAGACCGGACTGGATATGACCAACAACGAAGAGGTCGCTCCCACTCCTGAACACAAGGGAATCCAAAAAGAGGTGCTGACCGAAGGTCGACATTTCTACAACCCCTATTCATGGTCGTGGCAGGTGATCAAGCAGATTGAAATTGCTCCTGGTGACATGGGCATCAAAGTGAGTCTCACCGGTGACGATCTTGGATACGGCGACTTCCTCGCCAAGGTCGACGAAAAAGGTGAAGCCACCACAAAGGGAATCATGCCGGGCGTGCTGAAGCCTGGTCGTTACCCAATCAACACTTATCTCTATTCCGTTGAGATTCAAAAACCAGTGACAATCCCTGCCGGATACAAGGGAGTTGTTATCAACCTTGCCGCACCGCTGGCAGTGGATCCCAATCAGTTGCTGGTCAAGCCCGGTGAGCGCGGCGTGCAGGAGTTGACTCTGGAACCTGGAACTCATTATGTGAATCCTTACGTCATGCGAGTTGACCAGGTCGACTGCCGTAGTCAGCGATTCAATCTTGGTGAAGAAGGCGACATGGGATTTCCATCCAAGGACGGTTTCTGGGTGAGTCTGGATGGAGCGATCGAATTCCGCATCGACCCAACCAAGGCGGCGGAAGTCTATGTGTTGTTCAATCAGTCCGAGAACGGACCTGAGATTGATCAGGAGATTGTGCACACGGTCATTATGCCGAATGCTCGAAGCTTCTGTCGACTGCAGGGATCGAACTCTTCTGGTCGTGATTTTATTCAGGGATCAACGCGAACAGCGTTCCAGGAGTCCTTTGAAAAGTCGATGCGAGAGGCTTGCCGTCCGCTGGGGATTGAGATCATCCAGGCACTGATTACAAAGATCCGTCCGCCTCAACAAATTGCCGATCCAGTCAGAAAGCGAGAGATCGCAAAGCAGCAGGAACTGCAATACAAGCAACAGGCTCTTCAACAGGAATCTGAGCAGAAGTTAGCTGTTGAAAAGGCGTTAGTTTTGCAGAAACAGGCCATCGTGAAGGCCGAACAGGACATTGTAAAAGTCACGATCCTGGCGGAACAGGATCAGGAAGTTGCCATCACCAAGGCAAACGAGAATGCTGCCGTGGCGCAGTTGAAGCTCGATGCTTCTATCGACGAGGCTGCAGCCATTGAAGCAAAAGGGAAAGCGGCTGCAGACGTTGTTCGATTTGACAACGAAGCAGAAGCCGCAGGATGGAAAACCGCCGTCAGTGCTTTTGATGGCGATGGCCAGAGTTATGCACAGTATGTGTTGTATCAGAAGCTGTCAGCGTCGTATCGAAAGATTATGGTTAACACGGCCGACAGCCCAATCATGAAGATCTTTGAGTCCTTTGCTGACTCCGCTGCGGATGCAAAAACAAAGCAAGCACCAACGTCTTCTGCGAGTAACACAACGCCTGTGGCGGACCTTAGTGATGCAGGAAAATAGTGTTGCATCAAGCGGCACGAAACAGCGAAACAAGTTTTCGCAAGACAAGCAGTTCTTCTATTTGAGCGGTCCGTGAACCGGTATCCGTGCTAGTGACAAATCAAAATTTCGGGATTGGTCAGAAGACCAATTCTGCTGATGAATGGAGAAATAGTTATGAGCAAAGATTCTTCTGCTCGAAGCCTCAAGTCGACAGTCGGTTTAGCAGTCCCTGCTTTTCTGCTGCTGGTAGTGGGCTACGAGATGTTCGAATGGACGTTCAACCGCGTTTACGTGCCGGAGGGCTACAGCCTTGTCATGCGGTACAAGGGACCTCCTTTGCCGTTTCTGCCTGGCAACAGACCTTCCGCAGCTCCTGGTCAGTTCGCTGACGTCGACGAGAATGGCCGCCCTCTTCAAATCGGGATTCTTAAGGAAATGCTCGGACCGGGTCGCCACTTTCGCTGGGTCGGCTGGTGGGAAACACGGCTTGTTGCTGACACCATTGTAAAGCCTGGTGAAGTGGCGGTCGTGTCCAGCAAGATGGGCAATGAACTGACCGATGGGCGATTTCTTGTCGACGGAAAACTCAATGAAACCAAAGAGAAGGGTATCCTTCGCCAGGTATTTGCGCCGGGTACTTATCGCATCAACGACTATGCTTACAACGTCAAAGTGATCAAAGAAGAATCACTTGCTTCTGGAACACAGACAAAGCACGCTGGCTGGGTTTCCATCCCGACGGGATATGTGGGTGTTGTGACAAACCTCACAGAGAACAAGATGACGAATTCTTCGGCCGGCATCCAGGACAAAGTTCTGCAGCCTGGTCTGTATCCTGTTAATCCAAGTGAGCAGCAGATTGACATTATCGGAGTCGGTTATGCCGAGAAGTCAATCAAGTCTGCACTCGTCAGTCGCGATGGTGTACCGGTTCTGGACGAGAGCGGCGAACCGTCTGTAATGGATGACGAAAGCGGCATCGCTTTTCCATCGAGTGACGGGTTTAAGATTCATATGGACTTCACCGCTGTCTGGGGCATCATGCCTGAACAGGCGGCCGACGTGATTCGCAAGTTCGGAAACCTCGAGGCCGTCGAATCGAAGGTGGTCGTTCCGCAGATTGAAAGCATTTGCCGAAACCAGGGCTCATCGCTTGGTGCTGTCGATTTGCTGGTTGGTGATACGCGACAGAAGTTTCAGGAACAGGTTTCCGAATCGTTCCACAAAATCCTGGAAGACAAAGGCCTGACTTTGCTGCATGGTTTTGTACGCAACATTCACATTCCGCTGGAAGTTCGTACTCCTATCCAGGAAAAGTTCGTGGCCGATGAACTGAAGCTGACGCGAGAACAGGAACTTCTGACTGCTCGTACGGAAGCCTTATTCCGGGAAGCAGAGAAGAAGGTTGATCTCGAAAAGGAACGCGTCGACTCAGAGACATTGAAAATGGTGGCTCAGGTCATCGCTGAAGGAAACAAGGAAGCCGAAGAGACCAAAGGCGAGACCAGCAAGAAAGTTGCAACGATTGCCCGACAGACAGCAGAACTTGAAGCACAGGCCAGTGTGACTCTCGGAAAGGCGAAGGCGAGCAGCAAGCAGCTGGAAGCAGAAGCCAAGTCAGAATTATTCAAGCTTGCGGTCGAATCGTTCGGTTCCGGAAGCGCGTACAATCAATGGGTTTTTGCAACCGGACTGCCGGAAGATGTCGAACTCAATCTGTTCTACGCAGGCGAAGGCACTCTGTGGACGGACCTGAAGGGTTTCACAGATGTACTCGTGGCGAAAGAGGCCAAGGCAGCTCCCAAGACCACACCAACGCCAGCTCCAAAGACGACCACACGACCGTAAGACCGCAGTTATGTTATTCCTTCAGCGGTCAGAAACGTGGTATTGACGAGCGACCGAATAAGCGGGCGGGACGCCCGCGCTCCGGGAGCGAGGACGTCTCGTCCGCTTATCGGTGCCTCATTCCTTGCCGCGTGAAGAATTATACCGCAGTTACGTTTTCGCATCGGCAAGTCTGAAGATTGCCAAATGATTCACAGGGTGGGCTCATTGAGTCCGCCCTGTTTTGTTTCCATCAATCGTCCTGAGTTCCAGATTCCACTCGCCATGCTCACGGCCGTTTGATTCTCTGTCTGTCACGCGGGCCTGGGAATTCTTGCAGTTCAGGCTATCATTCCTGCATTACACAGTGTCGTAACGTGTTCCATTCGCCTCGCCATCGCGTTGCTGGTGCGAGACTTCACAGTTCGCGACCATTAAATCTACTGAAACACCGCATCCGGAGAATATTCGTGAGTCAGAAAACCGTGCTCAGCGTCGGACAATGTCGCCCCGACAGTGCTGCAATTTCCCAATACATGAAGTCACACTTTGGTGCGACCGTGTTGACGGCCGATCTGCCGAACGAGGCTCTTGCTGTTCTCATGGAATCTCCCGTTGACCTGGTCCTGATCAATCGACTTCTGGACATGGACTCCAGTGACGGACTGGCGATCCTGACGCAAATCCGCGCCAGTTCGAAGCCTGATATTCCAGTGATGCTCGTTTCAAACTATCCGGAGTGGCAGGAGAAAGCCGTCCAGATGGGAGCGGTCTACGGATTTGGGAAGGCGCAGCTGAACCAACCGGAAACCAGAGAACGTCTGGCCGCCATCCTGGAATCAAAGTGACGGAGATTCCGGTGAATCATTCCGAGCCGACACGATCGAACGTGAGTCTGTTCAAGGCTGCACTTTGGCCGGTGATTATCTGGACGATTTTGATCGAAGCTTTGACATGTGTCCTGCGATTCGGGCTGGCTCTGGAGTCAACTCGAGACACAGCATCCACGATCGGTCGGCTGACTTTCGGCCTTCGAATTCATCACAGCTACATCGGCGTGGCATTGTTGCCTGTCGCACTTCTTCTGGAACGCCAGCATCCGCGGCTAGCGTTCCATGTCCTGGTGATCGGACTGGGACTATTTTTCAGCGACATGATTCATCACTTCGCTGTCCTGTGGCTGGTCACAGGAAGTCCGCAGTTTGATCTTGTGTACTGACTTCGCTGCTTCAGGATTGCGTTTCTGGCCAAATCAAAGTGAAACGATTTTCACCACTCGCCGAGTTCCTGCTGAAGCTCACACCATTTTTCTTCCACCTCAGCCAGCTCTTTGGCAACCGATTCAATCTGAGTGTGCAATTCCATCGCCTTCTTCGCGTCTGATGTTTTCATCATTTCAGCGTTCAGGGCTTTCTTCTGCTCATCCAGCTTGGCAATGCTCTTCTCAAGATTCCTAAGCATCTTGCGTTGCGAGTGAACATCTTTCGCCGCAGCCTTCTCGACTTTCGCACCTACACCTTTTCCAGCCGGTGGAGTCGCCATCTTTCCAGACGCGCGTTCTCGTTCGCCTTCTTCAATTTCCTTGTTGACGTAGTAGATATAGTCATCGTACTTGCCAGCATAGTTCCGAACGCGTCCATCGCGCACCTCAATGATGTTTGTGGCGATGCGACGCACAAAGTGACGATCGTGGCTCGTAAACAGCACGGTTCCTTTGTAAGCCAACAAAGCTTCAGCCAGAGATTCGACGGTCTCCACATCCAGGTGGTTGCCTGGCTCGTCCAGAATCAGAACGTTGTAGGTTCCCAGCAGCAAACCGGCCATGCACAATCGAGCCCGCTCACCACCGGAGAGCACTCGGATCGGCTTCTTTGTGTGTCCGCCCTTGAACAACAACGAACCCGCACATGCGAGGCAGTCCTGAGTTGTCGTTCCAGGTTTTGACTTGTACTCAAGATACTCGAGTACCGTCTGGTCTGGCGGCAGCGTTGAGTAAACATGCTGCGCGTAGACGCCGATTTCTGTTCCGTAGCCCCATTTCACTTTTCCCTCAACAGGCTTGAGTGAATCGACAAGTGTACGGAGCATGGTCGTCTTGCCCTGACCGTTGTCCCCGACGATTGCTGCTCGCTGCTGGTGTTCGATTTCCAGTTCGATACCACTGGCG
The DNA here is from genome assembly GCA_041753135.1 of Planctomycetaceae bacterium. GTDB lineage: Bacteria > Planctomycetota > Planctomycetia > Planctomycetales > Planctomycetaceae > SXXK01. The sequence goes on from JBGSVD010000057.1 coordinate 7,713, forward strand.
ATGGCTTTTCCGTCGTATCCAATGGCCAGATCCAGACAGCGAACGACTGGCCCCTGGCGAGGCTCCACTTGTGGAGCTCGGATGTTGGCGGTTGGCAGATCGACTTCAATTTCCTGAAGTGTCAGACGATCAAGCTGCTTTTGCTTTGATCGCGCCTGGCTTGCTCCGGTTGGGCGAGCTTTATTTTTATCAATGAATGTCTGAAGTTGCTTCTGCTTCGCTGCGACCGCCGCGTTGGTTCGCTCGGCGCGAACTTTCTCTTCTTCGACCTGTTGCAGGTATCCGGCAATCTTGCCGTTATACATCGTCAGCTTGCCGCGATTCAGATCGAGCGTTTGCGAACAGGTGGCCGTCAGGAACTCACGATCGTGCGATACAATCAAACACGCGGCCGGAAAATGTCTAAGAAAGTGCTCCAGCAGAATCTGCGTGCGCAGGTCGAGAAAGTTTGTCGGTTCGTCCAGCATCAGCAGGTTTGGATCATGCAGCAGCAAAGCCGCGAGCTTCACTCGAGTTTGCCATCCGCCTGAAAGCCCCTGAACAGGTCCGTTCAGATATTGCCCTTTCAGCTCGAACTCAGCCGCAACTTCTCCGCACCTCCAGTCTGGTTGTCCGCTGTCGCGAATCAGAAAGTCCATTGCAGATTCGCCCGGTTGAAACGGGTCATGCTGTCGCAAATAGCCAACTCGCAGTTGTGGAGAACGCATCACCGTTCCGCTGTCGAGCTCTTCGTCGCCCAGAAGCACACGCAGCAATGTGGACTTGCCTGCTCCGTTTCGACCGATGAATCCAACTTTCACGTCTTCATAGAGGGTTACACTGGCTCCATCAAGGAGCATCTGGTCACCGTAACTTTTAACGCCGTCGGTTAGTTGCAGAAGGACTGACATGGAAGGAGCAAAAACCTGTATTTTATTGGGAACGTGATCGTAAAACGTGACGTTTACCCGCCCGCTTCCGCAGCTTCAAGTACTACCCGTCAGATTTCCCGGCATCGAGCCGGAATGAGGCCATTGTGAGGCATTTAGGACCAATCTCGCAATAACTTCCCGCATTTTCGGAACGGTGAAAGCCGTCCGGTGATGCAAAGCCGGTGGACGCGCGCCCTTCCGAGTCCATCAAAAAACGGTGACCATTTGGGAACGATTCCTGGCTCAAGCCTGCCGATTCTTACGGCTGTTTGGGATTGTGCCAAAGCGATTGAGCATCCGCAATCCTGTCCAATGCGGCGGCAACTAATGCGGTCCTTCGCAATGCATCATCAAGCGGCTGAGCCCACGGACCTTGATTTGCATACTGCATCGCCCTGCGAGCCACTGCGATGGCTGGGTCATTTCCATCGCCAAGGGGATCTTCAGGAATCTGGTCGTAGTAGCGACGAAAAACGGTTGTCGCCGCAAAGAACGATCGCATCCGGTATCGATCCGCGAACGCTGCCTGCAGCCGAAGGCAGGCATGTTCACGCACTTTCTTTTCCGGATTGAAGCTCTCCAGTCCCCAGTCTGGCAGCTTCAAACTTTGAGGCCCTTCACACAACGCGTGACAGGCCTCGTGCAGAATCATTTGGGCAAGGCAATCATCAGGATCAAGTGTCTCCGGGGTCCCAATCGTCAAGACACTCTCGCCGTCCCAGGAGGCATTCACCTCCGAACTGCGGTTGATCTGCATTCCCATCTGAGAAGCGGCGTGAAGCCAGATGAGATCAACCGGGTCAGTGTAAGTACGGAGAATGTGTCGCACGGGTGCATTATCAAGAATGATGGCAAAATCTCATTTCACGCGAAGCAGAAAAGTCGCGAGCAGATGAGTCGATCAAAGATCCAGATCAACAGTGATCTGATCGTTTTTTCCTTCTGCAATCTCAATGCTAATACCGCTTGAGCCGGGTTGCAGATATTTGGATGGAATTTTCGTGGTGACGATTTCAACCGTTTTCGTTGTACCGTCAGGGTTAAAGAAACTCTCTGGTGAAGCATTCGGGTTTTCAGTCGGAATACGTGGCGAAACACCAACGGTATACTTACCGACCGGAATGTTGTTACCGCCATTGTACTTCAACTTGAAGACGCCATCTTTCAGATCTCCAGACGCAGCATGCCCGTCCGCATGAAGAAAAGTAATGGTCGCAGTTTCCAGACAAGGCGAATCGCCAAGGTTGACTTTGCCAGACACCTGAGCCCATGGGCCGCTATAACTACCGCCGCCACCACCACCGCCACAACCCACGAATAGAATGGCCGACAGCAGAGCGACAGAGATATGCAGAAATTTCATCCCAACTTCCCCTACAAAAAGGTCTTATGAAAACAGCCCTCTCCGAACCTGGCAATCAGGCCGGAAGGGCTCTTCAGAGTCTAACAAAAAAATGTCGCGATCGCGGTCGTTGCTACATTCAAAAGCAAACAGTGCCAGCAAATTCTTGCATCTCAGCGAAGCAATCCGCTTTCAGGCGACCGGCGGACGAGCCTTTACCGATGTGGAGCGAGCATCCGAATCGTACAGCACCAGTCGAGACAACTCTTCTACAATGCGTCCCTGGATATGTTGTCGTTTGCCGCTCGCCTGAGGCACAAGATACTTGTGCGTATTTCTGCTTGGTCGCGGTCACGATGAATTTGTTTCACCGCAACACCTTCAAAAAATAGCGGAGCATCGCGAGCTGCCCGGTGAGTGCCTGCAAAAGGGTTGGCTCACCGGACGGCTTACGCCGATTCCGCTACTTTACAGGCCGTTCGTTGAACGGTGTTGTGTTTAACCGTCAGCCGGAGGCGTACGCGGATGTGACCACCAACGTACGCCTCCGGCTGACGGTTAAACGAAAAATAGCACCGTCGCAACTGTTTGAAATATATGATGAAGCACAATGGATGGGCTTTGCGAAATCAGTCCGATTTCACTCGCAACAAACGAAATTCCCCAACGGTAGGCGTTGGGGAATTTGATGTTTTCATGTCATCATTCAGAACTATTTTTAGTACTCACCAATAGTCTGTCCGTCATCTCTGCTGCAAAGCCGCTTCAGAGTCGGAAGATTGATGTTGTTGCTGATGAAAGATACGTGACCGTCGGCGAAAACGACCTGAACACCGCCCGTGTGAGCAGAAATCAGTGGATTGTTCGGGCCATGATTATTGTGGACGCCGGCCAGATTGTAATTCCTTGTGCCCGGTGCATAGCGAACAGATGTCAAATTAAACTTACGGCTTAGCGGACCATTCCAGCCCGACGTAACTCCAAAGCCATCAGTTCCCATCAACCAGCCATGTGGAGCTCCACCGCGAATGTCAAACTTCGAGTTGTTCGCATCCAATGCCCAGTCAGATGTCTCACCGAGCATGATCGTGTTGGATGTACCATCAGTGATTTTATTGATACCGATTGCCTGGTTCCAAACCAAAATCCCAGAGGCAGAGTGGTAGCCGTTCTGTGAATTGGCTGCACAACAGTTACCGCCATAGATCTGACGGTCATTTTGGAAACCGTCGGTGTCGGTGGCGGGTACATTAGCGCTCGTTTTGTCCTCGTCAACCGCTCCGGAAATTCCGACATACGAAGGGCAAGTCTGCAGAGCGCCGCCATTTGTATCCTGAATAAACTGATCCAGAGGACTCGAAGGGCAGACAAATGAGGGAATGAAAACGCCATTGATCTGAGTACCGTTGAAATTTCCGGCTGACCCACCACCGGCACCAGTCCATCCTGTGCTCGCACCACTGAAGGTGATCTTGCTGTACAGATTGCCTTGTTCAAGGTACGGAAGGATGCCAGCATAGAAAGAAGGACCATAGCTATTCTGTACCGCTTGCTGAACTCCCATGGCGAACACGTTAAAAGTGTCGTGGTAGTTGTGGAAAGCAAGGCCAAGCTGCTTCAAATTGTTCTTGCACTGAGTGCGTCGGGCGGCTTCTCGGGCCTGCTGCACTGCAGGCAGCAACAGCGCGATCAGAATTGCAATGATGGCGATAACCACCAGCAACTCAATCAGCGTAAAGCCCTTCTGGTTTCTCGTTCGAACTGCTTTCAGCATCGTCGGTCTCCAAACATAAAAAGAAAAACAAGACAGGAACAGGTGGAATTCTCACTGATGGTAGTCGCGGCGGTGACCGCTTGTCAATCTTTCGTAGCCTTGTTGCCAGAAAACTCGGCAGCAGCGATACCCCACGTCAACAAGATCAGCCCAGAGATCGCCAGTACCAGGCTCGCTGGGAAAAGTATCTCCTGCGCTGCGGCGGCATTCGGAAAGCCAATTGACAAAGAGTTTGCAAACGCTTCTTCAGCCGCAAGAAGCAGAATTGAACCAGAAATCATTCGCATAAATGTCTCTCATAACGATTGGGCAATATTTGAGCATCGCTGTTTTTGTAGCAGGAAACGCATCAACGAGCCACGGTTCCGAAGCGTCACACGACTTGCAGCAACCAGCAGCCTCATCCGAATCGACTCGGAAACGCTGAGACCAACTGGCCGGATGCCCTGAGTCATCAGCGTGACTCCATTCGACTCCATTCCCAATAGAAGCAGAAAATGGATCGGACGCGGCGGCATTTCAAACCGGTCCAGAAGTCGCTTCCTGGAGTCGCTTCATAGCAGTGATCTGACCGAGATCATTTTTGCGGAGCAAACAATTGGCTCTCGCATTTGGCTGTCCCATTGAACAATCTGGCCGTCGCGGCGAAGCCGTCTGCGGTTCATCGAATCTACAGCGCAGCCCGTTGCTTCGCGATTGCTTCGCGATCAGCTTCGAGCTTCAGTTCATTCGTCTGGCAAATTCTGAATGACGATGAGCGTCATCCGGCTGCCCCAGAATGTTGAAGCTGTCGGCCAACGTCTGGTGAATTGACTTCGTGGACAGGCCGCTTTCAAGGCAATGCCGCAGGTCATCAATGGACTCATTATGCAGGCCAAGTTGATAAAGCACCTGGCCACGCGTCTCGCGAAAATCCGCAACGTCCGGCATTAAGCGAACCGCGGAATCCACAAGTACTTTCGCTTCAGAAAGGAGCAATTGCTCGTCCGAGACATCGAGCAAAGGTGAGCCGGAGTCGTTATTGTCCTGAGCCTGGTTTTGAATTTCCGTGGCTCGCCTTGAAAGCACCCATGCGAGGTTGTTGCTGACCGTAGGTTCATTCGGAGCAATGGTTAACGCCGCACGCAAACTGCGTTCTGCCGATATCAGGTCACCACTTGCTGCATTGGCTGTTCCAAGCAACGCCAGCAGAATGACGTCACGCTGTTCTGTTTCCATCGCCGAGCGGAACAAATCGGTTGTCGCCAGATCTGTTTGCCCCGCACGTTCGTCGTCGGATAATTTCCGATAGACCAATCGGTGAAGGCAACGCAACTGGCTCTGCTGCTGCGATGGCGTTAGAAGCGAATACCAATGTGTATAAGTCGTTGCGATACTCTCCAGCAATTGACCGTCTGCATCATACGGCAGTCCTTCTGCCAGAACTTCGATCGCCTTCAGAAACTCGCCAAGGAAAACATGTCCTTGAGCCAGCTGTGTACGCCGATCGATATTCGCAGGGTCGCCTGCAACAAACGGTTTCAAGACGTCGCATGCCAGGCTGGCTTCTGCACGAGCATCTTCAATCTTTCCCATTCGAGCCTTGATCGTAGCCCGCATGAATCGATCTTCCGGATATTCATCCAGACTCTGTTGAAGCAATCGGTCCACCAAATCAAATTCCTTGTATCGAGCGAAAATTCGGACCAACTCCAGTCGCTCAAGACGATTCTGCGTAGAATCGCGAACCATATGGCTTAGATGGATCGCCCGAAATTTGTCGGCCTTGAGAGGATCTTCAATCTGAACGTGATCCGCAAGAAATCGATGCGCAGGAATATAACCCGGCTTGTTAATAGGCGCTAGTCCAGCCATCAACTGAAGTGAGTCGCTGGTCTGCCCGAGTGAAAACATGGCTTCTGCGTATTCGAACGTGACGTCTTCGCTGTTATTGGACAGTTCCTGGGTTCGACGATAGTCCAGCCGAGACGCGTTGATATTCTGATCTCGAACGGCATGTCTTGCTGATTCGAGATACTCGTTCAGCAGCAGCGAACGGCGTTCAGCCGACCGGGAAATCACCATCGACCAAAGAAACACAGAAGCAAGAACGAAGGCCGGGACTGCGGTAAAAATGCGCAATACACTGCGGCTGCGTACCCAATTGAAAAAGAATAACATCAGCCCATAAGGTGCGTTGATCATGAAACGCAACTCCGGGATCAGGAAGTTGAGGCGACTCACAATGCCGTCCTCCATCGCTGAAGAAGAATTTGGAAGTGTTCGACAAAACACTCTCGCCAAAATGCTCGAGCGGTTGCCTCTGGCATCTTGTCCGTATCGATCTGAAGTTGAAACTGCCAGACGGAGTTTGGAATCTCGGGTGCCGCGAGTTGGATCCGATTCTTGACTTGTGAGTCAATCACTTCCGACAGTCGACCATTGGATGACACGACGACTGGTGCCGCAGTTGTTCGAAAGCACGCATTCATAAAATGAGTAAAGTTCTGACCTTCTTTGTGAAGTATGTATTCCGAAATAATGGAATTGCCTCCCAGCAAACGAGGAACGGGCCACACGTCTGACTCAAGAATTTTCCATTCGTTATTTTCGAAGGTTTCGCTTGAGTCTTGCCAGTCGTTGAACGGTCCCTGAAGTCTGAACGTCACCGTCGTGCCAGCGATCTGGAGATTCCACGACTTGGCATAGGTTGCGTTTCCACTTTCGGTGGCAAGAGCGTCTTGCGATTCTTCATAAAAGCCAAGAAGTTGTTCCATGGCATTGGCCTGAGAAAATAAGTCTGACTCAATCCGAGGCCAGGCGGCCGGCGCGGAGATGATGGAACGAGTCACAGACAATTCTCGGACCGGCTGGGATGCACGCCAAACCTTCCAGCCGTTTCCAATTCCGCCGATTGCAAAAATAAACGCCAGCATCGCAAGCATGCCAGATCGGTTCATCAGAATTCCAGAGACACCTTTTTCAAGGAAACGTTGCTGCATCAAGGCTGGATCGCCATTTGTAATGCGATTCCACAATGTGGTCATTTCTCCAGATATCACTTCACTGGCGCTGAAAAAATCCCGGTCGTCAGATGCGATGTTTGATATGGGATCGAAAATAAAGAGAAGAAACTGCTCCGTCAGAATAAGCAGCAACAACGCAAGCAGATAAGTGAGGCTTCCAAGCCCATCGTGGTATATTCCGGCGCTCAGGTCGATTCCTCGTTCAACATGCGCCCAGGCGACAACAAAAATGCGGAATGTGTTTGCAGCAACCGCCCAACCAACGGCGGCACAAAGGAGAGGCACTGTCACAATCAAACGCAGTTGCTTCCATGCGGCATAAACTGCCGCCGACGAAAGTAAAAGAAATACGGAACCGATACCGCTGCAGGCTTCTTCAACAAAGAATCGACGGTCGGCAACCTCCAATACGTTGCCTGCCATCAGATGGCGAATTCCGACAGCGTCCATCAGTGAACTGGCACCGCGTGAAGAGATTCGCTGAAGCGAATGAACGACTTCACTGTCAAAGGAAAATGGCAGCGGCAACAGAATCAGCAGCAGCAGAATTGAAGAAGCCAGGTTTGGAACATTTCGTCCCAAAAGAAGCAGGCTGCTGACAAAGGAAAGGTATCCCAGCCACGGAGAATTGAGCCAGAATGCTGCAGCAAACGTGACGACGACCAGAATCATCAGCGGAATGTGCAGACTTAAATTCCCTGGCCGCCAAGCAACATTCTTTGATTCCCCGAGGCGTCCCAGGGCGATAACGCCGACTGAAAGCAGCAGCATAGGGAAGAACTGATAATGCGGTCGCTGCCAAAGATTCTGCAAGTGCAGGGCTATCCACGGGCCAAAGCAGGCTGTGGCAAAGAATAGTAAGAGAACAACTGTGATCCGCGGACTGCGATGGGCCTTCCATTCCAGCCACGAACAAATTCGCATCAAAAAATGCATGGGGAGTGTTTACTGAGCAAAGGAGACTGCGAATGCCGAACAAGTGAAAAGCTCACGATGCAAAGTCCATTACAGATGTATCGGATCCGTACTTAAACGGATCCGATATACCAAAATGCGGGCCGTCACGGTCCTCCGAAATCAAACGGAAATTTTGCGGCGACGCTTCCAAGCGGTACCACCAGCCATTGCTGCGGTCAGACTTCCAAGAAAAATCGAAGCGGGTTCCGGAACGGCCGTTGTCAATGAGAGGGACTGACCTGATACGATTTGCCCATCAAGAATAACCCCTGGGACAAAATCACCCCCACCGTCAAAGTGGCCATAGGTTGCAAAGCCTTCGAATGCCCCCCCCAGCAATGCGGCATCAATTGTTGCCATGTCGCCAATCGCACCAGTGGCCTGCAATTCGAACGTTGCCAAAAGAAAGCTGTTAGCAACGCCAACCAATCCCGCTCCGATGCCAGTCGCTGGACCCAAGTCCGAAGTGGAAGCAAAGAATGCTGCAATTTGCGGAGATGCCGTCGCTTGATTTTGATCAACAGTATCAAACCCAGAATTCACTACCGTGTTCCCCGCTTTCGTAACAGACGCAGCCCCTGCGGACTTAACTAACCCACCTCCAGCTGTTAACAGCCCTTCCTCTGTCAATAATGTGGAACCATCGGTATCAGAAATCCACATTTCCACAAAAAAGCTCTGGCCGATGTTAACAGTCTTTGACGTACCGCCACCTTGAAATTGAAGATCCAGAATCAAGCCTGCGGAAGCTACATTGCTCGAAAACGTCAGTAACAACAAACCTATGAGGCAATTCGATATAAACCGAGACATTCGACTCTCCGGGAAAAAAGTTGGCATCACCTGAGGACTGAAATTGTTGATGCGACCCAACACTAAAAGAAACACTCATTAGAATAGTTAACGTAATTTTCATATTCCTCGGCCGAAGTTGGCAAAGAACGCTATTTTGTCGTCGTTGTCCTGAAGGGAACCAACGCGCAAACTGCCATCGTTGTCCGAATCGAAAATCGATGTCCACTTCGTAACACCACGCACTCCAGCAACATAGTTCGAGTAGTCCCTCGCATCCACATCACGGTCACCATCGCTGTCACCGAAAAGACGGTGGAAGTTGATGGTTTTTGTTCCACCAGCCCTGCCGTCACTGTCGCCATCAATGTTCAAGACTCCGTAGTCGATCAACAGGCGATAAGTGCCGTCAGCAAGTGAGCCGGCAGCCAGTGTGCCGCTTGTGAAATCCAACACAATGGTCGTCTTGCCACTGAGGGCATTAAACCCACTGGAATCAACCCTTAATCCGACATTGGTGCCTGTCGTTCCTAGTTTCGTTAGCACAAAACCGCCATTGGTTACCGCACCTGCCAGTACAGTCAGATTCCCACTGAATACGATCTGAACATTTTGTATCATTGAACGCTGACCAGTCGCATCCGGAGAGAAAGTCTTCTCGGCTGCCGCGTTGGTGTTGTAGAAGATATTACTGTCGAAGATCGCTTCGTTAACATCCGTGATACTGATCGTGAACTGCCTGTCGAATGTCAGGCCTCCAGCATCAGTGACTCGGGCCGTAATCGTGTACGTTGAACCTGCTTCAAAATCGAAAGATGCGTTCGCTCGCAGAGACGTCCCGTTCACATTGAAGCGGCTGTTGTCATTCAAATCGCTTGGCAGGCTGAAGCTGAACGTGTCGCCCGTGTCTGGGTCTTCGGCAGAGAACGTGCCGATCACAGCGTTGGTTCCAGCGTTCTCAGCCAGAGTTGCCCCAGAGAGGATAATGTTCGTCGGAGCTTGATTTCCAGCCGTAAAATTATTGACCGCCCCGATATGATTGAGAGCCGCACCTTCATATGCTGTTGGATAGGCAAAGCCACCGGTTGCCAGTGAAGCATTTGGCATCAGACCCGCGAGTTCACCGAACACCCAGTCGGAAAGTGCATTTCCGGTTGAGTTGCCGTTTCGAGCCATATAGTCCGGGTGATAGGCCTTATTGGCAGGAGCCGGAAGCGTCGGAATCGTGATGAATGTCGAACCGGGAGGAACCGTTCCGGCTCCAGTAGTGCTTCCTGTGGTATTAAAGAAACCATAGGCCGTGTCGTTGGCACCACCATCGATGTTTCCGAGAGCATCTCGCACTGTCCAAGCCGTGGCTACGGCGGTCGCTGCACCATCCAGAACAGCGTCGTTGTCTGCATCAACATCGGTATCCTGTACCGGTGCCGTATTCGTTGAGATAATCAAAACGCTCTCGGAACCGTTTTCGATATCTGTCGCTGTGCTTGAAAATTCTGTTCCCCATCCGGACCCGGATGCAGTCACAGTCGTCGCAGCAGGATCAACGCTGTATGTGCTGCCCGCCTGAAGAAGTACGAGGAAGCCGTTCGAACCAAACTGCATTCCACCAACGAAGAAGATATGGTTGATATTTCCATTATTGTCTTCGAAATCGCCGTCAAGGAACACGAGGTAAGTATTGGTCTGCAAATAGGCATTCGGGGTGCCTCGCAATTCAATGTACTCCTCGCCGGTATCTGATGAGTTAAACGGATTGAATACAACTTCGTTAATGTACCACTCAGTCGTCACGGCACCGACCGTGAACTTGGTTGACGCCTTGGTCAGGTCGGTATCGCTTTTCGTCCAGTTCTCAATGTTGTTTACGCTGGCTCGAATGTCAGCAATCGTGCCAACGAAGGCCGGCTTGTTGTAGAAGCCGTTGTCAGTCTCCGTTGTCGTGTCGCTCAACTGGATCGCTGTCACGCCAATCGTCAGGGCTGACGGAAGGTTCGACTCATTAGTTCCCGAAGGATTCGCCGCAAAAGAGCGTGTGCTAATTCCTGCAATCCAGTTCGTAGCTGTATTCGATGTTGGCACGGCACCCTGATAAGCAAGCACCGAATCACCACTGGCCGATATGCCGTTGAGGCTTCCCACGATCGTTCCGGCGGAGGTCGTTGTCCCTACCAGGAAAAATGTGTCGGGACCACTCGCGTCAGAAACCACTAGGTGCGTTCCAGCTGGATAGTCGCTGCCAAACGTCACCGTTGCAGTTTGCTCAGATGTGTTAGCAAAGCCGTTATCACCCCAGCCATTGTCGGTGAATGTGATTGACGTGCCGAAAACGACATCCTTCAATAATACGAATGAAAAAGTGTCCGGTGCGTCGGACTGGATCCCAGTGAAGGCAATGTCGCCCGCAGACAAAGTTGTGACCGCGTTGACTGTAATTGTCGTGTCGTCGGTCACCGGCGGAACAAGGAGGTTCCCGGAGGTATCTTCAATAACGGCTGTGCTTGCAATCTGAAGAGTCAATGTGCCAGGCGTTGTCGGAGTCACCGTCACGGTAAATACGCCGGGCGACGGTTCTGCAATTGCACCGATGAGAATCGAAGAGGTCCCAGCATTACTGAAGTCCACAGCCGAAACAGTGGATGCGTTGATGTCTTCACTGAACGTGATCGTATAGACCACAGGCAGATTGGCGCTAATGGCCGCTCCACTTCGGTCGTCGACGATCGAAGAGACCGTTGGCGGTGTCACGTCGGGTGTAGTGACGGTCAGCGTATCGTCATCTAATACAGGAACGGTCAGTGAATTTCCGGCTGTGTCAGTGATGACAGAACCTGTTGGAATCCTCAGGATCAGCGTTCCTGCTGTGGTTGGAGTTACCTGGACAGTAAAGACTCTTGGAGTTGTTTCAGTAATCGTGCCTATGGTAATTGCTGAAGTCCCGGCATTGTCAAAGTCCGCTTCAGTGACGGATGCCGCATCAATATCTTCGCTGAAAGTGATTGTGTACGTCAGCACGACATCTGTGACGACCGCATTGTCTGCGTCACCGTCATCGATCGTAACAACCGTTGGTGGAATCAAGTCGTCAAGAGTAGTAAAGCTCCACGTGGCTGAACCTGTGATCCCTGCGAATGCATTACCTGAAAGGTCCTGGAATGCCGTAGAATCAATTTCGACGTAGTACTGGATGCTATTCAGCAAGTCGGCCGGAGGATCGATCGTCGCAGTGGCTCCGGAAACCGTGACATCCGACGACGCCACGTCAATCGTCTGTACGACCGAGTTGTCGCTTACCTTCTTGATCACGATGTTGCCAGCGCCCTTTTGGATGTTCTCGTCGAAGGTCGCAACCAGATTTGCGTTCAGAGCCACGTTTGTAGCGACGTTTGCCGGCGACAATGTTGAGATAAGCGGGGCCGTATTGTCGGCACCGGCTGCCGTCTGGAAGTTCCAAGTAGTGGCTAGGGAGATGCCTGCAAAGAAGTTCCCAGCGACGTCCTTGAACGCAGTGTTTGGGATTTCGATATAGAAATCGTCACTGCCAGCGAGATCTGCCGGCGGATCAATCGTCGCAACCGCACCCGAAATCGCGACACTCGCAACAGCAATTGACTGGACAGTTGAACCGTTACTCACCTTCTTGATTAGAATGTCCCCGCTTCCCGTAACAACTGTTTCGCTGAACGTCACGACAAGATTGCTGGCCACGGGGACATCAACGGCGTTATCAGCAGGTGAAAGATCCAAAATAGTTGGTGCTACGTTGTCGCCAGCCGTCAGAGTGATTGCAGTAGTCCCGTTCGTGGCAGTTGTTCCGTTCGCAAATGTGCGAGCTACAGGAAACGTATTCGTTGATGGGTTGTACTCTCCAGTGGCAATTGTGACCTCGCCACTCGCAGGGTCCGGTGCAAGGAAGCTCGTCGACTGAAGTTTCCCACCGCTGTATCGGTCGTTCAAGGGAAGTTGATACCCCGCTGATCCCGAACTAACAAGTGCGGTTCCTGCGCCAGTCCCGAAGAAAACTGCGTCGATTGGCACGGTTGAATTTGTAATGGAACCTACGGCGACATCAAAGACGCCGATCGAATCAGCATTTGCTCCTCCATTTCCCAGATTCCCGGAACTTGATGGATTTCCAAAGCCATCGCCAGCAGTTGATGCCGTATTGATTACGCGCAATTTTGTTCCAGTTGGGGCCATTTGGTCCCCCCCGACGTAGACGACGTCGCCTGGATTCACACTCCCGGCAGTAATGGCAAAGCCGTAAGTTGTACTGCCTCCTGCCATCCAGCCGGCACTCGTCGCGGTTCCGTTGTTAGTCCAAACAACACTGTATGGTGTCACTGAGAAATCTATGGCACGCGTTGCGACCAATTCAACGTACTCAAGACGAGCATCGGTTCCGGCTGGATTGGCGAGGTACTCTGAGATCAACAGGTCGCCCGCCGAAAGCAACGCACGGGTGTCAAGCCCCTCAATGGACGTCACCTTACGCATTTCGGCCTTGCGAGCCGATGACTTTCGGCTGCGGCGATTGACTTTGACTGCAGATTTCAACAAACCCAACAAACTTGAAACTGAAAGCATGACAAACTCTCCAGGGGACACCGGACCCTCCAGTCACTGAGAAGAAGAATCCAGTGACGCCGGTGAAAACGAGGGTAGTCTGGGGATTTCTGTTAAGAAATTACGAATGAAGCAAGTGCCGAGACAATTATTTTAAACAGGAGACGGCCATCGGTGTTTTCGCCAAACGTTTAGACACAATTCCGTTCAACGAACGGCCTTTCATTTAGAATCGGCGCGAGCCGTCCGGTGAGCCAAAATTTTGCAGGCACACACCGGGCAGTTCGCGCTGCTCCGCTACTTTTTGAGCAGGCCCTCTTTCGGGGCTTGTGTTGATGCGATGTTATCTCACGCCGTTACCGGAATCTGGCCGTGTTTCAGCAGTTGCCTCAACGGCTCATCAACGTTGGGACTATCGCTCTACACTTGTAAATAGCCTCCTGCCGCTCGACTTCGCGCCGGCTCTAAGTTTGTGACTTGAATCATTAGGACAGAGATGGGCGTTCACCAGCAGGAGGAATATTCCGCTTTGTTCCGATTGCGAAATCAGGATGGCCGTGGCGAGTCAACGGTGGCGGATTGAACTCATGCCGGTTTGCTCTGAACCGGGCAATGTCCAGTTCAATCGATGTAGACGAACTCATTCGAATTCAGCACGGCGCGGCAGAGTTCCGTCAGATTGCTTTTCTGAAAAAGCTTCTGCGCCGCGACTTGCTCCGTCTCTGTGGGTTTTCGTCCGAATGCAAGGGAAAACAGGCGATCGATCTGCTCAGGTCTTGATGCCGCAGCATTCAGTTCGACTCGGTCCGCAAGGTATTTCGCCTGCCGCAGCATGAAGTCGTTGTTCATGAGAGCCAGAGCCTGCAAAGCGGTGGTTGTCGTATTTCGAGTCGGCGTCAGGTTGGCCGCATTGGGGCAGTCCAGAGTCGCCAGGAACTGATCCGGAGTCGTGCGAACAATAAACCGATAGATGCTGCGTCGCCAGAGTTCCGGCTTGTCCGTTGTCACATACGTGTAGACCGGCGCGTATTCTTCTTTATAGTCGAAGTCGCGATATCCGGGACCGTACATTTCCTTGTTAAGTTTTCCGCTCACGGTCAGTACGGCATCTCGCAGACTTTCTGCATCCAGGCGTCGAGCGTTCTGGCGCCACAGCAGACGGTTTCCGGAATCTGTTTGCATCGCCTTCGTCATTCGGCCCGTATCCAGATTCGGATCATTTTCAGGACTCACGCCGGACGACTGACGATAGGTCGCGCTGAGACAAATCAGTCGGTGAATTTTCTTGAGCGACCAGGCATCCCTGAGCAATCGAGCCGCAAGCCAATCGAGCAGTTCTGGATGAGAAGGCAGACTACCGCCCCGACCAAAGTCACTGGGAGTATCAACAAGCCCAACCCCAAAGTGATGCTGCCACAGGCGATTCACAATGACGCGACGTGTCAGCGGATTGTTTGCAGACGTGATCCAGTTTGTTATCGCGATTCGTCTCTGCGCATCGGAGAGAGTGGAATCACCGAACTCAGCCTCGATTGTTGAGACGCAGGCAATCACGCCCGGTCGGACTTCATCACCGGTTTGCTCTGGATTTCCACGCAACTGCACATGAACTGCTGGCGGAGTTTCCGCAAGAGCCGCGTAGATGCGAGCCGGTTCGCGAAGGTCGGCTAATTCCTGCTTCAACCGATTGACTGTCTTCGTGAGTTCCGTAACAAGAGCTGCATCGGGATCGTTGGTGTCAGAATCTCGTGGCTCAAGGCGAGCGTTTGCGAAACAGATTTGATCGTGGCTGATATCGTTCCCATGATCAGTCGCCATCAGCGTCAGAAAGCGAACCGAAGACGGAATCTCAGCAATGATCTCAATAAGTCCATCATCGCGTCCAATGGCCGTTCGTTCGACAATGGGCCTGGCATCAAGATAAACAGCAAAGCTCGCCCCGGCCTTGGGCGTCTGGCCGAAGTAGCCAGCCTGAGCCCGCAGGTTGACTTCGATCGGCATGCCACTCGCACGCATTGCTTCCAGGTCAAATGTGATCGCCGCATTCGCATGCAGGGATAACAGCGAGTGATCGTCTGTGGCGAAATCGATTCCATCGAGACTTGTCGAAAACTGCGAATTCACTGGACCATTTCGGATCGCATCCCAGGCTCGGCCGCTTGTGTTTGCGATGCCCTGTGCCTTCAGTCCCGTTGACGTGACAACAACTTCGCCTGGACCGCCCGTTGTCGGATTTCCACCATCCGGAATCACAACGCCATCCACAAACTTCAGGTCAGACTTCGTAAACACATTAGCCGAGGCATTCTCCAGAAAACCACGTTTCAGAGATGTCGATTTTCCTGGCGCGGTATCGATCGCCTGTCCGATGTTTCCCGAACCGTGTCCATCGCCGCCACCAACGATATCCGAGAGACTCCAGCCGTCGCGTCGAATCATTGCAAGTTGGTTACGAGCATCAGCCAGCTCTTTCTCCAGCCGATTTTTCTTCGCAGAAAAATCGGCTTGTTCCCGTGTCGACAGCAATCGATCGCCGCGTTTGATTCCGGCGAACACAGAAACCACAGAGTAGTATTCGCGCTGAGAAATCGGATCCAGCTTATGATCGTGACACCGTGCACAGTTGATTGTCACCGCACAGGCGGATGTCATCACTTGAGTAATCATGTCGTCAAGATCATCGGCACGAGCAAGTCGCTTGAGTACCGGACTTGGAGTTTCTGCCTGGCCTACAAAATCCCATGGACCGGCGGCCAGAAAGCCTGTTGCTGCAACCGCGTTCGCATCGTCCGGACGAAGGACGTCGCCGGCGATTTGGTCCTGCAGAAATTTGTCGTACGGCATGTCATCATTGAAGGCACGAATCACCCAGTCTCGATATCGCCACGCGTTGTCTCGGCGTTGATCACGTTCAAAGCCATGAGTGTCTGCGTAGTGGGCGATGTCCAGCCAGTGACGTGCCCAGCGTTCGCCGTAATGCGGTGAAGCGAGAAACTGATCGACCAGCGACTCATACGCCTGCGGAGAATCATCATTCACGAAGGCAGCGACTTGTTCCGGAGTCGGCGGAAGCCCCAGCAGATCAAACGACAATCGCCGAATCAAGGTACGACGATCGGCCTCCGGAGAAAATGTCAGCTCATGTTCCGAGAGTTTCGCGGCTACGAACTTGTCAATCCCGTTGAAGAGTCGCCCGTCGTTGTTCATAGTCGACGGAAGTTCAGGAATCTGCACATCCTCTGACGCGTGCCACGCCCAATGATCAAGCCGAGAATCGATTGCGGCATTCGTGTCGTAGTCCGTTTCCTTCCACTCAGCTCCCTGATCGATCCAGTTCCGAAGAATGTTCGTCTCACTTTCTGAGAGTGCTCCACCATCGGGCGGCATTCGAAGATCCGGATCATTGCTGGTGATGCGGACAATCAACTGACTTTCGCTCGATTTGCCAGCCGCGATGACCGCTCCTCCATCACCGCCTTTGAAAGCCAAGGACTTTGCATCCAGTCTTAAGCCGCTTTTCTGATCGTCGGGCCCATGACAGGCGATGCAATGCTTCTGAAACAGCGGCCTGACATCTTGCTCAAAGTCGACATCTGCTGCCGGGCTGGAAGTCGCGGCCAACACCACAAGACCAGCAACGCCACTGCAGATTCTTAGAAACCGTCGATGTTGATTTGTTTGCGACATAATTGAACACCTCAGAAAAGCTATTGAGAGATCCAAAGTGTGACAAAGCTGACAGAGATGCTCAATCCATTCGAAAGGACCACAAAGTCGGACAGATTCCGGCAACTAAAAAATGCCGACATGAGGGACCGCCGCAACAAAACTTGTGTAAAGTGTCGGCATTCGCTGAGACGCTGTGACTTTGTGACTTTGCACAAGCTCGAAGCGCCAGCGAGTGGGCGTCGAATACTCAATTCGCCACTCGCTGGAAAACTCGCTGGCACCTCAATGGCCCACTCGCTGGCGCTTCGAGCTTGTAGGGTAGGTGAGTGATCGTAAGCGGGATTGACAATAATTTCCCCGGGGAAAGCACGGCTTTTGCCAACCAAAAGCGGACACTCATTTGTAAGTCGCCCTTGACCGCGATACTACACTTGGTGTTCGAGTTCTTCCGACACCGGCGCCGGGACCGGCACGGAAGCGAAGAAAACAGCAACAGGCCGCAGCCTGACTGAATTGCGTTGATGAGTCACACTTTCTGCAGGGATTGGCATGTTACCCGACAGCACTGCTTTCAACCCTTATCAGGCACCCACAGAAGGTCCGACGGAAGCTGCACTGGCTCCCGATACGGAGTTCCTTTTCAACGATCAGGTGGTCGCGGGAATTGGGACGATTGATCTCCCTAGAATCTGCATCGTCGATGGCAGTCGCGATAATTTGACGGCCCGGGAAAGCCGTTTGTGGTGGTGCAGCCGATGGATCACAGCCACTCGAAGCCTTCTCATGGTGCCTTCAGTGCTGATGATTATTGGCATTTTGCTCAACTTGCTCAACGGCATTCCAACCCCGTTAAGAGGCGGTCAATTTTCCATAAACAATGAAGCCGTTATCTTCATGGGAATAGCCTCACTGTTGATCGCATTGACAGGCATGTTTGTCATTTGGGAAAGAATATCTCGACGGTCAGTCCTCCTTCGGTGGCATATTTCAGCCACCGTGATTAGGCGAAACAGGAAGCGTCGAATCTTTGGCATTTCCATTCTATTGATGGGAATCGGAGCCCTGTGGATCATCCCCATATTTTCGGCAGCCGGACCACTGGACGGGCTACCAGTTCTGGGATGGGCGATTGTTGCGGGGATCATCAGCGTGTTCCTGCTGAAAGGCCAGCCGGGGCTCTATTGTGTCGGCAAACATGACGGGCTGTTTCTCATCGCAGGATTTTCGCCGAAGTTTATGGATTCGGCAAAGCAGATGGTCGCGGACTACCAAACCCGTATTTCGGATCCGCTCAGGCCGACCGCACCTGGCCCGAGCAACGGTACAGGCGGTGAAATTGGAGCTGAAAATTGGGTAAATCGAGAGAATCAACGACGTTGAGATCGCCGCATTGAACGGGACGGGCCGTCATCCTACAATCCGCCGCTTTGGTCAAAATGGGCAGCCTGTCAGATCACTGGCAATTGCTGCCGCAAGCGACTTGTCTGTTGTCCCGAATCTGCGAAAACTCCACCCCTGTCATGGTTTGCGAACAGATTAATTCGGAACGAGTGCAGAACGGTTGCTTGAAAATTCGACATAATCGTTACTGTCGAATCGACCGAACATAGTCGGTGCGCGCCTGTGGCGGTGGTTTTGAAACTAAAAAATCGAGTCTTAAAACAGGGTTTCGTGTTTGTGTTCGAGGGCGGATCATCGCTCTCTTCTTTCATGAATCCTGCTAGTTGAAATTCATCTCTGGGGAAACGAATGTCGGATCAGGCATTTCTGGGTCAGGTTTCGGGGATCGCTCCGGAAGAACTCGAAGAATGGTACGAATCGCTGGAAGACATTCTTCATCGCTACGGCGAAGATAATCTGAAGTCGCTGCTCGTCTGCCTGCAGGAACGTGCGTACGCGCGTGGAGTGAAACTGCCATTCACTGCCAATACGCCATACATCAACACGATTCATCATACCGATCAGGTGAAGTTCCCTGGCAATCGGGAAATGGAACGTCGGATCAAAAGTTACGTTCGCTGGAATGCGATGGCAATGGTCGTTCGCGCCTATCAGCGAGGTGGCGGTGTCGGCGGACATATTTCCACATTCGCTTCGTCAGCCACCTTGTACGAAGTGGCACAGAATCACTTCTTCCATGCTCGCACAGCCGATCACACGGGCGACATGGTTTACTTCCAGGGCCACGCTTCGCCCGGCATGTATTCCCGAGCGTTTCTCGAAGGGCGTCTGGATGAATCGCATCTCGATAACTTCCGTCGTGAGCTTCCGGCAGGCACAGGTCTGTCGAGCTATCCGCATCCATGGTTGATGCCAACGTTCTGGCAGTTCCCGACCGTGTCCATGGGACTCGGCCCGATCTGCTCGATCTACCACGCTCGATTCCTGCGATACATGGAACATCGTGGACTGGTCGACACTTCTAAGTCCCGCGTATGGGCTTACCTTGGCGACGGCGAATGCGACGAGCCAGAATCACTGGGTGCTTTGACCCTGGCGTCTCGAGAAAATCTCGACAACCTGACCTGGGTCATTAACTGCAATCTGCAGCGACTTGACGGTCCGGTTCGAGGCAACGGCAAGATCATTCAGGAACTGGAAGCAGCCTTCCGAGGCGCTGGTTGGAACGTGATCAAGGTGGTCTGGGGAACGGACTGGGACGCGTTGCTCGACAAGGACGAAAACGGCAAGCTTGTGAAACGCATGGGAGAAGTTGTCGACGGTCAGTACCAGAAGTACACCGTGTCGGACGGCGCCTACATTCGCCAGCATTTCTTCGGTGCCGATCCTGAAGTTCTGAAGATGGTGGAACATCTCTCTGATGATGTGATGCAGAATATTCGTCGCGGCGGCCACGATCCTGAGAAGGTTTACGCGGCTTACCACGCTGCCGTGAATCACAAAGGTGCTCCGACTGTGATTCTGGCGAAGACCGTGAAGGGTTATGGACTTGGTGATGCCGGGGAAGGGCAGAACAAGGCTCACAACTCCAAGAACGTGGAGATGGCTCCTCTGCGAGCATTCCGAACTCGTTTCAATCTGCCGATCAGCGACGCCGAACTCGAAAAGCTTCCGTACTACAAGCCGGCTGATGACAGCCCGGAAATGACCTATCTTCGCCAGAAACGTGCGGCTCTCGGCGGCTTTGTTCCGTCGCGAACCGTGGTTCCTGATCCTGTGGAAATCCCGGATCTGGCTGACAAGGCATTTCAGGCAAAAGGCTTGCTTCCTGGCAGCGATGCCGTTGGTTCAACAACCGGAGCACTTGGCCAGATCCTGCGTGGTTTGATTAAGCACAAGGGCGTTGGCAAACGTATCGTTCCGATCATTCCCGACGAGGCGAGAACCTTTGGCATGGAAGACCTGTTCTCCATGTGCGGAATTTATTCCAGCAAGGGCCAGCTTTACGAACCGGTCGATGCGAAGAACGCCATCTACTACAAAGAGGCGAAGAACGGTCAGCTTCTGGAAGAAGGTATCAACGAAGCGGGCGCGATGAGTTCCTTCATCGCAGCTGGTTCGGCCTATGCCAACCTTGGCATGAACATGGTGCCGTTCTATGTGTACTACTCAATGTTCGGCTTCCAGCGCGTTGGCGACTTGATCTGGTGCGCTGCGGACACTCGATGCAAGGGCTTCCTCTGCGGAGGTACTTCCGGCCGAACAACACTGAACGGCGAAGGTCTGCAGCACGAAGACGGTCACAGCCAGTTGATGGCGTCGACAGTTCCAACGATCCGATCGTACGATCCTGCCTTCGGCTACGAACTGGCAGTGATTGTGCAGAATGGACTCCAGCGGATGTATGCGGACGGAGAAGAGATCTTCTATTACCTGTCTGTCTACAACGAAGATTACGTGCAGCCTGCGATGCCAGATCGTGGCGAAGTCATTGATGGCATTATTCGCGGAATGTACCGCTACAGTTCAACCAACAGCGGCGACGGACAACGCCATCGCCCGCAGTTGTTTGGCAGCGGGACGATTCTGCGAGAAGCCATTCGGGCTCAGCAGATTCTGAAGGATAAGTTCAACATCGGTTGCGATGTCTGGAGCGTGACCAGTTACAACGAACTGCGTCGCGACGCGATGGATTGCCAGCACTGGAACGATCTGCATCCCGGTCAGCCGACAAAGCGAAGCTATCTGGAAGAGGTTCTGGATGGTGTGACTGGTCCGTTTATTTCCACCAGCGACAACGTTCGACTTGTGGCTGACCAGATTCGCGAGTGGATTCCAGGGGAGTATATCGTTCTGGGAACCGACGGGTTCGGACGCAGCGAAACACGTCCGGAGTTGCGTCGTCACTTCGAGATCGATGCTGAATGCACGACCTATGCGACACTGCGAGGACTCGCACGCATGGGCGCCTATGACGCATCAAAATTGCCTGACGTGTTGAAGCAACTGGATATCGACGCAGAGAAGATCAATCCGTTGAATGCTTAATCAGGTTTTCGGTTTTCAGTGTTCGGTTTTCGGACGACCGCCAGAGGATCAAATCGGATCACCTGCCGAGCCCCGGAGCCAGAACACTGAGTGCCGAATACTGCGAAAATGCCCTTCCGAAAACTGAAAACCGAACACCGAAAACCCTGACCTATGTCTCTCGAATTCAAACTGCCGGAAGTGTCTGAAGGAGTCACCACCGTCGACGTCGCTGAAGTGCGAGTCAAAGAGGGTGACGTCATTGAATCGGGCGCGATTATTTGTGAAGTCGAAACGGACAAAGCCGTTGCCGAAATCACATGCCCTCATGCAGGAAAGATTTCGAAGATCCTGATCAAATCAGGTGACAAGGTTTCGGTTGGTCAGCCCATTCTTTTCATTGAAACCAGTGGAGCGGCCTCTGCGCCGGCCCCGGTGTCAACACCAGCCGCCACTGCAACACCCGTTGCAGTGGCGGCTCCCGCTTCGCCAGCACCAGCGGCTCCGACGCCTGGTACTGCGGTGGTTGCTGGTCCTGTCGATTTTCGTCTTCCGGAAGTTTCTGAAGGCGTCACAAAAGTCGATGTGGCCTCAGTCGCCGTCAAAGTTGGTGATACGATCGCCAGCGGCGCGGTTGTTTGTGAAGTCGAAACAGACAAAGCAGTCGCCGAGATTACATGCCCTCACGCAGGCACTATTACCGCTGTCCACGTGAAGCCGGGCGCTTCTATTCCGATCGGTGAATTGCTGCTGACAATCAATGCCACGGCGGGAGTTGTCGCAGCGTCGTCCGCTGCCCCACAATCTTCGACTGCTGTCGCAGCGCCTCCGGCTGCAACAGCTCCTGCAGCACAAGCACCGTCGACCCCATCTGCTCCGTCAACATCTGCCGCAGTGAATGCGGCTCCGGTTGCGCCGGCTGTTGCTGGATCAAAGTCTGATGGGCCGCCTGCGGCCGCTGGTCCGGCGACTCGTCGTCTGGCTCGAAAGCTGGGCGTTAACCTGAAGCTTGTGAAGGGATCTGCTGCGGGCGGACGCATCACGATTGAAGATGTGGAAGCCTACGTCCGCGACCGAATGGCTCAGCCCTCTGTTCCTGCGGCGGCCACAGGGCCAGGCTACGGAATGGTTCAGGCGGCTCCGCTTCCGGACTTCAGCAAGTACGGGCCGATCGAAAAAGTTGCGATGAACAAGATCTTCCGGACTGCAGCCTCGAATCTGCATACGGCGTGGATCACGATTCCGCATGTGACACAACATGATCTTGCCGACATCACGGAATTGGAGTCGGCTCGAAAACGTTATGTGAAATCGAATCCAAATTCTCCGAAGATCACCATGACCGCGATCATGATCAAAGCCGTGGTCGGAGCGTTGAAGGCATTTCCGAACTTCAATTCCAGCGTCGACATGGTTTCCGGAGAATTGATTCTGAAGCAGTACTATCACATTGGCGTTGCCGTGGACACACCGAACGGTCTCGTCGTCCCGGTGATCAAGAATTGTGATCAGAAGAATGTGTTGCAAGTCGCTGCAGAATTGACCGACATCGCCGGGCGTGCTCGAGATCGCAAGTTGAAGACCGAAGAAATGCAGGGCGCGACCTTCACGATCACTAACCTCGGCGGCATCGGCGGGACAGCATTCACACCGATTGTGAACTATCCGGAAGTCGCAATTCTGGGGATGTCTCGCGGAATCAATCAGTTGGTTCTGGAAGACGGGCAGGTGGCGGAGCGACTGATGTTGCCGCTGTCTTTGTCTTATGACCATCGTGCCGTTAACGGCGCGGATGCGGCGCGGTTCATTGTGAAACTGTCAGGCAGTCTGACGAACTTCTTTGAGCTGTTCTGACGTCAACTCTGCGGGTCATTTCGGAGATCAATAGTCTCTCGTTTCATTTTCGATGTTCGCCGGGAGCCTCGGCAGCGTTAAAAGTTTGAAGCTTCTTCGCTGGTGTCGAGTCCAAAACTTGATTGTGGGACGGCTTGGGCTTTGTGCTCTCAAAATTGATTGGGAAACAGTCGACGGTCGGTCTGAAGTAGCGTAAGTTCCTGTGCTTTCGACATTGCTGGAACTCGCTCCGCCCGGTTTGGGCGACCTTGGGCAGATCCTCATTGCCGGGGCATTGGGTTGATTGTCGGCGGCCAGTTGGTTTCCTGTTTTTGCCTTGTGGATGAGATCCGACGCCTGCCTGAAGTCCGCGAGTTACGTGGATTTTGTACAGTACGCCGTAGATTCACAGCGAATTGGCGGGAATTCTGAAGCCGAACCGCACTGCGCTCGAATGCGACGGTGTCTGAGATTTATCATGTGAGTTCGCAGTCGGATACAAAATGACTGCGTATGAATTGTCGACGACTGGGTGATTGCAGCGAAAGTAATAAAAAATGGGCAAGCCTACTGGCTTCAAAGAGTTCACTCGAGAAGTCCCTGCGGACCGAGATCCTCTTCTTCGCATTCTGGATTGGAACGAGTTCCATGAACATATGCCGGAATCGGCTCTGAAGACTCAGGGTGCGCGCTGTATGGACTGCGGCGTGCCGTTCTGCCATACCGGCGACATGATGGCCAATATGGCCTCCGGCTGTCCGGTGAACAATCTGATTCCGGAATGGAACGATCTCGTCTATCAGGGCCGTTGGCGCGATGCGCTGGATCGCCTTCACAAGACGAACAACTTTCCTGAATTCACGGGCCGCGTTTGTCCAGCTCCGTGTGAAGGCTCATGTTGTTTGAGCGTGATTGAGCCAGCCGTGACGATCAAGAACATTGAATGTTCGATCATTGATCATGCATTTGAAATGGGTTGGGTGGAGCCGGAACCACCACAGTTTCGAACGGGTCGCAAAGTTGCAGTGGTTGGCTCGGGGCCTGCGGGTCTGGCAGCGGCGGCTCAGCTGAACAAAGCAGGACACTGGGTCACCGTTTACGAACGCGATGATCGAGTCGGCGGTTTGCTGATGTATGGCATTCCGAACATGAAGCTTGAAAAGCATGAAGTGGTTGATCGCCGCGTCCGCATTATGGAACAGGAAGGAATTACGTTCTTTACCAACACGGCCGTTGGCAGGGACGTGCCCGCATCACAGTTGCTGGAAGACTTCGATGCTGTGGTCCTGGCAACCGGCTCAACGCGGCCTCGCGATTTAACAATACCTGGTCGCAATCTGAATGGCATTCATTTCGCGATGGATTTTCTAAGGCCGAACACACGCAGTTTGCTGGACAGCAAGTTGTCTGACGGTAAGTTCATCACTGCCAAAGACAAGCATGTGGTCGTGATCGGCGGAGGAGACACCGGAAACGACTGTCTTGGAACATCGCTGCGACACGGCTGCAAATCGATTGTGAATTTTGAAATCGTTGAACGCCCGCCACTGCAGCGATCATCGAATAATCCGTGGCCGCAATGGCCGAGGGTCTTCCGAGTTGACTACGGTCACGAAGAGGCCGCTGCAAAATTTGGCGAGGATCCGAGAGCGTTCTGCATTCAGACAGCGGAATTCGTTGACGACGGCAACGGCAATGTGAAGGCCGTGCGTACAATCGAAGTTGACTGGCAAGTCATGACCGAAGGTGGCCCACCGTTCGTCCCGATTCCGGGGACAGAAAAAGAGTACCCAGCCGACCTCGTATTCCTCGCTCTTGGATTCCTTGGCCCGGAACATCCGGTTGCCGATCAGCTTGGTGTCAAGGTGAAGGAAGGCCGCGGCGGAATGAGCTGGTTTGATGCAGAGCACGAACGCTATACGACTACAAACGCAAAAGTTTTTGTCGCAGGCGACTGCCGACGTGGACAAAGTCTTGTGGTGTGGGCAATCAATGAAGGCCGTGGAGTTGCTCGGGAAGTCGATCGATACCTGATGGGCACGACCGATCTTCCGTAGGTGAGTCGCAGGCATAAAATTGCCCAGCACGCAACGTTGTAAATTCCTCATTACTCAGAAGCTCACCTTGCCTGGATTAACAGGCGGTGAGCTTCTTGCGTTTGATGCTTCTAAATCCTCACCATAGTTGCATTCAAATCTGCTGTTCCTGCGAGTACAAAACAGACATGGCAGAACAGAGCTTACCAGAGTTTTTCACGCTCCTGAGAAAAAGCAGGCTACTCACGCCTCCGCAGTTTGACGCTGCGCAGACAACGGCGAAGCGGCTGCGTGCGGCGTCAAAAGCGACAGAGTCACCCGCCGTCACGGCCGAACACGTTGCAATGGAACTGGTTCGGGAAGAAGTGATCACACAATGGCAGTCTGCACAGCTATTGAAGGGACAGACCGGTTTCATCCTCCAGCAATACAGACTGCTGGCTCCTGTTGGTCGGGGAGGAATGGGGCATGTCTTCAAGGCAATCGACACCAACTCCGGAAACATCGTGGCCATCAAAGTGATGTCACGAAAATTGACTGGCAATCAGACTCTGGTCAACAGATTCCGGCGTGAGATTCGTGCGTCCTCGCTGCTGAAGAGTCGGCATATCGTCAAAACGCTCGATGCGGGTCGCGTCGGCAAAGTCGACTTCATGGTGATGGAATATGTGAACGGCGATCAGGTTGACCGGATCGTCTCACGTGTCGCAGCCATTCCCGTGGCAATGGCATGTGATATTGTGCGACAGGCGGCAATCGGGCTTCAGCATGCTCATGAACAGAAGATGGTGCATCGGGATTTGAAGCCAGGGAATCTGATCGTCGACTGGTCAGCCGACGGGATCGGCACCGTCAAGATTATGGACATGGGACTGGTTCGGCTAAGCACGGATGGTGATGAGCGAACCTCAGTGACCAAAGCCGGGCAAATTATGGGAACGCCCGATTACATGTCGCCCGAACAAGGCTGGGACACCGCCACGGTCGATATTCGCAGCGACATCTACAGTCTTGGTTGCACGCTGTTTCGACTCATTACCGGACGTGTACCGTTTCCTGGTGACAATCCGCTTCAGGTTCTGATGGCTCGATGTTCCAAAGATGCACCGTCAGTCAAAAGCCTGCGATCTGATGTTCCAGATCCCGTCGAAGCCATTGTTCGGCGAATGACGCTGCGAGATCCTTCAGGTCGATATCAATCACCGCAGGAATTGGCCGCCGCGCTGGAGCCGTTTTGCAGCCCGCTCACAGTCAGCAGCATTCGCGCCGCATTGCGAGAGGCTGGCGAGGACGACGCCATCCTTCTGGAAATGGCCAGTGTGACTGACAGTAATGATCCGCAGGATGCCGGGTATCAGCAGTTTCTTCGCGAAATGGACAGTGGCGCGGCGGTTGACTTGATGATGTCGACAAACGGCGGCCAAAGCCAGGCGTTGAGTACGACATTGCCAGTCGTGTCACAAACCGATCATCGGCCTGGATCCGTTAGAAGTCGCCCCAAAGCAAAGAGCAGCCAGACCATCGGTGTGATTGCTCTGGCCTCTGGAAGCGCGATGGTGGCGCTGGTGGTGCTGTTTGCTATGGTCAATGGCGGCGGCGATGTGGCACCATCACCTATAGATCCGTCAACCGTGGCACAGTCGACCTTGGCACAGTCAAAGCAAAACGAAGCCGCGACGAATATTCCTCGAGCAAAGTTCAAGCCGGCTCAACCAGTCAATTTAATGACCGGCACACTGCTGACCTTTCAACCCGAACTTGATGGCGAACGCCCAACGGCGTCAGGTGCAGACAAATTCCGTTTCCAGCTTGGCCAGGGTGCGCCGGCCGCCGTGAAGATCAACCAGGACTCTGGTGAAATTCGCTGGGACATTGCGAAAGAACAGGCATCGGCGGCCTACGATATTCCCATCGAACTTGTCTACCAGGCGAACGACAAAACAACCGTTGTTGCATCGATGATGTTGGTTGCGAATGTGAATGCGGGAAGGCCCAAATACTCTTTCCCCGCTCGTGAACCAATCGTGGTGCTTCCCGATGAACGAGTAACTCTTCGCGTTCAGGCCACACCTGAGCCTGATACAAAATCGGGGCTGCAATACAGACTCACATCCGGTCAACTGCCGGGAATGACGCTTGATTCGGAAACGGGTGAGTTCTCATGGACGCCCTCAGCGGAAGAAGTCGGCAGAAATATTGTTGCGGTCGAACTCTATGACGTGACATCCTCGAAGGCTCTTGCAACAGGCTCAATCGCCCTGTTCGTTCGACCGTCCTTTAAGCTCCCCACGTTTCCGGAACAGTCTGCAAAGGCTGGCGAAACATTTCAGCTGCAATTACTCGATCGACCGCCTCGGGCGTTCGCTCGGGTGATGCAGATCGTCGTGAAGCCAGGCGGCCCGCCTGGAGTCGTTGTGGATACACGTCGAGCCACCTTGAGCTGGGACGTACCGAAAGATGCGAGCGGAAAATATGATATCCGTTTGCAGTTGGAGTCCCAACTTCCAGCCATGGAATCGGGTCCTGATACTCAACGCGAGATTCTGATTACCGTCAATGTGCAGGCCGTGGAAGATGCATCGAAGGTTCCACCTGCGAAAGAAGTCGAAGCCGCGGAGGCGGAACTGCGTGAGCTCTTCAAACGAGAAATCGCAGGCGCGAAAGCTGTGACGGAAAAGGCTGTCCTCGCCAGTCAGATGCTTGAGCGAGCCGAAGATCAACAGGCCAGTGCGGCAGACTATGCTTTGCTGAATCTGATTGCTGAGTTGGCAGAAAAGGGTCGCGCCGCGGATGTCGGATTGAGGGCCAATCAACTTCGGTCGATTCGCTACGCGGTTCCTGAACTCCCTTTGGCGGTTCAGGCAGCAACCAGCTACAAGCCGAGTTCCATCGGGCCGACTCAGGCGGATTCGGTGATCGAAAACTTATTGCGAATTGCGCTCGCTGCAGCGCTTGATAAGAGGTATGAACAGACCGCAGTGCTGCTGACGCCTCCTGAGCAAATGCTGAAGAAGGCCGATCGAGGAACGGTCGCCAGAATTCTGGCAGATGATGTCTCCAGCGCACGAAAGCTTGCGGAAGAATTGTCTGAGAACGCAACCGTGGCAGCGGACCTGAAGGCGGATGAGTTGATTCGATTGCTGCAACGATGGCAGTTCAAAGAACTGTTCGTCGACACAACCGGTTTTTCGTACGTCACATCCGGGGACAGTAATATTGCCGACAGCGGACGATCGCTTTGGTCGTTTGATAAGGGGCACATTCGACTGACCGCAGAACCACAAGATGCCAGTGTGGGAATTCTGGACACCACGCTGGAAGCTGAACGTTACCTGCTGCGTCTGCAGCTTGCAGCAAAGTCGTCTGCCACAATGCTGATCTTTGGTGCTGGTCGCGAACAGAATTTGAATTCTCATTTACTGTCCCTCGACAAGTCAGAATTTGGAAGAATCCTGACTTTGCCGGGTGGTGCCACGGTGATTCCTCCGACCACAGGCCTGACGATTCCCGGAGCTGGCTGGAATGATGTCGAAGTGCTCGTCGACGGACCTCAGGTGCGAATTCGACTGAATGGCACACCAGTCATGGCTTCTCAGGTTCCTTCGCTGAAGCCGGGCCGACTGGGTCTGCTGATCCCGCTCAAGATCACCAGTTCTCCGAGTGTCGACCTGCGGCGTAGTCGAATTCTGATTCTGCCCGACGGCGTTTCCAATTAGGCGAGCGGCAGAATAAATAGTGGTCGCCCCGCGGTGCGTGTCGCAGATTTTTTCTGTCGCACTATCAGATCATTTGTTGCCATCTGGCAGCATTATCCGCGAACCGGCACCAGTCAGAATTGCGGCCGAGTCTGAATGAAATGGTAGGTAATCCCCTCGTATGACTCGATCTCGGCTTCCAGTTCCGACGCCTTACGGATTTCTGGCATAGGCTTTGCGACTTCCTCCCTGCAAGGTCAAGGAGTTGAATGCCCAAAAAACTGTCTGAGATGTCGCCATGTTGCGTGAATCTGACAATTCTATGATGGTCATTGGTCCCGGCGGCCGGCTCGGCTCCGAGACCCTGGCACGTCCTCCGGTTGCAATGCCCTCTTTATTGGCAACTGCCGAACAGAGAATGGGCAGCGATGTCTCGATTGATGCCGAAGCGGTGCGGAATGCTCTGTCCGTTGGAGCAGATGATCACCATTGGTCGTGGCAGTCCGACACATCTGGCGAAAATCCCACCAGTGTCATCCTGGGCTCGGAACATTGGAGACTTCTCGAACGAGGATTGCGTCAGCGTTTCGAAGCTGTGAACGCTTGTCTGTCGGAGATTGTGCGACGACGGTTCGTTCCTGGCTATCTTGATGACTCTGCTTTCATGCAGGAAAAAATTGCTACTGCACTCGGGCCAATACTGGGTACGAACACGAATGACCTTGCCTGGGCCTGGCTGGGATCTACGGATGTTCATTTGAGCCGCAATGGCCGACTGACAGTCCTTGATCACAACTTCTCCCTGCCAAACGGATTCGACGCGTTCGCGACACTGGAAGCGGCGACTCTCTCTTTGTCGCCGTTCTTGTCGGCGCTGAATTTACGGGACTCTGACGGTGTCACAGTCGTTCTGATGCCGGGTCATTACAGTGTCACAGGACGTGAGAACGAGTTTCTTGCTCGACGTTTGAACGCCCACGTTGCAACTGCTGCAGATATTAACATCCAGGCGGATGGTGTATTTCTTCACACAGGTCGCGACCGTGTGCGTGTTTCGACGATCGTTCGTCGAATTGATGATGATCTTCTGGACCCGAACTGTTTCCGTCCCGATTCACTGGTTGGTGTTCCTGGCCTGGTTCGAGCCTGGAGGAACGGCTTGGTGAATGTGTTGAATCCTCCCGGAAGCTGCGTGGCGAACTGTCGCACTTTTGGCAGGCTGATTCCGCGAATGATTCGGGAGTATCTGGGCGAAC
Source organism: Planctomycetaceae bacterium (assembly GCA_041753135.1). Lineage (GTDB taxonomy): Bacteria > Planctomycetota > Planctomycetia > Planctomycetales > Planctomycetaceae > SXXK01. Next base: position 37,977 of record JBGSVD010000057.1, read on the forward strand.
AACCATTGCTGGACTCCGCTCCGGTTCTGGAGTGTGAGGACCCAAAGGTACTGAAGCATGTTCTGGCGAACCTGAACGACTATGCAATTCGCACCAACGATCCGCTTCACCCGGCACGGCCGTTTTTTGGACGCGCAGGACGAGCCGTCGAATTTGCTGACCTGCTCACTCGCATTCGAAAGAAACCAGCCGCATATGTGGCCCGCCCTCTATTGCAGGTGGCTCCAGAAGAAGGAATCAACCTGAGATTGTTTGCTTCGCGGAAAGGTTCGTTTCAACTGGCTCGATTGGGAATCGCACGACGTTGTCAGCTTGATGGAGGCGCAGCGCTGACGATCGGAAGTGGACAGGAAATCTTCCCCGTCATCTGACTACTCGGCAAGAAATCGCCGCAGGACATTTGAAGTGATGATCGACACAGCCTGATCCACTGGAAGTGACGCGACGTAGTTAATCGATCCCACCGAGAAGACAGCGCCTCCCGACGGCGTTTCGAAAATCACCATCTCGGCACCGCCATCATCAGTGTTCAGACCGCGCGCCAGTACGTGGGTATTCGACGGCGAACTCGACGTGCGTTTGTCGGTTTCATGCCCCGACGCTCCGCCTGGACATCGGCAATGCAGACTTTCGAGACCGAACAGGTCACCTTCAGACAAACCTGTGCCCTCAAAAGCCCAATGCGATGGATCCACCGTTTGATACGGCGCGCCGGTCATGGCTCCTGCAGGCGTAAAGGCAACTCCCAGCAGACCTGCCTCAGATTGATGACTGACCGCCATTCGACTGTCACGGCCTCCCATTCCGCTGCTCCACAAAGACGTGATGCTCCCGTTCTGAACCGTCATGGTCATGTCATCATGCAGCGTGACTTCGCAGTTCAGACCATTGCCGCCCAGATAAATCAGACGACCGCCTTCTTCGAAGACCCATCGTTTCACACGGTCGAACATCTCGCGAGTCCAGTACTCGGGATGCACGGCAATCAGAAGAGCTTTATAAGCAGAAAGATCCAGCGTCTCATTGTGCAACTGTGTTTCGGCGTAATAGTCGTATTCGATCTGCTGATGTTCCAGCCATCCGGCAAGTCGCCATTCCGCCGGTGCGATATGACAAGCCTGGCGACCTTCAATCGGGTCTGAAATCCGCTCTGAAAAATCAATGTGACAAAACGGCTCCGGCCTTTCGAACGATAGCGGAGCGTATGACGAATATCCCCAGGTACCATGCTCTGCGTCAACATATCGGCGCAGTTCATAGCGTGAATTCACCGTTGGTGTCGGAGGCAACTGGTCAGCATGAATGTAGTTGCTTCGACCACCAAAAGGGTTGTAGGCGTTCCATGTGATATTGGAAGCAAGCACAGCCAGTCGAGCCGTCGGCGTCTTGGGCGCGACGATCCATGGGAATGAAAAATGATTCCCGGACCGAGTGCTGGCTCGAAAATAATACAGCCCACTGCGTTCTGGAGCTGTGACGAATTGCCGATGCGTCCGACAGACGTAGCCAACCTTATTCCATTCGACACCTGTCTGCGTGTAGTCGCCGTCAGGAGTCACCTGCATCGTGGCACGTGGACCGTGTTCGTCGTGCCAGCCAAGCTCGAGAACTCTCTCAGGTTCCCAGCCGTATCGCCAAAGCTCCAGCTTGTATTGTTCGACTGAATGAACTCGGAACTCAGACTCATCACCGCTTTGCACCCACTTTGGCCACGCATACCCCGTCAGCCCGTCTGTTAGAATCCGAAACTGGTGTGGCTCTGACGGCGGAAACACAAAGCGAGAGAACTTCGAACCGAAGCCAGCTTTTTGCAGTACAACTTTGTACTCGCCGGCGGGCAGATCTACATAAACCGCTCCGCTGGCCCGCGATCTTGCTTCATATGACGCACCTGTGTTCGCAATGAATTCCAGAATCACGTCCGCCTGAGCCACATAGCGTTCATCGCTGACATAACCGACGAGCATCCCAAATTCCCCCAACGTGATGTGTCCGACCTGCTCAAGATGACGCCCGCCGTTCGTGTCTCTCGGATCGAGCCGATGAACGTCTGTGCCAAGTGATCAAAACGCGCGGCCGCACATTACACAAATCCGCGCAAGTTGCGACTCTGCGACCGTCGAGGCAGACATTGAAGGTTGGAAACCACGGTATGCATATTCAGTGCAATCGCATTTCCAGCTGGCAGAGCAGCGGCGTTTCCGTCGCAGGTGGAACATCCGGCATTCGCGGCAATGTGGCGGGCGAAATCGGGTTCGAAATCCACCGTTTTTTCTCCTCATGCGGTTTATGGGGTAAAGTTGACAAAACGCAACACAGCATTTGCATGACAATGTGAACGCCGTTGTGAAGACCCTCATGGCTTGTTGTGCGTCGGGAGTTGACTCATGCGTAAATTGTTGAAAAAGCTGATTGCAGACCAGAACGGAATGATCATCTCCTCTGAGATCGTGCTGGTTGGAACAATCCTGGTGCTGGGTTCCATCGTTGGGCTTGCATCACTGTCGCATGCTGTCACCCACGAACTGAACGATGTCGCCCAGGCTTGCGATCAGGCCTACAACAATCAGAGCAACAGCAGCCAGACGTCAAACGATTATTACCTCACCAGCAGCCAGGCAGTTCCCGAAATTACTGGCGGAGGATATTGATAGTACACACCAATGATGGATCTCCATCATCGTTCGACAAACGCCCCCGTCGAAGTCACGCCCGACGGGGGCGTTCGTTTTTTATCGATTGCGCGGAAATCGCTGCAGCGTCTCACTTCACTCGTCGGCATCGTCGCACTTCCATCGCCACAGCCGCATCGATGACGCAAAGCTCAAAGCAACGGCACTCGGCTGTAGTGCAGATTTTCGCACCTGCTGCTCGGCACTCATGAGCGGCCACCGTGCTTTCCCATCACCAATCAAGGTCGGCACCAATCAAGGCCATCGGCGATCAGGGCCAACCGCTGCTCTGTCTCGAAGAGTCGACGGATCTGGAATGCAGAGGCATTCGAGCCGACTATTTTTTTGTCTTCGGTTTGGCTGATGGCTTTTGACGGTTCTCTTTCACTCTGAACTTTACAATCCTGGTGATCAGAGCGTACGGGATTGTTGAATCGAGTGGAAATTGAACGGACCCCTTGGCACTGCTGTAAGGCGACAATGCCTTCTTGAACTGCTCGATGCCGGACGGAGTTGGATAGAAGCCAATGTGACTCTTGAAGGCTGCGAAATGAACCAGATTTCCATTCAAGACAAAAGTTGGAATCTGGTACTTGATCGCTTCTTCCGCGTCAGGTGCGGCAGCCTTGATGATCGCGCGAATCTTCTGCAGGATCTCCTGAACGTCCTCGGGAAAGTTCGCAATGTACAAGTCAATCGTCTTGGAAGATTCGGACTCTTTCTTCATCTCTCGTTATTTCTTTCGCACTGAGGCGAGCGGCAGGATATGGATTACCAAGCCCATCGTAGAGCTGTTGTTTCAACGGTTCATGAACGATTGGGACAATCGTTCTACAATTGCTCGTGATCGATTGGGACAATCGTTCTGCAATGGAAAAGCCGCTTCGGTCGCTCGCCTAAACACACGTCGCTACCAGATACTGTGTACTCAACACCAGCAGGATAGCGGCCGGCATTTGTGAAATGAAATCCATCAGCGAGATCATCGCGGACTGCTGTTGCATTCAGGCATTCAGGCAGTAAAGTACCGATACAGCTTCGTCAAACATTTGAGACGTCGCTGGAACAGTTCAGGTGCTTGCGGGCAGAATCAACAGTGTTGTTTTTGCGGGTGCGAGTGAAAAGGGAAGACGGTGACCGACTCAACTCGGGAATCCGTCGCGGTCCCGCCGCTGTAATCGGGGACTGACTCTGCATGTTGTCACTTTGCGAGATGTTGATGAATTCAACATCTCGCATGGGAAGACGCAGAGTTCAGGACGATCCGAAAGCCAGAAGACCTGCCTGAAACTGTTGCGGACAGAACCTTCGCGGAAAGGTGTTGTCGGTATGAATTGCTCGGCTGTCTTCTCTTTTGATTCTGAATTCTCTGGCGACATCAAAGCTTATCTGCGCCGGAATTTCTTGACGCTTCTTGTTTGACGCCTGCACGTTCAGGCCGCATCAGGAATTGCGGACTCCAGAATTGAAACGCACTGACAGCCGAATCATTCGGCCGGTAACTCCTGAACTGCAATTCGCATCGACAGCAGGAGTTTTTGGTGGCCGACTTCAATCCTCATCCAAACAAAATGACCATTCGTCACGCAAAGCGGATTCGCGGCTTTACTTTGATTGAGCTGCTGGTCGTGATCGCCATCATCGCGATCCTTATCGCACTTCTATTGCCGGCCGTGCAGCAGGCTCGTGAGGCGGCTCGCCGGACGCAGTGCCGCAACAGCCTGAAGCAACTGGTCCTGGCGCTGCACAACTATGCCGATCTTTATAAAGAGCAGGTGGTGCCGTATGTAGTCGAAAATCGAGAGCGACTGAACTACCTTCAGACCTTCTCCGGAAATGCGGGAAAAGCTCAGTTCTGGTTTGGCACGGTTAACTATGACCAGCCTGATCCAGCACAGCAGCTGGACTTTGCAACGGGGCCATTAAGCCCGTTTATGGAAACGAACTACGAATCGTTTCAGTGCCCCAACTTTGGCCCGTCTCAAATGGATGTGGTTCGATTCGGTCGGCCAGCGACTGGCTTTGGTTACAACGGGCACTATCTGTCCCGTGCAGCGGGAGTTGAATGGTTGCCGCCAACCTACGATGCTCAGCTAAGCGGAAAGACCTTGTGTCGTCGATTCAGAGATATACGCGAGTCCGGCAGAACGGCGGTCTTCGCGGACAGTGCAGCCGTGAAACTCGTCGGCTTTGCGCCACTGGAGTTCAGCTTCGAGGAAAACTGGTTGCTGGATCCGCCAAGCCAGAACTTTCCGACGATCCATTTCCGCCATCTGGATTCAGCCAACGTTGCGTTTATGGATGGTCACGTTGAAAGCTTTTCGTATGCAGTCCACGTCGACGTGCCAGGCGAAAATTTTCTGTCGGATGAACAAGTCAAGCTGATGGAGAAGAAGCGACTGGGATTTCTTTCGGCGGGAAATCTTCAGGATCCTGTACTTCGCGACGAACTCTATGATCTTGAGTAGATCCTGATGGGTCCGTGGTCTGTCCAAAACTCACAGCACCCCGGTGAGATTGTCACCGGGGTACTGATGCTGCGATAGCTTCGTCAGGATGTCGTTCAGAGACTGCCCGCCAGCAGGGTTCCACCTGCGTATCGCGGAATATCAATGGCATACTTCACAGCCGCTTTCGCTGCAGTAGCCGGATCTTTTGCTGTGCAGACCTTAACATTGCTGAAGGTCAGCCGATCATTGGAGTTTTCAGTAAACAGATTTACGCAGATGTTGAGAACTTCGCCGAGGTTGCCCTCAATATTCTCTGCGATAATACCGGCTTTCGTGGCATCGTTGGCCACCCCTGCCGGAATCATCGACATCGCAGCTCCCATTGAGTTTGCGAGTGCGAGTTCGCAAACCAGAATTCGCTGCACGGCATTCGACTCATCAACATAGCTGGCCATGACGTGAGGCTTTGTCAGGTCAGGACCGGGCGTTGAGTTGCGCGTTGCCACCTGGTTTCCCAGAAGGCATTGCATAAGTTTTTCAACAGTGTTCAGGGTGGGAAGTGGACTGCTGCTCATAATTCACCTCTTGAAATCAGCGGGCAAGAACCGGTGTCAAAGCCGCTTCAAATGCGTTTGGAGTAAATGGTTTTACGATAAAGAAAGCGGCGCCAGCGTCATCAGCTTCCTTTTTGACTTCTGGACTGCACTCGGAAGTCACGAAACCAAACAGGGTCTCGTTTCCACTTTCGCGGAGCTTCTTCAGAAAGTCGATGCCCTTCATTTCCGGCATATTCCAGTCGCTGAGAACTGCATCTGGCTTATGTTCGGCCACCATTGCAAGTCCTTCGATGCCGTTACCGGCTTCGAGCGTGGTCAGGTTGGGTATTCCGGACTGCTTCAGTGTCCGGCTTACAATCATGCGCATTGCTTTACTGTCGTCGACTACAAGAACTTTCATCACACACCCCCATATAAATTAGAAATGCCGTTTTCGGCAAAAAAATGCTGCTGTAAAATTACGTTGTTCTCAGCCCTTGCTGCGATCATGAACACGTACGATCAACGGGTCACCCTGGCAGCGATTCGACACTGTCAGGCCACTGAAGCTTCCATCAAACGGCGCTGAACCGTTGACTTCGCCAACACAAGGCAATGAAAGGCTGGATTCACCGTCCACGATCCCCTTCAGGTTTCCACCCACCATGTTGACAATTTCACCAACGGCGTCGCGAATCTCTGCTTCAGAGAGTTCATCTTCACTCATGGCAAACATGGTTGAGGCGATGGAGACCGCAGTTCTACGCGGCGTCAAAACCTGAACCAGGGAATCCCAGCCACCAGAGATCTTAACAATCGCGGAGAGTGCGTCGGTTTCGTCACAGGTGGAATGCTCAGAAGGTTCAAGCTCCAGTCCGAGCATACCAGAGCAGACATCGGACACGACCTGTTGCAGCGTCTGTTCGTCTATCGTCATAAAATTTGTCCTATACTGCGACCGGTCTGAAACAGACGGTCTTGCCTATTGGTTCCCGGAGGTACGGAACATTTAAAGTGATGAGCGTCTCGCCGCCTCCGAGAAATAAGTAACCGTCGGGACGCAGAACCTTGTGAATACGATTCAGGATGCGTTCCTTCGTAGGCTGATCAAAATAGATCATGACGTTACGAAGAAAGACTATGTCATATTGTGCAGTGATGGGCCAGGCACTTGTCAAATTCATGCGACGAGCATCAATCATTCGTCGCAGCTCCGGTCGCGCTCGCCACTGTGTACCCGCGCGTTCGAAGTGTTTAATAAGCATCTGTGCAGGAAGCCCACGATTCACTTCGAACTGGCTATAAACGCCTTCCTGCGTTCTCTTCACCATGTCTTCTGAAAGGTCTGTGGCATGAATCTTGACATTCCACGAGCCAAGCTCATTAAAGTGTTCTCGAAGAATCATGGCCAGCGTGTAGGGTTCTTGCCCACTGGAACTTGCCCCACACCAGATCGAAAGTGATTTCGATGCGGCACGCTTCTGGATGAGTGAAGGGATCACCGTCGTTCGCAATGCGTCAAATGGTAACATGTCGCGAAAGAAACTTGTTTCGTTGATCGTCATCGCTTCCGCCACGCGTTCTGGCAGCGGGCTCCCGGGCTGCCGACGGAGTTCAGCGACGAGGGCATGGACGTTGTCCAGCCCGATGGACTTGGCGACCGGAAGCAGACGCGATTCCAGGAGGTAGTCCTGATTTGAAGAAATAACATTTCCAGAACGCTGAGATATCAGCTGTTTCAGAAAGTCGATTTCCATTGTAGCCAGGGGCATGAGAGTAATTCCGTTATGGTGAGTATTTCAGATTAACGACAACGTGTTATCAGGTTCTGTGTTGCCTCAGGATGCAATTTGATTTCGAGCTCAGCCGCCTTGTCAGCAGCGTGCAGCTGCAGCGTTTGCGACACTGGAGTTCGCACCGCGGATTCGAGTCATGATGGCGGACGCAAGATCTTTCAGGTTCAGAACGGCTTCAGCAAGGCCCGCTTCCTGCACGGCTCTCGGCATGCCCCAGACGACAGAAGACGCTTCGTCCTGAACAAGAATTCCGGCTCCCAGATTGCTTAAAATTCTGCAACCAGCGGTTCCGTCTTTACCCATCCCCGTCAAGACGACTGCCAGGGCACTGGCTCCGTAAACTTCTGCCACTGATCTGAAGAGCACATCGACCGCCGGTCGACAGGAGTTCTCTGCACTGCCTTTATTAGTTCGCAGGATCGTTTCTGTGCCTTCACGAGTCACGACCATATGAAAATCACCTGGAGCCACCCAAACTTCTCCCGGTCGAACGACGGCACCGTCGAAACCTTCTTTGACAGTCAGTCGAGAGCTGCGATCCAATCTTTCGGCCAGTAGTTGGGTGAACACGGGAGGCATGTGCTGAACGATGAGTACCGGCACGCCGATATCGCCTGGCAGCAGCCCAATCAATTCCGCGAGAGCATTGGGGCCACCCGTGGAAGCACCGATTGTAAGAACATTGATTGGACCGGATCGGCGACGAGTGGGTTGTACTGTTGCGGCTGGTTTTGCGCCGATAGTAAATGAAGAACTGCCTCGAGCACCAGAAGCAGCAGATAGTGCGGACGGTGCTGCGGTGACTGGCTTTGTCGTTGTACTAACCTGCGCAGATTTCTCTTTGCGTGTCTTATATCGAGATCCCCACATTCGAATCTTGGGAATGACTTCCTGTTTCAGGTAGGCCATCGCCTTGTCCATATGACCTACGCCAGTTGGTTTTGCGACGTAGTCGGTTGCACCAGCGGCAAGGGCGTCCAAAGTGGCTTCACCGCCCTTGACCGTCAATGTGCTGAACATGACTACGGGAACTGAGTCATTCAGCTTGCGAATGATCTTCAGGGCTTCAATGCCGTTAACGTTGGGCATATCCACATCCAGCAGAACAATATCCGGATTCTGCGCCTTGAAGAAAGCAATCGCCTCTTCGCCGTCCTGGGCAGCACCGACAATCTGGAGATCTGCTTCTCGACTTAACGCTTCCGACACAATTCTGCGTGTGACAGAAGAATCGTCGGCAATCAATACGCGTAGAACGTCAGACATGGGTTGATCCAGGTCATTGAAGTACATCAATGACCCGCCTTTAGATATAACAAATAGACTTGGAAACGGCCTGCATCAAAACTGAAATACAGAGGTTAAACAGACCACATCTTCTGGGCTTCTTTCCTGGCAGTATTCATGAGTTCTCGACAGACATCGTTTAAGCGACCGGCCACATTGATAACTCCGCAGCTTTCAAGAACATAAACGGCCTCATTGGACTTCAGGTCGTAGTTGTTGGCATTCTCAAATCGTTGAAGATGGCTTGCCATATGGTCTGCGATTGAGGTGATTGCAACCAGACGTCGATGCTTCGTCGCTGCAGCGGGAGTGTGATGGAAGCGTATCACTTCCACGAACTCAGACGGCAATCCGCTGTTGACCGCGAACCACGCACCAGCCTCACAGTGATCTGTTCCCAGGATGCGTTTCTCTGCAACCGGTGTTTCCGAGGATTCGTCAAAATGCAGAGGATCTGCCTGACAGAACTGAGTGGGCATGCAGACGGCAATCATTGTTCTGCCAAAGTCATGTATCAGCCCAGCGGCGAATTCTTCTCCCTGGAATCCAGTACCAACAATCTTGTTGACGTGAATCGCCAGCATCCCGGTCAAAAAACCATGCCTGCAAAGCACATCTCTGACCCACTCTTCCTCAAGCGACATTGATTTCATCAACGAGGCCATACTTGAGCTGAGAATGAGGTTGCGGCATTGGCGAAACCCCAGCCGTACAATGGACTGCTGAAGACTTACCAGTGGCGGCGATCCAGATGAGAACATCGCGGAGTTCGACATTCCCAGAATATCGGATGCCAGCTTTGCATCTCGTTCCACAACCGCGACAAACTCGCGAATTGAACATTCAGGATCACGTGCAATCTCCAGAGCCTGAACCGCGACTCCAGGAAGCATCTGCAGATTCTGCGCGCGTCTCCGGAATAGGGTTTCAAGGTTTGGAGCGAGTTCGCTGATGGTGTTTGGCATTGGAGAATCTGACTTTGTTTGCGTGAGTACCGTTGCATATGGAAGGGACTGATAAGTTCCCGCAATCTATGCAGTACGGTTCTTGGCTAAGGACAGGAGACACCTACGAGTCGCATTTTTTCGACCAGAATTTCTCTTGTGAACGGCTTCATGACGAATTCGTCAACACCTGCCATTAACGCACGAGCCATCTGAGAAGGTTCCGTTTCCGTCGTCACCATCATCAGTTTCATGTCGCGGTATTGATCATCCGCCCGAACTGCTTTGACGAAATCGAGCCCATTCATCACGGGCATATTCCAGTCGACCAGCGTGACTTCAATTTCAGGATGGTGCTTGATCAGTTGGTCCAGACCTTCACGGCCGTCCCCAGCTTCCAGAATTGTGAAACCTAATGGTTCCACAATCTGTCGAAGAATGCGGCGCATCGCGCGAGAGTCGTCAATAATTAGAGCGTACATTGAAACTCCTTAGGGTTTGTTTTGCTTTCTGGGATCACTGGTGAAGCCAGATTGCTTGTTGCTGAGTTGATCGGAAGTGAGGGACGACAAGTTACTTTCAGGACGACTTTCGCTACGGGCAATTTCAATCAGGCCATAGTCGTGAGATCAAAACGGCCGATTCTGTTCTTCGCTGTCCGACTGTCATTGTCGTACATGCTTTGGGATGTGGATGACAGATCAGAATTTCCAATCAGCTGGCCGGCGGTTTCTGTCATTAAACGAGAAGCGGATGCCATTCCATCGACGCTTCTTGCAAGTTGCATGGTCATGCCAGACTGCTGGGTGACTGCGGAGGCAATCCCAGTCTGACTTTCATGAATCGCGGTCACCACTTCATTGACCATTTCGATAGCGGACAGAGCTGAATAGGTTTCCTGCTGGATCGCACCAATGTGTTCGATGATTGAGCTGGCCGCCTCATTAGTCTGCGAGGCCAGTTCTTTCACTTCACGTGCGACCACGGCGAATCCAAGTCCCGCCTCACCGGCACGAGCTGCCTCAATAGTCGCGTTCAGGGCCAGAAGATTCGTTTGATGTGTGATTCTCTGAATAAGCTGGATCACTTCGCCAATCTGATTGCTGCTGGCACTCAGGCCATGCAGCACCGTGCAGGACTTGTCCACGGATTGTCTTGCGGTGGCACAGACGGTTTCTGCATGATGGGCGTTCTGCGAGATTTCTCGAATGCTGTCGTCAAGCTGTCGCACGGCCGCCGCGATGCTGTCGGCATTATTGCCGGACTCAATGGCCTGTGCAGAAAGTACGTGAGCCTTCTGTCGCAACGGCACGATGGCATGATTGATCAGATAGTTGCCGAGTCCTCCGACGACAATACTCGTCACAAGGACAATGCCAATGCACCATTTGGTGTTTCGATCCATTTCCAGGCGTACAGCGTCTTCCGATTCCTGATTTCGATGGATTGCAAGTTCTGTGAGTGCGTCCACGGCTTCCCGGTGTTGATTGTAGCTGGACGTCAGGGGACCAGTCAGTACTGCAGTGGCCGCAGCCGTGTTCTGCGCTTCACATGCCGGAATCAGCTGAGATTCCACAGTGGAAAAGAATTCGATCGCCGGCGCGTGCAGCTTGTTCAGCATCAGCACTCGCATTTCCGGGTCTTGTAGATCGGACTGCCAGAAATCGTGTCGATCGTCAAACTCCTGCTTCAGCGTCTTCAGTCGTTCAATACGCCGCGTGACTTCTTCGGACTTCCCATTTTCAAGTGCAACGATGATCTGGTGGACCGTTAGATGTGACTCCACAATGTATTCCGGAGGCGGCAAAATATCCGCGATCACATCCTTACCCTGCACAATCCGTGTGTAGGCCGGACCGTGCACGGCCACGCTGCTTAATGTCTGATAGAACAAACCGGTTGTAATCAGTGAACCAGCGATCGCCATTGCGAGGATGAACTTCAGTCGCATGGCTATTGAAATGCGTGGCAACATGACTTGGACCTTAAATTAACAAGCTGGAAACAAATGAACATACGAAACACAATTTCAAGGTTCGACAGTACCGAAGCCGTGAGGCTGTTCACCGCACTTCATGAATACATGCGACTTGAGTATTCGTTCGCCTGAGATGTTGCTGTTCCGTGTGCACGAAAGTGGGCAACTTCTCCGACAAGTTCGAGCAGCGATTCGGCCATGTCTTCAATGCTGCTGGCTGCACTTAAAGTGCCCTCAGTGCCTTGCGACGTGGATTTCGCTGCGTTAGCGACCATCGTGATATTTCGAGCGATCTCGCCACTTCCTGAGGCGACTTCGGAAATGTTTCGACTAATCTCGCCAGTCATGGCCGACTGTTCTTCCACCGCACTGGCGATGGCATTTTGAGATTCATTGATCTGCTGGATGATTTCCGTCACCTGTCCAATCGCGTCGACCGCCTGTGCCGTGTCATCCTGAATCATGGCGATTTTGCGAATGATGTCTTCAGTGGCTTCGCTGGTCTGCTTGGCCAGTTCCTTCACTTCATTGGCGACTACGGCGAAGCCTTTACCAGCTTCGCCAGCTCGGGCTGCTTCGATCGTCGCGTTCAGAGCAAGGAGGTTTGTCTGAGAAGCAATGGAGTTGATCACCTTGATCACATTGCCGATCTCAGCACTGCTTTCGCCGAGCTTGGTCACAGTTGCATTCGTTCGATTGGCGGCCTCAACGGCATGTCCCGCAACTGTAGCCGCGTTGGATGTGTTTCCGGAGATTTCACGGATGCTTGTATTGAACTCATCAACAGCTTGAGACAACGCCTGAGCATTGGCACTGACTTGTTCTGCAGCACCGCTCGCCAGTGTGGCCTGGTGAGTCGTTTCCTGGGCATTCGCTCGCATCTGTTCGCTGACAAGCGTCAGCTCTTCACGGGCAACCGATTTCATGGCGAGAGCAGATTTACGAAGAGCCGCGGAAACCTGTTTTGCGGTCATCCATCCGAAAACACCGAAGCCGATGACAATGCCTGCGGCCAGGCTCATGTTCCAGAAGATGCTGCTGGAGATCACGTCCGCGGCTTCCAGTTCAATACTTGTCGCCGTCTCTACAGAAAGGGTTGCAAGCTTTACGATCTCTGCCTTGTGGGCTTCGTAGCGTGCTGTCAACTCTCCTCGAAGAATGCTGTCAGCTTGTGCCCCATCGCCTGCCACGCAGGCCGGAATGAACTGTTCATTGCTGACTCGGAAGAACTCTGCTGCCGGTGTGTGAGTTAGCTCCATCAGGCTGCCGCGAATCTTGCCCTCGGCCAGCTTCTCATCCCAATAGACATGTCGCTCGTTATACACCGCTTCGAGACTTTGCAGGGAACTAATGAGTTCCGCAACGTCGGCTTTTGAAGCGTTTGTATGGACAGCCTCGGCGAGCTTGTAGGACACAAGGTAGCTCTCGATGATGAATTCCGGAGGCGGCAATATGTCCGCCAGAACATCTTTCATTTCGACGATCTGACCGTAATACGGTCCATTAACTTTGGTAATGGACAGAGTTCGGTTCGACCAGAGTCCGTAACCAATCAGTCCAAGTGAAAAGACGGCTGTAAGAATGTAAAGTCGAGTTGGAATTGTCATGTTGCGGAGGTGCATCTTGGAGCCTTGGTGCATTGGACTGAAAAATTGGGACTGTGATCAACTGGCGTGTCCGGGACAGTGGCCACATTGGTGGATGATCTGTTCTTCTGGGGCGCAGAATCTCTGGCCGGGCCACTGTGTGCTGGTCGTCCAAAGTGTTTTGGCAAATTGCTCTGTCAGGTCGGGTCCGTTCAGGGATTGGCATTCGAACCGGAAACAGGACTCGAAATGACTCTCGAGCTTGCCTGTTCGTTTCGATCGTTACGTCAACTTGACATGGCGTGGATCGAAATCCCTTGCCGGTTTGTCAGACAGCTTCGGTCTGCCTGATGAGTACTTTTTGTTTCCTGAGGAGCTCGTCACACTTTCCACGGCTCCGATCAGCAGCAGCAGTTCTTCTGCCATGTGCTCAATATCGGACGCTGCTCGCAGTGTTTCGTCGGTTCCGCGAGATGTCGAGCCCGCGGCGTTTGCAACAAGCGTGATGTTTCGAGCAATCTCGCCACTTCCCGCAGCAACTTCAGAGATGTTTCGACTGATCTCACCAGTCATGGCCGACTGTTCTTCGACCGCACTGGCGATGGCATTTTGAGATTCATTGATTTGACGAATGATGCCTGTGACTTGTCCAATCGCCTGCACCGCCTGAGCCGTGTCATCCTGAATCATGGCGATTTTGCGAATGATGTCTTCGGTGGCATTGCTGGTCTGCTTGGCCAGTTCCTTCACTTCATTTGCGACAACGGCGAATCCCTTACCGGCTTCGCCAGCTCGGGCTGCTTCAATCGTCGCGTTCAGAGCAAGGAGGTTTGTTTGTTCGGCGATTGAGTTGATCACTTTGATCACGTTGCCGATTTCAGCACTGCTTTCGCCAAGCTTCGTGACGGTCGCGTTCGTACGGTTGGCAGCTTCGACAGCATGTGCGGCGACGTTCGCAGCGTTTGAAGTATTGCCGGAGATTTCTCGAATACTGGTGTTGAATTCATCGACCGCCTGAGCGAGTGCCTGAGCATTCGCACTGACCTGTTCAGCCGCGCCGCTGGCCAGTGTCGCCTGGTGTGTTGTTTCCTGAGCGTTTGCTCGCATTTGCTGTCCAACAGCGACAAGTTCAGATCTTGCGACGTGTCGCAGAGCCTCGGCCGAATTCTTCAGAGTTGAAGACATGTTTTGAGCTGTGTACCAGCCGAAGATGCCGCAACCAGTGACAACTCCGAGAGCAATTCCAATGTTCCAGAGACTGCTGGAAGAAATGTAGTCTGATGATTCTTTTTCAACTGCAGTTGCCGCCTGTTGAGAAAGCTCTGCCAGCTCAGCGATCGCCGATTTGTGAGTCCTGAAGGCTGGGACGATTTCATCTTCAAAGACCCGATTGGCTTCTTCGCCTTTTCCCGAAAGACATGCAGGAATCAGCTTTGTATTGCAGAGCGTAAAGAATTTCCGAGCTGGTTCGTGAGTGTCCTGCATCAGTCTTTTGCGAATTGGTCCTTCCTCCAATTGTCCGTCCCAATATTGGTGACGCTCCTCGTACTGCTTCTCGAGGACCCGCAACTCATCGACAGCCGCAGAGAGCTCGGCAGGAGTAGCAACCTGATCGTGGGCCATTCCGGCCAGAGTGGATGCAACCAGGTAACTTTCGATGATGTATTCCGGAGGCGGCAGGATATCCGCAAGCACATCCTTCATTTCAATAATTCGGTTGTAGTACGGGCCTTCAACCTTAGTGACCGAAAGAATGTGATTTGACCACAGTCCGTAACCAATCAGGCCAGCAGAGAAGACTCCGGTCAGAATGTAGAGTTTAACTGGCACTGAGATGTTGCGAAACGACATGCAAGATGCTCCCTGAGATACTGGTAGAACAGACGTGGTGTTAGTGGTTTTAGGGCTGGTGTTCTTGCCCGAAGATCATGTCCAGGAATGAGTTCGTGTCTTTTTGATCATGCAGGACTCGGAGAATCAATGGCTTGTGCCAGTCAAGCGGCTGGTCAGTTGCCGACTTGAAGAAAGCACTCCATGGATGGCTCTTCCGATTTCATCCGTCGCTGATTTCTGCTGGTGTACTGCTCCCGCGATGGCCGTTTGAGAGCTGTCAATGCGGCGAACGACTTCTCGCATCGTTCCAAGATCGCTGAGCAACTCCCCTGACGCCGTCTGGATAGCGTTAATCTTCTCTGTAATGGCTGAGGTTGCTTTGGATGTTTCACGAGCCAGTTCTTTAACTTCCCCGGCAACAACGGCAAATCCTTTTCCAGTGTCTCCGGCTCTTGCAGCTTCAATGGTTGCATTGAGTGCCAGAAGATTTGTTTGCTCTGCAATCGCTTCGATCAGTTGAACAATGTTTCCGATCTCACTGCTGCATTTGTTGAGCATGCTGCCTTTTTCGTTTGTGCTTTCTACTTTGCTGACGACTTCACGTGCGAAACCAGAAGCAGACGCGGCACCATCAGCGATGTCGCGAATATTGGCTGAGAGCTCCTCGATCGCACTGGCGATACCAGCCGTGCCATCCGACACATCCTGAGCAACTTCATTCCCGATTTGACAGGCGTTCTGATGCACATCGAGTTGCACAGAACGAAGAATCACCAGCGACAATAGTCCGCACACGATCAAACTGCCGAATGCAAACGTCATTGCTTTTCCAAAAGCTGCTTCAGTGGCACGGTCGGCTTCATCGAGAGAAGAGATGATTTCAAATGCGGCTCTCAGATCTCCGACTTTACCGTGTTCCATTTCAAAACCAGTGCCGTCCAGTCCTTTGCTATTCCCCCAGAGCTCCTGAGAGGTCGCGGGATCTCCGTGACATGTCAGACAGCTCTGGCTCATTCGCACTGGTCGAAAATAATGTACGGTGTTCGTCGCGTGGTTGATCTCGATCAGATCAGACACACCAGTGTCTTCAAGTTTCGCCAGCGCCGTTTGTTCAAAGGCGTCCGCCAGGTTCTCATGATTTCTCGGAGACAATGAAGGAACTCGAAATGTGAAGCCCGAGTCCTTTGCACTGTCTCGAATGGATTCAATTGAAGAGATAATCGGAACTGTTGAAAGAACTTGATCGAGTTTGTCTTCCTTGACCCACTCCTTCAGAGTGTCTTGTTGAAAAATATTCTTTTCCCATTGCGCTTCCGCATGAGTCCGTACGGATTCTGCAGACAGACAAACAGCCTTTGCCTGATTGATACAAGCTTCGACCGCCTGGCTTCGTATGTCATTGCATTGCGAGTACGTCAGTACCATGATGACGATCGTCGGAATGACAGCGGCCACCAGGGGAATGCGATACTTTTGTGGTATTCTCTGGACTAAAGTGAACATTTCAGGCTCCGATCGGTTCTTTGCCGATAATGTATGGCCCGTCGTTGGTGCAATGTCATGTTGAGTGCGAATGAGTCACGCTTTGAATTTTCCGACGACGCGTCGGTGAGGCGTGATTGATCTTTGAATCCATTTTGAAACCGCTGCTGCTCTGACTATCAGAGAGGTCCGAAAACATTGACTCTCCCATTTGTCCGCCAGCTTCACGAGCCAGATCAACGGCCTGTGCGGCAAGCTGTGACGCAATCGTGCGTTGTTCTTCGACAGCCGATGCGATCGTGATCTGACATTCGGCACACTGTCGCATCAGTGACAGGACATTTTCGGTGGTGGAGATCGTTTCGGAGCTGGACTGCTGTATTCCGCGAACTCGTTCGATCACTCGATGAGATGTATGATGAGTATCGCTGGCAAGTTGTTTGACTTCGTTGGCAACCACTGAGAAGCCTTTTCCAGCGTCGCCGGCTCGAGCAGACTCAATGGTGGCGTTCAGGGCAAGCAGATTTGTCTGCTCCGAAATGGCAGTGATCTCACCGACAAGTTCAGTGACAGAATCCGTCTGGCCACCAAGCGACTTAACAACCTGAGCCGACTTCTCTGCCTGCTTCAGGGCTTCGTTAAGAGACGAAACCGCAACATTGGATGTTCGTGCTATTTCTTCAATGCTCTCTGAGGTTTGTTTTGCCGCAGCAGCAATTCCCATGGAAAAGCGACCAACGCGAGAGGAGTACTCCTCAGATTTCGACATGGAGGCTGCATGGTCCTTATTGACAAATGACATTACCCACCAGGTGAACGAAACCGAGAGGACCGTCGCCACAGTGAAGCAGGCGATTCCGATGCCGGCAAGACTGGTTGTTGCCTGAGCCTCGTTCAGATCCTGTTCGCTGAAAATATTTTCCTGATCGACCGCCTCCGAAGTGGAAACAATCGATCCGACCGAAGAATCATTCTGCGCATCCGCGCTGACCACGACGACCGCAAACGCGACGGCATACAGGACAGGGGCAATTGTAAGAACAGCCGTCGTTCTGAGTTGTGCAAGATTCAATGAAGCTTGTTTCATGGTGCATGTTCGCAAAAACGTAAATTTGATGGACAACAAATACCGTGTCAGCCAGGCAGCCGGTGAACACAGCACAAGAGTAAATCGTCTGCGTTGAGTGCCGAAACGTGGCCGGTTCGAGCAATCTGTCTTACTGAGCAAGCCACTCAGAGCTCGACAATTTCTTAGGCGGCAATTCGTATCGCGGCGTCCAGATTCAGAACGAGTAGCAGTCTGCCCTGAAGTTTGTATGACCCCGCAATCAATTCTCTATGCGCGCCCTGAAGAGTCTCCGGTGGTGCGGCGAACTGATCGGTGTCAACAACGATGACATCTCCGATCTCATTCACGAGAAGGCTCACCGGGCCATCCGAAGTGCGCACCACAACGTTCATCTGCGGTTCATTGGTTTCGGTCTCTTCGAAGCCAAGTCGGCGACGCATGTCGAGAGCCGTAACAATCTGACCTCGCAGATTCATGAGCCCACGAACGACAGTCGGCGCGCCGGGAACTCGTGTCATTCGCTGGGCTCGAATGACTTCCTGAACACGATGAACTTCAACACCGAGATACATGGTTCCGACTCGGAACGTGCAGAATGAATTTGATGGATGCATTATTCGATGCCTCGTTTGCTGACGGTCTTCAAAATATTTTAGAAATGCGAGCTGAAATGCTCAGCGGATTCTTATCCAGCAATGCATTACGATCGGAGAAAGCGGCCTCACCATCAGGCGTTCAGGGCAAGTTGCTCAAGGTGAACAATTCGCGTGACGCGTCCGGCAATGATTCTGGTTTCGCATGACTCGTCAGAGAACGCCTGGTCGGCTTCATTGACAATGTCAACGATTTTTCCGACAACCACACCGACGTTACGACGCCCATCGTTGAATACAACCAGGGAGATGGATCCATGCTCATCGGGCTCAACCTGACCGAAGTCGTTGAGTGACACCAGCGGCATGATTTCACCACGATATTGAACCACTTGCTGCCGTCCGGTTTTCTCAATTGAGTCCGAACGGATCTCTTCCAGTCGTGAAACACTCGAAAGGGGAATTGCCGCCTGAGTGCCATCTTGCGGATCGACAATAAGCCAGGAGATACCCGACATCTTCTGTTCACCGCGAGATTCCGAGTTGTCAATCATTCCTCGTGTACCGTTCGCACACAGAACATGCGACTGCTGTGCAATCCCCAGAACGTCCAGAATCAAAGAGACTGTGCCGTCTCCCATGATGGTCGAACCGGCATAAGTTGACAGGCCCTTCAAATGGTGCCCCAAGGGCTTGACGACAATTTCTTGTGTATCGTTGATCTGATCAACAACCAGACCAAAGTGACGATCCTCTGCCTGCAGGACAACGATGTTCACGATATCTGATGATTTTCGTTCCGCGTCCGTTCTGTGAGCACGCAGTTTCAGCTCTTCGTCCAGAAACACCAACGGTAACAACTGGCCGCGAAGTCGGTAGACAGGAACCGAGTGCATCAGTTCAATGTCCGTGCGAGCTCTCTCGCCTTCCAGTCGCACAAGCTCAAGCAGACTGACTTGTGGAATGCAGTAGCGATCTTCTTCGCATGTCACAATCAGAGCCGGAACAATGGCCAGTGTCAGTGGAATCTTAATCCGCAGCGTTGTTCCTTTTCCCATCGCACTTTGGATGTCCAGCGTTCCGCCGATCTTCTCGACGTTGGTCTTAACCACGTCCATACCAACACCTCGCCCAGAGACGTTGGTCACCTGTGCGGCTGTGGAGAATCCTGGCAGCAGAATCAGTTGAATCGCTTCACGATCGGGCATTGCGGCGGCCTGGTCGGCCGAAACCATGCCTTTTTCAACGGCTTTTTGACGAACGCGATTGACGTTGATGCCAGCACCGTCGTCAGAGATTTCGATGTTGACCTGACCGCCTTCATGATACGCTCGCAGCCAGAGTGTTCCTTCCGGAGGCTTTCCGTTGTTTCTTCGCACTTCTGCGGTTTCAATTCCGTGGTCGACAGAATTTCGCACAATGTGAGTCAACGGATCTTTGATGGCCTCAAGAATTGTCTTGTCCAATTCTGTTTCGGCTCCATCCATTTTTACCTGGACCTGTTTTCCGCAACTGATCGAGAGGTCGCGGACAACGCGAGGCAGTTTGCTCCACGCGTTTCGAATCGGCTGCATGCGAGTCTTCATGACTCCTTCCTGCAGTTCGGTCGTAATCAAGTTGATTCGTTGAGAAGCTGCGGCAAGTGCCGGGTCCTCGATGCCCTGACTGAACTGCATGATTTGGTTTCGAGCAAGCACAAGCTCGCCGACCAGATTCATCAGCTTGTCCAGCAGGTGAACGTCGATTCGAACTGAAGAGTCCGCCGCAGAACCGTTTCGGTCATTCGGTTCACCGCTCGATGACCCGGAGTCCGCTGATCGCACTTCGCGAGCGGCTGCGACGGCAACTGGCGGCGCGGCGATCCTGGATGGGACACTCGTGGCTGATGCAGTGATCTCCACCGGCGGTGTTACCGGAGCGATTGTTGGGGCAGCCGCACTCTTGGCTTTGGATTTTCCGCGACCACTTTTCTTGGGCTTTGTAACAGGCGTCGCGACGGCCGCAGCAACTTCAGCACTGAGTTCGCGAACGACATTTTCGACTTCAATCTCCACCTGCTCAGATTTCGATGAAGCAGGCGCTGTCTCGGCGGGACTTCCGGTCTTCAATTGTGCGAGAAGTGCGATGAGATGCTCGTAAGCTTCGTCACCTTCCTGGCCGGAATTATCGATGTTGCCAAGAATGCTTCGCACGGCATCCACCATGGCAAGAAGCCCGGAGGTGATGTCGGCGTTCAGCCGCAATGCTCCGTCTCGAAGCAGAACGAGCAGGTTCTCGCCGACATGGAGATCGTGCAGCTTTTAAGTTGCATTGCGGGTGGGGTTTGAGTCAAACAAAGTGACCTTCGTGTGGCTTGTGATTTCGCACAGAATGTGCGTTCTTCAAGAACCACAAACGAACACGGAGGTCGCTGTGAGTTT